>NZ_JABUEE010000009.1:0-261882 GCF_019836105.1 Rhodococcus sp. BP-316 | reverse complement strand
GCGCACTGGGACTGGAACCCACGGTGATGGCCGACCTGCGCGAGATCCACCTCGGTACCTTCGAAGGCTCGGCCTTCGAGGAACGCCGCCGCGCCGACGCGGGCTGTGCCCGGTGGGTCAGGGCCCGGTCGAGGCGGGGGCGGCGGTGACCGTCGTCGTCATCCGGCGGCGACGACCTGCGGGGAGGGTGGACCTGTCGTGCGGATCGCGCTGCGCAGGTGGGAGGTGTCGTTGAACGATCGCAAGGTGTAGTCGCGGTCGGGTCCGTGGACGAGGCGGGTCATCGATCCGTTCTCGACGTCGATGAACGCGAACGGCCGGCTCTCCGTGACGAGGTGGCAGATCTCGGCGACGACTCCACCGTGGACGAACGCCACCGCAGTCGTTCCTGCCGGTGTGCTCTCGGCGAGAGTGTCGAGGCCGCGGCGGACCCGGTCGCTGAAGGTATCGGAAGACTCGGCGCCGGGGATGAGATCCCAGCGTTCCTTCTCGAACACCTCACGCAGGAGTGGGTCGTCGGCGCGGCGGCGTTCCTCGAAGGCCGAGCCTTCGAAGGTACCGAGGTGGATCTCGCGCAGGTCGGCCATCACCGTGGGTTCCAGTCCCAGTGCGCTCGCGATCGGTTCCGCTGTCTGCGAGGTGCGTTGGAGGGTGGTGACGAACAGCGAGGTGGTGGCGGGGTCGAGGGTGCGCAGGACGTCGGCGACGTTCTGCGCCTGATCTCGGCCCAGCGGCGAGAGCGGCGGGTCGGCGTGCCCACCGACCGGGGGCTCGTCGTGGTCGTGCGCGGTCGATCCGTGACGCACCAGGATGATCTCGACGGCGTCGCCGGCGAGCTCGAACGGGGACTGCGGATCGCGGTCGATCACAACCGGGCGGCGTTCTTGCTCAAGATTTTCTCCGACCACTCACACGTTCCCGTGGCCAGGCCGGGCAGCATCTCACGGCTCACCGCGATGTCGGGGTTCGTGCCGAGGAAGGCGATGGTGAGCATGCGGCGCAGCAGCAAGAATGTGTCGATCTCCTGCTCGTGCTCGGCGGAGAGCTCTCTGACGGAGCGGTAGCCGTCGAGCCAGGATCCGATGTACTCGTCGGCCTGGGGGTGATCCTCGGCGAAGGTCATCGCGGTGGCGAGGTCGTACATGAACCATCCGGGACCGCAGTCGTCGAAGTCGATGAGGCGACATCTGTCACCGTCGACCAACAGGTTGGCAGCGCGCAGATCGGCGTGGATGAGGCCGTACCGGTCGGGGGTCGTTCCGTAGGCGCGCAGCCGCCGTTGGATGTGCTCCTGCACCTTCGTCAGGTGTTCGACCTCGGCGGTGTCGAACACTCCCGATCGCCAGTCGCCCCAGCGCGGAGCGGGTCCGAAGGCGGCGTCGAGGTTCCAGTCGGGGCGGGAGAACCATGCCGGGCTGCGCCACTGCGCGGAGTGGGTGTGCAGCTGGGCGGTGATGGTGCCGAGCATCGGCATCACCGTGGTGTAGTCGTCCTCCTGCGGGTGCTGGCCATCGATGCACTCGAAGACGGAGACGTGATAGTCCAGATCGGACCCCGGCAGGCGGACGGTCTCGACGGTGTTGCCGTCGGAGGAGAGATGAACCTCGGGAACCAGGGACACCGGTGATGCGCCGAGGGCGGCGACCCACGCCAGCTCGGACCGCCGTACCTGCAGGTCGTGGCCACCAGGGCGGCTGATGCGCACCACCACGGCGCGTTGCCCGACCGGCCTGACGCGATAGGAGACGTTCTCCGACACCGGCAACTGCTCGGGGACGAGGTCGGAGGCGAACCCGAATCGTGGAAGCGCGAGGGCAAGAACAGTTTCCGCATGTCGCAGCGTCTCGGACGCGGTCATGGGAGTGGTGTCAGTCATAGCCGGGATTCCTGTCGTGTGTACCTGGCGCGGCGAGGTGAGGAGGTCGCGTTCGAATGTCGCGCCCGGAGGGGATACGCGCTGGCCGGACGGCATCGTCGTCGTCGTCGTCGTGACCATCGCGCGGTGCTGGTTCGATCCGTGGGGACCGACGGCGGCTCAGTGCGGGTTGATGCACCGAACGTATGTTGCACATCTCACAAAAGCAAGACTAGGCGGTGAAATATTGCATGGTGCGTTCAAGTTTTACGTCGGTGAAACACCTCCCGATGACTGAAACCGCCCGTGACCTCGACGGAGGTCGCTGTGAGCACTGGATCCGCTCCGTGCCGACGCAACACGGTCGTTACGCGCCGTCCGCCTGAAAGGCGAGCGTCGAGACGTCCAGGAGGGTGGATCCGCCGTCTGCGGCGAGGACGTCGCCGGTCATGAAGGACGACGCACTCGAGGCCAGGAAGGTCACCACGGCAGCGATCTCGTCCGGGTCGGCGACCCGTCGCAGGGGAGCGTCGCGGCTGACCCGCCCGAGCGCGGTCTCGACGTCGCCGCCGTGTAGCTCGACGACCGACTCCATCTCGCGCTCGCTCATCGGCGTACGGACCCACCCCGGGCAGACGACGTTGAATCGGATGCCGTCCGGTCCGTAGTCCACCGCTGCCTGCTGGGTCAGCATGATCAACGCAGCCTTCGTGGTGGAGTACGCGGCCAGGCCCGGGAACGGCCGGCGGCCCGCCACGGACGAGATGTTGACCACCGACGCGCCCGTGCTCGACTTCAGATGAGCGATGGCGGCGCGGATGACGAGCATCGGACCGGTCACGTTGACGGCCATCGCGTCGTGCCATTCCTGCAGGTCCAGATCCCCGATCGAGCCGAAAGGACCGATACCTGCGTTGTTGACCACGATGTTCAGGGAGCCGTCGCCCAACTCGACCGCCGCGGCGACCGCCCGCTCGACATCGGCCGGATCGGACACGTCGGCCACGCACACCACCGAGGAACCGGCCGGCAGCTCGCGGTGCACCTCCTCGAGTGGTTCCGGGCGGCGACCTACGAGGCAGACCCTCGCGCCCTCGGCCGCGAGGCGTCGAGCGATGGCGGCGCCGATACCGGTGCCGGCACCGGTCACGATCGAGGTCATTCCGTCGAGCTGCATGATGCCTGCTTTCGATGTGGTGGGGGCGTACCTCGGGAGAGGTCGACGCACGACGCGGTGCGATGCGGGGTGGGGGCATCGGACGGCGGTGACGGCCTCGCGGGCGTACGGCGGCCGGGACGAAGTCGGTTCTCCGCTACCTCGTGAGTCGACGCATGTTGATAACACGGTGCGTATGTTTTGCGGACGGTCTTTCGGTATGTCGTACGGTTCGTACACAATTGTGGTGTCGTTCTGCTCGGGCCGACCGCCCTGTGCACGAAAGGGGGATGCGTGGCACAACATTCGAAGGCCCGTACGCCGTCGCTCCGCGAGCGAAACAAGGCGCGAACACGCCATGAGCTGCTGCGGGCCGCGCTGGAGATCTTTGCCGAGTCCGGTTACGGCGGCGCCACCGTCGAGGCGATCGCAACGCTCGCCAGCACGTCGAAGGTCACGGTCTACACCTATTTCCCGCAAGGACGAGAAGAGCTGTTCCGAGAGCTCTACGAACAGATCAACACCGAACTGCTCGAACGGGCCGCTCGGATCTTCGCTCTGCCGGGAGACTTCGCCGACCATGCGTCGGCTCTGGCTCGGACCCTCTTCGACGTGGCAGGCCGACCGTTGGTCGGACGGTTCTACTCCATCGACGACCCGTCATTGGATCTCGCTCTCGACCCCGTGCGCGGTCATGCGTCCAGTGTATGGACGCGTCTGATCGCGGCCGATCTCACCGACGCCGCCGCGCGCGGTGACATCCGGACGAGCAATCCGCATGCGCTCGCAGCTCTGCTCGTGGGCGCGATGCGGTCCGGGCTGACCGACATCGCTCGGGGTCGAGTCACGCCGGAGGAGCTGGTCACCGAGCTGGACATCCTGGTGCGGGGCCTGGCGGGCGGCACCGATATGGCGTCCCGGGCCGCACGGACCGCGTGACGGGCCCACGCGGCAGTGCCGAGCGTCCGGCGGCCAGCACGTCATCACACTTTGCTTGAACGGTCCGTTCAAAAAGTGTGCTCTCCGTATTGACTTTCGGTCCGTCGCGTTTAGACTGGGCGCACGCAGTGAGCGGAGTCACTACCCCACCGCGTGCGATCTTCCTCGATCACCACCGGTCCTGCGTGTCCGCGCACCCGGCCCGACCTGTACGCAGTCGAGCGCGATCACCCCCGATCGCTCAACGACGAACTCGAAGACCAAGGAGAGTGTCGGCCATGTCGCGCTTTGACGTGATCATCATCGGAGCTGGAACCTGGGGCAGTTCGACCGCCTGGCAACTGGCCGAGCGCAGACACAGCGTGCTCGCCATCGACGCCTTCACCCCGCCTCACACTCACGGATCCCATGCCGGCGCAACCCGATTGGCGCGCCAGTCGAACAGCACGGGACCGGAGTACGTCGAGCTGACCCAGAAGGCCTTCGCAGCCTGGAAGTCGATCGCCGACCGCACCGGCACCGAGGTCATGACCACGACCGGAAACGTCTTCGTCGGCGCACCCGGATCGCGGTGGTTCGACAACACCCTCGAGAACCTCACCGCCTCGCCGTTCGAGCACGAGATCTTCTCCGGCGACGAGGCCCGCGCTCGTTTCCCCCGGGTCCGGATCGCCGACGGTGAGCTCGCCGTGTGGGAGCCCAACGGCGCAGTGTCACTGGTGCAGCCGTCGATTCAGGCCATGCAGCAGCTCGGCCGCGAAGCCGGGGTCCAGGTCAAGTACGGCGAGAAGGTGCTCGACTGGTCCGCCGACGACGCCGGCGTCGTCGTCACCACCGCCAACGGGCGCTACGAGGCGGACCGGCTGGTCGTCACGGTCGGCGCATTCTCCAATTCCGTTCTCGGACTCGATTTCCCGACCCGAGTCGAGCGCCAGGTCCTCGCCAACTTCGCAGTCGATCCCGCAGCGCCCCGGTTGCCGTCGCTGTACGTCGCCGCCCCCGCGGGAGACGACTCGGCACCGTCCTACGGATGCCCGGAACCCGACGGCACCTTCAAGGTCAGCGTTCCCGGAAAGGGCAACGTCATCGACCCCGATTCCCTGACTCAGGACATCACCCGGGCAGACCTCGACCGCGTGATGTCCTTCGTGCGCTCACGACTGCCCGAAGTCACCGGTGACCCGGTGGCGACGACGGTGTGCATGTGGACCGAGTCCGAGGACGGGCACTGGCTGATCGGTCGCCACCCGGCGCACGAGCGCGTCGTGCTGGGAGCAGGATGCAACGGCCGCGGCTTCCGCTACGCCCCGGTGATCGGCAGCATCCTGGCGGACATGACCGAAGGAATCGACCATGCCGAACTCGCGCGCTTCGACCTCGGTCGATACGAGATCGCCTCGACCCGCGGCTAGGACCGTCATCGATGCCCGATCACGGTAACGACGGCCACGATTCGGCCGGCGAGGACGTCACCGACGAACTCGCACATCACGAGGACGCGGTCCGGCGGGTGCTGGCGCGAGTCCCCGGCCTCCCCGCCGACCGTGCCGCTCTCGTCGAGTGGTTGCCCGGCGGCGGAGCCCACAAGAACTTCCTGGTCTCCGTCGGCGAGCGCCGGCTCGTGGTCATACTGTGGAACACGATGTGGGAGAGCGTCGGGGTGATCCCACCCTCCGCCGCGGTCATGCAGAACTCGATGCTCGCCGGGGACGTCGGCATCGGCGCACCGGTGGTGGCGGTCGTGGCCGACCCGCTCGCTCTCGTCCTCGACTTCCTGCCCTCGTGCTCCGCTCTCGATACCGGCGGACATTTGTGGGCGCCGCGCCTGGCCACCACGGCCAGGCGACTGCACGACTCGCCGTTCCGATTCCACAACGACTACAACGCTTTCGCCCGGGCTCGCACCATGTTCGCCTCGGCGCGCCAGCGCGGAGGTGACCTCCCTGCCGACTTCGACGACCTGGGTCGGCAGGTGCACCGAGTCGAGACCGTCCTGGATCTGCGGGTCGACGACTTCGTCCCGTGCCACAACGATCTCTACGGTCCCAACGTCCTCGAGACTGCCGCGGGAGACCTCCGACTCATCGACTACGACCTCTCCGGCAACGGGGACCGTTGTTACGACCTCGGTTTCGCGGCTTCGTACTTCGAGATGGACGTCGACACCGTTCACCACTTCTGTGAGACGTACTTCGGTGCGAACGACGACCATCTCGTCGCCCGCACCCGCTTGTTCGCCGTCGCCTGCAACTGGGCCACTCTCGCGCTCTGGAGTGTGGCGATGACGATGGGGCCGACACGAACGACGACTACGACTACCGAGGCGAACTCGACACCAGTGTGCGACGACTGCACCAGATCCTCGACACCCCGGACTTCGGAACGTTGATGCGCACTGCATCACGGTGACCGTCGAGGTGCATCCGCACCGGCCGACCCCAGCACCCCGCCCGTACGAGCCCGTCCGTCCCTGACCGAGTGCCGTCTCGGCGACCACACGAAGGAAACCCATGCCTCAGACCGTCCGCGGAGTCATCGCCCGTTCCCGAGGAGTCGACGTCGAACTCGTCGACGTCGTCATCCCCGACCCCGGCCCCCACGACGTGGTGGTGAAGATTCAGGCCTGCGGGGTCTGCCACACCGACCTCACCTACCGCGACGGTGGCATCAACAACGAATTCCCCTTCCTCCTCGGTCACGAAGCGGCCGGCATCGTCGAGACCATCGGTGACGCCGTCACCCACGTCCAGGTCGGCGACTTCGTCGTCCTGAACTGGCGCGCCGTCTGCGGTCAGTGCCGCGCCTGCAAGCGCGGCCGCCCCTGGTACTGCTTCGACACCCACAACGCCTCCCAGCGGATGACCCTGGCCGACGGCACCGAACTCACCCCGGCACTGGGCATCGGCTCCTTCGCCGACAAGACCCTCGTCCACGAAGGCCAGTGCACCGCCGTGGACCCCACCGCCGACCCCGCCGTCGTCGGACTGCTCGGTTGCGGCGTGATGGCCGGCCTCGGTGCCGCCGTCAACACCGGAAACGTCGGCCGCGGTGACTCGGTGGCCGTCATCGGCTGCGGCGGAGTCGGCGACGCCGCCATCGCCGGCGCCGCCCTCGCCGGAGCCTCGGTGATCATCGCGATCGATCGCGACGACACCAAGCTCGCCTGGGCGCAGGGCCTGGGCGCCACCCACACCGTGAACGCCTCGAACGTCGACCCCATCGAGGCGGTGAAGGATCTCACCGGAGGTCACGGCGCCGACGTCGTCATCGACGCCGTCGGGCGACCGGAGACCTGGAAGCAGGCCTTCTACAGCCGCGACCTCGCCGGCACCGTCGTGCTCGTCGGTGTCCCCACACCCGACATGCGCGTGGAAATGCCCATGATCGACTTCTTTTCCCACGGCGGATCACTCAAGTCCTCCTGGTACGGCGACTGCCTGCCCGAACGCGACTTCCCCACGCTCGTCGACCTGTACGTCCAGGGCCGACTGCCGCTGGAGAAGTTCGTCACCGAGCGCATCGAACTCGATCAGGTCGAGGAGTCGTTCCACCGCATGCATGCCGGCGAGGTGCTGCGCTCGGTGGTGGTCCTGTGACCGCCGAGCTGATCCTCGACCGCGACGGACTGCGGATCGAACGCGTCGTCACCTCGGGAACGTTCGCGCTCGACGGCGGGACGTGGGAGGTGGAGAACAACATCTACCTCATCGGCAACGACACCGACGTCGTGGTGATCGACGCAGCCCACTCCGCGCAACCGATCGTCGATGCCGTCGCCGGGCGGCACGTCAACGCCGTCTTGTGCACACACGGGCACAACGACCACGTGACCGTCGCCCCCGAACTGGGGGAGTCCCTGCATGCTCCCGTGCTGCTCCATCCCGGCGACGACGTGTTGTGGAAGCAGTCGCACCCCGACGTGACCCACTGGATGCTCGATGATCGGCAACGCATCGCCGTCGCGGGCACCGACATCGAGGTCATCCACACGCCCGGACACTCACCAGGCTCGGTGTGCCTGCACCTGCCCGAAGTGCGAGTCCTGTGCTCCGGCGACACCCTGTTCTCCGGAGGACCCGGCGCGACGGGCCGCTCGTATTCCGACTTCCCCACCATCATCGGATCGATCCGGGACCGTCTCTTCGCTCTCCCCGAGGACACCACGGTGTTGACCGGGCACGGCGACGGCACGACGATCGGCGCCGAGTCGCCCCACCTGGCCGACTGGATCGCCCGCGGCAACTGACCGCTCGCATTCGTGCCGCCGCCGCGGTGGCCGCCCACCTGTTCACCGTAGGTGTGTGGTCGCCGCGGCGTTCGTGCATTCGGGCGTGCCGTGGCCCGGGAGACCACCACATTCTCCGTGGGCCACGGTTCCGCGGGCCCGACATCTCCGCGGTTTCCGAGATGAGCGCTGTCCCGGCCCCTCACACGAAATGCTCGGTGCCCGCACCCCGTTCGGGGTGCGGGCACCGAGCATCTCTGTCGTGGTCGATCAGTAACTGATGATCTGCGGTGCACCCAGCTGCTTGAGTCCCTCGACGCCGAACTCGAGTCCGTAGCCCGACTGCTTCGCGCCGCCGAAGGGAACGCGGGGGTCCACGGCGCCGTGCTTGTTGATCCACACCGTGCCCGCCTCGATACGCGCGGCGACCTCACGTGCTCGGTCGACGTCCGAGGACCAGACCGACGCGCCGAGACCCACGTCGAGAGCATTGGCCATCTCGACGGCCTCGTCGATCGTGGAGTACCGGATGATCGGCAGAGCCGGACCGAACTGCTCCTGCGTCACCAGATCGTTCGAGTTGTCGATGTCGGCGACGAGTGTGCTGGGGTAGAAGTATCCGGCCTGATCGGCGACGGGGTCACCGCCGGTCAGGACCTTGGCACCGGACGCCTTCGCGGACTCGACCAGCGTGGCCACGATGTCGAACTGGGCCTTGTTCTGCAGCGGTCCGAGGACGTTGTTCTCGTCCAGTCCCACACCCATCGGCATTCCCGCCGCGACCTCGACCAGTGCGTCGCAGACCTCGGTGTACACGTCCTCGTGGACGTAGAGCCGCTTGAGCGCGGCACAGGTCTGACCGGTGTTGATGAACGCTCCCCAGAACAGGTCCTGAGCAACAGCTTTGGCGTCGACGTCCGGGAGAACGATGCCGGCGTCGTTGCCGCCGAGTTCGAGCGTCAGGCGCTTGACCGTGTCGGCCGAGGACCGGATGATCGCCTTGCCCGTCGCGGTGGATCCGGTGAACATCAGCTTGTCGATGCCCGGATGTCCCGAGAGGGCCTCGCCGATGTCGCGGCCGCCGGCGACGACGTGCAGCACGTCTGCGGGCAGCGCGGTGTTGATCACGTGCGCGAGAGCGAGTACCGACAGCGGGGTGTACTCGGACGGCTTGACCACGACGGTGTTACCCATGCGCAGAGCCGGTGCGAGCTGCCACACCGTGATCATCATGGGCCAGTTCCACGGTCCGATGGCGCCGACGACACCGAGGGGTCGGTAGTGCAGTTCGGCGTGTCCGACACCGTCGTCGACGACCTTCTCCGGTGCGAGCTCGAAGCTGGCGGTCGCCCGCAGCCACGATGCGCAGGCACCGACCTCGAAGCGCGCGTTGGGACCGTTGAGGGGCTTGCCCTGCTCGCGTGAGAGCAGCTCGGCGAGCGCCTCGGCGTTGGCCTCGATGGCGTCGGCAGCGGCGTTCAGGTGGGCACTGCGCTCGCTGTGCGAGAGCTTCGCCCATGACGGCTGAGCGGCGCGGGCGCGGGCGATGGCGTCCTCGAGCTCGGCGGGAGTCTGCTCCGGAGCGCGTCCGACGACCGCACCGGTAGCGGGATCGAGGATGTCCCGGCCGCCGTCGGTCGGCGCGATCGCGTCCAGCAGTCGGGTGGTGGTGAAAGCGTCGACGTCTGAGGTCAGAGTCATGGGAGTCCTTTCGATGTGACTTGGATCATCCAAACACACGCATCGGTCAATATCTAGACGCTCCGTTCAATTTTCTAGATCCGGTTGTGAATCGGCGGCTACGAGGCCCCGTGCCGACCCGAACCGATGTGCGTGGACGACCGTGAACGAACTGACCGGATCGTGGCATCGATGCCCCCACGCGATGTCGTCGTCGACGTCGGCGAGGTAGGCGACGAGCTGCTCGCCGAGCAGTACCGCACGAGACATCTGCGTCCGGATTTCGTAGGGCCGTGGTGGACGGAATCCCGATGTCGTACACCGCGGCACTGCTCGAGAACTGCCACGACCGGGGTCTGGGTTGCAAGCTCCATTACACCGGCGACGGTGCGGTACGGCAGATCCTCGACGCGGTGCAGACATCACGCAGCACCCGCGGACGAGGCCCGACGGTCCACATTGCGCACACCGAATTCGTTCACCGCAGGACATCCCGCGATTCGCGAACTCGGTGTGGTCGCGGACCTTTCGCCGACGTTGTGGTTCCCCAGCCCCATGTCCGAGGCCATCAGAGCAGTGGTGCCCGCGTCGACGATGGACCGGATGTGGCCCTTCCGCGACATGCTCGACAACACCTCGCTGCCGGCGACAGCGACGGGGATGGGCGCGGAGACCGGCACCATCAGCGCCGGGAAGTCCGCCGATTTCCTCGTCCTCTTCCTCGTCCTCGATCGCGATCTGACGGCGATCGACAGCACCGATATCTACCGCACCCTCGTCGATCGGACCGTCTTCGCCGGGCGCACCGTACGTCGGGGGCGCCGAGAAGCGGTGCGGCTCTAGCGGCGCACGGAGCGCAGGGACTTGTCGAACGCATCGAGAGCGACCGGCACGTCCTCCACACCGAAGGCGAGAGGGGGCCGGATCTTGAGCACCTCGTCGTTACGGCCGATCCGTCCGATCAGGACGCCGTTGGTGCGCATGGCGTCGACGATCGTTTTGGCGGTGGCCCCGTCTGGGGCGCCGGTCGCGGCATCGACGAATTGCATACCCAGGAACATTCCGGTTCCGCGCACGCCGGTGAGGCGTTCGTCGCCGTCCACCAGTTCGCGGAAGCCCTTCTCGAACAGCACCGACGCCTGCTGCGCCCGCTGCATCAGCCCCTCGCTCTCCATGACGTCGAGGACCGCGTGACCCGCAGCTGCCGCCGCGGGGGTCGTGGCGAAGGTGTTGAAGTACGTGTTGGCGGCGGAGAACGGCTCCACGATCCCCGCCGGCGCGATGACGGCACCGAGCGGGAACCCGTTGCCCATCGGCTTGCCGAGTACCACCAGGTCGGGGTCGAAGTGCGTTGCCTGGAAACCCCACATGTGATCCGCGGTGCGCCCGAATCCGCTCTGTACCTCGTCGCAGATCACGATGCCCCCGGCCGCGCGGACGCGGGCGCATAGTCCCGCGATGTACTCCTCGGGCAGATCGGGCAGACCCTCGGTGGAGAACAGGGGATCGAACAGCACCGCCGACAGTCCGTGACCGGACTGTTCGAGATCGGCGATCGCGGCGTCGAGCTGAGCGAACGCCTCGTCGAGCGAGATGGTGCTGCCGCGCAGGTCCGGGGCGGTGAATGTGCGCACGTGCTTCCCGATCGGCTCGGACATCGTCAGGCCTGTGGTCACGGCCATCAACGCCTGGGTGTTGCCGTGGTAGCTGTGATCGCTGATCAGGATCCCCGAATTGCCGGTGTGGAACCGGGCCAAGCGCAGCGCGAGGTCGTTCGCTTCCGATCCGCTGTTGGTGAAGAACATCCGATCCAGCGACTCCGGGAACAGCGCGAGCAGCGCTTCCGCGTAGGCGATCGGGGTGTCGGTGAGGTAGCGACTGTGCACATTCACCGTCGACAGCGCGCGCGTGACGGCCTCGATCACCCTGGGGTGGCAATGCCCCACGTGGGCGACGTTGTTGTAGGCATCGAGGTAGGTGCGTCCGTCGGAGCCGGTGATCTGGACGCCGGACGCGGAAACGATCTGCAGCGGGTCGTCGACGTAGAACATCGGGGTGTTGGGACCCAGTACCGAGTACCGGCGCTGGAGCAGATCAGCCGATCCGGAGGTCGTCCGAGGCGTGTCGGCGGGGTGCAGTGCAGTCATCAGAACACCTCAGAGTAGGCAGGACAGGGATGAGAGGGACGGGAATGCGGCGGTGGGCGCCGTGCGTCGGGGCGCCGAGAGCTGGCGTTCGACGGTCGAGCCCGCCGACGGTGCGGTCGAATCTCCGTCGACCCGAGCGTCGTCGTCGGGCTCGACCGGGGTGATCGCTGTGTCGGCCGGGTGGTATGCGCCCGGGCGTTCGATCGGCGGTGTCTGCGGCGGGGCGCTCGGCCGATCGGTCACCGATACTCCTTCGTCCGCCGACACCGCCTACCGGTCGCTCGGGACTGACGGCCCGGCGAATGGTCGGTGATGATGCTCACTGCGTGAGCACGACTCCAGCATCACCTGCGGAACAGTCAGAGTCAAGACGAAGCGTGCAGAATCTGAACGGACCGAACAATTAAGTGGGGTCGGTGGCCGTGTCTGTCCGCGCCGCGGCGACGACGAGCCCCTCGGCCAGAGCGCGCATGGCTCGGGTCACGTCGTCTGAGGTGCGCACACCGTGCGCGATGCTGGTCAGGGCCGTCCGCATGGCCCCGGTGAGAAGCTCCGCGACTGTCTGCGGATCCGCGGCAGGTTCGCCGTCACGGCTCGTGGACGGGGCGAGGTCCGCGTAGTCCTGCGCGATGTATCCCGCGATGACACTGGAGGCGTGACCGCGAACGGGGGTCACAGCCTGATCGAGCGAGGGGTCGTCGATGGCGTAGAAGCGGCCTAGCCTCGGGCGGGCAGCGACATCGGCGACCGCGGAGGTCATGGCAACGACGCGATCGACGAAGCCGGACTCCGCGGCGTGGATGGCGGTCGCGGTGTCGATGAGTTCGTCGTTGATCTCTTCGTAGAGCTCACAGAACAGCTGTTCACGGCCCTGCGGGAAGTACGTGTACAGCGTTCCCTTGGCCGCCCCGGCCCGTTCGGCAATGTTCTCCACGGATGCGGACCCGTATCCGGCCTCGGCGAACACCTCGAGAGCGGCGTCGAGCAGAGCGCGGCGCGTCTGGCGACGGTTGCGTTCGCGCAGCGTCAACCTCGGCGCCTGCGTGTCCGTTCCCGTTCCCATGTCCGCTCCTCCCGTTCCGCCGCAGCGGGGCCGGCGCAAGTCCGACCCGGCGGTGCCGCCGGCGTCTACTGCGAGCGACCGCGTGTGCGTGCCGAGTCAGACCTCGACTGCAGCGATCGTATACGCGGCGCGTCGGTGAGCAGGTGATCGGTGACTCGCGGCGGCGCGTCTACGCGGTGGAGGAGGAGATGGTGCGGCTGTCACCGCGGAATTCCGCGACCACTTCGGTGCCGCGCGTGACGCGCACGTCGTAGATGCCGTTGCGGCCGAAACGAGCCCGCTCGACGGCTTCGGCGACGAGGAGGTCTCCGGCCTTGGTCGGGCGGAGGTAGCGGATGTCGCATCGCGCGGCGACGGCGGAGTCGCTGTAGCTGTTGCACGCCATGGCGAACGTGGTGTCGGCGAGGAGGAAGACGAATCCTCCGTGGGTGATGGCATGACCGTTGACCATGTCGTGCGTGACCGTCATCGACATCACAGCATGCCCGTCGCCGAGTTCGACCATCTCGATCCCGAGCTTCTGCGACGCGACGTCGGCGGCGAACATGGCGTGAGCCACTCGGTGTCGTTCCATGGCGTGCACTCTCCTGAGCAGGGGTGGATCGGAGGTCGGGGCCGGCGGGACACGGGGTCACGGGGTCGGTGACGCGCCCGTGACCCGCCGGGGTTTCAGAGCGCTACGCGCTGATCGTTCTGGGTGAACATCGTGACGCCGCCGGTGGCGAAATTGCGGACGTCCTTGCCTGCGGCGCGCATCTGGGGGGAGGCCAGTGCCGCCGCCAACGAGTCGGCATCGGAGAAGTGGAGATACGCCACCGCGTAGTACGGGGGCTCCTTCCCGTCGATCGATTCGACCTTGCCCCAACTGAACTCGGTGAGCCCGGGGACGGCAGCAGCGAGCGGGACGTGCACGGTGGTGTAGTGCTCGTCGAACGCAGTGTTGTCCTGCGGTGCGCCGTAGCAGATGACGATCCGTGAACTCATTTCTGTCCCTCCGGCTTCGCGACGAGGGTGAGCACGTCGTAGGTGGCGACCGGGTCGCCGTCCTGGTTGGCCACCACTGCGTCCCACCGCACTTCGCCGTAGTCCGCGGACTGGCGGGGGGTGATGAGCTTCGCCGTCAGGGTCACCGTCAGCGAGTCCTCCGCCTTCACCGGGGTGAGGAAGCGGAGGTCGTCGACGCCGAAGTTGGCCAGCACCGGACCCGGATCGGGGTCGACGAACAGTCCGGCAGCGAGCGAGACGACGAGGTAGCCGTGCGCGACGATGCCACCGAAGAGCGGGTTCGCCGCTGCGGCCTCGGGATCGGTGTGGGCGTAGAAGGTGTCACCGGTGAACTCGGCGAAGTGGTCGATGTCGGCGCGGGTGACCTGACGGGGTCCGCCGACGATGGTGTCGCCGAGCCGCAGCTCGCCGAGGTTCTTGCGGAACGGGTGCACGTCGCCGACGGTCTGCTCCGAGCCCGTCACCCACTTGTTCCCGATGCTGGTCAGCATGTCGGGCGTGGCCTGGATCGCGGTGCGCTGCATGTGGTGCAGCACTCCGCGGATGCCGCCGAGCTCCTCGCCGCCGCCGGCGCGCCCCGGCCCGCCGTGCACCAGGACCGGGAGGGGAGACCCGTGACCGGTCGACTCACGCGCGTTCTCGCTGTTGAGCACGAGGATGCGGCCGTGGTACGGCGCCGATCCGAGCGTGACCTCGCGCGCGAGTGTCCGGTCCTTGGTGATCAGGGACGCCACGAGTGAGCCCTTGCCGCGGGCGACGAGGTCGAGCAGATCTGCGGTGTCCTCGTAACCGATGACCGTCGAGACGGGGCCGAAGGCCTCGATCTCGTGTGGTTCCGGTGCGGTCTTGTCACCGGCCGTCAGCAGGACCGGTGCCATGAACGCGCCCGGCCGGGGGTCGACGCTGTCGGGGTAACCGAAGACGACGGACGCCGACTTCGTCAGGCCCCGTATCGATTTGAGAACTTCGTCGCGCTGATCGATGCTGGCGAGGGCTCCCATCGTGACGCCCTCCTCGCGGGGGTCGCCGACGACGACGGCGCCCAGGCGAGCGGTGAGTGCCTCGACGACCGGGGTGAGCATGGCAGTGGGCACGAGTACGCGGCGGATGGCCGTGCACTTCTGGCCGGCCTTGGACGTCATCTCCTGGAACACGCCCTTGACGAACAGGTCGAACTCCGGATCCTGCTGCGTCACATCGGAACCGAGGATGGAGGCGTTCAGGGAATCGGCCTCGGCGGTGAAGTGCACACCCTCGCCGACCACGTTGGAGTGCGAGCGCAGCGACGCCGCAGTGTCGGCGGAGCCGGTGAACGCCACCGAGTCCTGGCCGCCGAGATGGTCGATGATGCCGCGGGCGCTGCCGCACAGCAGCTGGACCGAGCCCTCGGGGAGAATCCCACTCTCGATGATTCTGCGGAAGACGAGTTCGGTCAGGTACGCCGTCTGGCTCGCGGGCTTGACGATGGTGGGAACGCCGGCGATGAAGGCGGGAGCCAGCTTCTCGAGGAATCCCCACACGGGGAAGTTGAAGGCATTGATCTGCACGGCGACACCGCGACGTGAGGTGTAGATGTGCTGGCCGAGGAAGGTGCCCTTCTTCCCCAGCTGCTCCACCGGTCCGTCGAGATGAACGGTGTCGTCGGGCAGCTCACGACGGGCCTTGCTCGCGTAGCTCAGGACCGTGCCGAAACCGCCGTCGATGTCGACCCCGGAGTCACGCTTGGTGGCACCGGTGTGGGCGGAGAGCTCGTAGAACTCCTCCTTGCCCGCCAGCAGGGTCAGGCCCAGTTGCTTGAGCAGCGCACCGCGCTCGTGGAAGGTCAGGTCGGCCAGGGCCGGTCCGCCGACCGTGCGGGCGTAGTCGACCATGGCGGCGACGTCGAGTCCCGTGGACGAGATCCGAGCGACCTCGCTGCCGTCGATCGCGCTGAGGAGCGGAGTCCCCGCATCGCTCGCAGCGAACCAACGGCCCTGTGCATAGCTTTCCAACATTGAGCTCACAACAAATCTCCGTCTCACCGTACGTTCGGTCGGTAATTACCATCGCCCCAGGAGCACCCCTGTGTCAAGAGACCAGGGGCCGGACGCGAGCCGGGAATCTCGACGGCGACACGGCCGGTGAGCGGAGTCCTCCGGGTTCGCCGCAGACGGCGCAGCCGGTCAGCGGGTCTGGCGCCGCAGCCCGTCGAAGGTCAGCGCCACGACCGCATCGGCGAGTGCGTCGGCCGATCCTCCGGTCCTGGGCTTGTACCACTCGATCAACGAGTTGACCGTGCCGAAGAGCAGACGCGAGACCAGTGCGGGGTCGATGTCCGCCCGCAGGTCGCCCTCGCGGGCGGCCTCGACGACCAGGCCCGAGACGAAGGCGTCGAATTCTCGGCGGCGAGCGAGTGCACGCCGCTCCACCTCGGTGTTGCCGCGAACCCTGAGCAGCAACGTCACGTAGGGCAGCTCGGCGACGAGGATCTCGACGCTGCGACGCACCAGGTGCTCGAGGCGGTCGATGTAACGGCCCTCGGTGGCGCCGGTCTCGGTGGTCACCGCGAACAGTGCGTTCAGTGCGCGAGCGAGGGCGAGTTCGAGAAGTTCGGACTTGCCGGAGACGTGGTGGTAGATCGAGGACTTGGTGATGCCCAACCGGCCGGCCAGGACCTCCATCGACGTCCCGTCGTAGCCCTTGTCGTTGAAGACCTTCACGGCGACGGCCAGCAGGGAGTCGAGGTCGTAGCCGGGTCGTCCCGGCAGACCCGTCCTGCGCGGTGCACGTGCGGTCGTCATGACTCCATCCTCTCAGGTTCGCCGAGTTCAGCGTGGCGGCACACCCCATCCGTGTCGTCAAGTCTTGCGTGACGACCGAATGTTCGGTTATTACTATGCAGGATGATCGGCCGAAGGAGCACATGGTGGGCGAAGTATTTCTGGTGACGGGCGCTCGGACGCCACAAGGTCGCTACGGCGGAGCGCTCGCGAGCGTGCGCCCGGACGACCTCGCGGGCATCGTCGTCCGCGAGGCCGTGCGACGTGCAGGTGTTCCCGCCGACGCGATCGACGAGGTAGTCCTCGGGGCCGCCAATCAGGCCGGCGAGGACAACCGGGATGTCGCTCGCATGGCAGCTCTGCTCGCCGGGCTACCGGACTCGGTGCCCGGCTACACCGTCAACAGGCTCTGCGCGAGCGGACTGACCGCGGTCGCCAACGCCGCGTCGACGATCCGTAGCGGCGAGGCCGACATCATCGTCGCGGGCGGCGTGGAGTCCATGACGCGTGCGCCCTGGGTTCTCGCCAGGCCCGGAACTGCCTGGGCCAAGCCCGGCGAGATCTTCGACACCGCACTCGGGTGGCGATTCACCAATCCGGCATTCACCGCGCACGACGCCGACATCGCCGCCGGCGCCGGACCCGAGATCCGCAAGGTCACGCTGTCGATGGGGGAGACCGCCGAGGAGGTCGCCGCGGCCGAGGGCATCACCCGCGAGGAGAGCGATGCCTTCGCCCTGCGCAGTCAAGAGCGCGCCATCGCCGCCGTCGACGCAGGACGCTTCGTCGACGAGATCGTCTCGGTACCGACGCGCAACGGCGACGTCACCGAGGACGAGACTCCGCGGCGCGGAACCACCGCAGAGAAACTGGCGAAGCTCGAGACCGTGTTCCGCCGGGACGGTGTCGTCACCGCCGGATCCGCGTCCCCCTTCACCGACGGCGCTGCGGCCCTGGTCGTGGCCAGCGAGGACGCGGTGCGTAAGTACGGACTCGAGGTCCGCGGACGCATCGTCACCAGCGCAAGCGCCGGCATCGCCCCCAACATCATGGGTCTCGGTCCCGTCCCGTCGACGCACAAGGCGTTGGCCCGCGCCGGCTGGAGCATCGACGACCTCGGCGCCGTCGAACTCAACGAGGCCTTCGCTGCCCAGTCCCTCGGCGTCATCCGTCAACTGAAACTCGACGACACGATCGTCAACGCCGACGGCGGCGCCATCGCCCTCGGACACCCCCTCGGGGCCTCCGGCGCCCGCATTCTGCTGACACTGCTCGGCCGCATGGAGCGCGAGAAGGTCTCCCGCGGACTGGCGACCCTGTGCGTCGGTGTCGGCCAGGGTGTGTCGATGTTGATCGAGGCCCCGTGACCACCTTCGAGACCCTCGCCGTCAAGGAACGCGAGGACCGCGTGGTGGTCACACTGGCACGCGAGAAGCAGCGCAACGCCATCGACGCCCAGATGATCTCCGAACTGCACGAGGTCTGCGCCGGTCTCGAGCAGCACCCCAGAGTGCTGGTGCTCACCGGACAGGGAGATCACTTCGCCGGCGGCGCCGACATCAACCAGCTCAGGGCGCGGACCCGCGACGATGCCTTGCGCGGAATCAACCGCAACCTCTTCGACCGCATCGCCGCACTGGCGCTACCGACGATCGCCGCCGTCCGCGGATACGCCCTCGGTGGGGGAGCGGAGCTCTCCTACGCCTGCGACATCCGCATCGCCTCCGCCACGGCAGTGTTCGGCAACCCCGAACCCGGCCTGGGCATCATGGCTGCCGCCGGTGCCAGCTACCGACTCCCGACCCTGGTCGGCGTCTCGGTCGCCAAGCAGGTCCTCCTGGGCGCCCGCACCCTCGACGCCGACACCGCGCTGCGCACCGGTCTCGTGATGTCCGTCGTCGACGATCCGCTCTCCGCAGCGCACGAGCTCGCCGACCGCATCGCCCGACAGGCACCACTGGCACTGACTCTGACCAAGAAGATCGTCGACGCGCCGGGCTCGCACCCGTGGGCCGACGACATCGCCCAAGCCGTCCTGTTCGAGACCGAGGACAAACAACGCCGCATGACGGCATTTCTGGAGAAGAAAAGATGACCCATCCCCAGCACGTCGGCGTCGTCGGCGGTGGACGCATGGGCGCGGGCATCGCGCAGGTGTTCGCGACCCTCGGCTCCCACGTCACCATCGCCGAGGCAGCCGATCAGAACGCCGCCCTCGAACGGGTGGCCACCGGTCTCGCTCGGGCGCACGAACGCGGAAAGCTCGGCGGCGCACTGCCGGCGGACATCCTGAGCCGGGTCTCCACGGTCAGCGGACCACGCGAGCTGGGCCGCGACCTCGATCTGGTCGTCGAGGCCGTCCCCGAGATCCCGGCCCTCAAGGTCGAGGTCCTGGCCGCCCTCGACGCCACGGTGTCCCCCTCGACGCTCATCGCCTCCAACACCAGCTCGATCTCCATCGCCGAGCTCGGCGCCGCGCTGACCGACCCGTCGCGGTTCGTCGGCATGCACTTCTTCAATCCGGTCCCGGCCTCGACACTGGTGGAGATCGTGCGAGCACCGGCGTCCTCGCCGGACGTCGTCGACAGGGTGCGGCAGTGGGTGAGCGAACTGGGCAAGTCCGAGATCCTGGTCAACGATTCTCCGGGTTTCGCCACCAGCCGCCTCGGCGTCTGCCTCGGACTCGAAGCCATCCGCATGCTCGAAGAAGGCGTCGCCGACGCCGAGTCGATCGACCGAGCCATGGAACTGGGTTACAAGCACCCGATGGGGCCGCTGCGCTCGACCGATCTGGTCGGGCTCGACGTCCGCCTCGCAATCGCCGAGCACCTCGCCTCCACCCTCGGAGAACGCTTCACCCCGCCGCAGCTGCTGCGCGACAAGGTCGCCCGCGGCGAGCTGGGCCGCAAATCCGGTACCGGGTTCCACCGTTGGGAGAACGCATGAGCATCACCCTCTCGGTGACCGACGCACTCGCGACGATCACCCTCGCACGCCCTTCGGCGCACAACGCCCTCGACGCCGAGATGAAAATCGCCTTCAAGGACGCCGTCGACGCCGCGCGCGCCGACAACTCCGTCCGCGCCGTACTCATCACCGCCGACGGCAAGAACTTCTGCGTCGGACAGGATCTCGGCGAACACGTCGCCGCGCTCGACGCCGACCCGTCGACGGCGATGAACACAGTGGAGAAGCACTACAACCCCCTCATCCGGTCGCTGAGCGAGCTCGGCGTCCCGGTCGTCGTGGCGATCCCCGGAGCCTGCGTGGGAGCAGGCTGGGGCATCGCACTGGCCGGCGACATCCGCGTCGCCGGAACCTCGACGACCTTCGCCACCGCCTTCACCGGGATCGGTCTGGCCAGCGACTCCGGCCTGAGCCACGCACTCGTCGAATCCCTCGGCGCGAGCCGCGCGGCGGCGCTGTTCCTGCTCGGCGACAAGGTCACCGCCGGACAGGCCGAGACCTGGGGCCTGGTGCACCGAGTCGTACCCGACGAGGAGGTGCGCACCACCGCCGAGACGCTCGCCGGCGCGCTCGCTACCGGACCCACCGAGGCGTACCGGCAGGTCAAAGCCCTGGTGCGCGCCAACGCGACCGGCCTGTACGAGACGCTCGACCGGGAAGCCGCAGCGCAGACCGCACTGGGACAGACCTCCGATCACCGCAGCGCGGTGTCCGCCTTCCTCGCCAAGCAGAAGCCCGCGTTCACCGGACGCTGAGCGCTCGGGAACCGGCGATTCAGATTGCCTCTTGTGTGCCGTGCCACCCACGGCGCATACTGGAGTTACCAACCGATCATTCGGTAATGAAAGTGGGACATATGACCATGTCAGACGCACCGACCGTCGAGTCGTTGCAGGACACGTTCGACACGACGATCTCCGCGGAGCAGCGCGTCGAGCCCCGCGACTGGATGCCCGAGGGCTACCGCAAGTCGCTCATCCGCCAGATCGCCCAGCACGCGCACTCCGAGATCATCGGCATGCAGCCGGAGGGCAACTGGCTCACCCGCGCGCCGTCGCTGCGTCGCAAGGCGATCCTCATGGCCAAGGTGCAGGACGAGGCCGGACACGGCCTGTACCTGTACTCCGCCGCCGAGACTCTCGGCGCGGACCGTGCGGACCTGACGGTCAAGCTGATCGAGGGCAAGCAGAAGTACTCCTCGATCTTCAACTACCCGACGCTGACCTACGCCGACGTCGGCACGATCGGCTGGCTGGTCGACGGCGCCGCGATCTGCAACCAGGTGCCGCTGTGCCGCAGCTCGTTCGGGCCGTACGCACGCGCGATGATCCGCGTGTGCAAGGAGGAATCCTTCCACCAGCGTCAGGGATACGAACTGCTCTCGACCATGATGCGCGGTACCGATGCGCAGCGCGCGATGGTGCAGGAATCGGTGAACCGCTGGTGGTGGCCGGCCCTGATGATGTTCGGCCCGCCCGACGACGAGAGCCCCAACACCGAGCAGTCGATGAAGTGGGGCATCAAGCGCCACACCAACGACGAGCTGCGTCAGCGATTCGTCGACATGTCCATCCCGCAGGCAGAGGCACTGGGAGTCACCTTCCCCGACCCCGACCTGGCATGGAACGCCGAGCGCAAGTCCTACGACTTCGGCGAGCCGGACTGGTCGGAGTTCATGCAGGTCATCAAGGGCAACGGCGCCTCGAACGTCGAGCGCATCGCCAACCGCCGAGCAGCCCACGAGGACGGCGCCTGGGTGCGCGAGGCAGCCACCGCGTTCGCCGCACGTGAGCGAAGGATCGCAGCCTCATGACCGAGTTCACCGCCGAGGGCGGCCACGGCGCAGTCCCCACCGAGGGTGTCCCCACCACGCCGGAACCGGCTGCGGTGAAAGCGGACTGGCCACTGTACGAGGTGTTCCTGCGAGGCAAGCGCGGACTCAACCACGTCCACGTCGGGTCCCTGCACGCGGCGGACGATCACATGGCACTGCGCCATGCGCGCGATGTGTACACCCGCCGCAACGAAGGCGTGAGCATCTGGGTGGTCCCGTCCAACTCCATCGTCGCGTCCTCGCCGGCAGAGAAGGACCCCTTCTTCGCCCCCAGCGGCGACAAGGTCTACCGCCACCCCACGTTCTACGAGATCCCCGACAACGTCCCCCACATGTGATCGCCCGACCACGAGGATTGACAGGAACCTGATGACTGATCACGACAACGCCTACGAAGGTCTCGTCGACGAGAACTCGCACGGGCAGTGGGCGTTCGGGACCAGCTTCGACGACCCGCTCGCCGGCGTCGACACCACCGTCCCCGACGATGTCGACCTCGCGGCACTGGCGGCGTACTGCCTCATGCTCGGCGACGACGCCCTCATCAGCGCGCAGCGCCTCGCGCAGTGGGCCACTCGCGCCCCAGAACTCGAGGAAGAGGTCGCGCTGGCGAACGTCGGGCTCGACCTGCTCGGACAGGCCCGACTGCTCCTCGCCCGCGCGGCGGCAGCGGACACCTCGCTCGTGCCCGTTGTCTCCGACACCTCACCCGCGCCCGCGGAGGATGCGTTGGCGTTCTTCCGCTCCGACGCCCAGTTCCGCAACGTCCGCCTCACCGAGCTCGACAACGGCGACTTCGCGAGATCGATCGTGCGCATGCTCGTCTTCACCACCTGGCGGCTCGCGGTGTTCACCCGCCTGCAGACCTCACGCGACCCGGTTCTCGCCGCCGTCGCCGCCAAGGGCGTCAAGGAACTGACCTACCACCGCGACTACTCGGCGCGCTGGGTCGTCACCCTCGGATGCGGGACCGAGGAGTCCCAGCGGCGGGTACGTGACGCCCTCGACTTCGTCTGGCCCTACGTGGGGGAGCTGTTCGTCCCCACCGACGAGGAAATCGCGCTCGCGGCAGTCGATGTCGCTGTCGATCCGCGCACGGTGCGCGAGGAGTTCGACTCCGTCCTGACACAGGTCTTCAAGGCAGCAGAGCTTGAAGCCCCACAGGGACGATCCGTCGGCACCATCGGCGGTCGAGCGGGACGCCACGGAATCCACACCGAAGCCATGGGACCCCTGGTCGCCGAGATGCAGGTCGTCGCACGGGAACACCCGGAGGGAGTGTGGTGATGACACTCGACGAGACGACCACCACCGATCTGACCACCACCGAGGCGCGCAGGATCGCGGCCACCGTGATGGACCCGGAGATGCCGCTGCTCACGCTCGACGACCTGGGCGTCCTGCGCGAGGTCGAGGTCCGCCGCGACGGCAGCGTGCTGGTCACCATCACCCCGACGTACTCCGGATGCCCGGCGATGGCCACGATGCGCGACGACATCGAGCACAAGCTCCTCGACCACGGCTACACCGACGTCGAGATCATCACCAGCCTGACGCCCGCATGGAGCACGGACTGGATCTCCGAGGACGGTCGCCGAAAGTTGCGAGAGACCGGCTACTCGGTGCCCGGCCCCGCCCCGGCGCGCACGACAGGCCCGGTTCCCCTCACTCTGACGGTCAGGCCGCGGCTGATCGACTGCCCGCAGTGCGGGTCGTCGAACACCCGATTGACCTCCGAGTTCGGCGCCACCTTGTGCAAGGCGCAGTACCGGTGCGACGACTGCCTCGAACCGTTCGACCATGTGAAGGAAATCTGATGACCGTCACCGACGAACCCGTCGTCACCCCGAGTCGTAAGAAGGCCTTCCACACCCTCACCGTCGCCGACGTCGAGAGCCTGTGCGACGACGCCGTCGCGGTCACCTTCGACGTCCCCGACAACCTGCGCAGCGAATTCGACTTCCGCCCAGGACAATCGGTGATGCTCAGCCGCACCGTCGACGGCGTCGAACACCGACGCTCGTACTCCATCTGCGCCCCCGCCGGCGAACGCCCCCGCGTCGGAGTACGCGAAGTTACGGACGGCCTCTTCTCGTCGTGGCTCGTGCACGAGGTCAAGGCCGGCGACCGCATCGATGTCCAGGGACCGTCCGGCACCTTCCACGCCGACCCCGCCGCCGGCGGCAGGCACGTCCTGATCGCCGCCGGGTCCGGCATCACCCCCATGTTGTCCATTGCCGGATCCGTCCTGGCCAACCCGGACGCGGAAGTCGTACTCCTGTACGGCAATCGGCGCACCCGATCGGTGATGTTCGCCGAGGAGATCGCCGATCTCAAAGACCGCTACGGAGCGCGCTTCGACGTCATCCACGTGCTCTCCCGCGAACCCCGCGAGGTCGAGCTCTTCAGCGGCCGCCTCGACGCCGAACGCCTGCGAGCAATCCTCGCCGCCGTCGTCCCCACACCGGAGATCGATCATTTCTGGTTGTGCGGACCCTTCGGCATGGTCAACGACGCCCAGGACGTGCTCTCGGAGTTGGGTGTGCCCAAGAGCAGCATCCATCACGAACTGTTCTACGTCGACGACGTCCCGCCGCCGCAGGAGAAGCACCGCGAACCCGGCGTCACCGGCCCGAGCAGCGAGGTCACCATCACCCTCGACGGCCGCAGCGTCACCGGCACCCTCCCACAGGACGAGTCGATCCTCGACGCCGGCGAACAACTGCGCTCCGACCTCCCGTTCGCCTGCAAGGGCGGAGTGTGCGGCACCTGCCGCGCGAAAGTCACCGGCGGCGAGGTCGACATGCGCCGCAACTACGCGCTCGAGGACAACGAGGTCGCAGCCGGTTTCGTCCTCACCTGCCAGACCTTCCCCCTCAGCGACACCGTGACCGTCGACTTCGACGCCTGACACCCGGAGATCCAAGAAATGACCAGCGTGATGTCCACACCCACCGACACACCCGACATCGAATTCGCGTCGCGTGATCGCATCTCCACCCTCCAGCTCGAACGACTGCAGTGGTCACTGCAACACGCCTACGACAACGTCCCGCACTACCGATCCGCATTCGACGCGGCAGGCGTACACCCGAGCGACCTCGAGGACCTGTCGGACCTGGCGAAGTTCCCCTTCACCGTCAAGAGCGACCTGCGCGAGAACTACCCGTTCGGCATGTTCGCCGTTCCGCAGGACAAGGTCTCGCGCATCCACGCATCTTCCGGAACCACCGGCCGCCCGACCGTCGTCGGTTACACCGCAGGCGACCTCGACAACTGGGCGAACCTGATCGCCCGGAGCCTGCGCGCCGGCGGCGTCAAACCGTCCGACAAAGTGCACGTCGCCTACGGGTACGGGCTGTTCACCGGTGGCCTCGGCGCGCACTACGGCGCGGAACGACTCGGCTGCACCGTGATCCCGATGTCCGGCGGCATGACCGAACGCCAGATCCAGCTCATCGAGGACTTCCGCCCCGACGCGATCATGGTCACCCCGTCCTACATGCTCACCATCGTCGACGCCATGATCAAGAAGGGCATCGACCCATCCACCACCTCCATGCGGACCGGTGTCTTCGGCGCCGAGCCGTGGACCGAGGAGATGCGCAAGGAGATCGAGAAGACCCTCGACATGGACGCCGTGGACATCTACGGACTCAGCGAGGTCATGGGCCCCGGTGTCGCGATGGAGTGCGTCGAGACCAAGGACGGCCTTCATATCTGGGAGGACCACTTCTACCCCGAGGTCATCGACCCCGTCACCGGTGAGGTTCTGCCCGACGGCGAGGAAGGCGAACTCGTGTTCACCTCCCTGTCGAAGGAGGCCATGCCGATCATCCGCTACCGCACCCGAGACTTGACCCGTCTGCTCCCCGGCACCGCACGCACCATGCGCCGGATGCAGAAGGTCACCGGCCGCACCGACGACATGATCATCCTGCGCGGAGTCAATCTCTTCCCCACCCAGATCGAAGAACTGATTCTCACCGTCCCCGCGCTGGCCCCTCAGTTCCAGTGCGTTCTCGAACGCGCAGGTCGAATGGACTCGTTGACGGTCCTGGTCGAGGCCCGACCGGACGCAGGACCAGAGACCCATCACCTCGCCGCGAACACCCTCAAGAAGCTGGTGAAGGACCGCATCGGCGTGAGTGTCAACGTCGACGTCGTCCACCCCGCGGCGCTGGAACGCTCCATCGGCAAGGCACGCCGTCTCATCGACAACCGACCACCCATGTGACGAGCCGAGGAGACTGCGAACGCCACGGCCGTTCGCAGTCTCCTCGCACGCCGCGCCCGCTGTCAGAGGTACCGCTCACGCCCGATGTCATTCTCCCGCAACTCGTCGTCGGGAGAGAGGGTGATGTACGCGAGGGCCCGCCTCAGTTACTCCTTTGCTAATCGAGACACGCTGTTCGGCAGAGTATTGAAGACCAGTTGTGTTCGACGTAGAGGGTTCTCGGTGTCACGAGGGTGTCACAAGTCGGGACGGACGGAGGTGGACCGAGGCGGACGCCAGTGGACGAAGGAGCAGTTCAGGACGGGTTTCGTGAGTCCAGGTGAATCCACCTGATCGGGTTGTCGAAGCCTTGTAAGCGAAAGGTCGTCAGTTCAATCCTGACAGGAGGCTCTCGATATGCCTCTGAACTGGACAAACGTCACGAAATAGCCCTATTGCGCTGCCCGCTTCGGGCCTGTCACTCCGCCCACCGACTCATCGCAGGGGGAGCACCAATGAGCGACAACACCGTGAGACCTGTACGAGCGTCCGATCGCGCGCTGCCGCATCCACCGCGGCGTTACCGGTGGTCGGCGACATCCTCGATTTGCACGTCACCGAGTCCAGCCAGTGGGCGAAGCGAGATGCGCAGGAGTACGGCTCGGCTTTCGGACGAAGCGAATTCGGCACCTGCGTGAAGTACGTGTCGGGACTCGTGGAGGTTGCGGCGGTGAACGACGAGACGACCTGGGCAAAGTCGAAGGTGCTGCAGATACCACCCGCGGGCGGACCGATCGATCGATCGATTCGTCGTCCGCGCGTCAGCCCATCGACTCGGCAGATGCCGGGCCCCACGACGCCAACATCGGAAGAGCCCGAGCAGTGGACGACTCGGGCTCGACGGTGTAGACGATCAAGCGTTGCTCCGGATCGTGGGGCGACACAAGAGATTCGATGCCGAACGCGAGTCGACCTACAACGGGGTGGGCGATCTTCTTGTCGACGGACGTGCGATCCGCTACGCCGTGATCATTCCACCAATGGGCGAAGTCTTCACTTGCCAGACGTAAATCGTCGATCAGACCCGTCAATCGGGCGTCCGCGACGTGGCGTCCGACCTCGTAGCGCATCGCCCCCACCGCGGCTGACGCGTAATCGGACCAGTTGACGATGCGTTCCCTCGCACGCGAGTCCAGGAAGAGCCAGCGCACCAGTACGGCACCCCTGTCGATCTCCTCGCCGAGGACTGCCCGCGCCAGCGTGTTGCACGCCAGGATTTCGGAGCGGCGCCCGAGGACGAGCGCGGGAACGTGATCCATCGTGGTCAGCACCCGGAGCAGACCAGGATTGGGTCGTTGTGGAGACTCCCACATGCTCGAGCGTTTCCGGCGCATCGGAGCGGCGAGATTTCGCAGGTGTGCGTCCTCGATCTCGTCGAGGCGCAAGGCCCGGCTCAAGGCGTCGACGATGTCGTCGGTGACTGTGTGCTGGCGACCCTGCTCGAGCCGGCTGTAGTGATCGGGGCTCAATCCTGCGAGCACCGCAAGTTCCTCCTTGCGCAGGCCCGGAACGCGCCGCGGTCCGGGGAACGGCGCAATCCCCGCCGTTGCTGGCGTGAGTGCGTCACGTCGTGACCGGAGGAATGCCCCGAGTGCGGATCTGTCTGCTGGCACCCTGCCGAGACTACGGAGACTTCCCGGACACTGCCTGGTCACGGCGTGACCAGGCAGTGCTCGCCCTGGTGCGTTACGTGATCGCACTGTGGAGTGGTGGTCATGAGCAACCCATCGAATCTGTCCGACCGCACCGCCGTCGTCACCGGCTCGACGAGCGGAATAGGCGCCGCTACCGCCCGCGAACTCGCGGCCCGTGGCGCTCGCGTCGTGATCACCGGGCGCGACGCCGAACGTGGTGCGCACCTCGTCGCCGAGATCGAAGGCGCCGGCGGATCCGCCGCGTTCGTGAACGGCGATCTCGCCGCGTCACCTACCGATCTGCGTGCGCTGGCCGCCGCGTGGACCACCGCTCTCGACGGGCGGGTCGACATCCTGGTGCACAACGCGGCACTCTGCCCCGCCGTCGACACCGTGTCCCTCACCGACGCCGATCTCGAAGCGACACTTGCCGTCAACGTCCGGGCACCGCATGTTCTCACCGCAGCCCTGGCGCCGGCAATGGCCGAACGAGGCACCGGCGCGATCGTGGTAATCGGGTCGTGGATGGCCACGGTGGGCCATGCATTCGTCGGCCTGTATTCCGCCACGAAAGCTGCCGAAGCTCAGCTCGCTCGAAGCTGGGCCGCCGAGTTCGGACCCCGGGGGGTACGAGTGAACACCGTCGCGCCCGGCGCCACCCGAACCCCGATCAACGACTCCAGTAGCGACGTCATCAGTCAGATGACGGTCGGCATTCCGGCCGGACGTCCGGGTCGGCCGGAAGAGATCGCGTCGGCCATCGCGTGGGTGGTCTCGGATGAGGCGGCTTACCTGCACGGGGCGACGATCCCGGTGGACGGTGGCATCACCGGAACCCGTTAGGCGGCGGCGGCTGAGGTTCTCGCGGAGTGCATCCGACGCGCTAGGCAGCCCTACCTGATCAAGTCGTCCTCGACGAATGCCGTTTCGGCAAGTGTGGTCGCCGGAATGGTCGCGAGCGAGGCGACAGCGAGCAGGAACAGCAGTGGCAGGGTCCATCCGCCGCTCGCATCGTGCAGCAGGCCAAGGACCAGCGGACCGAGCGCATAACCCACGCCCCGGGCCACGCAGCAGCGTACGGACGGACCCGTCGACAACTGGTCTACGTGGGTTACGGTTTCCTGGCGCTCAGGCGGTTCATCGACCGCGTTCGACGACGTGTCCATCAACACCATCGAATGTGACAACCTTCGCTGCCATCGTGGAGGACCCGCGCGAGCGTCTCGAGATGATCAGGGGATGGACGAAACTGCCCGACCTCGTTGCCGCCAACCAGGGTGACGAGGGCATCGACGAGATCTCCGAACTGCTGTCGGCGCGGGGTGTCGGAGTGGAGGCGTGTGTACTCGGCGTAGGCGATACCGAGCAATCACGTTCTTGCGCAATGCGTCTCGATTCGTTCGACTAGTCGTCGAACCCCTCGAGACGGATGCTGCCGATTGCTGTCGCTGGACGCCGAGATGGAGAAAATGATCGCCGCGGCGGGTATCACGCTGCCTCAGCTTCACCATGGCGTCGGAATCGCGTCGTGGGCAATCAGCCGTCGTGCCGTCGCTCGCGGACACAGTATTCGGACGGGACTCCAGGACCACGTCCCACTCGCACCCTGGTCCTTCTGAGTCGGAGCCGTGCTCGATGCGACACCGCACTCCTCGAAGGCCCCGCATCGACCACCAACCGCGAACAACGTCGATGTCCATGCCGCCTCCGTAGCCAGCGAATACCTCGCCGCGTCGTTCCCACGTGCTGACCGGATCAGGAGCGATCCGAGAACCTTCGCAGTTCGCCGAGTGACCCGCCGCGCACGGCTACTGTCGGACCGGTGACCTCGACGTGGACGACCGCAGACATCCCGGATCAGACGGGGCGGCGTTTCGTCGTGACCGGCGCCAACAGTGGCTTGGGTGCGGCCACGGCCCGAGCCCTGGGTGCACGTGGGGCGGAGGTGGTACTCGCGTGTCGCAATACCGACAGGGGAGAGGATGTCGCCCGCGAGATCGGGCCGACTGCGACCGTTCGCGAGCTCGATCTCGCCGATCTGGCCTCCGTGAGACGCTTCGCCGACGCAACCGAGCCCTTCGACGTCCTGGTCAACAACGCCGGTGTGATGGCGCTGCCGCAGAAGAAGACGGCCGACGGTTTCGAGATGCAGTTCGGGACCAATCACCTCGGCCATTTCGCGTTGACCGGACTGCTCGTCGACCGCATCTCCGACCGGATCGTCACGCTCTCCAGTCTCGCGCACACGAGCGGACACATCTCGATCGACGACCCCAACTTCGAGCACCGCCGCTACAGTCGCTGGGCTGCCTACGGCCAGTCCAAGTTGGCGAATCTGTTGTTCGCGTACAAGCTTCAGCGGCGCCTGTCGGAAGCGCGCTCCTCGGTCGTCTCCGTCGCGGCGCATCCCGGTATCTCGTCCACGAACCTGGCGTCCCATACCGAATCTGCCCTCGACAAGATTTTCTCGTTGGGAGCGGGCGTCATCGGTCAGAGCTCGAACATGGGAGCATTGCCGCAGCTGTACGCGGCGACGGTCGCCGGCGTCGAGGGAGGCTCGTACATCGGACCCGACGGGTTCCGGGAGATGCGTGGACATCCGACAGTCGTCTCGTCCAGTAAACGTTCGCGCGACTTGAAGCTCGCGACCGCCCTGTGGAATCTGTCCGAGCAGCTGACCGGGGTGAGCTACACGAGCCTGCGCCGGGACCCGCCGATTGCCTGAGGGCTCCACTGCCCGGGGGGAGCACGCTGCCGAGATGCTGTTCACAGGCAGTCGCGTCACAGCGGAGACCAGCTTCCCATCGGACTCGCGAACCGGGTGATTCCGGCGGACCAGCCAGCACATCGGTGCCAGCTCAGATGGACCTCCGCGCGTGCGGATACCCCTCACAAGTTCGATTCTGTGAACCATCATCCAAGCCTCTGTCCGCGCCCGGTTCTCGGGCAGATCCACCGCGAAACCGAGGTGCCGTGACAACGTGGAACCGTCGCTGCTGGCGCCGGAAGCGACATACCCATTGCCACGGTTCGAGTCGTCGTGCCGGCAGGCAGATGTTCCGCGTCGGCGAGTGCCCTCCGCGGCTGCACGATATGAGCCGGTGTCAGAACCATTCGATCGACGAGCATGTCATCGAGTGGAAATGGCGTGCCGATCCACTCGATCCTGACGGTTCCGACGACGATGTCGTCGATCACGACGACTCTCGTGGACGACGCCGAATGGCGTGATGTCAGCAGATCCAGTGACTACGAGATAGTCTGTGCAGCATGCGATTACAGATCCAGTGAGAACGAACCGACGGTTTCTCGGTGTCACGAGAGTGTCACAAGTCGGGACGGACGGAGGTGGACCGGGACGGACGCTGATGGACGAACACAGAGCTCAGGCCGGTATTCATGAGTCCAGGTGAATCCACTTGATCGGGTCGTCGAAGCCTTGTGAGCGAAAGGTCGTCAGTTCAATCCTGACAGGAGGCTCCATCTTCAGTCGCTGTGACCTGGGTTTCGCGGCGGCCGCTCGCTTCGCGTAGATGGGCGGTACGCCCCCGATGTCACTCGCTGTCGCAATGTGCTTGACATCGCTCACAGAGGTTGCCACCACACCAACGCGGCGGCGCACTCGATGCTTCTGTCAGAAAACGACCGGCGTGACGGTCGTGGTCGTGAGCCTGCCCGCCTACGGTGTGGAACGACTTCTGCGCTCCCATTTCGGCTTTCCTCGATCGTTGATCGGAGAGTCAGCAACCAACATAGTGAGTGGAATGCCGCGCTCGGCCGTGCAAAGTCGCAGGTTCCTGCGCCTGACTGGCGACATCGACAGCAGTCACGGCTCTGACCGGCCCGGTCGACGAGTGCGCCGACATCGGAACTCGACGGATGCCGACGCATCCTGTTCGACGGGTACCTTCCTGACTCGTCGCCCGGTCCGACCCAGAGCTCGACCGCGCGACCTACCGTGACGAACCCGCCTCGGCTGACTCACGCTGTGAGTCCGGCCGTCCACCGAGCGGATCTATGCTGGGTCGCGCAACGTGCGGATCTCAGACGCCTGCCCTCCGGGCCGCTTCTTTGAGGGTCTCTGCCGCGATCTTCAGACCTTCGAGGGCTCCGTAGGCGGTGTCCTCGTGCTCGATGTTGACGGCCATGTCCGGGTCGATCTTGTACAGGGCTTCGAGGAAGCGTGCCCAGAAGGCGGTGTCGTGACCGTTGCCGACGGCGACGAAGTCCCAGGCCGAGTCTTCGGGCCACTTGTTGACCACGTGCTTGCCGCCGAGGCCCACTGGGTTTTGGTCTGCGGGGATGCGGGTGAAGCGATCGTCGAGTACGCCGTAGATCTCGCAGTTCGGGTTGATGCGGGTGTCCTTCGCAGCGGCGTGGAACACCAACGGACCCAGCCATTCGACAGCTTTGACCGGGTCGATGCCCTGCCAGAACAGGTGCGAGGGATCCATCTCCGCGCCCACGTGGGTGGCGCCGACCTTGTCGACGAGTCGCTTCATGGTCGGCGGGTTGAAGACGAGGTTCTGCGGGTGCATCTCGATGGCGACCTTGACACCGTGCTCGCGGGCGAGGGCATCGATCTCCTTCCAGAACGGTACCGCGACCTCGTCCCACTGGTAGTCCTGCGAGTCGAGATACCCGGAGTCCCAGGTGTTGACGTGCCACGCGGGCCAGGCGCCGCCGGCATGCGCGGCGGGAAGGCCGGACATGGTGACCACGCGATCGATGCCGAGCAGCCCGGCGACGCGGATGGACTTGCGGAGATCGTCGGCGTCCTCCGGTCCCACCTCGGGATCGGGGTGCAGCGGATTTCCGTTGCAGTTCAGTCCCTGGATCGAGACGCCCGTTCCCTCGAACGTCGCGAGATAGTCAGCTGGACTGACGGTTCCGGCGAGGAGGTCGTCGACGGGGATGTGGACCGGCGGGAGAAACCCGCCGGAGTTGATCTCGATGCCCTCGAGCCCGAGGGAGGCGATGGTCGCCAGCGCCTCCGGGAGTGGCTTGTCGTGCAGGATTGCGTTGTAGACGCCGAGCTTCATGGCTGGTCCTCTGTGTGTGGTGGTCGAGTGGTCAGATCTTGACGGCGGTACCGTTGTTCGCTGCGGATTCGGTGATCGCGGCGACGAGCTGCATGCCGCGCAACCCGTGGGCGAAGTCGGGGAGAGGCGGCAGGCCGTCGATCCCCGCGACCTGGTCGAGGAAGGCGCGTGCCTGGTAGGCGAAGAACTCGGCCTTGCCGTGACCGACGCCGCCGGCGTCCATCGGGAGTCCGCCCCGGATGTAAGGGTGCTGGGGCCCGACGATCACCTGGCGACGGCCGTTGACGGCGTCGTCGATGTCCGTGGTCGAGATGTGGAATTCGGCAGCGCGCTCGAGCGCCCAGGAGGCCGATCCCTTCGTGCCGAAGACATCGAAGGACAGTCCGTCCGGGTTCGCATGGGAGACACGCGAGGCGGAGAACGTCCCGACGAATCCGCCCGCGAACGCCGCGGTGAAGGTGGCGACGTCCTCGTTCTCGACGGAGGCCATGTCGCCGGTCGTCTCGGCCTTGGTGTGTCCGTAGGTGACGCCGACGGGAACGGGCCGCTCGCCGATCACGGTGGCGAACTGGGCGCCGCGCACCTCGGTGATGGGGCCGGCGACGTACTCGGCGAGGTCTATCAGGTGGCTGCCCACGTCGGCGAGCGCACCGGTGCCGGGGCCGCCTCGGTAGCGCCAGGTCATGGGACCCGTGGGATCGAGCGAGTAGTCGGCGCGATAGCGGCCGTCGAAGTGCACGATGTCGCCGAGGCGGCCGGCCGCGAGTTCGTCGGCGATGGCCTGGACGGCAGGGGAGCGGCGGTAGGTGTACCCCACGGTGGCGATACCGGACGACATCGACGCGGCGGCAACCATCGCCTCCGCATCCGTGATCGATCCGGCGAGGGGCTTCTCGCACAGCACGTTCTTGCCTGCGGCGAGCAGACCTTCGACGATCTCGCGGTGCAGGTGGTTCGCGACGACGACACTGACCACGTCGATGTCGTCGGCGACGGCGATCGACTGCCAGTCGTACTCGGCGCGCTCGTACCCGTAACGCTTCGCAGTGTCGTCGGCTACTGCGGCATTCGTGTCGGCGATGGCGACGAGGCGGACGTCGGGCCGGTCGGTGCCGAAGAGAGTGGAGGCCATGCGGTATCCGGCAGCATGGGCGCGGCCGGCCATACCGCCGCCGATGACGGCGACGCCGATCGAGTCGTGGGTCATGAGAACTGCTCTCTCGAGATTCGTGGTGGGGGGACACTGACTCGGTCTATTGAACCGGTCTAGTAGGTCTACTATGAGAGTCGCATCACGCCCCTGTCAAGGGTGCTGCCCGCCGACCGATGAGGGGATCCGCGTGTCCGACAGCTCGGTGTCCCGCGGCGGAGGCCGTTCCCGTACCACGACGATGCAGGACGTCGCCGATCGAGCAGGGGTGTCGAAAGCGCTCGTGAGCATGATCTTTCGTGGCGTGCAGGGGCCCAGCGCGGCGACGCGTGAGCGGGTCATGGAGGTTGCGGCGGAGCTCGACTACCGGCCGAACCGCAGTGCGGCACTGCTCGCCCTGCGTCGCACGCACCTCCTCGGCGTGATGACGAACATTCGCAACACCTTTCATGCGGAGATGGTCGAGCACCTCGTCGAGCACGCGTCGGAACGCGGATACGAGGTGGTCCTCGGCGCACTCACTCCGACGCACGGGGAAGAGGCGGTGATGAACACCCTGCTCGACTTCCGTTGCGAGGCAGTCGTACTTCTCGGTCCCGAGGTGGAGTCCGAGCTGTTGAGCCTGTGGAACGCCCGCGTGCCCATCGTGTCGGTGGGTCGACGCCTGGCCCGGCCCGACGTGGACGTGGTCCGCGCCGGTGATCTCCGCGGGATGAGCTCGGTCGTCGACCATCTCGTGGGGCTCGGCCATCAGCGCATCACTCATCTGACGGGCGGGTCGAACCCGATCGCGGTGGACCGGCGATCCGGCTACGTGCGAGCGATGCACCGCCACGGCCTCGACGCCCACGTGGACATCATCGAGGGTGACTTCACCGAGGCCTCGGGCGTGGCTGCTGCCGCGGCCGTCATGCGGCGAGCCACGCGCCCCACGGCCGTCGTCGCGTCGAACGACCGCAGTGCAGTGGGTCTCCTCGACGCACTGCAACGGTCAGGAATCACTGTGCCGGAACAGATGTCGGTCACCGGATACGACGACAGCGTGCTGGCCCAGCTCGCGCACGTGGATCTCACATCGGTGAGCCAGGAGGCACGCGAGCAGGCCGTCAGTGCCGTCGACGCCGCGGTGGATCGACTCGACAACGGACGTACCGAACCACGGTCCGTCGTGCTGCGACCACGTCTGGTCGTTCGTTCGACGTCGGGTCCCGTCCCCTCCTGACCTGACTCACCTCTTGACAGCGCCCTGTGTGCCACGTCATAGTTCTGCTACTAGACCGGTCAAATAGATCCGTCTACCTCCCCGGAAAGTAGGACTCCTCGTGATTTCCACACGTCGCGCTGCGGTCGCCATGGCACTCGCTGCCGCCACCACACTCACCGCGTGCAGCAGTTCCGGTGGCGCTCCCGACCAGGCCGACGGAGGTGCGAACGCCGGCGTCGCCGACACCCCGCGTGCCACGATCGCCATGATCACTCACGCCCCTCCCGGTGACACGTTCTGGGATCTGATCCGGCGCGGAGCGGAAGCGGCTGCCGCCAAGGACAACATCGACCTGCAGTACAACGGTGAGGTCGAGGCGCCGAATCAGGCGAACCTCGTGCAGAACGCGCTGGACTCCGGCGTCGACGCCATGGCGGTCACATTGGCCAAACCCGATGCGATGCAACCGAACGTCGAAGCCGCGGTCGCTGCCGGCGTTCCGGTCGTCGCCTTCAATTCCGGTTACGACAACTGGAAGGACATGGGAGTCCAGGGGTACTTCGGTCAGGACGAGCGCACGTCGGGGATCGCCGCCGGTGAGCGCTTGAAGGCGGACGGTGCGACCAATGCCGTCTGCGTCATCCAGGAGCAGGGAGCGGTGTCGCTCGAAGCGCGGTGCGCCGGTGTCGCGGAGGGCTTCGGCGGGAAGATCGAGAATCTCAACGTCAACGGCCAGGATCTGCCGTCCGTGCAGGCCACCATCCAGGCGAAGTTGCAGCAGGATCCGACCATCGACGCAGTCCTGACACTGGGCGCGCCCATCGCGCTCGCCGCCGTCGAATCACGCAGCGCCGCAGGTAGTGACGCCGAGATCGCGACGTTCGACACCAACGGTGCGCTCGTCGACGCCGTGAAATCGGGGGACGTGGCCTGGGCCATCGACCAGCAGCCTTACCTGCAGGGATACCTGGCGGTCGACTCGCTCTGGCTCTACCTGAACAACAAGAACACGCTCGGCGGCGGGCAGGCCGTGCTGACGGGACCGTCCTTCATCGACGCCACCAACATCGACGCCATCGCCGACCTCGCCGCCGGCGGCACTCGCTAGGACTCGGGACGTCCGCGCCGACACCTGCATCGATGCCGGCGCGGACGACACCGTACGAGCGAGACAGCCATGCCGCATCACCGCATCGAACTCGACACGTCGAGCCCGGTTCCGATCTATCACCAGATGGTGCAACAGGTTCGGCAGTTGATCGACTCCGGAGCGCTCGGCGACGGCGACACGTTGGAGAGTGCACGCTCCTTGTCGCGGAGATTGCGAGTCTCCCGCGACACCGTCATCCACGCTCAGCGCGTGCTCGTCCGAGACGGTTACGCACAGCGAGTCGAATCCGGGGGCCTCCTTGCCAGAACCCCTCCGCCCGCCACTCGGTCGCTGGCCTCGTGACTGCCGCCGTGCACCAACGAGATCAGGTAGACGCTCACTCCCGATCAGTACAGGACACTTCATGAAGATCGCGCTCGATCCGACGCCGTTCCATCATTCGCATTCGCTGCTCGAGCTGCCCGCCGTGGTCGCCGATCTGGGCTACGAGTGGTTGCAGCTCACCCCTCACGTGGACATGATCCCGTTCTTTGGTCACCCCAAGGCCGACGACGGATTGGTCGCGAAGTTCCGCAAGGCCTGCTCGGGCGCCGGCGTCGGGATCGCCTCGGTGCTGCCGGTGCTGCGCTGGTCCGGTCCCGACGAGGACGCCCGCGAGGCGGCTGTCCGGTACTGGAAACGCGCCATCCAGATCACCGTCGACCTCGGCGTGTCGACGATGAACACCGAGTTCTCCGGTCGACCGGAGAAGCCGGAGGAGTCCGAGCGGGCGTTCTACCGGTCGATGGAGGAACTGGTCCCCATCATCGAACGCGAGGGGCTCGACGTCCTGATCGATCCGCATCCGGACGATTTCGTCGAGGACGGGCTCGCCGCGATCCGCACCATCCGCGGGATCAACTCCCCGAACATCGGCATGGTGATCGTGGCGTGCCACCAGTTCCACATGGGCGGTGACCTGCCGGCGATCATGGCCGCCGCCGGGGACATGGTGCGTCTGGTGCACGTCGCGGACACGATGGATCATCACCGCTCGCACGGGTTGCGGTACATCACCAACCCACCCGGCAACGCGGTGCGGGTGCACCAGCATCTGAAGATCGGCGACGGCGACGTCGACTGGGACCAGTTCTTCGGCGGTCTCGGTGAACTCGGGTTCTACGACAACGACACCGTCATGGTGTCGAGTGTGTTCGCCGAGAACGAGAACGCCCACGACGTCTCCCGCTACCAGCTCGAGACGATGACCCGATACGTCGAGAAGCACTCCTGACGAGGGCGACCGAGGCGAGCATCACTCGGTGGCAGTCGTCGGTGGTGGGGCTGTCCCGGCATCAGGGCGTGGATGGGACGCTTGCCGAAGGCGCTGCCAGTGCTGCAGTCGTTCAGCGACGGCGTGCTCGTAGCCGTTGCCTGTGGGTTCGTAGAAGATCGTTCGTTCGACGCCGTCGGGGAAGTAGTTCTGTCCGGAGAATCCGTCCGCGGTGTCGGGGTCGTATCGATAGCCGTCGCCGTAGCCGAGCTCCTTCATGAGCTTGGTGGGGGCATTGAGGATGTGTGCGGGCGGCATCAGCGACCCCGTCGCTCTCGCTTCACGCGTGGCCCGGTTCAGGCCACGGTAGACGGCGATCGACTTGGGCGCTGTGGCGAGATAGACCACGGCTTGGGCGAGTGCCAGTTCTCCTTCTGGTGACCCCAATCGCTCGTACGCGTCCCATGCGGCGAGGGTGTGCTGGAGGGCGCTCGGGTCGGCGAGCCCGACGTCCTCACTCGCGAACCTGGTGATCCTGCGAGCAATGAAGAGCGGGTCCTCGCCACCGTCCAACATCCTTGCCAGCCAATACAGTGCCGCATTCGGATCCGATCCGCGCATCGCTTTGTGAAGTGCGGAAATGAGGTTGTAATGCCCCTCCTGCGATTTGTCGTAGAGCGGAGCCCGTTTCTGCACGGCCGCAGCGAGCCCTGCTGTGTCGACGGGGCCGGGGAGCGGATTCACTTGCTCGACGATGTTCAGCAGGTAGCGACCATCGCCGTCCGCCATGGCGATCAGCGCGTGGCGGGCATCGTCGTCGAGTGGCAGCGGTTGGCCGAGCAGATCTTCTGCCCGGCCGATGAGTAGCTCGAGCGCGAGATCGTCGAGACGCTTCAGAACGAACACCTGGCAGCGTGACAGCAGCGCGCCGTTCAGTTCGAAGCTGGGGTTCTCGGTGGTGGCTCCGACGAGGACCACGGTGCCGTCTTGCACGCAGGGAAGGAACGAGTCCTGTTGGGCACGGTTGAACCGGTGGATCTCGTCGACGAACAGGAGTGTGCCCTGCCCGACCTCGCGGCGCTTCTTCGCCGCTCCGAACACCTTGCGGAGGTCCGCGACACCGGAGAACGTTGCCGACAGCGGTTCGAACGCGAGACCGGTCTGCTCGGCGAGAAGCCTTGCGATAGTGGTCTTCCCGCATCCGGGAGGGCCCCACAGCACCATGGACGCGAGTCGTCGTGTCGCGACCATGCGGCCGATCGGACCATCGTCTGCAAGTAAGTGGCTCTGCCCGACGACCTCGGTCAGCGAATGTGGACGCAGCCGGTCCGCCAGCGGCCGGGACACCTCGTCCGCCGCGAACAGGGACGGTGTATCAGTCATCAAGACCCCGACCGGTGGCCGGCTGCAAGCTCGTGAGAGCCGTGCACCAGATCCTCGACGAGCCGCTTCGTCACGCCCCGGCCTGGACCGACCGAGGTCCAGTGCCGCTTGTCGAGATAGCGCCCGGCCGTGATCGAGTCGTGGTCATGTCGCAGTGCAACAGCGTGATGCGGGTCCACCTTCACGGTGATGATCTGCAGATTCGGGTCGTCGTCGGTCACGATGAGGAACACCTTGTCACCCACCTTCCAGACATCCAGATGCGGAGTGAACGGATGTCCGCGGCTGACATCGTCGAGTGTCTCCGCAGTGTCGCGGGCAATCTGCTGCACCTGCGCACCTGACAGTGTCACCGGTACCCCGGATCCGTACGGAGCAGACCGCGTACTTCCGTCGGTGAGTGGCGGCGCATCATGTCCTGTCTCCCTTCGGACTGTGTGAATCATCGTGCGTCACGACGTACGCACGATACTCCCCGACACGTGTTCGCCCGAGGCCCGTCACCCCGTCTGGAGGGCTGGCACGACGCGTTTCGGGGCGTTCGAGGGGCTCGATACCCGACGTTACTTGGCTAGCCACACACATGTGTGTAGAGTACGTGGCTAGCCAAGTAAATCGTTGACGAGCCACGGGCAACCGATGGTCGTCATCACCATCGACGAAATGAGCCTGCCATGCGTGTGACCAAAGACATGATCGATCCATCGTTGCGCCTGCCGGGCCGGATCGTCGACCGACTCATGGGAGGCACGCAGACCGTCACCAGTCTGCGCAAGGGCGACCCCACCGCGTTGAAGCTGCTGAAGTACCTGCCTGCCAGGGGGATTCGCCGCTACGAGGTCACCGTGACTCGTCCGGACGGAACCGATCTGCGGCTGATCGTGATGGCTCCGCTCACGCCGGTCCCCGATGCTCCGGCGCTGCTCTGGATCCACGGCGGCGGCTACGCGTTCGGTTCGCCCGACGGTGAGGCCGTCTCGGTGCGTCCCATGATCGACGCCACCGGCGCCGTGGTGGTCAGCCCGGACTACCGGCGCAGCTCACAGGCTCCGTATCCGGCCGCGCTCGACGACTGCTACACCGCGCTGGTGTGGTTGCGCGAGAACGCCGTACGACTCGGTGCCGGCGACGACCGCATCGTCGTCGGCGGTGTCAGCGCGGGTGGCGGCCTCACCGCTGCGCTGTCCCTCCTTGCTCGCGACCGCGGCGAGGTGAACATCGCATTCCAGTGCCCGATCTACCCCATGATCGACGACCGACCGACCCCCTCGTCGACCGACAACACTGCCCCGGTGTGGAACAGCGTGACCAATCGCAACGCGTGGCGTCTCTACCTCGGCGATCTCTCGGGGGACGACGTGCCGGCGTACGCGGCGCCCGGACGTGCGACCGACCTCTCGGGTCTCCCGCCGACGATCACGTTCGTCGGGAGTATCGAGGCCTTCCACGACGAGACGAGCGCATACGTCGACGCGCTGAACGCGGCGGGGGTTCCCACCGAGTTCCGGGTGGTGCCCGGTGCATGGCACGGGTTCGACGCGGCGGCACCGTGGACTCGCCCGGCGAAGGAGGCCAAGGCGTGGTTCCTGGAGCGGTTCGTCGAGTACACGGCGCGTTACCGCGCACCGCAACCCGATCCCGCCGTCTGACAACAGAGCACGACCGATCCAACTTTCCCGCAACAATGAATCAGGAGACACCATGAAAGCCATTCGTTTCGACCAGTTCGGCTCGACGTCGGAACTGCACCTCGTCGACGTCGACCCACCGCAGCCCGAACGCGGCCAGGTCCGCGTCCGTGTCCGCGCCGCGGGGGTCAACGCGCTGGACGGGAAAATTCGTTCGGGTGCGATGAACGCGGTCTTCCCCACCCAGCTACCGGCCGTTCCCGGCGCCGAGGTGGCGGGTGTCGTCGACGCCGTCGGCGACGAGACCCACGGCGTCTCGGTGGGCGACGAGGTATTCGGCTGGTCCGACACCGGTAGCTACGCCGAGTACGCCCTCGCCACGACCGTCGCGATCAAACCGACTGCGCTCGGCTGGGATGATGCCGTTGCCCTGCCTGTAGCGGGCGCTACCGCACAGCGAGTGCTCGATCAGCTCACCGTCGTCGACGGCGACACCGTGCTGCTGCACGGCGCGGCCGGAGCTGTGGGAACCATCGCCGTGCAGCTCGCCGTCGCGCGCGGTGCGCGTGTCATCGCCACCGCGGGACCAGGGAATCACGACTACCTGTCCTCCCTCGGCGCGACACCCACCACGTACGGGGAGGGGCTCGTCGAGCGAGTTCGCGCACTCGCTCCCGGGGGTGTCGATGCGATCTTCGACATCGCCGGGAAAGGCGCGCTCGAGGACTCGATCAGCCTGCGCGGAGGAACGGACCGCATCGTCACCATTGCGGACTTCCGTGCCCACCAACTGGGGGTCGCCTTCTCCGCCACTCCCGCCGAACGGTCGACCGGCCTGCTCGACGACTTGGCGCGCGCCGTGGCCGCCGGAACAGTGGCCACGACCGTCACGACGTTTCCTCTTGCACACGCGGCCGCAGCCCAGGATCTCAGCGACTCCGGTCATGTGCGCGGCAAGATCGTCCTGTCCGTCGACTGACGCGTCGACGACCCCGCTCGACAGCACCGACAGAATGGTGACATGCCCGAATCCGCATCATCGTTTCCCGCATCCTTCAACGGCGGACAGGTGAGTTACACGATCTTCGAACTCGCGCGCGCCCACCGCGGTTACGCCTCGACTCTGCTGCGCGGCCTCGAGCTCCACCCGGGCCAGGAATTGATACTCATGCACCTGCATCACCGCGACGGGCAGACGCAGACCGAACTCGTCGCCAGTGTGGGCGTCGACCATTCCACGATGTCGAAAGCATTGCGGCGCATGCAGGACACCGGCCTCATCGTTCGAGAACCGGCCGAACACGACCGGCGAGTCTCGGTCGCACACCTGACTTCCAAGGGTGAGGCGATGCGTGAACCCATCGCCGCCATGTGGCGCGAGCTCGAATCCGTCACCACACGCGACCTCACCCCCCAGCAGGCTGCGTCACTCCTGACCGCGGCCCACACCATCATCGACTCCATCCGAGGCCGGACGACACCGGACGGCCCGGACGAAAGAGGCACACCATGAACACCACACCCCCCACCGCACCTGTCCTCGTCGTCGGCGCGACCGGAAACCTCGGCGGACAGGTCGTCGATGCGCTGCTCGACATCGGCAAACCCGTTCGCGCACTGGTCCGACCCACCACCGATGCCGGCAAGCTCGAAAGTCTCGGCGTGGAGATCGCCCGAGGCGACATGCTCGACGTCGACTCCCTGGTGACGGCGATGACCGGCGCCGACGCCGTCATCACCACTGCAGCCGGCTACACCCGAGGCGGTAAGAACGCTGACGACATCGACACGATCGGCAACGCCAATCTGGCCGAGGCCGCGCACCGCAGCGGCATCCGAAAATTCGTCCTGACCAGCATCCTCACCAGCGACCGCACACCCGACGTGCCGCACTTCTGGCACAAGAAGTTGGCGGAGGACCGTCTGGAAAGTCTGGGGGTGCCGTTCGTCGCGCTGCGTCCCGGTGCATTCCTCGATCAGATCGCCACCATGGGTGGTGACCCGATCAGCAAGGGCCGCTTTCTGTGGGTCGGCAACGCAAACACTCCACTGACATTCGTGTTGATCGCGGACCTCGCCCGCTACCTTGCGGCAGCAGTCGACGCGGACACCGAAGTCGGCGAACGCATCGACGTCGGGTGGGACCGGCCCGTCGGTGCCCGAGAGGCCGCGCTCCTCCTGAGTGACGCCACCGGACAGGACATTTCGGTGCGGGCGATCCCGGCACCGCTCGTCCGCGCGGCCGGCACGGTCACCAGCCGATTCGTCCCGATCATCAAGGACATGGCCGCGATGTTCAGCTGGTTCGACACCGGCAACTACGTCGCCGACATCACCCGCCAGACCGAACTGTTCGGACCCGCCCCGACCGCCGAGGACGCCACCCTGCGACTCGGTCACAGGCTTGCGTCGAGCTCGGGGCACTGAGCGGCCACACTCGATGGCATGTCCATATCCGGTTCGAGATCTGTCCCTTCACCGGGTGGTTCTCCACGGCAACCGGAAGGACGAATAGTGAACGGCAGGAAATTTCAGGGGTGAGCGGCCGCCTGCGCGTGTGGAATCCGGCGGCGAACGTGACACATCCGTTCGACACGGACCGGGGAGGTTTCACATATCGCGACACAGTGTTCATACTGCGCACTGTCGTCATTGGTGAACCCATCGTCGTGGTGAGAACGGAAACCTTGCTGGGTCACCGGTTGTCAGGTGCCCGATCTCGCAATCAGTGCTATCGGTGAAATACATCGTAGACAAACGGGATATGGATGGATTACCCCGGGGCACAAGCACCCTCGGTGTCACGGAGATGTCACAAGTCGGGACGGACGGAGGTGGACCGAGGCGGACGCCAGTGGACAAAGGAGAAGCCCAGGACGGGTTTTGAGAGTCCAGGTGAATCCACCTGATCGGGTCGTCGAAGCCTTGTAAGCGAAAGGTCGTCAGTTCAATCCTGACAGGAGGCTCTCGATTTGCCTCTGAGCAACAGAAATGCCCCGAAATAGCGTGATCTGACCTTTCGTTTCACGACTCTTGCCGGTACGTCCGTGCAGGTCCGCCGAGGTCCAGGGGAGTCCACGCACCTGCGACATCTCCCGAAATGCCGCTCGATGTCACGAGTCTTCACAACTTGTTCGTAACTCATTCGATGGACGCAGGTGGACGTGTGTGGTTGTCGGTGGATTTTCGGCAGGCGCGTGGACGACAGTCCGTGGATCCTCGAGGACTTTTGTGGATGGGTTCTACTCGCTTCCAGCTGTGTCAGCGGATGGCGTGGATGTGTGCGGACCTCGGTGGACAGTGCGCTGCCCGCTTCGGGCCTGTCACTCCGCCCACCGACTCATCGCAGGGGGAGCACCAATGAGCGACAACACCGTGAGACCTGTACGAGCGTCCGACCGCGTGCTGCCGCATCTACCGCGGCGGCTACCGGTGGTCGGCGACATTACGGACCTCCACGTCACCGAGTCGAGCCAATGGGCGAAGCGTGATGCGCAGGAGTACGGCTCGGCTTTCGGACGAAACGTATTCGGCACCCGCGTGACGTACGTGTCGGGACTCGTGGAGGTTGCGGCGGTGAACAACTAGACGATCTGGGCAAAGTCGAAGGTGCTGCCGATACCACCCGCGGGCGGACCAACCGATCGATTCATCGTCCGCGCGTCAGCCCATCGACTCGGCAGATGCCGGGCCCCACGACGCCAATATCGGAAGTGCCCGAGCAGTGGACGACTCGGGCTCGACGGTGTAGATGATCAAGCGTTGCTCCGGATCGAGGGGCGACACAAGAGATTCGATGCCGAATGCGAGTCGGCCTACCGCGGGGTGAGCGATCTTCTCGCCGACGGACGTGCGATCCGCTACGCCGTGATCATTCCACCAATGGGCGAAGTCGTCACTTGCCAGACGGTATTCGTCGATCAGAACCGTCAATCGGGCGTCCGCGACGTGGCGTCCGACCTCGTAGCGCATCGCTCCTACCGCGGCTGACGCGTGATCGGACCAGTTGACGATGCGTTCCCTCGCACGCGGGTCCAGGAAGAGCCAGCGCACCAGTACGACACCCCTGTCGACCTCCTCGCCGAGGACTGCCCCCGCCGTTGCGGTGGCCTCTGCGCTGTTGAGAGCGGGCGCCTACTCCCGCGGGCACGGCTCCGCGGGCGAAGCACATCGCGTCATCGACTCGATCAACTCTGTCGACCCCTGAGGACCCGGCCGATCCCGTCATGGGCGCGTCGTCGGCCATAGATGGCGACACGGAGCTCCGCGAGTCGGCTCATGGGCGAATCCGACTCCTGCGTCCGGTGCGGAGGGGACACGCCGGGTGATCGTCGGGGTGGCTGAGCAACCTCCGGCGCTGCCCGCACGCCGCCTCGGAGCTGATGTGCAGGTCTACGCGAATCCCCCGGTAGGCACGCCGGGAACCTCGCGACGGTCGTTCCTTCGCGGCGAGTTCGCCGACGGCCCGGGCGAGGTCACCGGCGAATTGTCGACCCGCAATTTACATGAACTGGTCCGACTCGTTCGAAGATCATCCTCTTTCGGTGCGGTCGAGAATCAGTCGAGTGGCTTCTTTCGGTGCGTCCCATTGCGGAAAGTGACCGCATCGCTCGAACCAGTGCAGAACGGCATCGGGGAACAGCTCCGAAGCGCGCGCCGCTTGCTTCGGCACTGTCACCAGATCTCGTCGTCCCCAACCGATTGTGACCCGCCCGGGCACTGTGCCGGACGAGGCGCCTTCCTGCTTCGGCCCGTGGATGAGGGCATTGAGAGCGGCCTGGGTCGACGGGGAGTCGGCGAGGCCGCGCACGTCGGGCAACACGGTGTCGCGTGAGAGCGCCCATGGCCGCGCCGACAACTGTGCCAGCAGCAGAGTCCTCCCCGCAGGGTTGCCCAGAAGCGCAGGCAGGAAGCGCCGTAACACTGTGACAAGGGCTATCGATGGCCGGAGTGTGGCGCCGAAGACAGCGCGTTCGCGGTCGCTCCAGAAACCGCCGGGGTCGAGTGCCACGGTGTCGCCGCCGACTCCCCGCCGCGCGAGTTCCAGGACGATTCGACCGCCCATGGACTGACCGACGGTGGATATGCCACCTAGATCGTGTTCGCGAATGAAGTCCGCGACGGAGTCGGCGAGAGCGGCGATCGACACGTCGCCCGTCAGCGGCGGCGTGTCGCCGAACCCCGGTAGGTCGACCGCGATGACGTCACGGTGTTCAGCCAGTTCGTCGATGATAGGGGACCACGATCGCCATCCGACGCCCAAGCCGTGCACCAGCAACAGCGGGCTGCCATGTCCGTATCTGACATAATTCAGTGTCATCTAAGTGACGGTACGCGAATTCCCGGTCGACGAACGGCCTCCGGAAGACCGATGGCACCCGCTCACCCAGCGTTCGAGTCGGCCACTCTTCGCCGGGTACGACTGTTCGGGACCACGTCCCCGGCGTGGCGATTCGCGTTCGCTGATGATCTCGAGATGCCCCGGAGGCGACAGCGCGTCTTCGCGTTCCGGCTCGTCCCGCGGTGAGAACGCAGGTACCTGTCCGGGTCGTCGAGGCCGCGTGCGCGAGGCAGCCGGTCGGCTTCCGGCGAGGTTCAGACGAGAGTCGTCCGGCCCATCACGTCGACGTCCCCGACCGGCCCCGAAATTCGACCACCGTGGACCCCCACCCCAGGCTTCCGACACGTGCGTCGGCACCGAGGGACTCGGCAATCAGCTCGCGCACTTCGGCTTCGGTGCGTCGCCCGGATCCGTACAGGCACAGTCGGACCAAGTCGTCTTCGGTGTCGTGATCGTCGGTGGTCGCCGGGTCGAGCACGTCGGTGACGAGGACGACCCTGCGCGCGGAGGTCGCCAGCATCGACAGCAGCAGGAGGGCGTCAGCGTCCGGGTGAGCGTCGATCAGGTCGACGGCGATCGCGAGGTCTACGGGGGATCCCGACGGGGTGATATCGGTGGAGTCGATGCAGTGCACCGCACCGCGCCGCTCGTCGGCCACGTCTGCCAGGTTCCGGCGGTTGCGGTTAGGATGTCCGACGAGCGTGATCTCGAGGTCGGGACGTTCCCGTACGAGGGTGTCGGCGTAGACGCCTGCCCCGTCGCCGTGGAGTGCGACCGTCCGGACTCCGTCGAGATCGACCGCGTCGGGCAGTGCGGGAGCGCGGTAGACAGCGGAGAACGCCGCTTCCTCGTGGAACTCGTCCGCGACACCGGGCTCGGCCATCTTGTCGGCGAAACGATGCCTCGCAGGGGGTGTTCCGGTCCGGATCGTCTCGGTGAGTCCGAGGAGCGACAGTTCGAGTCGGGTGTGGATCCTGTCGTCGTGCAGCGATTGGTTGAGAAACGCGTCCTGGTCGGCGAGCAGGGACCCCATCTCGGTGAGGGCGCAACGCTGACCGTCGGTGGTGAGAAGGTCGAGCAGCACGAGGTGCCGCACCAGCTTCGCCGTGGCGCCGGGGTGAGTGCTGCATGCTGCGGCGATCGCGTCGACGGTGTCGGCGCCGCCGTCGACAGCAGCGACCACCCCGAGCGTCACCGCGGTCCTGATCACCAGCGGGGTCGCCAGGTCCGCCATCTCGTGCAGGCGCGCCGCGGCGTCCCTCGCCTGGCCGCTCTCGGCCGGGGACGCGTCCGTTCGTTCCTCGCGTCTACGCCAGTACCCGGCGATCTCGACGAACTTCTTGTCGATCTGCTTGTCCTGCTTCGCCCATCGACGTAGTGGCGTGATGGTCTGTGCTTCGCCGGCCACCCACAGGTACGGCTGCCCGGGTCGCCACGGCGCCGTGCGGACCGCGTCGACGAGCCGGGAGTCGCCTCCGGCTTCGGACCGGTACAGCCAGGTGATGTCGACGTCGGCAGCCGAGCGCAGCTCCTGCCGGTGCGAGCGTTCGGCCACTTCGACGACCACCGTCGCCGGCAGATCAGCGGGCAGCATCTCGAGGCAGTGCGCGATGGCGGGCAGGGCGGTCTCGTCGCCGGCGACGAGCATCCACTCCACCTCGCGCGGCAGGCCCGCGGAGTGTTTCGGTCCGGCGATCAGTACCGTGTCGCCGGGCTGCACCGTCCGGGACCAGGTCGCGGCGAGTCCGCCCTCGTGGGCTGCGAAGTCCAGCACCATCTCTCGCTCGGCCTCGTCGAACCGGCGCACGGTGTACGTCCGTGCGTACGGGAACGATCCAGAGGGCCAGTCGACGGTGCCGTCGTCCTGATTCCTGGGAACCGGGAACGGCAGGGTCCCGGTGACCGGGTCGACCGGAAGAATCTTGACGTCGTCGTCGAATCCGGTGGTCCGCACCGGAGGCAGCTCGACACCGTCGCGCACGTGCCGGTCCATCGACGGCCCACCCACCACGACCCGTCGCATCCCGGGGGTCACGTCCTCCACCCGCAGGACATCGAATTCTCGCATGCAGATCGGAAAGACCTGAACGTCGCGCACTGTGCCCGCCATAGGAATCCCTACCTCCTGATCCGTTCTCACCGAGTGGCACTGCTACGCGGCGAACGTCTGCTGGATCTGGTCCAGCGTGGCCATGACCCCGTCGTAGTCGGGTCGGTAGCTCGTCGCCGGGAGCTCGTGGACAGTGCTCGCGGCGAAGGCCGGCAACACCGCGTAGGCCGGATCCTGCTTCAGCTGCTCGAGGGTGCGCCCGGCAACCGGGACGACGAACATCACCGGGGCGGTGGCGACGGAACCGAGCAATTCGGGGCTGACGATGAACGAGTCCCCGGAACCGTACAACTCCGGATTCCCGGCCTTGGTGAGAATGTCGTCGGCTTCGAAACCGACTTCCGACAACAACGTCGGCAATGCCGCGGTCTGCGGAATGAAGGAGGGTTCATTGGTGCTCAGCGACAGGAAACAGGCGACGGGAGACCCGGGAACGGTGATGGAATCCCTGACATCGGCGACCTTGTCCTCGTATGCCTGCAGGAGAGAGTCGACCTTGTCGCTCTCCCCGGCGGCGTCGGCGACTGCCGCGAGTTCGCCTTGCCAGGTGGTGACCGTGGACGGGATCAGCACGGTGGGTGCGATCGCGGCGAGCTGATCGTAGGCATCATTGGCCAGGATGGCGGAGTAGCCCTGCCCGCCACCGATGATGAGATCAGGTTCGGCCTGCGCAATGGCTTCGATGTTCAGCGATTCCCCCGCCGGCAGTTCCACTGTGCCCCGGGCCTCAGCCTTGTCGGCCCACTGTGGAGGGAAGCCGCCGTCGAGGTTGGTCACACCGAGCAGTCGGGTGTCGGTGATGGCGACGGGCGCGTCTAGTGTGTAGAGGTATCCGGCGAATCCGGCCGAGAGGACCGCGATGCGCTGGGGGTCGGCGGGCACAGTCACCTCCCCTTTGTCGGTGGCGATCACGCGGGTCTCGCTCGGTGTCGGCTCGACAGTTTCTGCGGTGTCATCGGCGGTCGAACTGCACGCGGACGCGCCGAGGACGACGAGCGCCATCGACGCAGCGGCGGCGAGGCGGACGCCTCGCCGGCGAAGGGGGGAGTGCACCATGGCGAATCCTTTCGAAAGCACTGTCGTGCGTGTCATGGTTGTGTCGAGGCCGCGATACGCACCTCGTTCCGAGGGCGGGCGTACACGGCGGTCCGCGCGCCGTCGATGTCGTGGACGCGCACCCGGGTATCGAACACGTCGCTCAGGATGTCGTCGTGCATGATCGCGCCGGCGGGCCCGCTGACGACGATCCGGCCGTCCCGCATCGCGACGATGTCGTCCGACCAGGCCGCCGCGAAGTTGATGTCGTGCACCACGAGCACGATCGTGCGCCCCAGTTCGTCGGCCGCGCGTCGGAGATGGCCCATCATCGCCACCGAGTGCTTCATGTCCAGATTGTTCAGCGGCTCGTCGAGCAAGACGTACGGAGTGTCCTGCGCGAGAACCATGGCGACGAACGCCCGCTGGCGTTGACCACCCGACACCTGGTCGAGGTGGCGCCCGGCGAGGGTGTCGAGGTGCAGGAAGTCGAGCGCACGGTCGACGTGTTCGTGGTCGTGTGCGCGGAGTCGGCCGCCGCAGTGCGGGAACCGGCCGAACGAGACGAGCTCGCGGATGGTGAGCCGCGCGGTCAGGTGGTTGTCCTGACGCAGCACCGAGACGATGCGGGCCAAGTCTCTCGTGGCCGTGTGCTGCACCACGGCGTCTCCGATGGTCACGGTTCCGGTGGTCGGCTCGAGCAGTCTGCCCATGATCGAGAGCAGGGTCGACTTGCCCGCTCCGTTGGGCCCGACGACCGAGGTGATGCCACCCTCTGCGATGGTGCCGCTGACCGGTCCGAGCACCGTCTCGCTCTGGTAGGTCTTGGAGACGTCCGAGAACGTGATCACAGTCTGCCTTTCCGGAGGACGACGACGAGGAAGAGCAGTCCACCCGCGAATTCGATGACGACCGTGAGGAAACCGGCCGCGTAGAACACGTGCTGCATGACGAACTGTCCGACGACGAGCGTGAGCATGCCGAGCAGGAATGCCATCGGCAGCACGTACTGGTGTTTGTAGCTGCCGGTCAGCTGATAGGCCATCGTCGCGACGATGAAGCCGAAGAAGGTCATCGGCCCTGCCAGCGCGGTGGAGAACGACACCAGCAGCGCCACCAGAACGAGCACGAGCGTCAGTTCACGCTTGTGGTCGACGCCGATGGTCGTCGCGGAGTCACGGCCGAGCAGCAGCGCATCGAGCCGGAAGCGTCTGCGCCACAACACCACTCCCACCGCGGCGCACACCGTGAACGCGAGGGGAAGCATGCCCGGATCCACCCCGCTGAGGCGACCGAACAGGCGAACGGACAGCAGGTCGTACTCGGTGGGGGAGAGCAGACGCTGCAGGAACGTCGAGAGGCTGTCGAAGGCCAGCCCCAGGACGACGCCGACGAGCAGCATCGTGAAGAGACTGCCGAGGCGACCGGAGAAGAGCCAGCGATAGAGGATCGTGGCGAACAGGACCATGGTGAGGGTCTGTGCGATCACTTTCGGGGTGCCGTCGGTCCGCGCGATGACGGAGCCGCCGAAGACGAACACCATGACGGTCTGCATCAGCACGTACAGCGAGTCGAAACCGACGATGGACGGAGTGAGCAATCGGTTGTCTGTGACGGTGTGGAAGACGACGGTGCCGAGCCCGTGGGCGAAGGCCGCGACGGCCATGGCGCCCAGCATCGTGGCGCGGCGTTCCACCGCGAACTCGAAGGAACCCCGGACGAACAGGAGAAGGAAGCAGGCGATCGCCCCCGCCAGCACCGCGGAGGCCACGAGAAGTCGTCGGCGCGGACGTGGTCCCGAGTCGGTGCGTACCAGCGTCGGCATCGAGGGTGATTCACGCAAGAACATGACGTCGCTGCCTCACCACGAGAAGGACGAAGACCGCGGCGCCGAGCGCGCCGAGAATCACCGAGGCTGGAATCTCCATGGGCGCGACCACCGTGCGCCCGATCAGGTCGCACGCCAGCAGCAGTCCGACGCCCAGCACCGCCACCCACGGGAGGTTCCTCCGTACGTCGTCTCCCAGGACCATGGACACGATGTTCGGCACGATGAGGCCCAGGAACGGGATGAAGCCGACCACCACGCTGGTGACACCGGTGCACACCGCCACCATCGCGACGCCGAGCACGACGGTCGCGTCGTAGTTCAGTCCGACCGTGGTGGCGAGGTCCTTCCCGAGGCCGGCGACGGTGAAGCGGTGCGCGAGCAGGTAGACGAGCACGGCGATGACGACGACGGCCCACAAGGGTTCGTAGAAACCGCGCACGATGCCGCTGAATCCGCCGGACCGCCACGCGGACATGGACTGCAGCAGGTCGAATGTGCCGGCGAGGAAGGTGGTGATCGCGCCGACGACGGCGCCCAGCATGATGCCGACCAGGGGGACCACCAGTTGTTGTTCCAACGAGATTCGACGCAGGACGCCCACGAACAACATGGTGCCGACGAAGGCGAACGCGGTGGCGATCAGCATCTTCGGCATCGGCCCCAGATTCGGCGCCAGCAACAGGGCCGCGAGAATGCCCAGCCCCGCCCACTGGCTCGTGCCGGCGGTGGTGGGCTCGACGAACTTGTTCTGAGTGATCATCTGCATGACCACGCCGGACACCGCCATCGCGACGCCGGCGAAGATCAATGAGAGGGTCCGCGGGACGCGAGAGATGAGGAACATCTCCCGCGCCACCGGGTCGGTGAGCAGTGTGCCGAGCGAGATGTCGAACTCGCCGACGAGCAGCGACGCCGCGACCAGGGCGGCGGTGACCACCGCCGTGCCCAGAAGTGCTGTCCTACGATGCATTCGAGAAGGCGTCCGCGAGCTGCTCGTACGTCTCGGCGTACGCCTGGATGCTCTCCCGGGTGTAGAAGTACGGATCGAGGTAGACGATCTGGTCCTCGGACGCGAACGTCGTGCGGGCGAACGCTTCCTGTGCATCGATCACCGACTTCGCCGGAGCGGCACCGGGTTCACCGGCCGCGGCGTCGCGGTCCAGCACGATCATCCAGTCCGGGTTCGCCGCGGCGACGGCCTCCGGCGCGAGGCCGGAGTCGCCGTGCACGTCGCCGGCCTCACCGGCGAAGACGTCGCGCAGGTTCAGTGGTTCGATGATCCGACCGATCCGTCCGGCACCGTTGTCGATCTTGCCGCCCGAGACGACGGACAGGAACACCGACTGGCCGGTGGTCCGCTCCGCCGCGTTGTCTTCGGCGGCGTCGAGAGCCGCAATGATCTCGGCCGCCTGCTCCTCGCGGCCGAAAACGACGCCGAGAGAGGCGGTCTGGCGCTTCAGTGACTCGACGTAACCACCCTCGGCATCGTCGGACGGCGCGATGTCCAGCGTCGGGGCGATACGACCGAGTTCGTCGGTGTACTCCGAGAAGCGGTAACCGCCGATGATGAGATCGGGTTCCGCCTCGTTCACGATCTCCAGATTCGGCTCCCTGTGCGTCCCCACGTCGAGGATGGCGTCGTCGTCGATCCAGTCCTCGAACCCTTCGTACGGCATGATCGGCTTGGGCAGCGCCACCGGTTCGACGCCGAACGCGCGCAGGGTCTCCAGCGACGTGTTGTCGAGGGCGACGACACGCTGCGGGTTCTGGGGGACCTCGACAGGTCCGGTGGCGGTGTCGATCGAAACGGTGGTGGCGGAGTCCGCGGACGTGGTGTCGTCGGTGCTGCAACTCGCGAGCGCGCTCACCGTGATCACGGTGGCGAGGAGGGCGAGGATCGGGGTTTTCGGGGTCTTCACGAGTCTCCAGGGGTGAGTTCTTGACCGAACCTTTACCCGCTGGAGAGTAACTACTTAGGTAAGGCTACGCAAACCCGTCCTGCGTGGCTGCGACGGTCTCAGCGGCCCGCGCGTGAATCGGCGTCCTGTCTGAGCCACCAACATGTCACCCCGTACAACGCTCCGAGCCACACGGCGGCCACCGTCAGCATGCCGCTGAGGCTGTTGCTGCCGGAGAACATCGCGACGGCGATAGCGACGATCAGCACGGCATAGCTGATGGCCACGACCACCACTCGGTAACTCGACCGGCCCACTGCGGCGCGGCGGTCGGCGAGGGAAGCGCTGAGAACGGAACTACTCATGATCAAGGCATACTCTTCCGTCCGAACCGGGGAGCGTTCGAGGCGCTCGCAAGGGGGCGCACCACGCTCAGTTCAGATCAACGGGTCCACCACCCCGTGCCTGGACGGTGTACCGCTCGCTTCGAGAATCTCACATCTCACTCCTTCTGCGTGTTCTCGTGTCGCTGGCGCTGTCTGGTTCCGTAGGCGGCTTCCTCGACTGCGTCGTCGTCTTCGAGGCCGGATCCGAGGGCGCCGCCGATGGTGGCGATGGAGGCGAGGAGCCAGCTGAGTTCGAGGTAGTCGGCGACGGTCGCGCTGTGCCCGAGGGTGGAGGACAGGACGTGCGCTCGGAGGGAGAGCCAGGCGGTGAAGAGCAGCAGACCGAACAGGGCGATGTGGAGGACGACGACGCCGATGGTCAGGGTGATGACGGTCGCAGTGTTGTAGAGCCTTGAGCGTTCGCGTTCCTCGTTGGATTCGGGCCGTTCCCACAGTTCGTGGTCGATGACGAGCCAGAGGATGAGCGCCACCGTCGACAGGATCGTCGCCGCACAGAGGCGCCATCCGCCCATGGTGTCGGCGAACGACCAGATGGTGCTGGTGGACAACGCGAATGCGCCGGTGGCGAAGGCGCCGACGAGCACCTTGGACAGGCCGGTGACCAGCCGCCAGGGCCGGTTGGCTCGCACCATTCCCGAGAGCAGCCGGAGCCTGCGCAGTCCCTTCGGTGCGAGGTACCGGGTGCCGGTCTCGTGCTGTTCGGAGGGGAATCGTCTCGTGCCGCTCGTCGGTGCGAGTTCGGGTTCGCCGAGGATGCGTGCGAGGGCGAGTTCGACGATGGTGGTGACGCGTCGAGCGAGGTCGATGGCGCCGACGGCGGCGATGGAGATCAGCGCGAACGCGTGATCGGCGCTGACCTCGCCGATCACGGGGACGGTGTTGTCGCGGCGGGGGAGGTCGGTGAGGTAGACGACGATGTCCTCGTGGTCGGAGTCGGAGTCGGTGTCGACGGTGTCGATCACGACGTCGAGCGAGGCGTGTTCGTCGGATACGAGGGGTTGTCGGCGCACGGTGGTGGTCCATCGGCGGGGCGGTGATCCTCGTTCGGTGAGGCGTTGGGGTAGGTGGTCTGCGAGGTACTCGGCGAGATCGGCGGGTTTGCCGGGGTCGGCGATGAGCAGTACCGATACGCCGTCTCCCGGTGGACGGGTGGGTCCTTCTCGGTGTGGGTCGTGGTCTGTCATCGCCCGGTGCTACCCGGTCGATCGACCGATAAATGTGACGACTGGCCGTCCGTGGTGGCTTTTCGCCAAGGCCGAGGTGCACGTGCAAATATCGAGCGGGCGGAGAACGCCGACACGGTCGACCTTGGGTGAGAACGCAGATTTCCGGCGCCGGGGATCTCGGAGCGCCCGAGGTGACACTGCGCGTCACAGTTGTCGTTCGCGATGCGATCCTGTGGTCGAGGGCTGACCGATCGCGAGATGCGCGGCGTGCAGTGCCGCCATCACCACCGTCTCGTGCGGCCCGACCGAGGGGACGCTCGGGAACATCGACGAGTCCATCACGTGGAGGCCGTCGATTCCGTGCACGGCGCAGTGGTCGTCGACCACGGAGAGCGGATCAGTGCCCATGCGGGCACTGCAGCACATGTGCGCCGACGTTCCGAGCCTGTCCACCAAGCGCTCCGCGCGAGCACTCTCGACCACGCCGAACGACGACGCGAGCGTTCGAGCCAGAGCGACGCCGGCCTGCAGCTCGGCTCTGTCTCGTGGTGAAGTGAGGTAGCGGTATTCGATTCGCGGCGCGGCGAATGGGTCGGCTGACACCGGCGAGATGCGTCCGCGCGAGTCGGGTCGCATGAGAGCAACACCCAGCACCGGATTCATCGGCGGCAGCCCGGATATCAACTGGTCGAAAGATGCTGTGTAAGGACGGATCTCCACATCACCGACGTGAAGGATGGCATCGAGAGCGCGTGTCCGTCCGCCGGACGTCGATCGAAACGGCACGTACGACACCGTCACCTCCGGGTGATCACGAAACCCCACTCCCACGCCGGGCAGCGTATGGTGCACGTCCACGCCCACGCTTCTGAGCAGTGCCGGGTCGCCGATGCCTGAATGCATCAGAAGCAGTGGTGTTCTCACCGCACCCGCGGTCAAGATGATCGTGTCCGCCCGGAGGACGAAGTGCCCGTCGTCGTCGGTGCCCGTGACGCCGACCGCGCGTGTCCCCTCGAGAAGTACCCGCGCGACACGGGTGCGTGGCCGCACGTCGACGAGATGGCGTACCGGCGCCAGATACGCGTGTGCCGTGGTGACGCGGTAGCCGTCCCGAACATTCGAGGGCACGGCCATCCACGCATCGGTGCCTTTCTCGGCTCGGCTGACACATGAAAACCCGGCTGACGAGCATGCCCGGGCGAAGGCTCGGCCGATCTCCGACTCGATACTCGCCGTGGGCACCATGTGCCGCTCGACGTCGTCGTAACGGCGCCGGACCGTGGGCCAGGACCATGTCGTCCGCGGCCAGGCGTCGAAGTCGGCAGAGGGGGCGCGGAGAAAGTACGCACCGTTGACGGCGCCGCTTCCCCCGAGGACTCGGCCTCTGGCCATGAATCCTGTCCGACCGGCGGAGAGCTCGACCTCGAACGTGTCCACCCGCTCCGATCCGGGCCCGATAGGCAGCTGCGTCGCAGAGCGCAGATCCTCGGCGTCAATGTCGGACTTCCCGGCTTCGAGAAGTGCGACGGTGGCCCCCGCCGCAGCGATTGTCGCTGCGACAACGCATCCCGCACTACCGCCCCCGACGACGACGACGTCGAACGAGTCACCGGTGGTCACAGTCGGCCGTGCGTGTCGGGAGCCCACGATCGAACGGCTGCGGCGAGGGAGTCCCGCATCGATGCCACGAGCAAAGCGCCCTCGGCGGCGCTCGCACCCCGAGGGTCGCCCAGAACACCGTTGCTGGTGATCGCGCTCATCCCCAGGGTGCGTAGGCGCGGAAGCAACGAGGCGATCGGGGCGGTGATTCCCACCTCCACAGCAGACTCGTCGACCAGGTTCGGTGCGAGATGCATCATGAGGGACGTTTCCGTACGACCGGCGTGGGCATCGCCGCCGGCGACCGCGCAGGGAAACCATGCGACATCTCGGCCCTCGTATCGCAGGAGACCGACCGCGGAGACGAGGGACGACAGGTTGCCACCGTGGCCATTGACGAACACCACTCGATCGGCCCATCGGCAGATGGATCGGCCGTACTCGACGAGGACAGCGGTCAGTGCTTCGGCTCCGAGAGAGACCGTGCCGGCGAAGCCCTCATGTTCGCCGCTGGCCCCATAGGCGAGGGCAGGGGCGAGAACGGCGTCATCGAGAGATCCCGCGACTGCTGCGGCGACGCGGGTGTCGGTGTCCAAGGGGAGATGCGGGCCGTGTTGCTCCAGCGACCCCACCGGCACCGCCACCAACCGAGCCCCGACCGTCTCGCGCGAGCGCATCGCTCCCAGGTTCGAGGACTGAGCGGGCCTCGACGACGACACGCTGAGCCGCCCTACCGTCAGGACGACCGACGTGCGGAGGTCAGCACGGTGGTGGCAGCATCGGACACTGCCGGCGCGGGCACGCTCTCGCCCAGCCGGCGAGTGAAGCCGTCCGGAACGACGATGTCCTGCGGGGTCAAGTCGTGGATCGAACTCTTGCCCATGCCGAGCAGCGCGCTGTCTGTGCCCATACGCAGCACATCCAGAACGTTCTCCACACCGGCCTGCCCGTTCGCGGCGAGCCCCCACAGATAGGCGCGGCCGATCATCACTGCGCGGGCACCGAGGGCGACGGCTTTGACGACATCGCTGCCGCGGCGGATTCCGCCGTCGAGTAGTACCTCGATCTCGTCACCCACGGCCTCGGCGACGGCGGGCAACATGCGGATGGTGGCCGGTGTGCCGTCGAGGTTGTTGCCCCCGTGGTTGGAGACGGAGATCGCGGAGAAACCGGCGTCGACGGCTCGGTGGGCGTCGTCGATGCGGGAGATGCCCTTGAGCATGAACGGGCCGTCCCACTGCGCACGGAGCCAGGCGATGTCGTCCCAGGACGGCGGCGGAGTCTGCTGCCACATGCCGTACGCGCCGAAGAACGTAGGTAGCTGAGGCGCGCCGGCGGGCAAGATGTTCGGCGTCGTCAGGTTGGGAACTCTGCCGGTTCGCGCGAACTTGTACAGCCAGGCGGGCCGGAGAATGCCCTCGGGTGCGAACTTGACCATGGCCGCGAGATTCATCTTCTCCGGAATGGCGGGGCTGCCCCAGTCGCGCCCGTAGGAGAACGACCAGTCGAGGGTGAGGATCATCCCCACCGCACCGGCAGTTTTCGCCCGTTCCATGCGGGCGACCATCTCGTCGCGGGTGCCCAGCCAGTAGACCTGGAAGAGTGTTTGCGGGTTGGCCGCCGCCACGTCCTCGACCGACTTGGATGCGAACGAGGACAGGCCGATGGCGGTGCCACGTGCCGCCGCCGCACGAGCCACGGCGACCTCACCGTCGGGGTCGACCGCCTGAACTCCCGTCGGCGAGATGATGACGGGCATGGAGATGTGCTGCCCCATCACCGTTGTCGACTGATCACGCTGGTGACAATGTCCGGCGACCCTGGGTGCGAATCCGAGTTCGCCGAAGGCCGCGAGATTGTCGTCGTAGGTCGTGCCACGTTCGGAACCGGCGATCAGTGCGGAGTACACCGATGCCGGGAGTCGCTTCTTCGCTCGTCTCTGAGCTTCGGCGACAGTCTCCATCCAGGCGGGTCGTGACCAGGGGGTGCGCATGGTGTCAGTCCTTCTCTCGAGGCATCCCCGCAAGGGGACTCTCGTCACACAGTTTCGGAGCCGGTCGGCCTCCGCCCTCCACGAGGGCGGGTGCGCCGTCGCGGCGGGTGAGCAGCGTCAACGGAATCGACGCTTTCGGGGTGGACCGCTTGCCGGTGCGGGAGTGGTCGACACTCGACTTCGGAACGGCGCCGCGGTCGGCGGCCAGGGCGGATTCGCCGTAGCCCTGTACACATTCGGGGTCGGGGCCGTCCATAGGCAGTCCGGTGAAGAACTTCGCGGCCATGCACCCGCCGCGGCAGGCGTCGAAGTGCGCGCATTTCGTGCAGGCGCCGGACGTCTGCGGTGAGCGCAGTTCCTGGAACAGTTCCGAGGTCTGCCAGACGGCCTGGAAGCCGCCCATGTCGGGGGTGGCGTCGCGGACGATGTTGCCGGCGAGGAACTGTTCGTGGATGGCGAAGGGGCAGGCGTAGACGTCGCCGATCGGGTCGATCAGGCACACCACTCGTCCTGCGCCGCAGAGGTTCAACCCCGGCAGGGCGTCGCCGAAAGCGGAGAGGTGGAAGAACGAGTCGCCGGTGAGCACACCGTCGCCGTTGGCGACGAGCCAGTCGTAGAGCTCGCGCTGCTGTCCGGCGGTGGGGTGCAGGTCGTCCCAGACGTCGGCGCCGCGGCCGGACGGTCGCAGGCGGGTGATGCGCAGGGTGGCGTCATAGGCGTCGGCGAGGGCCTTGAAGTCGTCGAGCTGGGAGACGTTGTGTCGGGTGACGACGACGGAGATCTTCGCGTCGCGGAACCCGGCGTCCTTCAGGTTCTTCAGGGCGCGGACGGCCATGTCGAACGAGCCGGGGCCGCGGACGGCGTCGTTGACCTCGGCGGTGGCGCCGTCGATGGAGATCTGCACGTCGACGTAGTCGGACGCGGCGAGCCTGGCGGCGACCTTCTCGTCGATCTTGACGCCGTTGGTGGAGAACTTGACGCCCACCTGGTGGGCGGTGGCGTAGTCGACGAGCTCCCAGAAGTCCGATCGCACAGTCGGTTCGCCGCCGCCGATGTTGACGTAGAACACCTGCATCTTCTGCAGTTCGTCGATGATCGACTTGCACTGCTCGGTCGACAGCTCCCTCGGGTCGCGCCGCCCGGAGGAGGACAGGCAGTGCACGCAGGAGAGATTGCAGGCGTAGGTGAGCTCCCAGGTCAGGCAGATGGGGGCGTCGAGGCCGAGTTCGAACTGGTCGACCAGGCGGCCGACCGGTTGCTCGGGGCGGGCGAGGGTGGAGGTCATGCCGGGCCTTCCTTCACGGGAGTGGGAACGATCATCGTCGAGTCCGCGAGAGCGGCGAGTGCCTGCGCGTAGCGCGGTATCGCCGATTCCTCGATTCCCATGGCCGACATCGCGGATCGTGCATCCGGATGCGACGACAGCGAGGTGACCAGTGACACGATGACGGCGTTCTTGAGGAACGAGAGCTTGCGGGTCCCGAAGTGATACAGCAACGCCCCGAACGGTTCCGGGCGCAACGCGACCTGAGGATTGAGCTGCCACGCCAGGGCCAGGTCCACCGTTCGGGGCGATGCAGCGAGCACGTCGGTCACGGCCGACTCAGTAGACGCCGCACATACCGTCGATGGAGACTTCCTCCACCAACGACTCCTGGACCAACGGTTCCTGCTGCGACGTGTCTGTCGTCTCGGTGGGATCGCTGTGAGTCATGACGTACCTCCGGTCTCGGGTTTCTCAAACGCGCATTCTCGTGTGAGGTGCGTGAATTCACTGTAGGACCGAGAGAGGTTCAGGTGTCCGATGTTCCTCTGTGACAGGCCTGTTGGCGCCCGAGGACTGCCCGATCGGGCAGGTGCGGAACCGGCCGTCACGTTGCGGCGTTCGGCCCTAGGATCGATGCTGTCCCCGACAGATGTGGGAGAGGCCTGTGACCGCGACACTCCAACCATTCGATTCCCTCGCACCGTGTGCGCCCGGTGTGTGGAGGCACGGCAACGTGACCGTCACCCGTTCCGACGATCGGATCGCCGGTGACATCCATATCGGGCGCAGCGGAGGCGTGCTGGAGGTGCGACACTCCCTGACCGCGGACCGTCTGAGCGATGCGCTGGTCGGAGAAGTCACCGACCGAGTGACAGCCGCCGGCTCGAGCAGATCGGAGTTCGAAGCGATCATGGTCGGCCTCGTGCGGTCCACCGTCCCCGGTGCGGTCGCAGCGTGGGCCACGTACTATCGTAATTCTTTGGCAGAGTTGACATCCGGTACGTCCGCCTTTGCGCCGATTCATGCCTGCGCTGACGATCTGGTCGACGGCGACAGCGTGCTCGACCTCGGTTCGTGCTTCGGGTTCTTCCCCCTGCGGCTCGCTTCTCGCGGCGTGAACGTGATCGCCACCGATCTTCACGAGGGAACCGTGCGTCTGCTCGACGCCATGAGTACTGCACTGGGCCTCGACGTCGCCACCCTGGTGTGCGATGCCGCCTCCGTGCCTGTGCCCGACGGTCACGTCGACACCGTGACGGCGTTGCACCTCCTCGAACACGTCGACGTGAGATCGGGTGACGCGATCGTGCAGGAGGCGCTGCGCGTCGCACGCCGGCGAGTGGTGATCGCGGTGCCGTTCGAAGAGGAAGCCGAACGCTGTCACGGCCATGTCCGTACCTTCGATCTCGCCGCACTGGCATCCGCGGTCTCGCGCAGTGGCGCGCCCTTCGACGTGTTCGAGCACCACGGTGGCTGGGCCGTGCTCGACGCACGCTAGATCAAGCCGCCCTTGCTCGCAGCGTAGACGGCCTCTGCACGGCGACTGACGCCCAATTTGCGCATGATATTGCTGACGTGGAACTTGACTGTGGTGGCCGAGATGAACAGTTCGGTACCGATCCTGGTGTTGGACATGCCGTTCGCGAGCAGGCGCAGGACTTCGAGTTCGCGCTCGGTCAGTCTCCCGTCGGGTTCACCTCCTCGGTTCAGTGACCGCACCACGGCGGATGCACTGCGGGCGTCGAACGCGGACTCGCCGCGAGACACTGCACGGATGGCTCGCACGAGTTCCGTGGTGTCGACATCCTTGACCACGTAGCCGCGTGCGCCCGCATGAACGGCTTCGACCACGAGTCGTTCGTCGAGGAACGTGGTGAGCACGAGCAGGCCCATGGACGGATGCGACTTCGACAATTTCTGGCACAGGGTCAGACCCTCGTAATCCGAACTGGCGGAGAGCTTGAGATCCATCAGAACCACGTCAGGGGTGAGGTGAGCCGCCGTCGTGGTGGCTTCGTCGAGTGATGCCGCCTCGCCGACGATTCTCAGGTCGGGCTCACGTTCGAGGACGGAACGCAGACCCTGGCGCAGGATCGCGTGGTCGTCGACGAGAAGGATGGAGGTCATCATGCTCCGATCGGAATCGTTGCGGCGATGCGTATCCCGCCCAGGCGCGAACGTCTGACGTCGAAGGTGCCGTCGAACTCTCGTACGCGCGCCGCCATGTTCACGAGACCGCGGTGTGAGCCGCCGAGGTCGTTGGTCTCCGCGAGTCGCATCACCACGCGGAGATCGCGGGGATCGCCGTCGCCGTCGTCGTCGACTGTCAGCAGTACCGAGTGGTCGCGATACGTGAGGCGGAGTGCCGCGCGGGAGGCGTTCGAATGCACCGCCGAATTGAACAACGCTTCACCGGCGATACGAAGGACCGCGTGCTCGAGGTCGCTCGACAACTCGACAGCGTTACCGACGGTGTTCACTTTGACCTGCAATTCGTCCGGCATGTGCACGACAGCGAGTTGATCGAGCATCTCCGGGAGTGTGGACCGATCAGAGTCACCCGCGTGGTTCAGCGCGTAGATCGCTGATCGCAATTGTTCGACTGCACGCTTGGTCAGGTCTTTCGCCAGATCGAGGCGATCTCGGCGTTCCGCGTCGGGGATCTCGCTGCGGCACACCTCGATCTGCATACCGGCGGACAGCACTGCCTGGGTGACACTGTCGTGTAGTTCACGGGCGATGCGGTGCCGCTCCTCGTCCACTACCTGGTGGCGCTGGACCGCGCCGAGCTGTCGCTGCGTGGTCTCCAGTTCAGCGTTACGCACCGCGAGGTCCGCCGCGGTGCGGCGGGCATTCTGGAACAGGGCCGAGTTCTGCAGCGCCACCGCAGTTTGCGAGGCGAGGATGCTCAGGACGGCCCCGTCGGTGGCATCGAGAGTCCGATGCTCACCGGTCCACGCGGCGAACGCCCCCACAGCGCCGCCCACCGAATCGATGGGGACGAACGCGTAGTGGGGTTCTGTGACAATGCCACCCTGCACCCGCGCTCGGCGGATGTCGTCGAGGCACTTGACCACGTCGTCGGGCAGGGGAGGGCCCTCGACGTCGCCCACGAGAAACGGTGTCGCGTCGGGGCCCAGGACCAGGCGGCGAGGGCCGGCGTCCGGAAGTGCGCCGTCCGTGAGGGCGAAGACGACCCAGCGGGCGCCGAGGTGCGCGCGAGCGGCCTCGGCCACTGCACAGATCAGGGTCTCGGGCCCCTCGACCGTGCGGACGAGTGCACGCGACACCAGATCGAGGGCGTGGAAGATCCGTTCGGCCCGTTCGGCGGCTCCCCGGTATTGCGGGTAGTAGGTGCTCTTCGACGATCGCAGGCCGGTGAGGCGGGACAGGTCCGTCACCGGTTCGCGCTGAGTCACAGTGCTTTCCGGAACAGTGCTGCGATATCGCTCTGAGTGGCCGGCCGCGGATTGGTGGCCATGCAGGCGTCGCGGAGCGAGAACTCCGCGAGGCGCTCGACATCGGCGTCGGTGACGCCGATGTTCCCGAGTGTGCGGGGAACCCCGACGGCCCGCGCCAGAGTCTCGACACGATCCGCGACCGCGAACGCTGCCTCCGCGGCCGATCCGCGGGCCTCGGGGAGCCCGAGACTCGCGGCGACGGGCACGTACGGCCGGCCGTCGGCGCCTGCGTTGAAGCGGATGACATGCGGCAGAAGTATTCCGTTGATGACGCCGTGGGGGAGGTCGAGAAGACCACCCACCTGGTGACTCATCGCGTGCGCGGCTCCGAGGATGGCATTGGTGAACGCGAGTCCGCCCTCGAGGCTGGCCTGGGCCATCACGGTGCGCGCAGGAAGTCCGTCGGGGTCTGCGATCGTGTGGGCGAGAGTCTCGATGACGAGAGTGACCGCCCGGAGGGCATGGTGGTCCGTGAGGGGATTGTGGGCGAGCGAGACGAAAGCCTCGATCCCGTGCGTCAGGGCGTCCAGGCCGGTGGCCGCACTGAGCCATTCCGGCATGGTGGTGAGCAGTCGCGGATCGATGATCGTGATGTCCGGGACCAGTGCACGGCCGAGGATGGTGATCTTGGTGCCACGGTCGGTGTCCGTGACGATGCAGAACTGAGAGACATCGGCGCCGGTGCCGGCGGTGCTGGGGACCATCACGACAGGCGGGATGGGTGATTCGACCGTGTCGACGCCCTCGTAGTCGAGGATGCGACCGCCGTTCGACGCGAGGATGGCCACGCCCTTCGCCGCGTCCATGACGCTACCGCCACCGATTGCGACGAGGACGTCGCATCCGCGGTCGCGATAGACGACGTGGCCGGCCGCGATCTCGTGGTCTTTCGGGTTCGGGGTCGGGTCCGCCCACACCACCGGTGCCATGCCGTGCTCTCGTAATTCCTTCTCGATCGCCGCGACCCACCCTGCCTCGAGCAGTCCCACGTCGGTCACCAGGAACGGGCGCACTCCTCCCAGTCTCGCGACCGCGTGCGCGACCTCGCCGGTGGAACCCACCCCGAAGACGATCTCGGGGGCGTGGAACTTGACGACCCGGCCGACGGCGTTGACGTCACCGAGCGGAACGTCCAGGCCGGGAACAGTCGGGTCCGCCGAATGCGCCGAGGACGGTGCAGAGAATCCGGACATGTGATCCAGCTTACGGCGCAACGGCCTGTCGATACCTGCCCGATCGGGCAGGACCGTCACCGCAGAGCGTTGCCGAGTTCGGGTGCTCGGTCGATGAGTTGCCGAGCATCGCGGGCCACCACGACGCCGTCGCACACGTCTGCGTACTCGCGCATGGAGCACGATGCCTGGTCCCAGTACCGCTCAGATTCCGGGGTGATCCATGCCAGTCGGTGAACCCGGCGTGAGATCTCCTGAAGCCTGTCCACTCCCGCGGGGAGACCGTTGCATCGGCCGTCGCCGACGACGATGACGGACGTCCGTGATGTGATGAACGAGCCGTGGTGGGTGAGTACCTCGTCGAGCACGCGTCCGTAGTCGCTGCTGGCTTCGAGGTCCAGTTCCGGACTGGACAGCACCGTGGCGAGAGCGTCGTCGCCTGTGCTTCGAGCCAACTCGTCCGTGACGTCGACCGGTCGGTCGACGAAGGCCAACACCGTGCATCTGTTGACCCGGTGGCGCATGCTCTGCGCGAGTCGCAGGGTGAATGCGGTGATGGGCCGAACGGACAAGGAGACGTCGGCGAGTACGAGCAGTCGAACCTGTTCCGGAACGGGGGTGCGCACGATCAGATGGAACGGCACCCCATCGGTCCGCATCCCGGCGCGCACGGTCCTGCGCATGTCGAGTCTGCCGCGACCGTGTTCACGAGGTCGAGGTCTGGGCGCCCCCCTCATCCGGCGGAGTATCTCCCGGCACGCCCCGTCCACGTCGACGCGAGACAGGGCATTCGGATCGGCCTCCGTCGCGGGTGTCGTACCCCCCGCGCTGCGCGCCAGCGCATCGACGAAGGCCTCGATGGCCTCCGCGAGTCGATCGAGCTGGGTCCGAGTCATCTCCCCCGCGTCGAGTGCGTCGCCGTAGACCGCCGCGGGATCGTAGGCGTCCAGCCAGCCCAGAATCCCGTTCGGGTCGTCCCACCGAAGAGTTCCCCGCGACACGACCGCGTCATCGGACGACAACTCACCGACCGTCGCGCTGTCGGCACGGTCCACGTCCACGGTGAACGTGACTCCGCGGCGACCCGACGCGGAATCAGCGTCCACGGACACCTGAGAGTCGCTGCTCGTGAGGCTCAGATCGTCGTCGTCCTTGTGCGGATTGAACCCCTGCTCGGCATCGGGCGTGTCGAAGTGTTCGCCCACGTCGGCGGCGCGCTCGTTGAAGTCCGCGTAGCGGGCGGTGGTGTGCTCGTCGCCGGAGACCTCCAAGTCCGTGGGCAATCCGCCGGCCACCGCCGCCGCGCTCGCTGTGCGTCCTGGCTCGTCGATCGGGAGAACGGGATCGAAGAGCGCCGAGAACGCAAGGTCGAAGCCCTCCTGCTCGTGTGGGTACTTCGCGCACGTCGCGCGCAGTGCCGAGCGCAGAAGCGGTGTGTCGGAGGCGCCGATCAGGCCCAGAACCCGCCTCACCTCGATCACCTCGGCGGGCGACGCCGCGACACCGAATCGGCGGAGGAGCCGGCCGAACACGGCCGACAGAACGTCGAGTACCCGTGCCGGAGTGGCGGACGTGGTTGTCACGTCACGCCTTCTTCCCGACTCCGCCACGGTCACGTCCGCCGTGTCCGCGGAAAGCAGCGGTGGTGCTGTTGGGTGGTCGACTGGCGATGCTGGGCGGTGGACCCGAACGGTCGGCAGTGTCGTGCGGTGCAGAGGGCTCTCGTTGTCGCCGAACGAGTTCGACGTCGCTCACGTATTTCAGCAGTGCGGAGGACAGCAACTCCCTCGTGCGCTCGGTGTCGTGCTCCTTCAGGATCATCGCGGCTCGGGCTGCGTCGATGACCTCGGAGACCGACGGGCTCTTGCGCAGGGGCAGTTCCCGCATCGACCGAGCAAGGTCGACGACGTCAGCGACCACGGACTCCTCCACCTCCGGAGCGCGGGAGGAGACGATCTCGCGCTCGACCTCCGCGCTCGGGAAATCGACCGCGAAGTGCAGGCAGCGCCGCTTGAGCGCGGCGGACAGTTCACGAGTGTCGTTAGATGTCAGGATCACCCACGGATCGGTTCGCGCCCGGAAGGTACCGACTTCGGGAATGGTGATCTGCTTCTCAGCCAACACCTCGAGGAGCAGTGCTTCCATCGCTTCCTCTGTGCGGTCGACCTCGTCGATGAGCAGCACCACCGGCTGCTCCGAGAGGATCGCATCGAGGAGGGGTCTGACAGCGAGAAAGCCCTCGGAGTAGAGACCGAAATCCGTGTCGGACAGTAGGGCGGACGCTGCGGCGAGATCCGGTGCATCGGCGAGTTCGGCCCCCATGCGGTCCCGCAACATCTGGACGTGCAGCAGTTGCTTCGCGTAGTCCCACTCGTACAGCGCGCGATTGTCGTCGAGACCCTCGTAGCACTGCAGGCGGACCAGCCGACGCCCTCCCGCGAGGGCGAGCGCCTTGGCCAGTTCCGTCTTACCGACGCCGGCCGGACCTTCGAGCAACAACGGTCGATCCAGCGCGATGGCGAGATGCACCACCACCGACAGGTCGTCGGTCGCGATGTATCCGGTCTCCCGGAGCGATGCGCGCACGTCCGCGGGCGTCGCCAGATCAGAAGTGGTCTCCTGTTGTCGAACGAAGGGTCCGGCCGTGGTCATAGTCGTGGTCCTTTCCGTGATCTTTCGTGTGTCAGTACGACGCGTTGATGGAATGACCGACGACCGGAATCATCGACTCGACCGTGACCTCGCGGGGATTGCCCGGCGTGCACCAGTCGTCCTGGATGTGCTCGGAAATGGCGAGGACGGTCTTCTCGTCTCCGGTGATGACGTCTCCGCGGCCGGTGTACTTGCCCGTGTTCATCCGGTTCTTGTCGTATAGGCGGGTGTTCACCTCTCCGAAGTTGTCCGGGATGCCGACGTCCTTCGACAGTCGAATGGCCGCCTCCACAGCAGCATCCGCGGCCTGCACGGTGGTGAGGTTGCGGGTGTCGACTCCCAGGGCGCCGGCCAGCTGCGCGTACCTTTCGTACCGGCTCGGCAGGTTGTACTCCCAGACCCGCGGAAGAGCGATGGCGTTGTTGAGTCCGTGGTGGCTGTCGAAGAAAGCGCTCACGGCATGCGAGATGGAGTGCACGATGCCGAGGCCGCCGGAGTTGAAGGCTTGCCCGGCGATGTACTGCGCGTTCATCATTCCTTCGCGGGCCTTCAGGTTCCGAGGCTCGTACACCGCTTCGCGGAGGTTCTTCGCGACCAGTTCGACGGAATACAACGCATTGCCCAGCGACGGCGCGAAGTCCAGCCGGGAGACGAAGGGCTCGCTTCCGTGGGCGAGGACGTCGAAGCCGCAGTACGCGGTGAAGTGCTGCGGGCAGGTGTAGTAGAGTAGCGGGTCGTCGATTGCGACGGTAACGATGGAGGCCTCGTCGAATGCCACCCACTTGTGGGGCTTGTCCATGTCGGAGGTGTCGGTGATGACGTAGGCCCACGAGGTCTCCGAGCCCGTACCCGCCGTCGTGGAGACAGCGATGTGCGGTGGGTTCTCCTTGTTGGTCGACTTCGAGAAGCCCTCGAACTCGTTGATGTTGCGTCCGTCGTGCGCGATGACGACGCGTGCACCCTTGGCTGCATCGTGACTCGAGCCGCCACCGACGGAGATGATGCTGTCGCACTTCTCTTTCTGGTAGAGCGCGGCGGCGTCCATGACGTTGTAGTCCTTGGGGTTGGACTCCACCTTGTCGAACAACACGACCTCGACGCCCTGGTATTCGATCTTCCCGATCAGTTCCTCGATGATCCCCGATCCCCGGAGGCCCGTCGTGACCAGAAGTGATCGCTTGAAGCCCAGGTTCTTGGCCTCGACGCCGATGATGTCGTGTGCGCCGACCCCGAGAAGGGCGCGAGGGAAGGGGTGGAACTCCTTGATCGGGAAGTCCCAGATCTGGTTGAGCTCGATGGCCATGGTCGTCTCCTGTGGTCGGCAACGGTTCGACAGTCGATGTGACTGCCATCACCATCCCTGGGGAGATCGACGGGCGGCGGACTTCCCGCTCGAACTGACCTGTTGCGCACCGAGACTGTCCTTTCGGAGAGGTCTCGATGCTGGCCGAAACGAGTGCGCACGACCAATGAAGGCCCTTGCGACGCTCCGCGTGCGCGCTGATGTGCGCTGTGTCAGCAGGACCAGGGTGTGGTAGCAGCGAATGCTACCCCTGACTGTGTGACTGAGATGCTGTGCAAGACAGCGCATTGCGACATCGCGAGTGCTCGCCCCAGCCGCTCCGCGTCGAAAGAATGTCACGCGTCACTCGTGCATGTTCCCCACAGGGTCGACATCGGGGGCGTGACGGCGCGGACGGTCACGTCGAGTAGAACGACGTGAGAGTGTCGACCAGTTCGCGCAGTCCGATCGGCGGTTCATGTCTCCACCACGCGAGATGGACCGGGATGCTCGGTCCGTCCGTGATCGGTCGGTAGGTGACCCCGGATCGGGGATGGTGCAGGGCGGTGGCTTCGGCGGTGGAGCCCACTCCTCGGCCCGCCGCGATGGTGTCGAGCCACTCGTCGACGTCGGTGGTCTCGATGAGATCCGGTACGGGGTCGGTGCCGTCGTGGGTCCAGAGCGCGGGAGTCGTCGTACCCACTCGAGGGTCGACGACGAGCGTGCGACGGCCCACCTCGGCCATGGTCAGTGTCCGCCTGCGGCGCCAGAGTGCGTCGTCGGTCGCGAACGCGGCCAGTCGTCTCTCGAGTCCGACGACGACGGTGTCGAATCGAGAGGTGTTCACCGGTGTGCGGACGACGGCGACGTCACAGAAACCTTCCGCGAGTCCGGCAGTGGGGGAGTTGTGGCGTACGAGTTGCAGTTCGATCGTCGGATGCTCGGCGGGCCACGAACGCAGGAGTGGTGTGGTGTGACGACCGACCGCGGCCCACGCGTAGCCCAGACGTAACCGTCGGCGCCTGGTGCGAGCGATGTCGTCGAGCACGTCGAGTTCGGACAGGATGCGGCGCGCCTGTGGCAGGAGTTGCAGTCCGAGAGCGGTCGGTTCGCAGCCATGAGGTGTGCGACGCAGAAGTCTTTCGCCGAGCCGGTTCTCGGTGGCGGCGATGGCGCGAGAGACGGCCGCTTGGGACACGCCGAGTTCGATGGCCGCATCCGTGAACGACCCACAGCCGGCGACAGCGACGAAGTAGACCACTTCGCGAGACGACCACGTCATAACCGCAGAGCATACCCGGAGCGTTGTATGCATTTCAGTTCTGGCTGGAGCTGCTCCTACGGTTCTCGTCATGGTGCTCAGGCAACGTCCGTCGCAGGGTTCGCGAGTTCACATGGCCGGTGCCCGGCCGGAGAACGGCAGGCGCCGATCGGTGGGCGTGACGGCCGCGCTCGCTGGATCTGCGGCCAACCAGTCCGGCGCAGCGGCGGGCGCTCTGGCTTTTCCCGCGATGGGTCCCGTGGGCGTGGTCGCCGTGCGCCAGTTGGTCACGGCGCTGGTCATGGTGTTCGTGGCGCGGCCGCGCTTCCGTTCGATGACGAGCACTCAAGTGGTGGCGGTGATGGCGCTGGCTGCGGTGTTCGGCGTCATGAATCTGAGCCTGTACCTCGCCGTCGAGCGCATCGGTCTGGGTCTGGCGGTGACGTTGGAGTTTCTCGGTCCGTTGGCTGTCGCGGTCGCCGGGTCGCGCCGCGCCCTCGACGTGCTGTGCGCCGGACTGGCCGCCGTCGGTGTCATCGTTCTCGTCGGACCGAGCGGGACCTCCGACATCGCTGGTGTCGTCGCGGCTCTCGTCGCCGCAGCGGGGTGGGCGGGCTACATCCTGCTCAATCAGCGCGTGGGAGCGCTCTTCTCGGGCTTTCGCGGAACCTCGGCTGCGGCGATTCTGTCGGCAGTCGTGTGGGCTCCGGTGGCGGTGGCGTTGTTCACGGTGAATCCGCCGTCGCCGCGATTCGTGTTGTTGGCAGCGCTGTGCGGTGTGCTCGCCTCTGTGGTGCCGTTCGCGGTGGACATGGTGAGTCTGCGGCATCTCGACGCCGGCGCCTTCGGAACGCTGGCGAGTGTGAATCCCGTCTGGGCCGTTGTAGGTGGGTGGATCGTCCTCGGGCAGGTGCTGTCTCCCTGGCAGATGCTGGCTCTGGTGCTCATCGTCGCGGCCAATGTCATCGTTTCGACCACCCGGTGATCTCCGCGCTGGTTCGTACTCGGGGCGGGCCGGATGCGTTGTGAAGGCACGTCGCGCGGTCCGCTCCCCGTGACGCGACGTGCGCCCCGATGTGACCTCAGACTGCGATCACATGTCGGGACAACCCGTCCAGTGTCTCCCGTAGCCGCTTCTCGAACGTTCCCCGCAGAGCTTTGCCCACCGGGCCGACCAGCAGCGGGCTCGTGACGTCGAGGTCGATGGTGACGGTGGTCGTGTCACCGGACGCGTCCAACCCCAGGCGCATGTGGATCTTCGAGCCGGTCGAACCCTTGCCGCGGAAGACGACCTCGCTCGGCGGCCGGAACGATTCCACCTCGAAGGTGATGGTGTCGACCAGGGCGGCCACCTTGATCTTCTCCACCATCGTCGCGCCGACCTCGATCGTGCTCGGCGGCAGCTCTTCCCAGCCGGCGTGCAGAGCGTGCCAGTGCTCGAAGGTGGTCACGTCGGAGACGGTTTCCCAGACCTTCTGCTGGGGCGCGGCGATGTTCCGGCTCACGGATGTGAGGCTCATTCGGATTCCTTTCGGATGCGGTCGACGAGGCAATCAGGCCATGTCGTTGACTCGATGTCAATATTGACACGAAGTCAACGAAACTCTACGTTCGGTGTCACAGATCGCATCTCCGCTCCTCAGGGGCCCGACCGAGAGTGACACCATGACGACACTGACCGAGTCCTCCGCACCGACCACGGGCATCGATACCGGTGCCGAGGTAGTACGACAGCTACGCGACCTGCTGCCGCAGCTGAAGTCCGGTGCCGCGGCGAACGAGCAGGCGCGCAGGTTGTCCGAGGACACGGTCGACGCCCTCCGCCGTTCCGGCGCGTTCCGGATCGCAGCGCCGGCCCGTTTCGGAGGGCTGGAGACGAACTTGCGGACGATGCTCGAGGTGTCTGCCACCATTGCCGAGGGTGACGGCGGCGCAGCGTGGGTCACCACGCTCTCCAACATCAATCACTGGGCACTCGGAATGTTCACCGAGCAAGCGCAGTCCGAGGTGTACGCGGACGGGCCGGACGTCATCATCTCCGGCGTCGTGTCGCCCACTGCCACCGCGCGACCGGTACCCGGCGGTTACCGCGTCAGCGGCCAGTGGCCGTACGCCTCGGCCAGTCTGCACGCCACGTGGTGCACCGGAGGCGTGGTGATCCTGGACGAGGACGAGACGGTGATGGATCAGGGAATGGCGCTGATCCCCCGAACCGATTACCACGTCGACGACACCTGGTACGTGACCGGAATGCGTGCATCCGGCAGCAACACCGTCGTCGCAGACGACGTGTTCGTCCCCCAACATCGGATGCTCTCGATGATGGGTGCCTTCAGCGGTTCCTATGTCTCCGAGCGCACCGATTCCGCGTTCGCCAGGTCCGCGTTCGGCCCCATGCTGGTCATGGTCCTTGTCGGACCGCAGCTCGGAATGGGTCGAGCTGCAATGGAACTGGTGCGCACCAAGGCTGCGGAAAAGTCTCTCGCCTACACCGTGTTCGAGCGCCAGGCAGACTCGGTGGCGTTTCAGATGCTCGTGGCCGAGGCGGCTCTGAAGATCGACACCGCCCACCTGCACGCTTTCCGCGCAGCCGACGATGTCGAGCGGTGGGCGGACGCGGGGGAGTATCCGGACCTCCTCTCGCGGGCCCGTGTCCGCGGCGATGCTGCGACCGCGCTGCGCAGCATCAACGAGGCGCTCAACACGTTGCTCGATGCCACCGGCGCCGGCGCCTTCGCGGAGGTGAATGCGCTGCAGCGGATCTGGCGCGACTCGAACGTCGGTGCGCGCCACGCGGTGATGCTGCCCCGAGTGTCGATCGAGACGTACGGAAAGGCTCTGCTGGGGGTCGAGCTGCACGATCACATCACCCCGATCATCTGACGATCGCGGCCGTCACCTACTCACCCCGGGTCGGCTGTTCCCGATACAGTGACGTCGTGTCGCGCCCGCCTGCCAAGATGACCGCCCGGTCCGCCCGGGCGGCGGAGACCCGCCAGCGACTCATCGACACCGCCGTCACGCTCTTCGCCGAGAACGACTACGACAAGGTCGGCGTCGGTGAGATCTCCAAGACGGCCGACGTCGCGCACGGGCTGTTGTTCCACTACTTCGGCACCAAGCGAGGCATCTACCTCGAGGCCATGCGATCGACCGCCGAGGCGATGGCGCGCGCGTTCGACGGCATCCCCGACGCAACCCCGGACAAGCAGATCCGGGCAGCGCTGACCGCACACCTGACATATCTGCGTGAACACCGTGGCCTGGCGCTGCGGATGGTTCTGGGCGGTCGAGGCGCCGATCCCGAGGCGTGGCAGGTATTCGAGAATGCCCGCACAGCAGCGCTCGTCGCCGCCGCTGCCATGCTCGGCATCGATCCCCACAACGACGCGATCAGGTTGGTCGGACGGACAGCCGTTGCCGCTGTGGACGAGACGAGTGCTCGGTGGCTGGAAGTGGAGAGTCGGTTCGACGTCGATGTCGTCGTCGACATGCTCGTCCACCTCATCGCCGGGTGCCTGAGATCTGTCCCGTTCCTCGATTCCACGGTCGACGTGGATCACGCGGTGTCCGTTTTACTCGGCGACTCCGCACCCGCGTAGCTCAGGTGGCATGGCCTGTGAGTGGCAGGATTGCCGGCGCCCCTCGACCGAACAGTGCCTCGCTTCCACATCGAAGCCGATCGCGCGTGCTCAGCTCGAAGGGTCGTCGAAGATTCCGGCCGGCGCACGGTGGTGTGGTGGCTCCTGCTCCACGGCCGCGAGCACGCCGTGCACGCCGGCCCGGTCGAGGGCGGTGACGACACCGTCGGCGAAGATTCCGTGCAACTCCGACGACGGATGAAACCCGTCGGAGGCGAACATCCGATGCGACGGTTCGAAAGCCACGTCCGACAGCAGAATTCGCGGACGTGTCGCGATGAGTTCGCTTGCAATGGCAGTGAAGTCGTCCGCTCGGCGTCCGAGCACCGTCTTCAGCGGCGCGGGAAGGGCCGGGAACTCTGCGAGTGGTGCGAGCGGAATGAACAGGATCGCCGCACGAGGGGCGGCATCGATGACGCGATCGAGCAGTGCCGACAACTGAGCCCGCCAGGTCGCCCGTGAGTGGAGATTCTTCGTGTCGTTCACACCGACCGAGACGACCACGATGTCGGCAGCTCCGAGCACCACGTCGTCGACGAGGCCCAGAACCTCGCGTGCGGTCGCTCCGGATCTGCCGACGATCGTCCATTCGACGGGTCTGCCCGTTCGTGTGTTGATGCGCCTCGCCAGATGTCCACCCAGAGCATCGGCATGCTGATCGATTCCCACGGCCGCGGCGAGGCTGTCGCCCAGCACGACGAGCTGCACAGCCCTGGCATCGGTCCCGTCGATCCGACCGTTCACGCCGCGTGCCGCGGGCAGGCGTGGGGTGGAGCGCCGTACCCGAATGCCCTGGGCGAGAACGATCGGAGCTCGATGTCTGCTGAGCCACGCGAGGCGCAGAACACCGGAGGCGGTCATGGTGTCACCGTGCGCTTCGCTCGACGGCGTCGGCCTTGATCTGCTCGAAGCGAGAGCCCATCGCAGCCGACAGGGCCTCGGCCGCACGCAGTGGTCGCACCATCACCATGAAGTCGACGATCCGACCTTCATCGTCGTACCGGAGAAAATCACACCCGGTCAGCGACATTCCGTCCACTGTCGCCTCGAAGACGAACGCGTGGTCTCGACCGTGTCCGTCGTGGATCTCCCGGACGTAGTGAAAGCCCTCGAGCACCTGGAGGACGGTGCGGAGTATCGCGGAAACGATGGCCTTCCCTTGATAAGGGGCGAAGGCCACGGGGCTTCGGAACACGACGTCGTCCGCCAACATGTCGTCGACGGCATCGAGATCTCGCGCGTCGATCGCCTGGCGGAAGGTCGTCATGACAGCCCCTAGTCAATTTGTTGAATACTGTAGAGCGACAGTACTGCGGTGACCGCATCGTGTCCAGGGTCGTCGTTCCTGCCCGATCCGTCCGACGGCAGCACGGGGCAGACGTTCCGTTCGCCGGGCGTCAGGTCGATCGGCCCGACAGGATGTCGCGCACGTAGACGCACCATCTGATGTTCTCCTCCTCGAAAGCAATTCCGCGTGCGAGTGTCAGGAAGTGCCCGATCCTCGCCGTGTCCGCGAGGTACTCGGCCTCGGTCAGTCCATCGAGCATACTTTCTCGAGATTGCCTGTACTGCAACAGTTTGCGTATCGAGGCGGCCTCCCTTGTATCAAGGTGCGCCATGATCGCGCGGACGTCGCCCACGTCCACTGCCTCGATCTGCACCAGTAGTTCGTCACGTACGGCTGTGGGCTTTGGTTCGCGAATAACGAACTGCTGCAACGCTGCTCGTCCTTCGGAGGTGAGCCTGAACAGTCGCTTGTTCGGCCGTCGTTGCTGCTCGACCAGGCGTGCTTCGACGAGGCCATCTGCCTCCAGCTTGTCGAGTTCGCGATAGAGCTGTTGCGAGGTGCAACTCCAGAAATTGGCCACCGCGATGTCGAAGCTCTTCGTCATGTCGTAACCGGAGGACTCACCGTCGAGGAGTGCGGCGAGAATCGCGTTCCGTAGAGCCATTGCGCGATGCTACATCGGGGTAGGTGTCGAATTGAGTACTCAGCGGCATCCTGGGCGCGACGTACCGTCGCGGTCGATGTGTGAAGGCTGCGCGGCGCAGACCACCCGAGCGATGAGCGTTTCGAACCTCCCGGTCCGATCGATGGCACGATGAGAAACAGAGGCGGCTCGGAACGGGGGGCATCGGCGTGAACGACGGTGACGACGCACCACCGGGCGATGATGGTCCGTTGGGTGGACTGGCCGGTGTCGGCGACTGGGTCGATGTGTGCATCGACCTCCTCGGCGCCGACGGTGCCGCGGTGATCGTCACCTCCCCCGAGAATTCGGATGCACGTTCGCTCGTGCACGCGACGTGCGCATCGGCGACGGCGGTGGCGGATGTGCTGTACGTGCACGGGTGCGGTCCCGATCGGGCCGCGATCGACGACAACGCGGTGTGCACGATCACGTCGGGTGATCCGTTGGATCGCTTGCGGTGGCCGGCGCTCGTCGAGCAATTGTCGTCGCTGGGCGTGGGGTGGGTGCAGGTCTATCCGATCGGTTCGGGTGATCGTGCATCGGGTACGATGCAGATGCATCGACGCACCCCGCCGACGCGTCGATGGCCCGGGGAAGTCGACGTCTTCGTTTCCAAGCTGGCCCGCGTGTTGGGTGACGACCTGGTCGGCCACGTCGGGATCGACGGTCTCATGCGTCACCATGTCGATCTGCAGTCTGCGAACATCGCGATCGGCATGCTGATGGCCCGTCATGATCTGGCGGCAGACGAAGCCTCGGCCCTGCTGCGGGCCCGCGATTATGCGTTGTCGATCTCGTCGGTCGAGGTGGCCCGGTGGGTCATCGACGGCGGCGACGTCACTGCCGGAACGGTCTGACACTGGTCGGATCGGCCACCACGTCGCTCTGCCCGCGTCGGGATCACGCGGGCCGTCGCGAGGGTAGATGGCTTCAGGGTCCCGACTTTCGATGGGTGACGTCGTTCGAATGAGCCTCGACGTGCCCGACAAGCTGAGTCGCCCTCACTCGGTACGACGCGATCGTCCGGCCACGACCGGATCGGACCGGACCGGCAGCGCCACGTCACCCCGGCGAGGGGTTTTTGATGGCTCCACCTGCTTGATCCGACGATGTCGCAATCGGCACACTGCAGGTGACCACCTCGCCCCCGGTGCCACCTCCTGCATCCGGGCCACGTCGCACCAGTCCTCATCGCGGTGGCCGCGAGGTACCCCGACGCAGACAGGATCCTGACCATGACCCGAGGAGCGGACCGACGCATCGCACCGATGGCGCCGGAACTGATCGCAGCGTGTTGGACGTCGGCGGGCGATGTCCGCCCCGACGCGCCACACCCTGTGAGTCCGATTCCGATCGCGGACCGGATCACGGCGGTATCCGATGCCGGGTTCGCCGGCATGGGGATGGTCGCCGCGGACCTCGCGGCAATTCGCGACGACATCGGACTACCGGCCCTGCGGAGCATGCTCGACAATTCGCCGTTGAGGTATGTCGAGATCGAACTGCTGGAACGGTGGTGGATCCCCAGAGGAGAGAACGGAAGCACCCACGACACTCGCGACCTGCTGCTGGAGGCCGCTGAGATCCTCCAGCCGACGCACATCAAGATCGGCTCGGAGAATGCGCCGCCTCGTGACCTCGAACCACTTGTCGACGCGTTACGCGTGTTGACCCGCGAGGCCGTGGAGCGCGGCACCCGCATCGCCATCGAACCGATGCCGTTCTCGATCATCTCCACCATCCCGGACGGGGCCGACCTCGCCCGCGCCACAGGAGATCCCGCGTGCGGCGTGATCGTCGATGCCTGGCACGTCTTCCGGGCCGGCACCACCCTCGACGAACTGCGATCTTCCCTGACCGGCGACGTCGTGTTCGGTGTGGAACTCGATGACGCCGACGAGCACGTCGTCGGGTCGTTGTTCGACGACACGATGGACAACCGTCGATTGTGCGGTGAGGGAGTGTTCGACCTGAACGGACTGATCAGTGTTCTGCGCGAGGTCGGATACGACGGAACTTGGGGTGTGGAGATCTTGTCCGACGACTTCCGGCGCATGCCACTCGATCTCACCCTCACCCGAGCGCACGAGAGCGCAGTCGCACTGGTGCATCCCCTGCCATGACGTCGGGTCGGCGAGGTCGATCCACTGTCAAATGATCGTGGGGAGTACACCGCCGTCGGCGCGAATGGCTGAGCCGTTGATGGCCGAGGAGCGAGGACTTGCCAGGAACGTGACCAGGTCGGCAACCTCCTCGGGTTCGATGAAGCGTTCAATGAGTGAACTCGAGCGCACCAGCGACGACGTCAGATCCTCCGGCGGGACGCGCTGGGCGGACGCGATCCCCTCGACCGCTTCGGCGACGCCATCGGAGTAGGTCGGGCCGGCAAGAACGGTGTTCACCGTGACGGCGGTACCTCTGGTGAGTTTGGCCAGCCCATTGCCGAGAGCCAGTGCCGTGGCCTTGGTCGCTCCGTAGTGGACCATGTCGACAGGGACATCGATCGCCGACTCAGTGCCTGTGAAGATGATTCTTCCCCATCCTCTGTCGATCATTCCACCGAGCAGGGCTCGCGAAAGCCGAACTGCGCTCATCACATTGATGTCGAAATAACGCGACCACTGCTCGTCGGTGATCTCGAAGAAGGGCGCGACCTCGAACACGCCGACATTGTTGACCAGAATGTCCACCTGTCCCAGCCTGCCCAGAAGTGTGGATACCTCTTCCATGTCGCACATGTCCGCTGAGATGCCGTCGACACTCGCGCCGGGGACGGCCTTCCGGAGACGGGTCACAGCCCCGCTCACCTTCTCCTCGGTGCGACCGTTGAGGACGACCGATGCGCCTTCGCCTGCGCACGCTGCGGCCACGGCGTACCCGATGCCTCGAGTGGAGCCGCTGACGAAGACTCGTCGTCCGGTGAGGTCCAGGTTCACGGCTACTCCTCCAGTCATTTTACTTGCCTGAGCAACTTAACTGTAGCGGCAGACACTTTCCCAGGCAATCAATGGGTAGGGTGCGAGTCATGGACCAACCGCTGCATCCCGTCGACTTCACGGCCGACGAGCTCGCGACGTGGTCCTCGTTCGCCACGATGCTCGAGTGGCTTCCGGTCGCTCTCGACGGTCAGCTGCAACGGGATTCGAATATGAGTCATTTCGAGTACGGACTGCTCTACGCCCTGTCGCGTGCCGAGGGGCGCACAGTGCGCATGAGTACGCTGGCAGGCTTCGCCAACAGCACTCTGTCGCGTTTGTCCCGCGCTGTGGCACGGCTGGAGCGCCGCGGGTGGGTGCAGCGTTCCCCCGATCCGATCGACGGCCGGGTCACGACAGCGACCCTGACGCCGAGCGGTCTCGATGTCACGCGGGCTGCCACACCGGCTCACGTGGCCCTGGTCCGGACGCTGGTGTTCGGCTCGCTCACCGGCGGTCAGGCAGAGGAACTCAGGCGCATCAGCTCGCAGATCGCCAGTTCGATCGGTGCCGACGGTCGATGGGTTTCGGGTGGGTGACTCACGGAGATCCGAGCGCCCGTCGGAGAGGTCACGCGGGCCTGGTCGCCACGATCCCACCGGCGACGTCGAGGGTCGTCCCGTGTACGAAGGCAGCCTCGTCGCTCGCGTCGACGCATTCTCGTCCTCGACGAGCCGGTCTCGCTCGCGGCGGCCACGGTCGGCTACGTCAGCGCCGCGCATTTCTCGCGGGACTACCACGCGGCCTACGAGGTGACTGCGGCGTCCGATGCCGCGCGCCGACCATGAGCTGACACAGCCACCGGCTCGGGCATTCTCGCCGCGTGTCAGTCAGTCCTCGAGCAGGCTCAGCTCGTCCGTTGCGTGTCGTATCGGGTGAGAACAGTCCCGGAAGGAAAGGCGCGGAACTCCCGCAGGACGAGGTGTCGTGGGGGAGTTCCGTCGAACAGTCGCCTTCCGTGTCCCCTCGCGAACGGGTGGACGAAGAGCCTGTACTCGTCGACGAGATCTGCGCCGATCAGGGCATGGCAGAGGTCGATACTTCCCGTACAGACGATGTCGGAGCCGTCGAGTGCGGTGATTCGACCGATCTGGTCGACGAGGGGACCCGACAACATTGTGGTGTTCGCCCACCCCGGGTCCTGCAGCGTCGAGGACACCACGTACTTCGCGACGCGGTTCAGATGTTCCGTCACGCCGGTCGTGTCATCGGTTCGAGGTGCCCAGAAATCGCGCATGCCCTCGAACGTCCTCCGTCCCACGAGAAACCCGTCGGATGCGTCGCGCTGAGCGGCCAATGCCCTGTCCATGTCGGGATCGTGACCGGCGCGTGCGAACCAGTCGTCGGTAGCTTCGATCACCCCGTCGACCGTGATGTTCTGGGTCACGACAAGTCGTCGCACGACTCGATCCTTTCTCGCGCGTGCTCAGCCACGGTCGACCGTGTCCCAGAACGCGCAGTGATGTTCGGCGCGGTGGTCGATCAGGTGTACCCCGGAGCCGGTGGCGGCATTGTCGAATTGCATGACCGTGGTCTCGGTGCCGGTGGTGGCCGGCCACTCGGCACCGTCGGCAGGACCGGGTGTGCCGTTGTGGGCGAACGCAGCCCATGCCGCCACCATGGCGTCACCGAGCTCGCGTTGCCCTGGTCCCGTGAGGAGGTTCTCGCCGCCGAGATCGAACAGATACGGCAGGTCGGTGGCGTGCGCCGCGCCCTGCGACATACCGGACGCCGACACTCCGCTGACATCGGGCGCACTGCGATCGGCGAATTCGTAGCTGTAGACCGGTGTCCCGTCGGCGGCGAGCTCACGGGCGCCACGGGAGGTCGTGCATGCCCAGGCGACGTCGGTGACCAGGGTCGCCCAGGCGACGGGCGCCGACTCGTAGTCCGCCAGCGGATAGTGCGCGCCGACGGATGCAGCGTCGGCGGGAAACGAGGCTTGGATGAGGGACTGGTAGTTGTCCGCCGTGACCGCCGCGGGATCGGTCAGGAGCAGACCGCCGATGAAGGAACGGTGCTCGTCCCGGTTGCCGCCGGACAGGACGGGCACGTGAAGCCAGTCTCCGGCCTCGACGGCGAGTGCGGGTTCCTGTGGGAGCAGGCCGGTGCCGTAGGCCAACGGGTTGCCGAACGACGCGGCTTGCCCGAGCAGAGCATCGACGGGTCGTTCTCGCAGGCAACCCATCGGGTCAGGGTCGGTGCACCCGAGTGCAGTGGCGACCGCTACGCCCTGTGATTCGCTGTCGGACAACGGGATCAAAGACGATGACGCGGGTAGTCCGGGGAACAGGGTGCCGGGAGGCCACGCGAGACGGCAGGAACCGGAGGAGAAGATGGCGCGGTCGATCAGTCCTTCGGCGGCCGGTGAGGTGAGCGCCGCGCAGGTGGAGGTTCCACCGGCCGACTCCCCGTAGAGCGTCACCGAATCCGGGTCTCCGCCGAAGGCCGCGGCATTGTCGTTGGCCCAGCGCAGGGCGGCCAGTTGATCGGCGAGACCGAAGTTGCCGGATCCTGCCAGGCCGGGCAGTCCAAGATATCCGAGCATCCCGAGTCGGTAGTTCGCCGAGACGACGATGACGTCACCCTGGTCGGCGAGCTTCTGCGCGTCGTACTGCGAGCCGGCTCCGCTGGTGAATCCGCCACCGTGCCACCACATCAGAACCGGACGGGGCTCGGCGCTCGCGCGTGCCGGGACGGTGACATTCAGAAACAGGCAGTCCTCGTCGGTCGAGGAGACTGCCTGCGCGGTCTCGCCGGTCTGCGGACACGGTGAGCCCGCTTTCGTTGCGTTGAGGACCTCGTCGGTGTCGGGCATCGGCTCGGGGAGGGTCCATCGGCGGTCACCGGTGGGGGGTTGTGCATACCGCACGCCGAGAAACTGGTGCGTGTTCCCGACTGCGACTCCCTGCAAGGTTCCGGTCGTGCTGTCCACCACCGGGTTCGACTCGGTGTCCGGTTCGATCCCCGTCGAGGTGCACGCGGACACCATCAGAGTGGTGGCTGCGACGACGGCAGCGAGTGCGCGCCTCACGGGAGCGCCCGCGTTGCGGCGTCGAGGGTGTTCACGAGTTCGTCCGCGAGAACACCGGGGTCGGCTCCTGCTGCGGTGAGCCCGACCGCGGTGTCGAGAACGGCGCGGATGGTCAACGCCATGAGTGTCACATCGAAATCACGCATCTCGCCGGACACCTGACCTCGTCGGAGAAGATCGGCGACGGACATCATCTCGGTCGCGTGCTCGGGTCGCTCGTCCCGTCGCAGGCTGTCCTCGGTGCGGCTGGTGTAGATCGCCGTGAGAGCTCGAAGGTGGATCGGGTAGCGGGCGTAGAAGGCGATGCTTCCCCGGACGAACGATGCCAGCCCGCGTCGTGGGGACGGGGCGGACTCGGTGTCGGGCTGCACTTCGCGGCGGCCCAGGTCGTAGATCTCGTCGACCGCGGCCTCGAACAGTTCTCGTCGCCCGCCGGGAAAGTGGTAGTTCACCACCCCACGGCTGACACCGGCGTGTTCGGCGATGCGTGAGAGTGATGCTCCTTCCACGCCCAGGTCGGCGAGAGAACGAATGGCAGCCTCGACGAGCTGTGCGCGTCGTGCCGTGCGAAGGAACGTGCGAGTCATGGTTCAGAATCTAGCAAGCATGACCATAATCTGACAGTGCTGTCAGAAAATTTGAGGATCGAGGTGCCTGCACGTCAGGCGGGCCCGCGAAGCTTCCCCCGTACGACGATGACTCCGACCAGGATCACCAGTGCCGCGACGACGAGCGCCGACGGTCCGCCCCGAGGTAGCGAGGTCAGAACCGGTGCGGCTGCGAACAGCGCGAGACCGAGCGGGGGCAGGGTCATCAGTCCCACCCCCGTCCCGTACCAGAGGCCTTGTCGTTTGTCCCAGTCCGATCTGGCCTGCACGGCTTCCTCGAAGCGGACGATCGCGATTCCGAGTGGCGTAGCGACGAGGAGCCACAACAGCGGCGACGTCGGTAGTCCCGGTCGACCGAGAAGTGCATCCGTGACCAGAGTGGCACCGAGATAGGCCGGCAGGAACATACTCACCGCCAGAACGACTCCGAGCGTGACATCTGATGGCTCGTCACTTGATGGCGACCCGACAGACGAGGTCGGGTCGGGACTCATGACTCGAGCGTATCGACACCGAGGAGATCGAGGGCGGTGTGCCGCCACCGCGCCGTGCACTGTTGTCAGGACCCAGCGCGGACACATCAGAGTTCTGCGCGAGTGGACCGTTCACCGCGATCCGATCGCCGAGCGTGGTCTGTCGCGCGACGATCGGCGGTCATTCCCCGGTGTCCCCGTCGATGCACTGGCGGAGGAGATCTGCGTGTCCGTTGTGTCGGGCGTACTCCTTGATCAGGTGCAGGTGAATCCAGCGCAGCGAGACCTGCAGGCCATCGACCGTGCCGATCGACAACGCTTCCAGGTCGGTGTTCACGGCGAGGGCCCGACTCTCCTGGACGGCCCTCTCGTAGGCAGCGAACACCTCCGCGACAGGTGTCGAGTCGAGGCTGTCGAAGTCTCCGTCGGGCTCGGCGTCCGAGTAGTACAGAGGTGGGCGTTCACGGCCGGCGAGCCGTCTGGCGTACCAACTACGTTCGACTTCTGTCAGGTGTCTCACCAAGCCGAGAAGGGACAGAGTGGACGGCGGTATCGACCGCACTGTCAACTGCGTGTCGGTGAGACCGTGGCACTTCCACAGCAGAGTTGCTCGGTGGTAGTCCAACCACGATTCGAGCATGGCCACTTCGTCCGCGACGAACGGCGGTTCCACGCGGTTCACAGGGTCGGTCATGGTCGAACTCTATGTCCGGACACCGACACGTGGGTTCGACCGACTGGATGCCACGGATCCAGGTGAGCTGCGCGAGTGGGTCATCCGGAGCGCTCAGTCAGTGGAACGCGGACTCCGGGTGCTGACGCGCCATCGAGGACCACGTCGCGCGGACGGTGGTCCCCGTGCCCGAGTGATCCACTGTCGACGAGGTGCTCAGTGCCGTGATGAGCGGCAGGCCGTTACCCCGAAGAGCGTTGTGCACAGGCAGTTTCCACCGCCCGAGATCAGCGACGGTGACGTCCAGCGCGCCGAGGTCGACCGAGTAGGTGGCGCTGATCTGCATCGTGCCGACACCGTCCGTGTCGAGGTACGCGTGGTCGACGACATTGGCCATCGCTTCGTACACCGCCAGCACCACATCGGCTCTGCGCGCGTCGTCGAACGGTAGGACACGGAGCCATGCGGACAATGCTCGGCGTACGGCGCCGATGCACAGGGCGTCAGCGGGGACATCTGACATGACGAGGCCCGGGTTCCGGACGCTCGGACCGAGAGTGCTGTCTGCGACACCGTCATGGGTCGCGTTCAGCACGCCCGCCGTGCGACCGTTCAGGACGACACCGCGGCCAGTGCCGCGTCGAGGTCGGGGTGGAGCGAGAGCATCTCGTCCATTCCGACGAGCGTGAGTGGACGGGTGGTCGCAGGCCCGTTCGACACGACAGCGAGCGCGACGAGTGCGCCGAGTCGGCGGTGCGTGTCGATGAGGGCCGTCATGCCGGTGGAAGAGAGAAAATCGACGTCGGTCAGGTCGACGATCACCGCAGAGGGCACGTTGTCAGACAGTGCTCGGTCGAGACCTGCCGTCAGCATGGGCGTGGACTCGAGGTCCAGATCGCCGCGGACCGACACGATGAGTACAGACCCGTTGCGGGCGGCGGTGACCTGGACGGATCGTCGGTCGACGTCCTGTTCGCGTGCGCGATCAAGGGTCACAGCGGTACCGCCACGACCGAGGTGACCGTGCGTTCCGCAAGCACCGACACACGCACGTTCTCTCGTTGCGATTGCTCGACCAGAGCGGCGAAGGCCGCGTCCGCGGTGATACCCCGCACTGCCATGACGATGCCCTTCGCCTGTTCGATGCAGGCGCGGGTCTCCATCGCTCGACGCAGATTGCCTGACTCTTCCCGAGCGTCCGCGGTGTGCCGCGATTCCCACACCGCGACCTCCACGGCGGTCACGAGCACCGTGACCAGCACTTCGTCGATGTCGCTGAAGCCGTGATCGCCGAAGCTGTAGATGTTCAACGATCCGGCATGTTCGAAATCGACGTCCAGGGGTGCCGACAGGAAGCTGCGCACACCGGCCTCGGAGGCTGCCGCGGCGAAGAGCGGCCATCGCGCCGCAGCATCCTCGACGTGAACGCACACGATGCGCCCGGTCCGGGCGGCCTCGAGGCAGGGCCCCTCGTTCACGCGGTACTGATCGGCATCGATGTCGCTGACTCGGGAATCCGACCGCGCCGCGGTCTCAGGGTTCGCCGCGTCGTGATGCAGGAGGGTCACCCCGGCCATGTCCGCTCCGGGGATCGCGGCGACCGCCTGTTCGCACAAGCCCTGGAGGAGAGTCTCGAACCGACTGTGCGACAGCAGGAGTCCACGAAAGGCGTCCAATGCGTCGAAGGTGTCCGCGGCGAAGTACTGCATCGTGATCGCCGTGCGGACACCACTGGCCGTGCGGGACGACAACGCTCCCGCGATCTCGTCGTCGAAGGCGTTCGCGGCGGCCAGTGCTGCCGCCGTGCTGTGATCGTCCGGGGGCAGGCCGGGCGTGACCGAATCCGTCATGCGGAGTCCTCTGTGGTGCAGTCATGACACCTGTCGACGTGCGCGGAGGACGCTGCGCGGTGATGACTTCACCGGATGCGCCCAACCGTACGCCGCGGGTCGACCCCACACACGGTATGTCGCAACGCGCGACCACCGGACGTCCGGTCGATGCTCGTCCGACGCAGACCGACTAGTGACGTGTGGGTGCGCGGGAGGTGACACGGGGCAGGAATGCGCGGTCACGACCACGGGACAGTGCGGCCGGGTTGTGAGACCGCCAGACAATGGTTCGGCCGCGCTCTCGGTGGAAGGCCCGAATCTAAAATTCATGCATGGAGCACCCAGAAGTTCGTCGAAACGGCCTGTCATGACTGCCACAGTGGAGCAGAAAGGCTCTGTCTCCGTCGAGATCGACGGTGCGGTCGCATGGGCCGTGATCAGCAATCCGACCCGTCGCAACGCATTGAGCGCAGCGATGATGCGCGATCTGCACGCGCGACTGCAAGAGCTGGACAAACGCCCCGACATCCGCGCCATCGTGCTGCGCGGGGAAGGTTCGGAGGCATTCGTCTCCGGAGCCGACATCTCGGAGTTCGAATCGCAGCACGGTTCCACCGATGCCAAGCAGGCCGCCGACGACGCCATTGCCGCGTTGTTCTTCGGACTCGCCGCCATGCACACGCCGACCATCGCGATGGTGCACGGCTTCTGCATGGGCGCCGGCGTCGCCGTCGCGCTCACCGCGGACATCCGCATCGCCGATGAGGCGTGCGCGTTCGCGATTCCCGCCGCACGTCTGGGAATCGCATACCCGGTTCCGCCGACGCGCGTGCTGCAACGCATGGTCGGCTCCGGTCACGCCGCCGAGATGCTGTACACCGGCGGTCGCGTCACGGCAGAGACCGCTCTCTCCATCGGTCTCGTGAATCGGGTGGTCCCGAAAGACCAGTTGCACGAGGCCGTGCGCACACTCGCGACGACCATCGCGGCCAATTCACCCATGTCGGTGCGGGCTGCGAAGGTGGCCCTCGCGAGCGACCTCTACCCGGAGATGCTCTCCGAGGCCGAGGCTTTCGTGGCCATGTGCGCCGGCTCGGACGATGCCGTGGAAGGTGGGCGCGCCTTCATGGAGAAGCGGCGACCCAAGTTCACAGGCGTCGTGTCCTGACGCAGTCCTGCAACCACGTTCGGGTTGCGAGAATCATGTGGGCCGGTCGCACCGACTGAACGCATCGGGTCGAGGCGGTGCTCGAGGTGCGTTCGGTGTTCGCGTTCGCGCTGGCTGCCGGGGAGTCGACCACCGGTTCACTGGAGTTGTACCGCCAACGCCGACCGACGAGGAAGCAGGGCTCGAACACGCCGCTGTGGAGAAGTTTTCGCGCACGGAGGTGCACACGGCCATCGGGATGCTCGCTGCCCAGTTCGCTCGCACGGCGAGCGTCGACGTGCCATGGTGGTGAGCATCAGTCGTCGGGGTAGTCGAAGGGTCGTGCCGTTGCCTCCTCTGCCCCAGTTCCAGAGTGCGATCCGCGGTCCGTGGTTGACGTCGGTGTTCGGTGCCGTCCTTCTCGTGTCGCTGCCGGTGATCACCGTGACCGGTCTGCTGTCCTACATCGCCTACGGTCCCGAGTTCGGACAAGCCCGCCCCGGGGACGTGGGGTGGTTGAGGTTGCCCCAGTTCGACTGGCCGACCGATCCGTCCTGGATCTATCGGCTGAACCAGGGCCTGCACGTCACGCTCGGCCTCGTCGTGATTCCGCTGGTTCTCGCGAAGCTGTGGTCGGTGATGCCGAAGCTGGTGCAGTGGCCGCCGGTCCGATCCCCGGCGCAGGCGCTCGAGCGGCTCAGTCTGCTGATGCTCGTCGGTGGTGTGCTGTTCGAGATCGTCACCGGTGTGCTGAACATCCAGTACGACTACGTCTTCGGTTTCGACTTCTACACGGCCCACTACTTCGGGGCGTGGGTGTTCATCGCCGGGTTCCTCGCGCACGTGGCCATCAAGGTTCCGGTCATGTGGAGGACGCTGCGGACGACGTCGCTGTCCGACGTGCTCCGGGACCGCAACGATGCGCCCGGCGCGGAACCGGGGCAAGGGGAGGAAGCGACCCAGGGCATCTCCCGGCGCGGCGCCCTCGCACTCGTGGCCGGCGGGAGCGGACTGCTGGCGGCACTCACTATCGGGCAGACCATCGACGGGCCATTGCGATCGACCGCTCTGCTGGTGCCCCGCGGCCGCTCCTACGGCGACGGGCCGAACGACTTCCAGATCAATCGCACGGCGGTCGCAGCGGGAATCGATCCGGCGTCCACCGGGGATTCATGGCGTGTGGAGTTGTCGGGAAAGACGAGCGTGGTTCTCGACCGAGCAGCACTCGAGGCGATGGATCAGCACACCGCGGTATTGCCGATCGCGTGCGTCGAGGGGTGGTCGACGACGCAGGAGTGGACCGGGGTGCGCTTGCGGGACCTCGCCGGCCTCGCCGGCGTGACCGACGGCACCGCCACAGTGGCCTCGCTGGAACAGGGAGGTGCGTTCGCGCAGGCGACGCTGGCGCAGAACCAGGTGTGGCATCCGGATTCGCTTCTCGCGTTGACCGTCAACGGTGCGGCGCTGTCGCTCGACCACGGCTATCCCGCGCGGGTGATCGTTCCGGGCCTTCCCGGTGTCCACAACACCAAGTGGGTGTCACGTATCGACTTCGCCGGCGGGGCCGATCGATGAGGCGGCTGTACGGGGCAGGCGCCGCTCATGCGGCCGTCATGGTCGTGTCCTTCGTCCTCGCGGGTGCCGCCGTCCTGACTCTCGGGGTGGACGCACTGTGGAACCCGGACAGGTGGTGGCAGTCGATCGCCGTGTGGTTCATCGGCGCGGCGATCCTGCACGACCTCGTTCTGTACCCGCTGTACTCGCTGGCGGATCGGGCGACGCGCCCGACTCGCACCTGGACGGTTCGACAGGTTCCGGTGCGGCAGCACATCCGGGTGCCGGCCCTCGGCGCCGCGCTGACGCTGCTGGTGTTCTTCCCGGGCATCCTGAACACCGACGACACTGCCATCGTGGCGGCCACGGGCCTCAACCGTGACCCGTATCTCGAGCGGTGGCTGTGGGTCGTGGCGGCCATGGTCGCAATCAGCGTCGCGGTGTTCCTGGTGCGGGTGCTCGCGGCGGTGAGGCGGCCGTCACCTGCGACGCCACGCGGCCACGATCGGACGGATACACAGGGCGCCTAGGGGAGGTGCGAAAAGACCTCCGCTAGAACGTTTCACGTCCGCTTCCGGTGACGTTCCACCGTCGCTGCCACGCACGTGGACGCGGGAACGATTGCGGTCGAACACCATCCATGGGCCGCGTCGCGGCGAATGTGGAGTGACTATTACCGACGACAAGGAGCTGCAATGTTCACCATTCGTAAGTCCGTGGCCGCTACCGCGATCGGCGTGATGTCCCTCGTCCCGCTGGCCGCCTGCTCGTCCAGCGACGACGGCGGATCGGCAGCGGCAACGACGTCCAGTTCGTCCTCCGCTGCCGCATCGACGTCCACTCAGCCCGAACCCGCCGCGCAGGTCGATGCTCTGACCGGCGTGGACACCGCCGTCGCGCTCGATACCGGCTTCACGGACGCTCTGACCACGCTCGGGTTGACCCCGGGAACTGTGGGCACGGCGACCCTGGCGGACGGATCACTTCGATTCCCGATCACCGGCGGCAACGTCAAGTACTGGACGCCGGGCACGGTCGATCCGTACGTGCAGGGCTCCATCGACCACGAAGGCAGCGGATTGTCCCTGACCGCCGGCGGCACCACGGTGGAGCTGACCAACTTCGTCATCGATCCGGGCACCTCACTGCTCATGGGTGATGTGACCGTCAACGGAGAGAGCGCCGCCACCGACGCCGTGCTGTTCGATCTCGACGGCCGCACCCTTGAGCCGCTGGCCACCGGCTCGAACAACACCGCGATTCTGCAGGGCACGACCGTGCATATCTCCGAGACCGCCGCCGGCCTGCTGAACGAGACGTTCAAGACCGACGCCGTCACCCCGGGACTGCTCGTGGGAGTCGCCACGATCACCGTCAACACGCAGTAACGAGGCACAGCCTCTTACCCGGCCCACATCGACACCGATGTGGGCCGGATCGTGTCGACGAGTCGGGCGATGGCCCCTGAACGTGGAAAACGACTGAACGCGACGTTTGTCGCCGACGTCCACCGGGAATGGACAATCATCCACATCGAGGAAGTGCCGGACCAGTCGGGGTCTGTAGAAGGGACAAGCGTGACAGCGACTTCGGCGGGCGAGGCCCCTGACAATTTCGATGTTCTGTTCGACACTGCCTCCACCGGTACCGCGTGGTGGGTGCGGCACCGGGACGGCCGACGGAACTTGTTGCCGGTCGGGCGTTGGCTCGGCGGCGAGCACGCAGACGCCGATGACCGCGCAGTGGACGAGACGTTGCTCGCCCTCTGCCGGGGGCGCACGATCGATCTCGCGTGCGGGCCTGGCCGGTTGGTCGAGGAGTTGCGGCGACGGGGAGTGTCCGCTATGGGTGTGGACACGTCCCCGGCAGCTGTCGCGCTGGTCCGTGAACGCGGCGCCAAGGCCGAGCTGGCCGACATCTTCGACATCGTTCCACACGAGGGGCATTGGGACACCGTGCTTCTCGTCGACGGGAACATCGGCATCGGCGGGGATCCCGGCCGTGTCATCGGTCGTGCGCACGACATCGCCTGTGAGAGCGGGACGGTGCACGTCGAAGTGGCAACGCCCGGAACGGGATTCGTCGCCGAATGTCTGCGTATCGAGAACGACGAGACTGCGGGGCCCTGGTACGACTGGGCGCGAATCGATGCGGACACGCTGGCGCCACTCGCCGCGGCACGAGGGCTGGTACCGGTCGGTGTGACCGCGATCGCCGGTCGGCACTTCGCTCACTTCGTCAAACCCCCGTACGGTTCGGCCCCCGAGACTTCCGAGTGAGCGGCCCGACCGCGACCGATCGGCGGCGCGGGTGGGTTCCTCGAGTTCCGGAACTGATCGGCGCACTCCTCGCGGCCGCACTGGTCGTCGCGGCAGTGGTCGTGGCGCGGCGGGAGAACGCCGTCGTCACTCCGCTGATCGACGGCATGGGCTTCGACTTCGACGATTTCGCGTCGCTCGCGCCGCTGTTCGGGCGGGTGGGCGCTCATGTGGGCCCGGGTACCCCGGTCGCGGTGATCGTCGGCGTCCTGGTGGTGATTTTCGGCCCGTCCGTGGCGGCACGCATGTCGTGGCGGCTCCTGCTCCTCGTGACCTGGGCGACGACCCTCGTCTGGACCGTCGGACTGGCTGCGGTCGACGGCTGGCAGAGAGGGTTCGTCGACAAGTTGACGTCCCGCGACGAGTATCTGTCCGAAGTCGGCGGGATCGACGACATCGGGGCCACGCTGCGTGGGTTTTCCGACCGGATCGTCGACGGCCAGGCGGACTCGTGGGCCACGCACGTCTCCGGCCATCCCCCCGGCGCCATCCTGACGTTCGTGTGGTTGGACCGCATCGGACTCGGTGGAGGCGCGGCGGCCGCATGGTTGTGTGTGATCGTCGGGTCATCGGCCGCCGTCGCCACCGCTGTCGCCGTGGCAGCGCTCGTCGGCCGCGACACCGCCCGACGGTTGATCCCGTTCGCCGTGATCGCCCCCAGCGCGATCTGGATCGGTGTCTCCGCGGACGGATTCTTCACCGGTGTGTCCGCCTGGGGCATCGCCCTCCTGACCGTCGCAGCAGCCGGTCGACGAGCGCGACACGACGTCGCGGCCGTCGCGGCGGGTCTCCTGCTGGGGTTCTCGGTCTATCTCAACTACGGACTCGCTCTGATGGGCCTGGTTGCTCTCGCGGTCCTCATCGCCTCCCGCCGCGTGCGGCCATTGCTACCGGCGATCGGTGGCGCCCTCGTCGTTGCCGGACTCTTCACCGCGTCGGGCTTCTGGTGGTTCGACGGGTACGTCGCGGTCCAGGAACGGTATTGGCAGGGCATCGCGTCAGCGCGCCCGTTCCAGTACTGGAGTTGGGGCAACATCGCGGCTCTGGTGTGTGCGGTGGGACTCGCGGTGCCCGCTGCGCTGTCCCGCGTGGTGTCACTGCCGCGTGTGCGACGTGCCGAGCCTGTGACTCTGCTCGTGGTGGCCGCTCTGCTGGCGGTGGCTTTCGCGGACCTGAGCAGGCTGAGCAAGGCGGAGACGGAACGCATCTGGCTGCCGTTCCAAGTGTGGATGACGGTTGCCACTGTCGCGATCGGGGACCGCTCGGTGCGCTTCTGGCTGGCAGCGCAAGTCGTGCTGGCACTCGCGATCAACCATCTGACGTACACGAACTGGTGAGCGACCCGCCCCCTCGGTCGACACGACAAGGAGAAACGATGCACGTGTTACTCACCGGCGCGGCCGGTTTCATCGGCGAACACATTCACGAAGCACTACTGGGGGCCGACCACGACGTGACGGCTGTCGACGCGTTCCTGCCTTCCGCGCACGGCCCGACGCCGCGGCACGCGCCGAACGTGACGGCTGTCGACGTTCGCGACCCCGGCGCTCTGGACGACGTGATGGTGGGGGTGGACGTGGTGTGCCACCAGGCTGCTGTCGTCGGAGCCGGCGTCAGCACCGCGGATGCACCCGCCTACGCCAGCCACAACGATCTGGGTACTGCCGAAGTACTTGCCGCGATGGCCCGAGCCGGGTGTCGGAAGCTGGTTCTCGCGTCGTCGATGGTCGTCTACGGCGAAGGTCGCTACCGCTGCCCAGTGCACGGTGTCATCCGTCCGCGCCCTCGAAACCCGTCGGATCTGCGGAACGGTGTCTTCGATGCGAAGTGCCCGGAGGGTGACGAGCCGGTGACGTGGGAGACGGTGGACGAGGACGCTCCGCTCGAGCCTCGGAGTCTCTATGCGGCAAGCAAACTCGCGCAGGAGAACTATGCACTTGCGTGGTCGCTGGCGACGGGCGGATCGGTCACGGCGCTGCGGTACCACAACGTCTACGGCGATCGAATGCCCCGTGACACACCGTATTCGGGTGTCGCGGCGATGTTCCGCTCATCGCTGGAGTCTGGTGAGCCGCCGACGGTGTACGAGGACGGCGGGCAGATGCGAGACTTCGTCGACGTCCGGGACGTCGCCGCCGCGAACCTTGCCGCCGTCGAGCACGACGGAGCGGGGTTCGTGGCCTGCAACGTCTGTTCGGGACACCCGATCTCGATCGGTGACGTGGCCCGCATTCTGTGTCGTGCACACGGCGGCGGCATCGAACCGGCGGTGACGGGTCAGTTCCGTCCCGGCGACGTGCGGCACATCGTTGCCGGTGCCGATCGGGCCGACGAGATTCTCGGATTCCGAGCTGCCGTCGGTCCGGACGAGGGGCTCACGCGGTTCGCGTCGGCACCGCTACGGGCGGCATCCGACGGCTCGGCCCCGGTGGTGTGACGATGATCGATCCTTCCGATGTCACCGTCGTACTCCCGTGCCGCAACGAGGCGCAGTCTCTTCCCGATGTTCTCGACGCCGTGCCCGACGGCTATCACCGCCTGGTCGTCGACAACGGCTCCACCGACGGCACCGCGGACGTGGCCCGTGCGCACGGGGCGGAGGTGGTCATCGAGGCGATACCCGGATACGGCTCAGCCGTGCACGCCGGAATCACCGCTGCTCGAACGACCGTCGTGGCTGTCATGGACGGGGACGGGTCGATGGACCCTCGCGAACTGCCCGGGCTCGTCGCAGCGCTGGACTCCGCCCAACTCGTCGTCGGTCGGCGCCGCCCGGTGCACCGCAGTGGCTCGCCGTGGCACGCCCGCCTCGGCAACACGGCCATCGCCTTGCGTCTACGCAGACGACTGAAGATCGACGTCCACGACATCGGCGCTCTTCGGGTGGCCCGCCGCGACGATCTGCTCTCGCTCGACGTCCCGGACCGACGCTCCGGCTACCCGCTGCAGCTGTTGGTTCTCGCCGCTCGGGCAGGGTGGACAGTGGTCGAGCACGACATCTCGTACCGCCCGCGGACCGGGGGAGTGTCGAAGGTGTCGGGGTCGGTTCGCGGCACGGTGGTGGCCGTCTGGGATTTTGCGAAGGTGATTCCATGATCGATGCGACGCTGCTCGTCATCGCGAAAGCGCCGGTACCCGGCTTTGCCAAGACTCGACTGATGGCCGCCATGACCGCCGAGGATGCCGCGTCGGTGGCGGCCGCGGCGCTGCTCGACACACTCGCCGCGGCGAGGCAGGCTCCTTTCGCCCGGCGGGTGGTCGCGATGACCGGCGACTTGGCCGAGGCGATGCGCAGCGACGACATTCAGAGGTCACTGGCTGACTTCGACGTCATCGATCAGCGCGGCGACGGCTTCTCGGAACGGTTGATCCACGCGCATCGCGACGCCGCCGGATCCGGTTCCGTCGTGCAGATAGGCATGGACACACCGCAGGTCGACCCCGCGATGCTCACCGACATCGGTGAGGCTCTGGCACCGTCGTCGGCGATCCTGGGCCGTGCCGAGGACGGAGGGTGGTGGGTGCTCGGACTGCACGACGCATCCGATGCGCAGGCCCTGCGAGCAGTGGAGATGTCCACCGACCGCACCGGTTACGACACCCGGGACGCCCTGCAGCGCCGCGGCCTCGTCGTCGGTGCAGCACCGACTCTGCGTGACGCCGACGAACTCGTCGATCTCGACCCGATCGCACGACAGTGCCACCCGGACAGCGAGTTCGCCCGATGCGTGGCTGCACTCCCTGTTTCGAGGCCGACGGGGGAGACACTCTGACCGCGACCTCCGGCACCCGGAGTGTGCTGTTCCGCTTCTATCTGGTCGGCGGTGCGAGCGCCGCCGCGTACGTTCTGTTGTTTCTGGTGTTCCGAGTCGTCATGTCGTCCCAGGCCGCGAACGTGCTCGCGCTCCTCGTCTCTGCGCTCGCCAACACCGCGATCAACCGCCGGTTCACCTTCGGAATCCGTGGAACCGATGCGATCGTTCGCCAGTACGTGCAAGGGCTCGTCGTCTTCGCCCTCGGGCTGGCGGTCACCAGCGGCTCGTTGGTACTCCTCCACAGGTGGGTACCCGATGCATCGCGAGCAATCGAGGTGTCCGTCCTGGTGGCCGCGAACCTCGTGGCCACGGTCGTGCGCTTCGTCGGGTTGCGCCGGGTGTTCACCGAACACCGATCGTGAACGTCGCGCAGGCACGTGTCACGACGCGTCGACACTGTCGGCCGGGATGATCTGCAGGCTCGAGTCCGCGCCGGGGTCACTGCCTGTCACCAACACGTTTCCCGTTTGTGGATCCACGGCAACGGAATTGGCCTGACGAACCGTCGGCAAGTCAACCACGATCCGCGGCGATGCCGGCTCGGCCACATCGACGACACGAAGGATGTTGCTCTCGGTCAGCGTGATCAGAAGGAGCTTCCGATCGGCGTCGTAGGCGAGCCCGTAAGGATTGCCGGGTGCGTCGATGCGAGCGACCTCGCTGATGTCGGGAGTGATGCGTTCGAGGTATACCGCGCCACCGTCGGTGTCGGCGAAGGCAGCGAGGTCGGGGCCGAGCGATGTCGCATGCGTCAGTTTGGTCCCCAACGGTCCCTGCGCGACGAGCTTCTGGTCCGGCCCGCTGTAGATCCAGATCCCGTTGCCCTGCACGTCTGCGACAGCTGCGTAATTGCCGACGGCTGCAACGCCGCCCGGTTGCACGGGACCGGCGGGGAGAGATGCGGTCACGACACCGTTGCGTACGAAGACGACTCCGCCGCCCATCTCGTTGGTCACGACGGTCGCGCCGTCGGCGGTTACCACGGCATCGTGCGGTTGCCGTCCGACGCCCCGGATGGTGGAGAGCGTCGCTCCGTTCGCCGGATCGACCAGGAGCAGTTCGTCACTGGACTCGAGGGGCGCGAGTATCGGTCCGTCCGGGCCGGCGAGGGAGAGGTGTCGCGGCGCACCGACCGTCGGCACGAACGATCGCTCGACTCCGGTCGCCGCGTCGAGCAGCCTCAGGCCATCGGGTTCACGCACTGCGGCGACAGCGATGCCGGACGACGTGACGACGATTCCCTCGGGTGCGCCCGGAAGCGGAATGACGGTGCCGATCGGATCCTGCGCCGCGGGCGCCCTAGCCGGTTCGGCGGCGGGCGTCTGCGTCGGCGCAGGTGCAGTGTCGTCGGTGGAACAGCCGGCGACGAGAGCCAGTACCGACAAGGCGACGACGATGCGTTTCACGGTGAACCACCGAACTTCTCTAGTGCGTCCAGGCACGTTCTGCGTCCAGGCACGTTCGTCGTATACGTACCCAGCACGTTCACGCGGGAAACCCGAGCCGAGCTCCCACGAGCACAGCCGAGCTCGAGTCTGTCGGAATCGGTGCACGGAGCCGGGCTGATAGCGTCGATCGTCTCCACGCTTCATCGCACGAGGGGAATGACGAGACGATGACGGGCACACTCACCTGGCACGACGACGTCAGTCCGCAGGCACGCGTCCTGTCGGCGGCGATGAAGGCGGTCCTCAAGCCCACCCTGAGTATGTGGCCGCTCACCGACGGCGGCATCAAGGCCATCGGGCACCTCGATCGCGTCGTCGACCGACTGCCGAAGCCGCCTCGCGTCACCATCGACCAGGTGGTTCTCGGTGGTGTGCCCTGCGAGAAGACGACACATCCTCGGACGGCCACCGGCTCTCTTACCAGTGCGACGGTTCTCTACTTTCACGGCGGCGGCTTCGTCTTCTGCGGACTGGCGACCCATCGCGGTGCGTGTGCCATGATCGCCGCCCGTGCGGGTATTCCGGTGTACTCCGTGGAGTACCGGCAGATTCCGTACGGCGGCATCGGCACGTCGATCTTCGATGCCATGGCCGCCTACCGCGCCGCGTCGGCGACGGTGGCCGATCCGTCCAAGATCATCGTGGCGGGAGACTCGGCCGGCGGTTACCTCGCGATGAAGGTCGCCGAACTGGCTGTGCTGGAGGGGTTGACACCACCCGCAGCCGTTCTGGGATTCTCGCCGTTGCTCAATCTGGACCTGAGGAGCCATTCCCGTACGTTCATGAAGCGGGACGCGTATCTGCCGATGAAACAGGTTCTCGCGCTGGAGGATCGCTGGATGAACGGGCCGGACGCCATCCCTGGCGCAGCGTCTCCGATCAACGCCGATCCGTCGGTGTTTCCGCCGGTGTTCCTGTCCTCGGCGCAGTACGAGTTGATGCGCCCGGACGTGGAGGCGATGACGCGCAAGCTCGAGGACGCCGGCCGGATTGTCGAGACCCATGTGTGGCGGGGTCAGGTGCACGCATTTCCCGTGTTGGCAGGCGTACTTCCGGAGGGCCGCGAGACGCTGCGGAGCGCGGTGGACTTCGCTGCGCGCCACCTCTGAGCCGTTCAGACGACTGATTCGAGCGGGTCGTCGCTCCCGCGTGAGCGCACCTGCCCGGCTCGGTTGTCTAATGCCGGCGACGCATCACACGGAGACTGGCCACACTCATCGCGCGCGCCGCGAGCTGCGCGACGATCTCGACAGCGAGAACGTGGTGGATCAGTTGTGGCGTGCGTGTACCACCGGCTGCTGCTCCCTGATCAACCGATCACACCCGACTTCGCCGACCGCCTGATCGACAATCTCTTCGCCGGCATCGGACGCGGCCCGCCCTCGTGAGTACGTGACCCGTCGAGAACCGTTCTGCGCTCACACGGCGCTCACGCCCGCGACGCCAGGTAGTCGTCCACCGTCGTCGGGGCGCGGGGGTCGTCCCCCGTCGCGGCGACGCGTCCTGCAGAGAACGCGCGGTGCATCTCGACCTGCAATCTCGCTGCATCGTCGGAGAATCCGACCTGGAGTAGCTGGGTGATCGTCTCCTCGTCGGGGAGCTGCTGGTAGGGGAGATGGCCGATGCCCTGTGCTCGGCCGACCGCGGCGGCGACGTCCATCAGGGTGAGATCGACTGCGGTCCTGATCTCGCGGATGGTGGTGCCCTGGTGGTCGGGTTCCTCGACTGCGTCGGCCGCGGCTGCGCCGACGTCTCCGGCCGCCACCATCGGCAGGGGCACGTCGGGGGCGATGGAGTCCTGGAGTGCCCCGATGTGGCGGAGGTGGGGCAGGACGGGTTCGAGATTGTCGAAGAAGTAGCCGGGTCGGAGAAGGACGAGATCGGTCTCGAGGGCGGTGAGTCGCTGCTCCTGAGCGTGCAGTGCGGTGAGGAATCCGGTCCCGTGCTCGAGTTCGGCGCCCAGGGAACTGAGTGCGACGACGCGTGGCACCCGTGCTCGTCGGAGTGCGTCGGTGATGGAGGACCCGATGTCGTTCATGTGTGCTCGGACGTCGGGTGCCGTGGGGTCGAATGGGACGAGGACGTAGGCCGCGTCCACGCCGGTGAACGCGGTGGTGAGGAAGTCGGTGTCGGTCAGGTCGCCCGTGTGCGTGGTGGCAGCCGGGTGTGCGTGGGGCCGTGCGGTGCGCGCGACACGGCGTACTTTCCATCCGCGGCCGAGGAGCGTGTCGGTGAGGCGTCGTCCGGTTCGGCCGGTGGCGCCGAGAACAGTGATGGTTCGTTGTGTGGTCACGATGTTCACGGTGCCGGGTTCGTGGTGGACAATGAATACCGTGGAGTCCACCGTTGATGATCGATCGTCCAGGATGTGGCGCGGTGACGATGCGCTCGGCGACGCCCTGCACTCGCTGCGGATGCGTGGGGTGTTCTACGTTCGATCGGAACTGACGGCTCCCTGGGGTCTCGACATCCCCGCGATGGAGGACTGCCTGTGGTTTCACGCACCGGTGGTGGGATCGTGCCTGCTCGACCTGCCGGGGACGGACCCTCGGCTGGTGGGCGAGGGTGAGTGCGTGCTGGTCCCGCACGGTCGAGGCCACCGAGTGGTGGACGATCCGTCATCCCTGTCGGTGTCGATGTACGACCCGGAGCCCGAGTGGATCTCGGACCGCTTCATCGTTCTCGAGCACGGCGGCGGGGGCGAGCGGGCCGTGTTGATCTGTGGCGCCGTGAAGTTCGATCATCCGACTGCCCGCTCACTCCTCGACGTGCTGCCCGACGTGCTGGTGGGTGATCGCGGGTCTGCGGTCTCGGCCGCGGTACTGGAACTGCTCGCGAACGAGGCCGCTGCCCGCCGGCCGGGTGGGGAGGCCGTGGTGACGCGGCTTGCCGACATCCTGATCATCGATCTCGTCCGAGCGTGGCTCCGAGAGGAGGGCGCTGAGATCGGCGGCTGGCTGGGGGCGTTGCGCGACAGACAGATCGGTGCCGCGGTCATCGCGATGCACCGGCATCCGGAGCGGCCGTGGACGGTGGCGGATCTGGCTCGGACGGCGGCGATGTCTCGATCCGCCTTCGCCGCGCGCTTCACCGCGCTGGTGGGTGAGGCCCCGCTGGTCCACCTGACCCGTCGGCGCATGCAGCTCGCGGCGGCGGAGCTCATGAGATCGAACGCCACCATCTCCTCGGTCGCGGCCTCGTTCGGATACGGGTCCGACGCGGCGTTCTCACGAGCATTCACCCGCATCATGGGTCGGTCCCCGTCGTCGATGCGGCACTCAGGGTCGGCGTCGTAGGGGCATCCTGTTGTCCGACAACCCCTCACATCGGACGAAGACTCGGAGCGGGACGAACGGAGGCTATGCCTCAGCCTTCCGCGCTGCCACACGGTGGGCGGCATCCTGCACGAACCAGTAGGCCACCAGGCCGACGTACACGCCGACGAGCCCGCCGGTCACCCGTAGGCCGCGCCGACGAGACAGAGACTCCCACGACACAGACATCGCACACCCTCTCACCGAACACGTCACCGATCCGACGATTGTCCTCCGAACATGCCGATCAGCACAACGGCTGCGAGTGACGGCGGAACGATCGGCCTGAGTCTCGCTGTCCTGGAGTGCCACCCTCGGGCTCTGACGGGCGCCGTGGAGGCTACGCGACAGTCAGCGCGTCGCGCACTGTCGCAGGCGACCTGCCGAGCAACTGTCCCAGCAGGGGATCGATGCCGGCGAACCAACCGCCGGCTGCAGCGTCGAACATCCCGAGTGTGAAGCGAGCCGCGAATTCCGGCTGTCCCGAAGCGACCCGGGCTGCGATCCAGTCCTCAGGGTCCATCAGGACTCGCCGTACCGTCCGCCCGGCCACGTCGGAGGCGATCGCCGCCACCTCCTCGAAGGTGGGTGCGGACTCGGCGGTCACCGTGACTGGTCCGTCGTACGCGCCGTTCGATGCGATGATCGCCGCCGCAGCCTCCGCCGAATCCGCTCGGGACGTCCACGACACCGGACCGTCGGCCGGAACGGTGATGACGCCGGACTCGCGCCAGGGGCCAGTCGACCAGGCCAGGCTGTGGGCGTAGAAGCCGTTGCGCAGCGAGGTCCACGGCAGGCCGGAACCCGCCAGCAGCCGCTCCGTCGCCGCGTGGTCTCGACCCGGACCGAACGGTGTGTCGTCCGCGGCCCCCTGATGACTCGTGTACAGGATTCGCCCCACGCCCGCGGTGACGGCCGCGTCGATCGCGTTGCGGTGCAGGGAGACTGCGTCGGCCCTCGGATCACTGGACGAGACGAGCAGCAGCTGATCGGCATTCGCGAACGCGTCCGGCAGCGACGCCGGGTCTGCGTAGTCGCCGTGGCGCACCTCGATGCCGAGATCGGCGAAGCGTCGGGCCCTGGACGCGTCTCTGACCGCCACCGCGATCTCCGAAGCGGGGCGATGTCTGAGCAGGTGGTCGACAGTGGCGCCGTTCAGCGCGCCGGTGGCGCCGGTGATGACGATCATGAGTGCCTCAGTTTCGTTGGTATCGCACCGTTGTTATCGATGGAAACACGACGGTATCACGAGACTGTTATCGTTGGAACGTGATCAAGCCGACCAGCACTCGAGACGACGTCCGGGCGCGGATCATCGAGGTCGCGGCCGCCCTGCTGCGCGATCACGGCGTGGCCGCAGTGACCACTCGTGGGGTTGCCGAGGGTGCCGACGTACAGCCCCCGACCATCTATCGACTGTTCGGTGACAAGGACGGTCTCCTGGAATCCGTCGCAGAACATGTTCTGGCCGAGCATGTCTCGATGAAGAGACGCATCACCGAGACGGCCGCGTCGCAGGGCGTGGATCCCCTCGTGGACCTGCACGACGGGTGGCTGACGCAGGTCGAGTTCGGCATCGCCAACCCGGAACTGTTCCGGATGATGAACGGCCCGCAGCACCTGACACGATCTCGCGCGGCGCAGGCCGGCATGGACGTCCTCCGGGCTCGGATACACAGGGTCGCCGAGACGGGCCGACTGCGGGTCAGCGAACAACGCGCGCTCGGACTCGTCCAAGCGGCGGGTGTGGGCGCGATCTCGGTGCTTCTCGCGACTCCGGCCGAGGACCGCGACGACGAGTTGGCCGACGCGATGTTCGATGCCGTCATGCGGCAGATCCTCACCGACCCGCCCGACCGCGAGCAGGACGACCACGCCGCCGCCGCGGTCGCTTTTCGTGCGATCACGCCGACGTTGACCATGTTGAGCGTCGCCGAGCGCGCGATCATGGTCGAGTGGCTCGATCGGATGATCGCCGGACTCTGACACTCGACTCGCCGTTCTCGTCGAGGTCGTTCACAGCGGACTGCACGGACCGCGTGGTTTGTGACAAAGTACGAACAACGACGAGTTCGAGGGGTGTCCGTGACACCACTGCTGGACGCTGCACCACATCGACATCGAGTACCTGCCGACCATCGCGTGCTGGGTCTCGACCGTCGAACGTGCCCACCGGCGCTCGTCGTGCTCGCCGTGTTCCTCGTCTTCACCGTGGTGGTTCCGCGCATCGACGCTGCCCTCGACTGGGACGACCCCGTTCTGGCAGGGCAGCAGCTTGCACTCACCGACACCCTCGTCTTCACCCCCGTCGCCGGTTACGACGTCGAGTCCGGCTTCCGCGTAGGAGACGGAGGCACGTTCGGCGATGCCACCCTCGCCGGGGCCGGAATCACCTTCCAGGTGTCGACAGACTCGTACGACGGCACTCCCGATCAGCTGCTCGACCAGGTCCAGAAGGTCACGTCCCGGACGGACGACCCCACCTTCCGGGTCGACGGGAACAGGGCCACTCTCACCACGGCGGCCGGCTAGACCGGAGTCGCGCAGCCCTACAACAGCGTGCGAAGCGACGGGGTGATCGCGGCCTTCGTTCTCGGCGGCACAGGGGTCGACATCACTGCCTACGGGCCACCCACCCAGATGACCGCAGCCCTCGACGACGTCCGAGCGATGATCGCGAGCATCCGTACCGTGGACGGGGACGACGCATGAGCACTGTCGACCCCCGCACGTTTCCCGAGACGGTCGGCACGGAAGCTGGTCAGCGCCGAGCGGAAGCAGTCGAGATCTCCGGGTGGGGTGCGAGATTCCACTTCGTGCAGCCTCACAACCTCTCCTTCTGGGTCTACCTGGCGCTGACCGCCATAGGTGCGTTCCAGGCGTGGGCGTTCTTCGCACCCGACGCCGGGTTCTACGCCGAAGGGTTCGCGGTCGCAGCGGTGCTGTGCGGGTTGTGCGGACTCGCGTGGCTCGCCTGGTTCCATCACATCGACCGATGGGAGCGGCAACCAGGCGGGCTCGTGGTCGCTGCCCTCGTGTGGGGCGCTGTCCCGGCAACGTTCGCCTTTGCGATGACCGTCAACACGGCGATGCTCGGCATATACCCCAAGCTGTTCGGTCAGGAATGGAGCGCGAACTGGGCGGCAGGTGCGACGGCACCGTTCACCGAGGAGGCGGCCAAACTCTGTGGTTTCCTGCTCCTGATGAGCCTCGCCCCGCGTCTCATCCGCACCGCGAACGACGGCCTCATCGTCGGAGCGTTCATCGGGCTCGGATTCGCCGTGTTCGAGGACTTCCTCTACGCGGCGAGTTCCACTGCTCGGGCATTCGGCACCGATCCCGTGGGCAACGCGGTGCACATGTCCGTCGTACGCATCGCCGTCAGTTTCGCCTCCCACCCTCTCTTCAGTGCTCTCGTCTGCACCGGAGCCGTCTATCTGATCGGGACGGCAGCGCAACCCCGGCGAGTCGGGCGTGGTGCGGCCTTCGTCGTCGCCGGCATGTTCCTCCACTTCACATGGGACGACGCCGGCGGTCTCGGTGGCGGCGGTCTGAGAAACTTCGTGGTCCTCCTGGCGTCGGTCGTCATCGGGTTCACGGTGCTGACCATCGCGTTCCGACGGGCCGCACCGCGTGAGTATCAGTTCGTGCGCGACATCCTCGCCCCGGAAGTCGAGGCCGGTGTCGTCACCGATGCCGAGGTCGACGGTGTGCTGGACACGAAGGCCCGCAAGGCATTCGTGAAGTCCGCGCCCACTCGGAAGGCCCGACGAGCCCGCAAGCATCTGCGTCGCGCCGTTCTGGACCTGGCGCACGACGTCGCCCGCGAGAAGGGGGAGGACACCGAGTCCGTACGCCACTCTTGTAGCGAGGTCGAGCGGTTACGAGCAGTGGCCGGGTGATCGACAGCCGACCTTCTGGACCACGACTGTTCCCGTGTGGGTCAGCGCACCACCTCCACCCGAGCATCGAAGTCGAACCTGTTGATCGCTCCGATTCCCGTTGCCGTCTCGGTGCCCATCAGGAACGCGATGGGTGAATTCGGCTCGGCGGTCACGTGCCCGATCCCGGCCTGCGCCGTCGGCCGATGGACCGTCAAGCGGAGAGCACTTCTGCTGTTCTCGGTGTCCTTCCAGATGCTGACCTGCCCGAGAGGCGACGGCACGCGTGGAACGGGCGCCTCGTCCACGATCCGTACGGAGCTGCCCTCCGAGATTCCTCCGACTGCGTCGGCAGTGGCGCCGACTCCCGGCACCAATGCGATGTCGAATCCGGCCTCCCGCATCAAGTCGTAGATCTGTTGGTTGTCTGTGACCTGCTCGACGGCGTAGAAGTGGTATCCCGGCCGAGCATCCTTGCGGTCGACGGAGAGGACGCGCTCACCGAAGGCGACGGGACCGTCGACGGGGACGCCGTCGATGATCCCGCTCTGGCAGGTCTCGACACCCATCAGGAGCGATGAATTACCCGGAATGCCGGGGCCACCGGGCAATCCGATGAACGACGAGGAGGTGTAGCCGTCCGGCAGTGCGGCGGCTGCGCGCTCGGGTAGCACTGAGACGATGGCGGACACCTCGACGCAGTCTCGAAGCTGGAAGCTGCCCAGAACATCGCTCGGTGCGGCGAAGGCAGACGGCGCGACCGCAGAGATCACCGCGAGCGCGAGTCCCGCAGTGAACGTGACGGCGGCGGGTCGCACGCCCTTCGAGTGTGTGTGCATCAGATGTCTCCCCTGGAATCGTAGGCGTCAGTTCAAGGCGACGAGCTCGTGCAGCGTTCGCCCCGTCCGGGTCTCGGTCACCCCGTCGCGTACGACGGTCAGTTCGAACGTCGAGTCGAAGCGGAAGTATCCGGGGTGACCGACGAGGCTGTAGAGCAACGGTCGGAACACGCGATGTCCGGCGACGGGAACGTCGTCGAGCAGGTCGTGGGCGTGCACGACGTTCTGGACAGTCAGCAGGAGGGACACCTGTCCCGGTACCTCGATGCGGAGCCACGCGGGGTACGACCGGTTCGCGATCTCGTTGAACACCATCGGCCCCTCGGTGACGTCCGCCTCGCCGGAGCTCAGGATGATCTTGCCCTTGTACGCCAACATCAGTGGGCGACTCTCGTGGGCACCGAGCCGAGGCTGCGTCTTGACCAAGGCATAGAGCAAGGAATAGTCGTCGTCGTACAGTCGGCCCCAGTGCCAGCGGTCGATGACGCGCTTCATGTCGCCCGCACCCCAGTTGTGGTCCGCGTAGCCGCGCCCGGTGACGGCAGTGGTTCGTCCGGCGATGGTGATGGATCCCTCGACGCGCGCACGCGGCGCGGCGACGACCCAGCCGAAGACGTCGGTGCCTCCGAACAACGTCTCTCCCTCGCCGGGCATCCAGCTCGGAAGTTCGTTGTGAAAGCGGAGATCGAAGGTGACGTCCTCCTCGGAAAGGAAGAGATGATGGATGGGAAGCCCGTCCGCAGGGAACTCCGCCCATGCGTGGTTCGGCCCCACGACGACGTCACAGGCGGCGATCGACGCGGTGGCGTCCTTCTTGGAGTGGCGGACGAAAATTTGTCGGCGTGAGCCGTCGGGTGCGTAGATCAGGATCTCCACGCTCGGTTTCGCCACCAGCGCAGGCTCTTCGGGCCGGCGCAGGTTGAGGAACCCGATGATGGTGTGACCGTCGTCGAGGTGGGCGTCGAAGTACCAGTGCTCGAAGCCCGATCGGCTCCCCGGCACGGGATGGGCCGCGTTGTGCCGCGGGTGCACCTCTGTCAGCCGAGCGTCGCGTCGGCCGGGGCCGTTCCAGGTCTCGACGATCTCCGGCGCGCTCATGCGGAGAATCCGATGTGGACGGTCTTCTCTTCGGTGTCTCCGTCGAGTCCGGTGCGGCCGAGTTCGCGGCCGACTCCGCTCGCGCCGCGTCCGCCCCACGGCAGAGCCGGGTCCGGCACACCCCACCCGTTCACCCACACGGTGCCCACGCGAAGTTGCTCGACGACGGAGTGCACTCGGGAGATGTTCTGCGAGTACACCATCGCGTTGAGTCCGTATTGCGTGTCGTTGGCGATCGCGACGGCCTCCTCGGTGGACGAGAAGCTGATGACGGTGGCGACGGGACCGAAGATCTCCTCCCTGGCGATGGTGAGGTCGTTGTGTCCGCGGAAGACGGTGGGCTGCACGAACTGTCCCGGTCCCTCGATCCGCCGCCCACCGGTGATCAGCTCTGCGCCCTCGCTGACACCGGAGTCGATGTATCCCATGATGCGATCGAGCTGACGTCCGTTGACGATGGTGCCCATCGTGCTGGTGTCGTCGAACGGGTCGCCGATCACGGCAGCGTCGGCCGCCGCGACCAGTCCCTCGACGACACGATCGACGACGGACTCGTGTGCGAGGACGCGCGTGCCCGCGGCACACACCTGGCCCTGGTGATAGAAGTTGCCCATCGCGATCCACGGCATCGCCGCGTCGAGGTCGGCGTCCTCGAAGATCAGTTGCGGTGCCTTACCCCCCAGTTCGAGGACGATCTTGCGGAACGTGCTGCCCGCGAGCGCCTGGATCTGCCGGCCGACACGGGGACTGCCGGTGAAGGACACCTTGTCCACACCGGGATGGCCGGCCAAGGCCGCACCGGCGGTCACGCCCAGACCGGTGACCACGTTGAGCACACCCGGCGGTAGACCGGCTTCGGCACACAGATCCGCGAGGTGCAGCGTGGACAGGGACGCGTCCTCCGCGGGCTTGATCACCACCGTGTTCCCTGCGGCGAGTGCGGGTGCCAGCTTCCACGCGGCGATCAACAGCGGGTTGTTCCACGGCGTGATCGCGGCGACGACACCGAGAGGCTGCCGGACGGTGTAGCCGAACCGGCGTTGCGGGCCGAAGTCCGGCAACATGACGGTGGTTCCGGAGATCTTGTCCGCCCACCCAGCGAAGTGCCGGAACACCGCGGCAGCGGCCGGGATGTCGCCGTTCACGGAGTCGCGGAACAACTTGCCCATCTCGACTGCTTCGAGTGCGGCGAGGGTCTCGCAGTCGCGATCGATCAGATCCGCGATCGTGAGAAGGATCCTCGTACGTTCCGGGCCGCTGACGCGTGACCAGTCACCGTCGAACTGCGCACGTGCAGCGCGGACGGCCCGGTCGACGTCGGCCTCGGCGCCGGCAGCGACGGAGGTGACGAGAGCACCCGTGGTCGGATCGATGCTGTCGTAGGTCTGCCCACCGGAGGCAGCCTGCGAGACGCCGCCGATACGCAGCAGCGGATCGGGCAGGGCGACAGAGGGACGGGTGGTGGTGCTCGCGGTCATGGCTGCTCCGGGTTGCTGGGAGTGAGGGGAGACGTGAAATGGCGCTGCAGTCCGGCCCACGAAGAGTCGTAGTCCGGCTGGCGATGCGGCGCGTCGTGGGCGAGTGGGGTGACGAGCAGGGGCAGCCGCGTCTCGAACATGAACGGCAACGATCCTTCGAGCTTCTGCGGTGCCAGGTCGGCCGCGGTGGCGAGGTCGAAGGTCTCCTGGTCCGGTCCGTGCGCACCCCACATGTTGTGCAGACTTGCACCCCCGGGCAGGAAGCCTTCCGCCTTGGAATCATGTTGCCCCCGGACCAGTCCCATGAACTCGGTCATGACGTTGCGATGGAAGTGCGGGGGCCGGAACGTGTGCTCGGCGACGTTCCAGCGCGGCGGGAAGATGGCGAGATCCACATTCGCCTGTCCCGGCCGTTCGGAGGGCGACGTCAGGAGCGTGAAGATCGACGGGTCGGGGTGGTCCCACCCGAGTGTCCCCATGACGTTGAAATCGGCAGTGTCGTACTTGTACACACCGTGATTGCCGTGCCAGGCCACCACGTCGAGAGGTGAATGGTCCAGCTCGGTCGAGAACAGTCGGCCGCCGAACTTCTGGATCTTCTCGACGGGCCGATCGTCGTCCTCGAATGCTGCGACGGTGTAGTGGAAGTCCCGCGCGTGGGCGAGACCGTTCGCGCCGATGGGTCCGAGTTCGGGGAGGGTGAAGTAGGAGCCGTAGTTCTCGCACACATAGCCCGCGGCATCGTCGTCGAGCAGCACGACTCGGAACGTGATGGCCCGTCCGACGACGGCGATCTCGCCGGGAGCGACGTCGACGATTCCGACCTCGGTGTGTATCCGCAGACGACCGGACTGGGGAACGATCAGCAACTCTCCGTCCAGGTCCGCGACGTAGCGATCGGTCATCGAACTCGTCGCGTGGTACAGGTGGATCGCGATGCCGTCACGCTGCAGCGCATCACCGTTGGCAGCGATGGTCGTGAGGCCGTCGAGAAAGTCGGCCGTCTCGAAGGGTCGGGCCACGGGATTCCACCGAAGCCGGTTCACATCGAGAACTCCGTCACTTAGCGGCGCGGATCGGAGCGTCGGGTGGTCGATGGGGTGATACCGCCGGTGCGCTGCACTGGGGCGGATCCGGTACGTCCAGGTGCGACGGTTGACCTCTCGCGGCTCGGTGAACGCCGTCGCGGACAGTTGCTCCGCGTAGAGGCCATGGGGCGCTCGCTGCGGTGAATTCTGACCTCGGGGGAGTGCACCGTCGAGGGCTTCGGACTGGTGTTGGTTGCCGAAGCCGGAAAGATACTCGGTCATCGTCGCAGTGCTCCGTTCGCGTCGAATTCGGCCTCGCGGCCGTTCATCTGGTCCCGGTACCACCGGAGTCGTTGTGCCACAGCGACCTTCTCGACGACGGGCGCCACTCCGGGTAGGAATCTTCGGGAGAGCTCGATCGCTGTCAGGAGGGGGAAGCGCAGGAGGATGATCAGGATCCACGGGAACGCACGAGGCATCGTGTAGTCCGACCGTGTCAGCGGACTCATGAAGAGAGCGGTGTAAGCGCCGTGAATGCCGTAGGTGTACCGCGCGCGGAGACGCGCGAGGCCTCGCTGCTCGGGGCGCGGTGCGAAGCCTGCGGGGAAGGACTCGATGAGTTCCTTGCCGTGTGGTCCGGCGTCGTGACTGCGGGCGGCCGACACCATCGCCGTCATGCGGAGCGAGTCGGCGATGGTGGTGGGGAAGTTCGACACGTCGACACCCAGCAGGTGGCCCATGTACTTCTGGAAATGGAGCAACGCCCGGATCTCGTCGGCGGTGGTCTGCAGACCCACCAGCCGCAGAGCAAGTGCCGGAACGGTGCTGCCACCGAGGAGGGTCAGCATCTGATACCCCTGGCTGATGGGGTAGCCCCACTTCTCGCGATCCCACTCCGGGTGTCCGTCGACCTTGCGGCGTACGGCGACGTGCATGACGCGGACCTTCATCGCGGTGGCTCGGCCTTCCGACCCGATGCGGGACAGGGCGCCCGGCTCGGAGGTGTCGATCCAGAATTTGCAGGTCTCGAGGAATCGGCGCATCGCGTTGTCGCCGGCGTACCCGCCTGCCAGTGAGAGCGGGGTGGCGACGGCAGCCTCGGTGTACATCTCGAGCGTGATGCCGCCGGCAACGGTGAACAGCATCGTGCCCCACCGTCGCCACACCGCGGCCCCGCGCTCTACCAGATCGGTGTCGAGCCAGTCCGGTTCGGTCTCGAACTCGTCGAACAGGACGCGCATGCTCTCGGGAACGTCAGGAAGAGAATCGATCCCGTGAGCGAGTGCACGGTCGAGGAGGGCGCGTGTTCCGGTCGGGTCTGCCGCGTACACCTCGTCGACGAAGTTCTCGGCCACTGTGTCGCCGAGGAACAGACTCTCGCAGAACTCCCGCGCGACGTCATCGCTGGGGAACGGTGACGACCGGAACACTCGCTCGAACAACGCTTCAGCGCGCTGGATACCGGGACTCTGCCGGTTCTCCCAGTAGGTGAACGCGGTGGGAGTGCGGGTAGCGCTGGTCATCTCGGTGTCCTTTCCGGCAGAGCGGTGGTCAGCCATGCCAGCGCTGCGGTGGTGACTCGGTCGACTCCGTCGGGTTGATCGACCAGGTAGTGATTCAGGTGGGGCATCTCGACGACCGTCGCGTCACCGCGAGCTGCGGCCATCGCACGCGCATCGTCGGCGAAGGCGGCTTGGTCGCCGAGCAGAGGCATGACGAGGGTGGGAACCCTCACGTCGGTCAGGTTGCGCACGGCATCCGCGTTCGTGTGGTCCAGGCTCCATGTGCTGAGCCAGCTGCGGACCGAGACGAAGCGCGCGAGTCCGCCGGCGGCGGAATTGGCCGCGACCGGATTCCCGTACATGCTGCCCGGAACCCGATCGCTCGGGTCCAGCGTGATGTCGACGAAGCGTGGATCCGCGACGGTGCGGTGAACGACGAAGGCTCGGTCCGACGCCCCGCCCCGAGTGAGATCCTCCAGTTCTCTCCACGCCCACGTGTCGATCCTGCGCATGCGGGAGAGCTGCGCCGCCCGGTACTCCTCGACCCACGTGCGGTCGAGTGGCGTCGTACGTCCAGGTGCGTAGAGGTCGAGGTCGGGGGCGACCGAGGACGGGTCGGACTCGTCCACGACTGCTCCGTCGATCCAGTGGCGCAGGACGCGGGCGCGTCCGGAATGCGCTCCGACGAGCATGAGGGCATCCGCAGGAACGAGCTCCGCCGACGTGAGATCGACCGGATCACCGGCGGGAGTCGTCGTGATCGTCGGAGTCTCTGCCTGCGACTGGTAGAACGCGGACAGCGAACCGCCGCCGCTGAATCCGAGGAGAACGACCTTCTCGAACCGGAGCTCGTCCTTCATCCACCGCACACCGGCGCCCACGTCCAGGGCCGCGCGTTCCATGATCAGTGCCGGCTCGTTGGAGGAGTAGCGGGTGTTGAGACCCATCGTGGGGATGCCGGCGGCCGCGAATCCGCGGAGCAGGAAGTGCGACAGGAAGTCGCTCGACGGGTGCGCCATCAGGATGCCGACGCGTCGATCAGGCCTGCCGATGGGCGACACCAGATTCGCATGCAACGTCGGGTAGTGCCTGGAGAGTCCGGAATGCATCTCCACGCGCCCGTCCCGCGCCGGTTCGTACGGTATTCGCTGGAACTCGTCGACTGTCTCCGGCACCTGCCCCCTGCTTTCGATCGGTGAAATCCGGTCGTTCGTGTGGAGCGAACGTACCGTACTACCGGGTATGGAGAAAGCGTTTCGAGCAACGAAATCTGTTCCGCTGTTTCGGAAACAGCATCCGTACTCTGTAGTACGGTCGGACCTGAGGGCCGCGCTGGAGGTGGCCCGGGACAGGAGGGGCTGTGCGCACACGAACGCGGGTGATCGTCGGTGTACTCGCTGTCGCCGCGGTGGCCACCTCGGTCACTGTCTCGGCCACGACGTGGACGCGATCTCAGGAGGCTCGGGAGCGCACCACGCTCGAGCAGCAGTACCTGCAGGTCGCACGGCAGGGCGTTCTCGACCTCACGACCATCTCCGCAGACACGGTCGATGCGGACGTCGAGCGGGTGACGTCGGCGTCCACCGGTCGCTTCCGCGACGAGTTCTCAGAGCGCGCTGCGGATTTCGTGTCCGTCGTCCGGGATGTAGACGTCACTGCCACCGGAGCGGTGAGCGAGGCGGGAATCGAGTCGATGACCGATTCCGACGCGCAGGTGCTCGTGGCGGCGACATCGACGGTCACCAATGCCTCGGGAGCCACGGACGAGCCGCGTGTCTGGCGCCTGCGCGTCTCGGTCGCACGCGACGGTGACCGCCTCGCGTTGTCCGACGTGCAGTTCGTGCCGTGAGCGACGATGTGGCGGTCACGCTGGACGCCGACACGGAACCTGAGGATGCGGTCGACGACAACGCGGCGACCGACCGACGACGAGGCCTGCGCCGGAGGGGTGCGCAGATCTCGATCGTCGTCGGAATCGTTGCGCTGGTTGCTGTCCCGGTCGGGATCGAACTGACGGTCCCGGATCGGGCGGTATCCGATGCCGTCGAGTCGGACGTCGTCCGGGCGGCGACGGAGGGGACCGTCGCCGTCCTGTCCTACCGAGCCGACAGCGTGCAGTCCGACGTCGACGGCGCGAAGGCACGCCTCACCGGCGATTTCCTCACTTACTATTCCGGTTTCGCCGAGCAGTCCGTCGTTCCGGGAGCGATCGAGCGCGGGCTCACCTCCAGCGCGGTCGTGTCCGGTGCCGCGCTCGTCTCGATGGACGACGCCGACGCCGTCGCGCTGCTGTTCGTCAACCAGACCGTCACTGCGGCAGACACTCCAGACCCGCGTGCCACCTCGACCAGCCTCCGCGTAGAGATGGCGCAGGTGGACGGCCGATGGCTCGTCTCCGCGCTGGATCCTGTGCGGTAGATCGCCGGGTCACTCGTCCGGCAGCATCATCTGTTCCACCGTTGCGGGCGGCGCGTCGGACAGCGTCGACTCGACCCAGCGCGACCCGTCATCGGTGATGTACGACCCGTTGTTCGGGTCGTAGGCACCCTGTCGGCACAACTGCACCGTCGCCGCCCGCCGGCCCGGGAACTCCTGGCACGGCAGGTTGCGTGCACCGCGGATCGCGCTCGGGTCGTCCGGCGCAACCTTGCAGTACAGGTCGGTCGGCGTCGGCACGGTGTCGACCTCGACGGGTGACCTGCGTTGGTCGGCGGGGAGGAAACCTTCCGTGCACGGCGGCGGGTCGTTGAGTTGTGCGGCGAAGTAGGTGTTCTGGCCGGGGTCACCGGCATCGGCATTCGCTTTACCGGTGCCCTGCGTGGCAGCGATGAGAGGGGGATACAGAACCAGGATCTGTTCCAGCGCAGCGTTGTAGGTGACGGCCACCTGCTCGACGCTGATCAGGTTCGACAACAACAGGGGGAGCGTGGGGCGCAGGTCCTGGAACAGGCCCGACACCGCAGCGCCCAGGGGTTCACCACCGTCGATGACGGATCGTAGGTTGCCGTCGCGCGCCGACACCTGACCGGTGACGGTGGCCAGCGACGCGGCCCACGACCGGATGGCGTCACTGCTCGCGGCGGTTGCACCGAGCACCGGGTCGAGATCGGTGACGAGGGCCGCGATCGGGTCGATGTTCTCCCGCGTCGCCGTGGTGACGGACCCGAGCGAGTCGAGCAGCTCGCCGAGGGTGTCACCGTCGGCACCCAGCGCGAGGGAGCTGTCGTCGAGAACGCGGCCGAGAGTCACCGGGTCGACCGAGCGAAACGCGGCGTCGAGCCGGTCGATCGTCGGGGCCACCGCGGTGGGGATCGTGGTGCGGTCGATCGGGATGACCGACCCGTCTTCCAGAAGGGGCCCATCGTCCGTGTCGGGCAGGAGATCGATGAACTGTTCGCCGATGGCCGACATGCTGTGCACCTCGGCGCGTGTCGACGCAGGAACCGACACGTCCGAGGACAGGGAGACGACGGCCGACGCACCGGTGGGAGTGACGCGCAGGGCACTGACCTTGCCGATCTCGCTGCCGCGGTACGTGACGTTGGCGTTGGTGTACAGGCCGGCGCCCCCCGCGAGCTCCACAGTCACGCTGTACCGGCCCAGCCCGAGCTCTTGCGGAATGCGTGCGTAGTGGACACCCGTGATCCCCACCGACAGCACTGCCACCACGGCGATGACCGTCAGCTGAACAAGGAGTCGGACAGTCGGAGTCATGGTGTCCCGTTCTGTGGCAGAAGGTTCGGGGGCAGTAGCAAGTCGTTCACGGTGGGAAGCGTGGGCGTCGGCGTGGGTGCCATGGCGCCCACGGCTCCCTCGAGCCCGGCGAGCATCCCTTCGAACGGTGTGCCGAGGAGAAGTGCGTTGTCCAGCGTGGCCATCCGGAGATCGAGCGTCACCTCGCCATTGGCGTAGTCGCCGCGCACCGCGTTCTTGTAGACGTCGATGGGGAACGGATAGGTGAGGAGATACCGGAACGACTCGGTGAGTGATGTTCCCGAATCCGCGAGAGACTTCAAGACCGGGCCCAGATCGTCCAGTGCTGTGACGAGGTCGTCGCCGGTGTCGTTCACGATGGCCTCCGCCGTCGTGCCGAGGCGTCCGAGGGAGTCGAGGGCCGAGACCAGATCCCCCCGGCGATCCGACAACACGGTCAGAGCCGGAGCCAGCGCGGTGACCGCGTCGCCCAGGACCGCGTCGTTCGCGGCGACCGTCCCGGCGAATCGGTCCAGATCCACGATGGCGTTCTGGATGTCGCTCTTCTGATCGTCGAGTCCGACGAGCAGTGTCTCCAGACCCGCGAGGACCGAGCGCAGCGACTCCTCGTTGCCGTCCAGTGCCGCGTCCACCTCGGTCGTGATGTCGTTGATGCGCGCGAGCCCACCCCCGTTCAGTACCAGGGACAACGACGACAACGTCTGCTCTGTCGTGGGGTACGCGCCCGCTCGGTCGAGGGGGATCACATCGCCATCGGAGAGTCGACCCTGTGCGTCTCCCGATGTCGAAGCGGCCAATTCGATGTGGGTCGATCCGAGGAGGCTCGTCTGCCCCACCGACGCGACGGCATCGGCCGGGAGTGTGGTGCTGCCGTCGAGATGCACCGTCACCTCGGCGTGTCCGTCGACGAGCGCCAGATCGGCCACACGTCCGACGGTGACGTCGCCGACGAGGACTCGCGCGTTGCGTTCGATCGTGGACACGTCGGGCATCTCGATGACCACCTCGTACGATCCGGGACCGTCGCCCGCCGTGCCCGGCAGCGGAAGCGAGTTCAGGCCCTGCCATCCGCACGCCGACAGCAGTGCCGACGAGCACAGAACGAGTGCTACCGACGTTGCGGCCCTCCGTGTCGTCATCGCCCACCCTCGCTGTCGACGATCTGGCCCGGCAGAGCGCCGACACCCGTGATGGGGTTCGCCTGCAGGGGCAGGTAGTCGAACGCGAGAGTCTTCAGCAACGGACCCAGGTACCGGACACACGACTCTGCTCCCTCCTGCGCTCCCACCTGCTCGGCGGCGGCGATGGCCGAACAGACGAAGTCCATCGGATTCGCGAAGTTGTTCGGCGCCAACGACGACACGATCGCGTTGTGCGCGGGCTGGTAGATGTTGTTCAGATTCGACAGCGCCGTGGGCGCGACGTGGAGGATCTGCGCGATGCCGTCCCGCTGGGACGCCAGCTCGGCCGTGAGCTCTTCCAGGCTGCCCAGCGTGGTTGCGACGCCCGTCCTGTTCTCGCGGACGAAGCGCTCCACGTCCGACACCGCGCCGTCCAATGATGCCAGCGCGCTGCCGATCTCGTCCTGATCGTCGGCCAGCACGGAGGTGACCGAGGCCATCGTCTCGTTGAATGTCACGATCTGCTGATCACTCGCAGCGAGTGCCGACACGAAGACCTGGAGGTTGCGCACGAGGGAGTAGAGGTCGGTTCTGCCGTCCGAGAGCGTGCGCATCGCGTCGGACAGCTGGGTCAGCGTGGTACGGATGTCCTGCCCACGCCCGCCGATATTGGCGTCCACCGCATCGACGAGCGCTCCGAGGGGCCTGGCGGCGTCGACCGAGCCGGGCCCGGTGGGGCCCTGCGGCGCGAGCGTGTCGGACACGCGTGCGAGTTGTTCGGTGATGCGGTCCCACTCGACGGGCACTGCTGTCCGATCGAGCGGGATGGTGTCGGCGGATCGGAGGGTGTCGCCGCCGTCGTACGCCGGGGCGAGTTGAACGAAGCGCGACGCGACCACACTCTGCGAGACGATGACCGCTTTCGCGTCGGCCGGAATGGGATACGACGAGTCGTAGCGCAGTCCCACCTCCGCGTGGTCGCCGCGTGGCTCGATCGAGGTCACCGAGCCGATGGTCACTCCCATCAGGCGCACGTCGTCACCGACGTAGAGACCGGTGGTGTTCGCGAACTCCGCCGTCACCGCGACCGAGGTGAACCGCGGCACGATCGCATAGGACGCGGTCGCAGCGACGACGAGGAACAGCACGACGCCGACGAGCCTCGCGGTCATCGAGGTGCCCCGTTCAAGGCCGTCAGCGGATTGACGGAGGTGGAATCGGCCGGAGCCGGGCCCAGTCCGAGGGCCGCCCGGATGAACGGGCTGATGACCTGGCCGGGGATCAGGTTCTGGATGTACGAGTTGAAGAACGGTCCGCTGGACACCGCCTCGCCGAGTTGCGTCACGTACGGCCCCAGGTTCTCGATCGCGGCGGAGATGTCCGCCTTGTTGTCGGTCAGGACGGTGAGGACGGAGTCGAGCGAGGCCAGTGTCGGCGCAAGCTCGGCCTCGTTGTCGGCCACCAGTCCGCGCAGTTGGTCCGCCAACCGCGTCACGGTTCCGAAGAGTGTGTCCACGGCGCCGCGTCGTCGGTCGAGTTCGGCGAGAACCGTGGCCGCATCGACAATGAGCGTGTCGACCTGCGCACTGCGGTCGGCAAGGACGCCGGTGACCTTCTCGGCCGACGCCAGGAGGTCACGCAAGCTCTCGTCCCGCGACGCGACCGTCGCGGACAAACGACCCACCCCGTCGATGGCGCGGCCCAGGTCGTCCGGTGTGCGATCGAGCATCTCGGTGGTGGCGGCGAGTGAGTCGGTGAGCTGCTCGGTGTCGATACCGGCCGCGTCGTCGGTGAGGTCGCCCAGAGCGTCCGTGAGCTGATACGGGCTGGTGGTGCGGTCGAGTCCGACGGGTTCCGTCGTCGACAGGCGGCCGGCGCCACGCGGATCCATCCGGAGGTTCTTGGTGCCGAGGACGGTTTCGGTGGCGATGGCGAGACGGGTATCGACGCCGGGCAGCACCTTTCCCTCGACCGAGAACGTCACCAGGACGGCCTGTCCCGCGACCGCGATGTCGGTGACCGTCCCTACCCGCACCCCCGCGACCTCCACGGCGGCGCCCGTCTCGAGTCCTCCGGTGTCGAGGAACAATCCGCTGTACGACGTTCCGGCGGAGACGATCGGCAGTGCGGCCGCGTTCATCGCTGCTGCTGCAGCGATCACCACGAGGAAGGTGCCGACGATGCCGGTGCGGACGGTGTCGACCGTACGGAAGCGTTCCATCATGCCGGGGCACACCTTCCCGTGTTCTGACCGATGAGCGGTGTCGTCAGGCCCTGCCCGTCGGGCGTGTCGATCTTCAACCTGATGCCGCACAGGTAGTAGTTGAAGAAGTTCCCGTACGCGCCGAGGCGGCTGAGGGAGGCGTACGTGTCCGGCAGGCGAGTGGTGATGCTCGCGATGGTGTCCTTGCCGGCATCGAGTTGTGCTGCCGTGCGCTGCAACTGGTCGACGGTGGTGTCCAACGGCGGACGTGCGTCGACGAGCAGATCGCCGATCGTGGCGGCCGAACTGTCGATGCTCGTCAGTGCCTCACCCCAGGTCCGGGTGTCGGCAGCGAGGCCGGACACCAGCGTCTGAGCACTGTCGATCGCGAGGGACACCTCGTCCTGCCGCCCGGCCAGTGTCGCCAGGGTGGTCCGCAGATTCGTGATCAGCTGTCCGATCACCTCGTCACGGTCTGCCAACGACGACGTCAGACTCGCGAGCCGCGCCAGCACAGAGGCGACGGTGCCGCCCTGCCCCTGGAAGACGTCGACGAGTTCGCCGGTCACTCTGTTCACGGTGCTGGGGTCCAGGCCGGAGAACAAGGGTTGGAATCCGCCCAGGAGTCGGTCCAGATCCAGTGCAGGAGAGGTCCGGTCGACCGGGATGGTGGCGCCGGCAGCGAGAGGCGCGGCGTCACCGGCAGTGTCGGCCAATTCGAGGTAACGATCGCCGACCAGGTTCTGGTAGCGGATCGTGGCCGTGGTGGACTCGGTCACGGTGTACGCATCGGTCACGTCGAACTCCACCACGGCGTGGTCGTTGTCGACGACGTCCACCGCGCCCACCGATCCGACCTCCACACCCGCCACTCGGACGAATTCACCACTGCGCAAACCGGACGCGCTGGTGAAGAGCGCCCGGTGGGTGGAGGTCGAGTCGAAGCGGACCTGGCCGAAGACGACCACCAGCGCGGCGAGCACCAGTGTCATGGTGACCACGAAGCTCGTGAGCCGAACAAGTTTGCCCCGGTGACTCATCGAGTCGTGCTCGGTGCTGCGAGACCGCCGGGCAGGAAGTCGATGATGGACGCCGGGTCGAGGACGGGAGCGGTGAGACCGGCGCGGAACGGGTTCGATCCGGTGTCGGCGCGGACGTAGGGTGCCGGAATGTCGCTGTCGGACAGCAGCGGCAGCGCACCGCACCGAGGCCCGCCGGTGGCAGCGACCTTCGGCAGGTCGGTGGCGTACTCGTACGCCGGCACCCCGAACAGCACGGTGCTGTTCAGCAACATCGTGCGGCCGTTTCCGCCGGAGACCTTCTCTGCGGCCTGCCGTGCGACGTCGGCGCCCTGAAGGAAGCACGTGAACTCGGGGGAGTACTCCCGCAGCAACCCGGTCGTCGGGACGAGGTCGGCCACCGTGGCTGTCACTCCGTCGGCGTTCTCCGCGAGAACGGTGCGAGCGTCGGTCGCCGCTTCCGTCAGCGACGTCAGGGCGGGGCCGAGCGCATCGGTGCTGTCGGTGACCGTGCGCGCGGTGGTGGTCAGCGAGGCCAGAGTGCTGACCAGATCCGGTGCGCTGTCACCCAGTGCACTGGATGTGACAGCAGCGGAACGCAGGTCGCCTCGGAGAGTGGGAACGAGCGGGGTGACCGCCCCGAGCACGATGTCCAGGTTCTCGATGGTCGTGCCCAGCGCACGGCCGCGACCGTTCAGGGCGGTCGAGAGTGCTCCCAGGGTGGTATTCAGCTTCTCTGGTTGCGACGCGACGAGAACGGACGTGAGGGATTCGAACACGGAGTTCACCTCCACAGTGACGGAGGAGGCGGCGATGACGGCGCCGTCGGCGATGGGCACGGCGGACGGTGCCGGAGGAGCGGTGAGGGTGACCATCTTCGATCCGAAGATGGTGGTGGCGGCGATGGTGGCCACGACATCGGAGGGCACCGAACCCGCGATGTCGGCGCGGAGGCGGAGGTCGATCACGGCTCCGCGGATCGACGGGCGGACCTGCGAGACGGTCCCGATCTCGACACCGTTCATCTTGACTAGGGCGCCCCGCTGCATCACCAGCCCGGCGCGATCGGACTGCACCGACACCGAGACCGATGGCGCGATCGCGTCGGTGACGGTGCCCCGATAGGCGAGGTAGGCCGCCGCGACGACTCCGACGATCAACAGAATCGACAGGAGCGCAGCACCTTTGAGGCGGGCGGAGGGTCGTGTCATGTCACCCTGCCAGATGCACGGATCGTGCGCTGCCGTACAGCGCGAGCGAGATCAGCAGCGTGACGCTGACGACCGTGATGAGGGACAGGCGCACGGCGCGTCCGGTGGCTGTGCCGACGCCGGCAGGACCCCCGGAGGCGGTGTAGCCGTAGTAGGTGTGGATGACCATGACCGCGACGGCCATGACGATGACTTGGACGAACGACCACAGAACGTCCGTCGGGACGAGGAACGTGGAGAAGTAGTGGTCGTAGACCCCGCCGGACTGGCCCAGCACCACGACGGTCGCGACCCGGCTCGCGAGGAACGACGTGATCAGCGACAGTGCGTAGAGCGGAACCACGGCGACGATGCCCGCGACGATGCGGGTGCCGACGAGGTACGGGAGCGACTTGATCGCCATGACCTCGAGCGCGTCGATCTCCTCACTGATCCGCATGGCGCCGAGGGCGGCGGTGGTCCCGGCACCGATGGTCGCGGCCAGTCCGACTCCCGCGGTGACCGGTGCGACCACCCGGACGTTGACGTAGGCGGCGAGGAACCCGGTCAACGCGTCGACCCCGATGCTCCCGAGCGAGTCGAAACCCTGCACCGCGACGGTGGCTCCGGCGAACAACGTGAGGAAGCCGAGGATGACGATGCTGCCACCGATCGCGGCGAGAACCCCGGTGCCGAGGGATATCTCGGCGATGACGCGCATCGTCTCCCCGCGGTACGACCGCACGGCACGGCCGGTGGACGCGAGTGCACGCGTGAAGAAGATCGCGCGTTCGCCGAGCACGTCCACAGCTCGGGAGGCGGCGTTCGCCCGGCGTCGCATCGCATCGGCGGCATCGCTCATCTCGAGCACCATCAGCGGCCGCTCACGGCGAGGCCCACGGAGGTGAGGACGAGGTTGGCCAGGAACAGGGCGACGAACGAGAACACGACAGTCTCGTTGACCGCCTCCCCGACGCTCTTCGGCCCACCCCGCACGGACAGTCCGCGGTAGCAGGCGACCAGCGCGGCGAGGAGACCGAACAATGCTGCCTTCACCTCGGAGAGCAGAAGTTCCGGAAGTCCCACCAGCAGTGTGACTCCGGCGGCATAGGCACCCGGCGTGACGTCCTGGAGGTACACGGAGAAGAAGAAACCGCCCACCAGTCCGATGGTGCATACGGCGCCGTTCAGGAGGGCTGCGACAAGGGTGCAGGCGAGGACGCGAGGCAGGACGAGGCGGTGCACCGGATCGATACCCAGCACCTCCATGGCGTCCACCTCCTCGCGGATGGTGCGCGATCCGAGATCTGCGGCGATCGCAGTGGCCGCAGCGCCGGCCACGACGAGCACGGTGACCAGCGGCCCGATTTGGGTAACGGCGCCCAGGCCTGCGCCCGCACCGCTCAGATCGGATGCACCGATCTCGATGAGCAACGAGTTCAGAGTGAAGACGACCAGCACCGTGAAGGGGACCGACATCAGGATCGTCGGAAGTAGGGAGACCCGGGCGATGAACCAGCTCTGATCGACGAACTCCCGCCACTGGAACGGCCGCGTCGCGAGTGCTCGGGCGGTGTCGAGTGCCAGGGAGTAGGACTCGCCGAGTGACGACACCGCGCCGCGTGCTGCCGACGTGACTGCTCGCGAGGTGGAGACGCTCACCGGCCGACCCCGTGTCCGTGCGTGGTCCATGCGGCATACCCTTCCGGTGACAATCAGCAACAGCGGCTGTGACTCAGACCACCATACCGCACTGTATGGTGTGTTCGAACGGTTTCGATGATACGACCTCGGGAGAGATGAATGTCGTTGTGCAGCAGGCTCATGTCCGTCGTGCTCATCGCGACCGGAGTCCAGGCGTGTGTCGTGGCTCCGGCCACGGCCGGCCCGGCGGATCCGTGCGTCGACACTGTTCTGCTGGTGCACGATCTGGGTTCCTCCGCGGCGGAGTGGGACGGGTGGACCAACGATCTGACGAGTCGGGGGTGGTGTCCGGTTGCACTGACCTACGGTGAATCGGCCCTCACGGAAGCGCTGCGGCCGGTCGCCACCGTCGGCGGTCTGGCTGCACTCGAGGACTCCGCATCGCAGGTGCGGTCGGCGATCGACGGGATCCTCTCTCGCACCGGGGAGTCGCGGATCCGCGTCATGGCACGCGGCGCGGGAGCGCTGGCCGTGCAGTACGCACTGACCCACCCCGTGGACGACGGACTTGCCCCCGTGTCCACTCTGGTCACGCTCGGACCGCTCTGGCACGGGACGAACCTCGCCGGAGCGGGCACGATCGCCGCGTTCAATCGCGGTATCGGAATCTACGACGAGCTGGCCCGTCTGGAGAAGCCCCTGGTGGGTCCGTGGTGCGGGGCGTGCGGCCAGATCGTCGCGGGGTCGTCGTTTCTCACGACTCCGCCCGTCGACGTACCGGTCGCTGGGGTGCGGTACGTGGACCTCGTCACGGCGACCGACGGACTCGTGACCGATCCGCTCACGAGTGCGATGCCGGGTGGCGAGGCAATCGTCGTGCAGTCCGTCGATCCGACGAGCACGGTCGACCACACCCGGCTCTCGGGAGACGAGCAGGTACGGCGACTCGCGCTGGATGCACTCGGTCGGACCTGAGCCGACGAGGTGATCGTACGATCGACGGATCAGTCGAGCCCGATGACACGAAGGAGAGCGATGGCACCCGAGGCCGCGTCCGGCGATGCCCGCACCCGGAGTGGCGCTCCCGCACGTCGACGGCGTGGCAGCGAGAAGAAGTCGGCGCCCGCGCCACGGGCTCCGCGACTCACCGTCGACGACTGGATCGACGCCGCCTTCGCACTACTGGTGAGCGAGGGCGTGTCGGAAGTGAAGATCACGACGCTGTGCGAGCGGTTGAAGGTGACCAAGGGCAGCTTCTACTGGCACTTCGCCGACATCGACGAGCTGATGACCGCCATCGCCGACAAGTGGTGCGACGAGCAGAACGACACGCTTCGCGGGCTGGCGCAGGTGGACACCGTACCCGTGGACACGCGACTGCAGGTGATGGCGGAACTGCTTCTGCAGGAACGTACCTGGGCTGTCGAAGCGGCAGTGCGGGACTGGGCTCGGACCTACGACAAGATTGCCGTGGTCGTCCGGGAGCTCGATCAACGCATCTTCGACGTGGTTCAGAACTCGATGCGCGAACTGGGGTTCGACGAGGCCGAGGCACGGTTGCGGGCAGGCTTTCTCGTGTACGCGGGAATCGGTTTCGTGCATGCCCGCGACAACCTTCCCACGCCGACCCCGGACGAGGTGCGGGCGATGTTCGCCCTGCTGACCGCGCGGTAGCTGCCCGTCACTCCGCCGAAACGGGCCTGACACACCATACGGTGCGGTACGGTCAGCTCGGCGCACTCGCGCCGCGGGCATGGGGGTGCGAAGTGGCGGAGGAGTTCTCGGTCGGTCGTGACGGTGCGATGGCGCGCCGGCGGTTCCTGCGCAATCTGGGCTTGGCGGTGACAGTGGGTGCGACGGGGGGTGTTGCCACCCGCGCTCAGGCTCAGCCGACCCTCTCGAGTCCGCTGTTGTTCCACTCGCCGGCACTGACGCCGTACATCGACGAGGTGGCTCCGCTACCTACTGTGCGCGGGGCCGACCACGTTGTCCGAACCGTGTCCACGATGCATCGGTATCACTCGGGAGTGTCTGCGGCGCCGGCGATGGCGTACGAGGTGGACGGGGTGGCGACCACGGTGCTCGGCCCCACCCTCGAAGCGGTGTCCGGTCAACGGATGTCGCTCACGCTCACCAACGACCTCGGCCCGCATCCGTTCGCGCGCGATCTCGACACGAGTCTCCACGGGGTTTCGCCTCTCTTCCGGACCAGTCCGCCGACGGTGCTGCATCTGCACGGTGGGCTGACTCCGCCGGACAGCGACGGGCACGCCGAGCAACTCGTGCATTACGGTCGCACCCTGCGCTACGAGTTCCCGTTCCGCCAGGAAGCTGCGCACTTCTGGTACCACGACCACGCCATGGGAATCACCCGCGCGAACGTGTACGGCGGACTCGCCGGGAACGTTCTGCTTCGCGACCGCTTCGACACCGGCGAGCCGAGCAATCCGCTGGGTCTGCCCGCAGGTGAGTTCGAGATGCCGCTCGTACTGCAGGAGAAGATCCTGAATCCTGATGGCAGAGCGAGTCTGCGATCCACCCCCGTGGTGCCCGAGGGGTCCTGGGAAGGTGGAGCCGTCGGCGATCTCGGAGTGGTGAACGGTGTTGTGTGGCCGCGTGTCCCGGTCGCTCGTGGGCTGTATCGCTTCCGCATGATCAACGCCGGATCCTACAGTGTCTGGAATCTCTACCTCGATCACGAGATTCCGTTCCTGGTCATCGGCAACGACGGCGGACTGCTCGATGCCCCGATCGAGACCCGACACCTCCGGATCGCCCCGGGTGAGCGCTACGACGTGCTCGTGGACTTCGGTGCAGTCGAACCCGGCACGGCGGTGCGGCTTCTCAACGACGAGGCACCTCCACTGCAGGCCGCGCAACTGGGCGCCGTCGCCATGACGCACTTCTGCCGCTTCGACGTCACCGCGGCTCGCGGCCACACGGGCGCGATTCCGAACCGTCTGCGCGACGGCGGATCACGACCGGAACCCCTACCGCCGATCGCAACTCCCGACCGCCACCGTGTCGTCACCGTCAGTCAGCCGTACGCGCTACGGCTTCCGCCGGCGTACATGGCTCTCAACAACCTCCGCTACACCGACGGGGACATCGAGTCGCCCCGCGCCGGGACCACCGAGCGGTGGGACATCGTGAACATCACCGCGGATCCGCATCCGATCCATCTGCACCTGGTGCACTTCCGCATTCTCGAGCGCGTCCCGCTGCGCACCGTGGAGTTGCAACTCGCTCATCCGCAACCCGCCGTCGGCACGAAGTGGACGCCGTCACCGGAACCCTTCCTCGCCGGCCCGGGTCTCCCTCCCGCGCCATGGGAGAGCGGGTGGAAGGACACGGTGCGACTCGATCCCGGCACCGTGACTCGCATCGTCGTGCGATTCCCCACCGCCGAGGAACTCGACTTCGATCCCGACGCCGTGTTCCCCCGGCCGCCCGAACCGGGTGCCCTGGCGTCCTACGACCATGCAGCTCACAGCGCACCGGCCGGAGATCTGCAGGGCTACATGTGGCACTGCCACATCCTCGACCACGAGGATCACGAGATGATGTTGCGGTACCGCGTGATCGGGTGAGGTGCGGGGTGCCTCGACGCTGCGAATCTCACGTTCGACGGGGGCCAGGTATCAGCAGGGGAACGCGGTCCACCAGGTCGAGTGCGACATCGGGAGAGGCGCCGTCGAACACGGCGGTGTGGATCCCGCGCATGGCGCCGGTCACGAGTTGCGCTGCCGCGGCCACGTCGGTGTGGCGGTCGATCTGACCGGCATCGGCCGCTCTGTGCAGCAGTTGTTCGATCGCGACGACGAAGTCGGTGTGCCACCCCTCGGCGGTTCCTTCGCTGCGGGGAACACCGATGTTGCGGAACAGCACGTGGGTCGCCGGAGTGTCGTAGATGGTGGCCGCGGCGATGTGCAGGAACGATCGCAGCTGTCCCAGAGGATCGTCCGGCCACGTCGCCTGCTCGGAACGCGTTGCCATGCGGTCGATCAGCGTGGTGGCGGCATCGTTGACGGCTGCGTGGAACAGGTCGCGTTTGGTGGGGAAGTGGTGGAATGCGGTCCGGGCCGCGAGTCCGCAGTGCTGCGCCACGGCCTCCACGGTGATGTCGCCGTAGTCGGAGTGTTCGAGCAGCGTCTGGGTGGCGTGGACGAGCCGAGTCGGCGCCGGCCCCGGGTCGTCCGTGGTGTCGGACGCGGCCCACCGATAGAGAGTGGTCGGGTGGACACCCAGATCGGATGCGACGGCGGTGGGACTCTCTGTTCCCTCGAAGGCACGCTCCACAGCGGCGCGACGGTCGGCCGCAGTGAACTTCGAGGCCCTGGCCATGATCGTGACACTACAGTCCGAGTCGGCCGAGCGGGGAGGGCAACTCGGAAGATCAGCGCAGCAGCCGCGCCACCGCCGGAAGCAGTACCCGAGGTGGCGTCAGCGCTGCCGTGGCGGCCGCGATGGTGTTTCTCCGTCCTGAGATGACTTGTGGACGTGAGGTTCTGGCGTCGAGGGCGCGCATCGCGGTGGCGACGACCTCGGCGGGTGACTGGTACGAGCCGGTCGTCGCGGCGGACTCGCCGATGACATCGAAGAACTCGGTGCGCGTCGGACCCGGGGCGAGTGCGAACACTCGGACACCGTGGCGCCTGGACTCGAACCACAACGACTGCGTGAAGCTCAGGACGAACGCCTTGGCTGCGGCGTAGACGGCGAGGGTGGGAACGGGTTGGAACGCCGTCGTGCTGGCGACGTTGACGACGGATCCGGTGCCGCGGGAGATCATGTCGGGGAGGAAGGCAGAGCAGATGTCCACCACTGCAGCGACATCGACCGCCAGGAGCCGCGCGAGGTCGTCGGCATCGTTGTCGACGAACGGGCCCTGTACTGCGAAGCCGGCATTGTTGACGACGAGGTCCAGTTTCTCGGGAACCAGGGTCCGCAGTCGACGTCCGGCTGCGGGTTCCGACAGATCATGGGAGACCGTACGGCAGTGGATGCCGTGTGCACGTTCGAGTTCGGCTGCGAGAGCGGTCAACCGGTCCTCCCGTCGTGCCACCAACACCAGGTCGGAGCCGCGCGCGGCCAGGGCTCGGGCGAACTCGGCCCCGATGCCGGAACTCGCCCCGGTCACCATGGACCGCGCCGGTCGGAATGGATCCTGCGAGCGACTCATCCTCGGGAGTCCTTCGACCGATGCCCACGCTCGGAGGCGGACCGGCGGGCGAACTCCTCGTAGGAGGTGGGTTCGCGTCCGAGCAGTGCGGGAAGCACGGTCAGATCACCGGCGGGAAGTCCGTGCCGGTCGTAATGCGACATCATCGTGCGGTACGCCTCGCGCGCATCGTGCGGCCATTCGTTCATGCCGCGGGGATTGGCGGCCGCGCCGATTCCCCGCACGAGGTGGCTCGCGGAGTGCATTCCGGTCGCCCGGACGGCCTCGACGAGGATCGGTCCCAGCGCGGGCAGGGCGGCTGTCCTGTGTCTGAGCGATGACGGCGGGATGCGGAGAGCAGTCACGCGATGGCCCAACACCGTCGACCAGATCGCCGCCATCTGGTGGCGAGTCAGTTCGACGGTGGACAGGTCGTAGGTACGCCCGGTGTGTGGGTCCGGATCGAGTGCGATGGTGGCGGCCACCTCGGCGACATCGGCGACGTCGACCACTCCCATGACGCTGTCCGGTGAGACCGGGTACGGCATGACGCCCGCGTGCAGAAGGTCCCACACCTCGAGGTAGTTCTGCATGTAGTGCGACGGTCTCAGGACGGTGGTGGGGATCGCGCTGCCGAGCAGCATCCCCTCCGCGATGTCCTTCTGCCGATGATGGGTCAGCTGGTGCAGTTCGGGGTGGATCACCGAGTGGAACACGATGTGCTGCAGACCATGTGATGGTCCTGAAGCGATGAGGTGATCGATGATGGGTCGCTCGTCGATGATCTGCGTCGGAGCCGCGTGGTACAGGACGGTCGTGCCGGCGAGGGCCGTGTCGAGTGTCTGCGGGGCTCTCAGATCGCCCACGACGACCTCGGTGGCCCCGTCCCGCCGAGTCGTACGGGCCTGGTCGTCGTTCTTCACCACCGCTCGTATCGGAACACCCCGTGATGCCAGCTGTCGGACGAGCAGCCGTCCGACACCGCCTGCGGCACTGGTCACTGTGATCATGGAACCCCCTCCGGTCTCCGCACCCGGACCCTCCCACGTGCGTACTGCGAATATTGCATATGTGATGCATATTCTGCAAGGAGTGCGGACTGCTCGCGCGTCGCGAGCAACTCCGCTGCTGCTCTCGCTCGGACGTCGGGGCGGTCCCACCGACTTTGTCTGCACCGCGACGGTGCCTCCGCCGGTGGTCAGAGATCGCCGGTCGGCGCGGCGGCGCTGACGGACTCGACGAACTCGGTGGCGATGTCGCGCACCTTGCGATTGAGATGTTGGGAGCGGGTGGACAGCACAGTGAAGGCCGCATCCTCGTCGATGCCACGCAGTGCCATCAGAATGCCCTTGGCCTGTTCGATGGGAGCCCTGTGCACCAGCGCGTCCCGTAGTCCGGCGATGGTTCCGTGTAGTTCGCGGCGACGTCGAGCCCTCTCGAGAGCATCCGCTGTCACTCCCGTGAGCAGCTCGACGAGGCGGTGATCGAGATCGTCGAAACCCTGTGGTGCACGGGCGAACAGGGTCAGCGATCCGACCGGCCGATCGTCGCAGACGATCGGCGCACACAGCATGGTGTTGATGCCGACGCGGCGAGCAGCAGGTCCGAGATGCGGCCATCGATCGTCGTCGACCGTGCAATCGACGACGATGGTGGCGGCCGTGCGAGCCGCGTGCAGACAGGGACCGTCGTCGGCGGAGTACTGCTGGTCGTTGATCGGCGCGATCTCCGTGCTCGAGGCTGCGGCGGTGAAGGTGACATCGCCGATCGACAGCGTGATGCCGCAGTGGTCGGCGGCATCGACGAGGGTGCAGGCGACGTCGGTCAGTCGATCGAGCAGCTCGGCGACGTGGTCGTCGTCGGCGAGTGCGGCAACTGCCCGGACGGCCAGAGCGAGCCGCAGCTCGGGCGGTGTGGGGTCCGACGTGGTCACGGCGCTCTTTCCATCACTGTCTCAGGTCGCGCCGACCGGTGACGGGCCTCGCGAACTCGGGAAGTCGGTGCCGACCGCCGTCGGTTTCGACAGTCGAGCACCGAACTCCGGGTGCAGCGGGGCACCTGCGGAGAATTGTGCCCAGTGGGGGACCACCCTGAAACACCGCTCGAAGATCACATGGAGTCGAGAGAGAAAATTTCCCCTCACGGAAGGTTGAGTGGCACCGGACAGGGTATGGACACGCACAGACAGCGGCGTCCAGAGTGTGGCGGCTTCCTACTACCTACCGATACAACGGCAGATCGGCCCGTGCGGGGTCACCCTGCGTGGTCGTTCGTACGTGTGTCCGAGGAGCTCCGCGTGGTTCGCAAGGTTGACGTGACGCTGATCGACGACCTGGACGGGATGTCCGCGGACGACACCGTCGTGTTCGGTTACCGGGGAACATGGTTCGAGATCGACCTGTCGTCCGAGAACGCAGCGCAGATCCACGGCCTGCTCACGGAGTGGAGCACCCGAGGACGTCGGTCGGAGGACATCTCGACGGTGCGGCGTCGGACGGCAGCGGACCGCGCGGAGACCGCGGCGATCCGCACGTGGGCGCGTGGACATGGTTTCGCCATCGCCGACCGCGGGCGCATCGCCGATTCTGTCGTGGCGGCGTATCGGACGCGAGCACGTCCGCCGTCTCGTGAGGATGCGACCTGCCCCCGTCGTCGCGGACGGGAAAGCTGAACGAGGCGTACGCGAGTCGATCTGCGAACGCCTGGTGGAGGGATGGACCATGAACGACCCCGGTGACGCGACCGCGTCCGACGGGCCTCGACTCGGCCCGGGGGAGCGGTTGTCGGATTTCGTCGACGTGTGTGTCGGGGTCGCCGGCGCGGACGGTGGCGCGGTGGTCGTGTCGTCCCCGCGTCACCCCGATACGCGACGCGTGCTGCACACCACCGACTCGTCGGCGGAGAGGATCGCCGACCTGCTGTACCTGCACGGCGCGGATGTCGATCTCGTGTCGAGTGACCGTGCGGTGGGCCGGACGATCATCGTGGACGACCGCCACGACGGGGCGCGGTGGCCGTTGCTGATCGACGACCTGGTGGCATTGGATGTCGGGTGGGTGAGGGTGCTCCCACTGGGCGCGGTGGACGCCCCCCTCGGGTGCGTGCAACTGCACCGGCGCTCGGTGTGGAGCGGGCCGTTGCCGGCAGGAACGGACGTCTTGATCGGACACCTGGTGCGGGTCATCGGGCCCGTGGTCGCAGGCGACGCCGCGCTGGCGACCGTGGACGGGGACGAGGCAACCGATCTCACGAGCGTGGCCATCGGCATCCTGGTCGCGCGGCATGCCGTGGCGGTCGATGTCGCGTCGGCGATGTTGCGGGCCGGAGCGGTCACTCGGGAGCATTCGTCGGTGGAGGAGGCGCAGCGCATCATCGCCACCCTCCACGGCCGCGAGGGGCCGTGACACGCGCAGCGCGGCGGCGGCATCATCCTTCCCGAGGGGTCACCCGGCAGTCTCCGCGGCGACGAGTCCGAGCACCAGAGCGGCCGCCAGACCGCCTGCGTACGCGCGGTTCCACAGGCCGCCCGTGTCGGAACCGGCTGCCAGCAGGCCCGGAATCGGCTCGCCGTTCGGTGTCAGAACACGGGCGTCGCCGTCGACTCTGACGCCGTGAAACGGGAAAGTGACGGCCGGGACGGCTTCGATGACGTAGTAAGGCGGTTCGCTCAGCGGGCTCGCATCCAGCGCTCGGCCCGGCACAGGGCCCTCCGCCGACGTGGTGGACTCGTTGAAGTCGGCGATCGCGGCCGCGATGGCGGCTCCGTCGTATCCCCAGTCCTCCGGTAGGTATTCGAGCTCCTCGAGCGTGTCTGCTCGTCCGACCCGACCCCCGCGCTTGCTCGCCAGTGCGAACTTGTCGACGGCCACGGCGCCCTCGACGTACGACGCCAGGACCCAGTCCCGGTGCACGCGAGCGTCCGCCACGAGAAGCCCGCGTGCCTCGCGCCGGTCGAGCAGAGCCATCGTCGTCAGGTGATCACCGAGTGTCTCGTCGACGAAGCGCGTCCCGTCGAGATCGAACAGGAGCGCGTGTTCGCTGTAGTACAGCGACATGTCGACGAAATCGGACGGGTCCGTCAGGGTCACCCCGCTGGGAATCAGGTGCCCGTAGAAGCCGGCGTTCATCGCACCGGCGGCAGCGCCGACGCTCTCGGCGAGTGTCAGGCCCACGCCCGTGCTGTGGGGGTTCGAGCGCAGTTGCATGCGCCCTGCATTCGGATGAACGTGCTTCTCGAGCAGCGCTGCGGACCCTTGGAAACCGCCCGTGGCGAGCACGGTGTGCGCCGCCCGCACGTCCTGTGGTTCCGCGGTGCCGGTCCGGATCACCGCGCCGGTGACGACGCCGTTCTCGAACGTCAGGCTCTCGGTGCACGTGTTCAGAAGGACCGATCCGCCGGACTCGAGGACGATCCGCCTGCACAGATCGACGTACTGGTTGGTGTCGAACTTGTGTCCTCGCCCGAAGGACAGGATTCGCTGCGCATCGCCCACCTCCACACCGGTGTCACGTAACCACTGCACGCCGTCCTGGAACCGGTCCACCAGCAGTCGCCTCAGGGCAGCGTTGCCGTGCGGGTTCTGTGCGTCCATGACGGTGTGATCCGGTGCCGTCCAGACGTATCCGGCATAGCGCGCGGATCCGCCGACATCCGCACCGACCTCCACCACGACGACGGATCTGCCTGCGGACGCGGCGCGGGCTCCGGCGGTCAGACCGGCCATCCCGCCGCCGATGACCAGTACGTCGCACTCGATGTCGTTCATTGCTGTCGGCCTCTCGATCAGAAGTGGTGTCTGCGGGTCACCGTGAGAACGCGCGCAGCCCGGCTGCGGCGAATTCGGCTGTGGCGTGGGCGGCTGCTGCGGCGGTGCCGTCCGTGTCGTCGGAGGTGGCGGCGCGGTGTGCGATGCCTTCGGCGATGACGGCGATCTTGAAGTCGGCGAGGGCGCGGTAGAAGTTCCAGTGGGCGAGGTCGCGTCCGGATACGGCGGCGTAGTGCTGGGCGAGGTCGTCGGCGTCGGGGTAGCGGGGGGAGGTCCAGGCGGCGTCGACGCCGAGGACGGTGTCGAACATGGGTTGCCGGTAGGCGCACATGAGGGCGATGTCGGTGAGGGGGTCGCCGAGAGTGGACATCTCCCAGTCGACGAGTGCGGCAACGGTTCCGGGTTCACCGTGGGTGAGGATGGTGTTGTCGACGCGGTAGTCGCCGTGCACGATGGCGGCGGCGCAGTGGGTGGGGACGGCGTCGGTGAGGGCCCGGTGGAGTCGGTCGATGTCGTTGAGGTCGCGGGTCTTGACGCGGTGCCATTGCCGTCCCCAGGTGGCGACCTGTCGGGCGGTGAATCCGTCGGGCCGACCGAAGTCGGCGAGTCCGACCTCGTGGTGGTCGACGGCGTGCAGCGCGGCGAGGACACGGACGAGTTCGCTGGTGTTGGCGGCGATGTCGTCGTCGGTGAGGGCGTCGAGGTCGGTGCGGGTGCGCACGACCTGTCCGTGGACGAACTCGACGACGGTCATCGGAGCTCCGAGGGTGGCGCCGTCGGCGTCGAAGGCGACGGCGGTGGCGACGGGGACGTCGGTGCCGGCGAGGGCGCGGGTGACGGTCCACTCGCGGGCCATGTCGTGGGCGGAGGGGGTGAGTCCGCTGACCGGGGGGCGTCGCACGATCCACGAGGTGGTGTCGTCGTGGGCGCGGTAGGTGAGGTTGGACCGGCCTCCGGCGATGCGGTCGACGCGCAGGTGCCCGGTGATGTCGATGCCGTTGTCGCGCAGGAACGTCTCGAGTGCGGCGATGTTCATGCCGGGGAGCGTGGTGGTCACGGCTGTTCCTTGGCGGCGGCGCGGCGGGCGGCGCCGACGGCGCGTTTGGCGATGGCCCACCGGTGCACTTCGGAGGGGCCGTCGTAGACGCGGAAGGGGCGGACCTCGCGGGAGAGTCGGGCGAGGGGCAGGTCGTCGGAGACACCGAGTCCGCCGCACATCTGCACGCCGCGGTCGACGATGCGGAAGATGGCTTCGGCGGCGAAGGTCTTGGCGATGGAGGTCTCGTTGCTCGCGGGGTCGCCGCGGTCGAGTGCGTGGCAGGCGGTGACGAGCAGGGCGCGGGTGGCGGCGATGTCGATCTCGTTGTCGGCGATCATCTTCTGCACCATGCCGAGGTCGCCGAGGCGGCTGCCGAACCCTTCGCGGTGGGCGACGTGGGCGACGGCGACGTCGTGTCCGCGTCGGGCGGCGCCGAGCCAGCGCATGACGTGGGTCATGCGGGCGGGTCCGAGGCGGACCTGGGCGTAGGTGAATCCTTCGTCGACGGCGCCGAGGACGTTGTCCTCGGGCACGACGACGCGGTCGAAGGTGACTTCGCAGTGCCCGCCGATCATGGCGCGGTCGAGGGTGCTGATGTGGCGGCCGACGGTGATGCCGGCGGTGTCGGCGGGGACGAGGAACATCGTGGCGCCGCCGCGGTCGCCGGGGGTGCCGGAGGTGCGGGCCATGACGATGAAGAATCCGGCGCCGTCGGCGCCGGTGATGAACCATTTGTGGCCGTCGATGCGCCAGCCGCCGTCGGTGCGGGTGGCGGTGGTGGTGAGGGCGGAGGGGTCCGAGCCGGCGCCGGGTGCGGGTTCGGTCATCGCGAACGCGGACCGCACGTCGCCGCGGGCGAGGGGGGCGAGGAACTGTTCCTTCTGGGCGGGGGAGGCGACGTGGGCGAGCAGGTGGACGTTGCCTTCGTCGGGTGCGCCGATGTTCGTCGCGATCGGTCCGAAGAGGGAGTAGCCGGCTTCCTCGAACACGGGGGCGCGGTCGCTCATGGACAGTCCGCCGCCGCCGTACTCGCGGGGCGCGTGGGGAGCGAAGACTGCTGCGTCCTTCGCCGCGGCCTGCAGTTCCCGGCGTAGGTCGTCGCCGCCCGCGGCGGTCACGTCACCGAGGAACTTGTCCTCGATGGGCAGGACGTGCTCGCGGGTGAACGTGCGGGTGCGCTCGATCCACTCGCGGACGACGGGGTCGTAGGTCAGATCGATCGCCATGGTGGTTCCCTTTCACATGGTCCAGGAGCGTTCGCTCGGTGGGGTCGTGCTGAGACGTGGTTCGAGGCTCACGGGCCCGTAGGTGACGGAACCCTCGACGGATCGACAGGCGGCGGTGACCAACGTTCGGTCACCGCGTCTTCGTGAGGTCGATACATGCGTAGTACCAGGAAGAACGGACGTGGTGGGGCGGGAAGCCAACATTCCCGACTATCGAGGTCATCGGGTCTCGCGTACCCGACCACGATTCGAGAGGGAGTGGACACCACACCGTCCGGCGAGGTGGTCGATCCGACGGAGAACACGTCGCCGGGTGCGTCGTACAGCCAGCCGGTATCGGCCTCGTACAAGGTGAAGCTCCAGAACGCTTCTGCGGGTGGGGGTTCGGAGAAAGTGATCTCGTAGGTGCGGCCTCCGAGGCCCGTCAGTGCGGTTCCGTCCGAGTCGACGTACGTGTTGTACGAGCAGTTCTCCTCGACGACGTTGGCTCCGAGTCCCACGAAGTTCATGACGGCGCGTGCCACGAAGTTGTGTCCGTGTGCGCCCTTGTCGAGTACCCGCGTCCACCCGGACGCCGTGCGCCGCCCGAGGCGGGATCGGGACGTGTCGAGCAGGGACATGGCGCGTGTGAAGCCGAGATCGGCGCCTCGTGACACCACCTCGTCGAGATCGCCGACCTCCGGCGTACCGGGACCGACGTTCAGCTGACGGAACTGGTGAACGTGCGACACATCCTGCACCGGAACACCGTTGACGGCCACCACGGCATCGAGGGCCGTCAGGAACGCGGCGGCGGACGACTCCACCTCCTCCCGGAGCAGAACGGGCCACGAACGGGACCGGGGAGGTGGACCGGTGAGGACGACCGAGTCCTGCAGTGTCCTGACCGTGTCGATGTCGTCGGGAGCGCCGTGAACCTGGATGCGCATGAGCAGCCACATCAGCGGCGTGGACACGGGAAAGGACACGACGTCGGACGACCGCGCGGTGTCGGGGCCGTCCTGGCCCGGCGCGATCACCATGATCCTGCGTGGACCGTCCGGATGCGTCCGCGCGCTGACGTTGCTCACGTTGCTGTGGGCGTCCAGGAATTCGAGGGTGTAGTACCTGCCACCGAAGTCGGGTAGCTCGATGGTCACCGGTCCGTCGGTCAGATCCAGCCAGGCATTGGAGTAGACCGTGTCGACGTTCGGAACCCGGAACTGGCGGAAATCCGAACCGGCCGTGCTTCTCTCGTGGACCAAGGTGTTGACGGACCACGGTGCACCGTCGGCATCCGGAGCGCACTGTGCACACATATTCGCGTACTGGTAGACGGCGGGCACGCCGTACAGCACTGCCTGCTGCGCGAGCACGGACGCGAGTGTGAGCGCCTCGTCGGCGGCCGCGGGTCGGACGTCGTCGGACGTCGATTCCTGGTACTGGTCGGTTCGAGCAGGGTCGTACGGCGTCGGGCCACTCACGGTGGCCGCATCTCGTCCTCGAGTCATCCGACACTCCTTCACCCAGCGCACCGACCTGTACGCGACCCCGCCACCGCTCTTGACTCTGCCCACCCTACTTGGTGAACTGAGGTCAGTTCAACAAAGGAGATGGACATGAGTGTTCTCGGTAGATCGATCCGGACGACCACGATCGCTGTGGTCGGGGTGGTGGCGCTGACGATGACGGCGTGCGGCAGCAGCGGTGGAGGGGGTACCTCTCCCGTGGAGGGGAGCTGGGACGACGTCGTCGCCGCGGCGAAGTCCGAGGGGTCGGTGATGTTGTACTCGAGCCAGAACACCACGATCCTCGACAGCGTGAAGAAGGCCTGGAGTCAGACGTACCCCGAGATCACTCTCGATTTCGTTCGCGGAACGGACGCGGATCTGAATCCTCGTGTCGAGACCGAGAACAAGACCGGTAAGGGCACGGCGGACGTACACGTGGTCACGGACACGGCATGGATCGCGTCGGCGGCGGAGTCCGGCGCGTACTCCCAGTCTCTGAAGGGCGACGCGTTCGACGATCCGGACTACGGACGGGACCGCAGCGTCAAGAACGACAGGTTCTTCCTCGACGTCGCCGCCACCTTCGGCATGGGGTGGAACACGGGAACCGTGCCGGCCGGACTCACCGATCCGCGCGATGTGTTGCGCCCCGAGTACCGAGGCAAGGTGGGCGTGGTCAACCCTGTCGGCATCGCGTCCTACGTGGATCTCTACCGCTTCTACCGCGAGAACTTCGGCGACGATTTCGTGGACCAGCTCGCCGAGCAGCAGCCTCGCATCTACCCGAGCGCGCTTGGGGTCGCGCAGGCACTCACCTCCGGTGAGGTCGTCGTCTCCCCCATGGTCCAGCCTCTCGTGCAGGAGGTCGCGTCCGGCGCTCCGGTGAACTGGGCGCTCCCGACGCCGTCGTGGGGAACACCGTTCTACGGTCACGTCACGTCGGTCGCGCCCCATCCCAACGCTGCGCAGGTTCTGGCCGACTTCCTGGTCAGCCCCGAAGGTCAACGGGCGCAGGCGATCGGGGTCGCGACTGCGCTGCCCGGTATCGACGGCGCGACCGCCGACGCCCATGACATCGCCGGGCCCGATCCGACACAACTCACTCCCGAGTTCATCGAGCGGGAATCACGTGAGTGGGAGCAGAAGTTCCAGGGCTGACCGAGCCACGGAACGGCCCCGGGCTCAGTGCCCGGGGCCGAACGTCACGGTGCGGGCCACGATCAGTGCCAGGACGCCGAGACTCGCAGTGAGGACTGCCAGTACGTGAGCGCGCGCCGGGATTCCTCGCGGCGCGTCCGGGCCGGCGTCCGCGCGCCTGCGCTTCCGTCGCCGAACGATGTCGACGACGAGCGCAGCGACGGCGCCGGTCAGTACGACGCCGGCGGCTACAGCCGTCGGTACGTCACCCTGGTGGGTGGCCAGGCGCAGACCCACCAGGGCGCACACCGCCACCGAGCACTCGGTGCGCCGCCAGGCGAGCGCCGTCCGTTCGACCTGGAGACCACCGTCCCCGAGTGCGCCCGCTGGCCTGTCCTCGGGTGGTCCCGTCACGAGAAGACCGACCAGACGACCAGCGCTGCGGCCACCGCCAGCAGGACGGCCAGGGGTGCTCCGACACGAGGGGACGGAAGCGGCCGATTACGGCGCAGGCTCGATTCGACTGCGCCCCAGGCCCACCACGCGTGCAGCGGCAGAACGACGGAGCATCCGATCAGCAGCACCGATGCGATGCGTGCGGGCGTCGTGTCCCTTCCGACCTCGAACACGTCGAGCGCGACTCCGGCTGCCATGAACGCCAACGATGTTCGAATCCACGCGAGGTACGTCCGCTCGTTCGCCAGGCTGAACCGTGCGTCCGGTTCGGCACCTACGGCGTAGACCCGGCGCGGGCGCCGACGATCGTGCGCCTCCTCCTGGGACATGACTTCTCCTGACGGTCGAGGGCTCGCAATGTCACTGAGAGTCCCTAGCCTAATCGAACTCACTTCAGTTATGGTCGTGGTGTGACTGCACCCGACTGCTCGGATGGTGGCGACGAGCTGTTCCGCGACGCGCGCGCGCTGCAGATCTGGGGATTTCCGCTCGTCTTCGCTCAGCGACTGCGTCTCCGGTTCACATCCCCGCTGGAGCCTGACGTGGACCGGCCGCTCACATCGGCGGGTGCAGCGCTGAACACGATGGGCCATCAGCGCAGGTTGTCCGATCCCACCCTCACCGCAGGAGTGGCTCCCAACGTGGACACGCTCTACTCACTGGCCTTCGTCGACCTCGATGTCGGGTCGTTCACGCTTCGAATGCCCGATCTCGGTGACCGCTACTACTGCATTCAGCTAGGTGAGGCCGACTCGACGACCATCGCGGTACAGGGTCTGCGGACACACGGGAGCCGTTTGCCGACACTGCATATCGTCCGCTCGGGCAGCGAGGTGGTCATGGCGGACGACGAACTACTGGTGGCCTGCCGAACACGTCATGTCATGGTTGCAGTGCGCATCCTGGTGCGACCGGACGATGCCGAGGATCTCCGGCGAGTGATCGCCGTGCAGGACGCCATCGTGCTGGACGGGCCGCGTGCGCCCGGAGCTGCGTGCGACGCTGCCACCCGCACGCTCGTCCTCCGTGAACGCGATGACGAACTACGCGATCCGGAAGCCTTTCTCGACTCGCTGGACCACGCCGTCGCCGGTGTCGCGGCGGCGGACGTGCCACCCGCGGTCCGCGAGAGCATGGCACGACTGCGTAGAGCGCTGCACGCAGGGGAACAGTTCACGCGAGCACGTTCGCAGTTCGCAGCAGGGTTGTCCGACGGCCTGGATGCGATCGCCGACCGGGTGAGGTCGCTGGGCCGGACGACGAACGGCTGGTCGGTCAACGAACTCGGCACGGATTTCGGCGACGACCATCTTCTGCGCGCGGCCGTCGCGTTGTCTCAGATCTACGTCAACCCGGCGGACGAGGCGCTGTACCCGGTGTGTGAGGTGGACGACGGTGGGCGCCCCTTGTCGGGTGCGCATTCCTACGACATCACTTTCGCTGCCGGCGAGGCGCCGCCGGCGCGCTTCTTCTGGTCCCTCACCGTCTACCACAAGCGAGGACTGCTGTGCGAGAACTCGATCGGCCGATATGCAATCACCGACCGGACGCCCGGCGTGACGGTGGCGCACGACGGATCCCTGACCGTTCGACTCGCGTCGACCCCGCCCGCGGAAGGGACGAGCAACTGGCTCCCGACTCCGTCCGGAGACTTCCGGTTGATGCTGCGGCTGTACGGACCCTCGGACCGGGCGTGGAGCCCGCCAGTCGTGCGGCGGACGCCCGCCAGGTCGTCTCGGACCGTGGGGGACCGATGACCGACACGCGATCCGGAGGGATCGAACTCGGACCGGTATCTCGACGGGTGTTGTGCGAGTTCGCATCCTGTGGCCGCGGACCCCTGCCGAGCACCACCGCGGTGGCCCGTGCTCTCCACATCAGCGAGCCGCACCTACGGCGCCTGCTCGCCGGTGAGTCGACCACTCTGGGTGCTCTGCGTGCTCGACACGACGCCGCCCGCGCGGTGGAGGCGCTTCGGCGCGGCGAGGCCCTGGACATCGTGTCGGCCCGATTGGGCTACTCGGAACCACGGGCGTTCCGGCGTGCCTTCCGGCGGTGGACCGGGATGACCCCGAGCGCGGTAGGTGCGGCATGACCGGGGTGACCTCGACCCGTCATGTCGTGTTGCGCTCGTGGCCGAACGGCGCACTGGCGGGTGGCGACCTCGAGGTGGTGGAGGCGCCGGTGCCCGAGCTCCGTTCCGGCGACGTGCTCGTCCGCAACACGTGGCTCTCGATCGATCCGTCGATCCGCATCCGGCTGTCGAGGCAGACGCCGGGAGGCTATCTGCCGCCCTTCGCGCCGGGGCAGGCACTGGAAGGTCTCGCTCTCGGCGTCGTCGAACGATCGGAAAGCTCCGCTTTCGCTGTCGGTGACATCGTCACTCACACACTGGGTTTCCGTGATCACGCCCTCATCTCGGCTGACACCGCGACGATCGGCGGCTACGGGTCGCCCACCGTCGTCCGTCCGGGCGGTCTGCCCGAACAGTGGTTCCTCGGGCCCCTGGGCAGTTCCGGTCTCACCGCGTACGCGGGGATGATCGGCATCCTCGACGTGGGGCCCGCGGACACGGTGTGGGTGTCGTCCGCTGCCGGTGCGGTCGGTGGGCTCGCGGCGGGACTCGCGGTGGCACGAGGGGCCACCGTCATCGGATCGGCAGGGTCAGCGGCCAAGGTGGCCCATTTGCGAGCGTCCGGCCTGGCGGACGCCTTCGATCATCACGAATCTCTGCCCGCGGCGGTGGCCGCCGCGGCTCCCGACGGCATCGACGCGTACTTCGACTGTGTCGGCGGTGATCACCTGACTGCAGCGATCGACGCACTCCGACCGAACGGACGTATCGCGATGTGCGGCCAGATGTCCCAGTACGACGCGGCCGACGCGCCGAGTCTTCCCGGCAACCTGTTCCAGTTCGTGTCGAAGAATCTGTCGATGCGGGGGTACCGGGCCGGATCGTTCCTGCACCTCGAATCCGACATGCGCGCGGAGATCACCTCCCTCATCGACGCGGGCCGTCTCGGGTACGACGAATGGGTGTTCGACGGGCTCGATTCGGCCCCGGCCGCACTGGTCTCGATGCTGGCAGGGGAGAACATAGGTAAGACGCTCGTCCGACTGGGATGACCTCGCGGGCGTCACCGTCGGAACTCAGTCGGCGGAGAGGGAGTCGAGCAGCGTTGCGAGGCGGTCGGGGGCGCTGATCATCGGCATGTGTCCGGAGTCCATGTGCACGACGTGCCCCGACCCGGCTCCGGCGCGGACCAGTGCGGACGAGGCTTCCTGCAGTTCCGGCGGGTAGCACGTGTCCCTCGCCGTCCGGATGTAGGTGCGGGGGACGTCGACCCGGAGGCCGGAGAGATCGACGGTCTCGGTGAGCAGCGCGCCGGAGTCGTCGACGAGCTGCTCGAGAGTCCACGCGGTCTGCTCGTCGTCCATGTCGTTGCACAACATGGCCTGTGCCCCCTCGGGGCCCTGGACGTATCTGCCGTCCACGATGGACGCCTTCACGATGTCGCGAACCGCAGGATCGATCCCGTCGATCACCGCCGTTCCGTCCGGCGGGACCACCGCGGCCAGGAAGACCACGTGCCGGACACGGTCCTGCAGCCTGTCGAGAACGCGCGGGACCGACACTCCGGCGAACGAGTGGGCCACCAGCACGATGTCGGTGACATTTTCACGCTCCACGTCCGCAACGATTGCGTCGGCGCAGTCCTCCAGGGTGACGGTGCGCAGGTCGATGTCTGCGCGTTCACCGCGGCCGGGAAGGTCGACCGCGACCACGCGACCGGTCAAACGCGGTACGAGGCGGTCCCAACACGACGCGCCCATTCCGGCACCGTGCACGAGTACGAACGACATGATGTGTCTCCATTTCTTTCGTGATGTGCCGCTGCTGCGGTTCAGCGGCATCGGGATTCTAGAGTTCTGCGCCTGTTCGATATCCCTCTGCGATCGCGTGACCGATGCGCCGTGGTGTGACGCAATCTCCGATGACGCTGACGGTGGAGCTCGAGTCCAGTCCGAACGACGACAGTGCCACTCGCGGCTGGTGCCACACGATGGCGGCGTCCTCGTAGGGCAGGTCGCCGGCCCCGAAGATCGGGCGCAAGGTCACCGGATCTGCCGGGTCGTCGGGAACGTGAAGGGCATGCGCGACCTTGACGTCGACCCCTGCGTCACCCAGTCGATCGAGCAGCGGTCCTGAACTCTCGGTGGGGATTCGGGACGCGAGAGCCGTGAGCGTCGTGGCCACGGTGACCTCCCAGCCACGCTGCACGAGTGCTTCGGCTGCGCTGTACGCCGGCCAGAAGCCGTCACCGTCGTCGAACACCACCACCCTGCCGGCATCGGCCGAGACGCGGCCGAGCAGAACATCGTCGACGCTGTAGGAGGTCCGCGTCCGGAGCGACGGGGTCACGTCCGCGGGACGCGATCCTGTCGCCACCACGATGTGGTCCGACGCGGAGCGAATCTCGTCCAGGTCGTCCTCGCCGATTCCGGCCGACAGGTGAACCTCGACCTTCAGCCGACGCATCTCACGTTCCAGATAGTCGACGATGTCGATGAGCGTCGCGCGATGGGGCGCCGAGGCAGCGACGCGTACGGATCCTCCGAGGGCACTGCTCTTCTCGAACACGGTGACGCGGTGGCCCCTCCCTGCGGCCACGCGAGCGGCTTCCAGGCCGGCGGGGCCGCCGCCGATCACGATGACGTCCTTCGTCGCGCGGGCTCGTCGACCGACGTCGACGTGTCGACCGCGCCCGATCTCGGCATTGACCGCGCAGTGCAGATGCGGGTCGAAGGCCCTGCAGTCCTGGTTGACGCCGAGGCAACCGCGTATCTCGTCGAGGCGACCGGTTCGGGACTTGTTCGGCAGTTCGGGGTCCGCTATCAGCGCCCGTGCCATGCCGACCATGTCCACCTGTCCGGTCTTGATGGCGTGGTCCGCAACGCCCGCATCGCGTATTCGCTGTCCGACGAGAGTCGGTGTCCCGGTCGCCGATCGGACCCTCGCAGCCGACGGGATCGCGACCGCGTCCGCGCCGGTGGAATCCTTGACGTACTTCCCGCGGGTGCCGTGGGTGATACTGAAGTAGTCGACGCCGACCGCGGCCACGTTCTCGGCGATGCGAACGCAGTCGTCGATCGACATTCCGCCGGGGATCTCCTCCTCCCCGCTCAACCTCACTCCGAGTGCGAGCCCCGCGGGCATCTCCGACCGCATCGCCTCGATCACCATCCGGGTGAAGCGCATTCGGCCGTCGAACGTGCCGCCGAAATCGTCCGTCCGTCGGTTCGTGAGCGGGGACATGAACTGAGCGGGGAGGTACCCGTGCGCAGCATGGAGCTCCACACCGTCGACACCTGCTCGCACCAGGTTTCGCGTCGACGTGCGCCATCCCTCGACGATGTCCTCGATCTCCGCGACCGACAGTTCGTGGGGTGGGTAGGCGTCGCGCGCGGTCTTGATCGCCGAGGGCGCGGAGGGTGGCGCATCCGATTCGCCGCCGATGAACTCACGTCCGAGATGACAGAGTTGGCCGATGAATCGTGCGTCGTGGCGATGCGCGGCAGACACTTTGGCCGCTGTGCTCGGAATGACGTCGACCCGGTAGGCCTCGATCAGCTTGCGCGAGCGCAGCGTCGTCGTCGGGTGCACGACCGTGGCACCCCCGATGATCAAGCCCACTCCACCCGCGGCCAGACGCTCGACGTGCTCGGTGTCCCCGTGGGTGGGCACACCGTCGACCGCCATCGACGTGCCCGCCGGGAGCGCGACCAGTCGGTTCTTCAACGTGAGTCCGCCGATTCGGATCGGTGAGAAGAGGTGGGGAAAGTGGTCGTTCATGCGGACTCGGTTCTGTCGGCGGGTGTTCTGGGGCGGACGAGGACTCGAACACGTGGTTCCTCCGCCAGGTCGAGCGCGAGATCCGTTCGGACGAGCCGTTCCGGAACGGTGAGACGCACGGTCTCCTGGGCGGAGTACTCGGCCCAGTTCCGGAAGGTGCAGAACTCGACGTACGTCGAGGCGGAGTCGCTCACCCTGGTCAGCGCCCATCGCGATGCGCCGAGGCGCAGGCGCGACGACCTCAGACGAGTCATGGCGTGGACGAAGTGGTCCGCCCGCTGCGGACGGACCACGTACGTCGTCTCGACGACGATTGTCGCGCCACGATGACCCGGTTCGAGTTCCGGCGGTCCGGCGGCACCGGACGGGTCGGGCGCGATGGAGTCGCTGGGCAGAATGCCTCGGCGCAGCAGTCCGATCGACGACACCGACATCGCGACGGCGGAGAGTGCGACAGCGGAGACGAGCCCCATCGTGTCGGCGAGGAGCCCCCACAGAAGGGCACCGACCGCTTGGCTGCCCTGGAACGTCAGCATCACGACGGCGATGACTCGGGCCTTGATCCACGGTGGCACGACCGCGTGCGTCGCGATCATCCACGTGCTCTGCACGCCGACCCAGGCCGCGCCGACGATCACCAACAGAGCGACCACGACCGGCATCCACGGCACGAAGGCGAGACCGAGCAGAACCAGTGCGTACGCGGCAGAACCCAGGGCCGCGAACACGTTCCAGCTCAGGCGTCGACGAAGCGGCATCGAGGCGATGGTGCCCGCCACCGCGCCGACACCGATCGCCCCGGACAACACTCCGAACTCGAACGTCGTCACGTGGAGCATCTCGTACGCCACGAGCGGCAGCAGAGCCCACAGGCAGCTCGCCGGCAGGCCGAACATCACGACACGGAACAACAGTCTCCGCGTCCATCGCGAATGACGGATGAACCGCAGACTCGTCGCCACCGATTCGAGAACCGACTCGGTCCTGGGAACTCGCCCGGACCGAGGCGGGATCTGACCGGCCGCCAGGACGACGCAGATCGCGAACACGACCGTGACGAGAGCGAAGGTGGAGGTGGCGCCCCATGCGGCCAGGAGTGCCCCGCCGAGTACCGGACCGATGGCGCGTGCACCGTTGAAGATGGCGCCGTCGATCGCGGGCACGACGGTCATCATCTCGCGGGTCGCCAGCGTCGGCAGCAGCGATTGCCAGACGATCGCCACCGACGCCAGACCGCACCCCGACAGGAACACGGCCGCCATCAGAACCGGCATCGTCGCGAGGTCGAGGGCCTGGAGCGCCGTGAGCACTGCCGACGTGACCAGCAGACCGATCGCCGTGCCGGTCAGCAGAGTTCGATGGCCGGCGTGCTCCGCTATCGCGCCGAGGGGGAGGGAGAGCAGAAAGAAGGGCAGGCTGGCGGCGAACTGGACGCCCGACACTGCGAACGCGGATTCTCCTGCTCGGGTCAGGGTCCACTGGACCGCCAGAACCAGGATCCAGATGCCGATGGCGGCGCCGAGTTCGAAACCCAACATGATGCGTAATCGGCGCACACGCAACGGCGTCAGGAGTGTGACGGTCGGTGGTCGTGTCATGGCCTGTGCCCCTTCGCCGCCCGCCGGCATCACCGGATGAAGCCCGACGTCACCGGATGAAACGCTGTTCCCACTCCGCCTGGTACTCGGTGACCGCTGCGGGGTCGAGGTCCGCGGGGTCGGTCAGTGCGAGGTCCTGTGCGCGTCCGACCGACTCCGGGATGTTCGGCAGCACACTCGCGTACCCCTTCGACAACGCCTGCTGGCCCTCGGGGGAGACGAGGAAGTCGGCCAGAAGTTGCGCTGCATTCGGGTGCGGTGCGGACGCGAGAACATGGGAGTAGTAGGGGGCGCCCCACGCCGGGTCCGGCCTGAACCACCCGACGGGTGCGCCTGCCTCCTGCTCGCGCACGAGGGGTTGGACCATCGGCGTGGCGATGATCTCTCCGGACCCGAGGCCCTGTGCGACGGCCAGAACACCGGGATAGACACGTGGCTCGTTCTGCGCGAGTTCGTCGGTGTAGTCGGGTGACCAGTTGCGGTCGAAAAACCGGAACTGATCGGTCACGGCGGCGAAGCCCGCCGGATTCACGACGCCGATACGTCCACGCAGTTCGGGAGCCAGTAGATCCTCCGGACTGTCGAGACCGTCCGGCAGTGCCGTGGTGTTCCAGCCGAGCCCCAGAACGGCGGCGCTGGTGAGGAAGAGCTTGTCCTCCAGCACGCTGGTGTCTCGACCGTAGTCGGGGTTGTCGAACGAGGGTCCGACGACGTTCACCGAGTACTCGCCCGAGTCGGCGGCCGCGCGGATCCACGCGGGGTCGGTGGTCATGTGGACGTCGCCGATCCCGCGCCCGGACTTGTGCTCCGCGTCCACGCGGGGGTTCAGTTCGACGTCGGAACCCCGCGTGAATTCCAGCGTGATGCCGGGATACGTCGCCTCGAATCCGGTCTTCACCGAGGCGAGGTTCTCGGGATGTTGCGACGAGTACAGGTAGACAGATCCCTCGTCCTTCGCCGCGGCGACCACGTCGTCCCACGTGCCCGACACCGGTCCGGACGCTGTCGCCCCACCGCTGCAGGCCGCCGACAACCCGACTGCGGCTGCCGATGTCAGCGCCGCGAGCGTACGACACCACGTGCTCATGAGGGTCTCCTGTCAGTTGTGGTCGACGGCGTCAGTCGAATGCGAGTTCCGGTGTCCGGCAGATGAGCAACCGGCGTATCGAGCCGGCCGCGTCGACCGACGCGGTCGCGTTGAAGGACGCCTCGAAGTCGCCGTCTCGCGTGGTCCGCCCCAGTACGAGTTCCACGTCGCCCACCCGGGATCCGACGTCGATGTGATGAACGAGGGTGCTCTTCTCACGCTGGGCGAGGTAGAGGACGAGTCCCTCTCTGTCGCCGACGAATTCGGCGGACGCTCCCTCCCCACGGGAGAACTGCACGGACATCCGGAAGTCGTCCGTGATCATGGTCAGCACCCGGTCCGGATCCTCGGAGTCCATGTACGAGAACCATGTTCGTAGGATTGCTGTCGCATCAATCGTCATCGTCGTGCTCCCGTCGGGTCGGTCGAGGGCGCGTCGGAACCGGCCCACGGCACCAGTGCGTGGTCGGGATCGAACGACACCTGGTAGCGGTCGATCAGTCCGTTCTCGTCGAGGTGCATCGCCGCGACGAAATATCCCGTCACGACATCGCCGTGCTCGGTGACGGCTCCCTGGGCGAACTGGACGTCGCCGTCCTGTGCGCGTCGCAGCAGCCGATGCTGCCGGCCGACAGGGGGACGTCCGGTGAGGTAGTCGAGCATCGCGGCGCGACCGGTGCCAGCTCGGGCTCCCGTCGGAACGATCATCACGAAGGCGACGTTCTCCGCCAGCATGTCGGTGGCCCGCTCGAGATCACCGCTGTCGAGGGTGGCGTAATAGGACTCGATTCGAAGCATGAACCGAACTTAGTTCAATAAAAGTCCGCACGTCCTCGATTTCGCCGATACTCTCGAAACAGAACTGAACTCGACTCAGGAGTGTTATGTCTGTAGCGATCGATGACGTCACCTACTCGCCCTGGCCGGAAGCCGAGCCCGCGGGCCTGATTCCCGGGCCGGAGCAGGCCGATCTCCGGTCCGCGATGCGCGCAGTACTTGCACGGCACAGTGGGCGAGACGAGGGGACTCCGACGGCACTGTGGCGGGCCCTCGTGGACGACATGGCCGTGACCATGCTGTCCGTTCCCGAGAATCGCGGCGGCCTCGGGTATGGGATGACGGACATGGCCGTGGTCCTGGAGGAGTGCGGCCGAGCGCTCGTGTCGGAACCGGTGCTGTTCGGGGCGGGTGTCGGCGTGCACGCGCTCCTGCTTGCGCCGGCCGGAACCGTGGACGCGATGGTGTCCGGTGCCCTGGCCGGTGAGCTCCGCGTCGCGGTGCATCTGCCCGTGACGCAGACGGGACGCGCTGCCGCGCAGGTGATCACGGCCGACCATACGGCGGACGGATGGCGTCTGAGCGGTGTCGTGAACGACATCGTTCACGGTGCGTCGGCCGATGTCGTCGTGGTCGGGGCGCACACGGCCGACGGCGCCCGAGTGTTCGCCGTACCACTCTCCGATGCGGTGCGCGTCGTCCCGCGGACGGTCATCGACCCGACGCGGCCGCGCGCCGACGTGCACCTCGACTCGGCAGCGGCGTCCGCGCTCACCGAGGTGGCAGGCACGGTCTCCGCTCTCGACGACCTGAGAGCGCGAGCGACGATCGGGCTGGCGAGCGAGCACACGGGAATCGCCGACCGCATGCTGGAGATGACGGTCCTGTACGTCACCACCAGGCAGCAGTTCGGCCGGCCCGTCGGCTCCTTCCAGGCCGTGAAGCACCGACTTGCCGACCTGCTCCTCTCTCTCGAACGAGCGCGATCGGCATCCCGCTTCGCTGCTGCGCTGTACGACAGCTCCCCGGACCGTGCCGCGCTCGCGGTCGCGATCGCCGGCGCCGTGTGCACGGAGGTCGCGTCCGAGTCGGTTGCCGAGGCGGTGCAGCTGCACGGTGGCGTCGGTTTCACGTGGGAGCACCAGGCGCACAGGTACTTCCGACGAGCGACCGGTGACGAGGCGCTGCTCGGAGATGCGGTGTATCACCGCCGCCGCATTGCCGACCTCATCGGACTGAACTCGGTTCGATTCGAGGCTTGACGCGCTCGACCCCATGCCGTAAAACTGAAGTGAATCCAGTTCAAGTAAGACGCAGCCCAAGGAGATCCCATGATCGACACCGACCACATCCTGCTCGAGAAGGACGGCGAGGTCGCTCGCGTCTGGCTCAACCGCCCGCACAAGAAGAACGCGGTGACTCCGGAACTGCTGTACCGACTCGACGAGATCATCGCCGAGGTCGACGCCGATCCGAACCTCAAGGTTCTGGTCTTGCGCGGAGTGAACAACACCTTCTGCTCGGGGTTCGACCTCGACATCCTGCTGTCCGACTATGTCGGCAGCACCAACGCGATGGACGTCGCCGTGCTCTCGGCCAAGGTCTGTGACCGTCTGTACTCCATGAACACTCCGTCGGTCGCAGTCCTCGAGGGCTACGTCACCGCCGGTGGATTCGAACTCATGATCTCCTGCGACTTCGCCATCGCCGACGACGACGCCAAGATCGGCGACTTCCACATCCGCCGTGCACTGTTCGGCGGCGCAGGCCCCATCTACCGCCTGCCGCGCATGATCGGTATCCGCAAGACGAAGGAACTGATGCTGACCGGCAAGCTGCTCTCCGGTGTCGAGGCTGCCGACTTCGATCTCATCAACGCGTCCGCGCCGGCCGCCGAGCTGGACAAGACCGTCGAGGAGTTCATCGCGCAGCTCACCGACAAGAGCCCGTTCATGATGAAGCTGACCAAAATGACGATCGACCGCGGCCTCGACGCGGACATCCAGTCCCTCATGGTCATGGAGCATCTCGCCGTGGGCAACGCCCTGCAGTCCGAGGACGGACGAGAAGGCGTCACCGCGTTCCTCGAGAAGCGTGAGCCGAAGTGGGTCGGTCGCTGACCCTCGGCGAGACACGACGGACGAACGACGGTCGGCGGGGAGCGGAAGGAACACGATGACGAACAGTCTCGAGGCGCAGCGGATCGTGCTGCAGGGCAGCCGATGCACCGTGTGCGGCACGGTCGCGTTCCCCGCGTCGACTCTCTGCTCCCGGTGCGTCACGCCCACGGCAGAACCCGTCGACCTGAGTACGTCGGGCACCGTGTGGGCCCACACGGTGCAGCGCTTCCCGCCCAAGTCGCCGCCGTACGTGCCACCCGTGGGCGGGTTCACCCCGTTCGCGGTCGGCTGGGTCGAGTTGAGCGAAGGCATCCGGATCGAGGCGATTCTCGACACCGAGAACGTCGACGACCTGCACGGAGCCCTCGTCCACCTCACGGCCGTCGTCCCGGTTCCCCGGTTCGAGGTCGTCGAGGCCGGTCCGTCGTCTGCACCGAGCACAGTGGGAGATACCGCATGAGCGAGTCCGTGGTCATCGTCGGAGTCGGGTTGTCGAAGTTCGGACGCCAACCCGGTGTCAGTGGCCGCGCAATGGCCGTCTCGGCCATCACCGCCGCGCTCGCCGACGCGGGAATCGCCTGGCCGGACGTCGATGTGGCGTTCGGCGGCAGCGACTCCGCCGGCCTCGCCGACACGCTCGTCAGCGAGCTCGGTTTCACCGGACTGCCGTTCACCAACGTGCGGAACGGCTGTGCCACCGGCGGCAGCGCCCTGTTCTCGGCGGTCAACGCCGTACGGGCGGGATCGGCGTCGATCGGCCTGGCCGTGGGCTTCGACAAGCACCCGCGCGGTGCCTTCGATCCCACGCCCGCGGAGTGGGGTCTGTCCGAGGGGTACGGCGAGGCGGGTCTCATGGTGACCACGCAGTTCTTCGGCGCGAAGATCTCCCGGTACATGCGCCAGCACGGCATCACCCCGGACACGCTCGCACGCGTCGCCGAGAAGTCCTACCGCAATGGCGCGCTCAATCCCAATGCGTGGCGCCGCGAACCCATGTCGGCCGAGGCGATCGCCTCCGCGGACATGGTGAACGATCCCCTCACCCGCTACATGTTCTGTTCGCCCGGCGAAGGCGGTGCGGCGGTGATCGTGGCCTCTCCCGAGGTGGCGGAGCGGCTGACGGGCCGGCCGATCCGCTTGCGCGCCATCACACATCGAACCCGGCGATTCGGTTCTTTCGAGGTCTTCAGTCCGTCCGTCCAGGGCGTCGGCGAGCCCACCAGCGTCAGCGCGGATGCTGCCGCGGCCGCCTTCGAACAGGCCGGAATCTCCCCGTCGGATGTCGACGTGGCCCAGCTGCAGGACACCGAGAGCGGCGCCGAACTCATGCACATGGCCGAGTGCGGCTTCTGCGAGCACGGCGAGCAGGAGCAGTGGATCGCCGAGGGAGCCACCGAGATCGGCGGGCGTCTACCCGTCAACACCGACGGTGGGTGCATCGCGAACGGTGAACCGATCGGCGCCTCCGGTCTGCGCCAGGTGCACGAGGTGGTCACCCAGTTGCGCGGCGAGGCCGGCGATCGTCAGGTGCCGGGCGGGCCGTCCATCGGCTTCACCCATGTCTACGGGGCACCGGGCATCAGCGCCTGCACCGTTCTGTCCGTCTGAACCAGTCCGATCCGACCAGCGAGGTCAGTCCATGAGTACCAGCACCGTGTCGTCCGACGTCCGAGCCTTCACCGCCGAGGCGACGGAGTGGCTCAGCAGCGTGGCCGCACTGCGGACCAGCACGACGTGGGGCGAGGGCTCCGACTCGGTGGCCGTCTTCGAGAACTGGACGCCCGAGGAGGAACGACGACACACGGACGTCATCCGCGACTACGAACGGCGGAAGTTCGACGCCGGGTGGGGTCCGCTCGACTGGCCCGCGGAATACGGTGGACGAGATCTTCCGCTCTCCCACGTACTCGCCTTCCGCCGCGCGGAGGACCGGTTCGATGTCCCGCGCCGCACCGAGATGTTCTCCGTGACACAGCAACTGGTGGCGCCCACGATCGAGAAATGGGGCACGCCGGAGCAGCGCGCCACGTACGTGCGAGCGATGCTGCGCACCGACCTCATGGCCTGCCAACTCTTCTCGGAGACCGAGGCCGGTTCCGACCTCGCGGCCGTCCGCACCCGCGCGGTCCGTGACGGCGACGGGTGGGTGCTGAACGGCCACAAGGTCTGGACGTCGGGAGCCACGGTCTCGGACATCGGGGTGGCAGTGTGCCGCACCGATTCCTCGGTGCCTAAGCACAAGGGCCTCACCGTCTTCCTGGTCCCGATGGACGCGGAGGGCGTCTCCGTCCGCCCCATCCGGCAGATGACGGGTGGCAGCTCGTTCAACGAGGTGTACCTCGAGAACGTGCGGCTGACCGATGCGCACCGTCTCGGCCCGGAGGGGCAGGGGTGGCAGGTCGCTCTCACCGTGCTGGCGGCCGAACGACTCGACGGTGGCAACCTCGGACTGGCGAACGCCGACCGTGCCGTGGAACTGGCACGCAATCTGGGTCGGCCCCTCACCGAGATCGAGCTGGATCAGGTTGCCGATCTCGTCGTGCACAGCCATGTTCAGCGCGTCACCGCCATGCGCGTCGCCGGCGTCGTCGTCTCCGGACGCGATCCCGGCCCCGAGGCGTCCGTCGGCAAACTGCTCGCGACCACCACGATGTCCCGGACGTCGGCGGCGGTCCGGCGGATGCTCGGCTCCGATCTGGTGTCCGACACCGGTGAATGGGGCACGTTCGCCTGGACGGAACACGTCCTGGGCGCGCCCGGATACCGCATCGCCGGCGGCACCGACGAGATCCAACACAACATCATCGCCGAGCGCGTTCTCGGCCTTCCCCGAGAGCCGAGGCCGTGACCACCGACGACACGACACACTCCGCACTGCAGCAGCGCGTCGCCGCGAAGCTCGAGACCGGTGGCCTCGGCTCGCTGCGCAGCTTCGATCCACTCCTCGGAGGACACTCCGGCCTGACCTACCGCGTGCGGACCGACGACGCCGACTTGGTGGTCAAGGCCGTGCCCGCAGGGCAGCGCCCCGTCGGGCGCCACGACATGCTGCGGCAGGCGACCATCATGCGGGAACTCGCGGGTACGTCGGTGCCGGTGCCCACGATCGTGATGGTCGACGACACCGAGCCCTCCTGGTACGCCATGACATTCGTCCGCGGTGAGTCGCTCGAGCCTGTTCTGGACGATCCGGCCGTCGACCCGGAGCTCGCAGCAGCGCGCATGCGGCGTGCGGCAGCGGTCCTACCCGAGCTGCACGCGGTCGATCACCGAGCGGTGCCCGACGCCGGCCCCACACTCACACCGGGTGACGAACTCGCCCGGTGGGCTCGCACTCTGGGCGCCGTTCCACCGGAACTGGTGGAGGGCGGAGACAGACTGCTGAGCCTCCTCGGTGCCCGCGTCCCGGACGCGGTCTCGTCGACGCTGGTGCACGGTGACTATCGCCTGGGCAACCTGATCGCGGACGGCACCGAGCCGGTCGCGCTCATCGACTGGGAGATCTGGAGTGTGGGCGACCCCCGTGTCGAGCTGGGGTGGTTCCTCGTCTTCGCCGACGGCGACAACTTCCCCGGTGTCGGGCGGTCCGTCCCCGGTCTGCCGAGCGCCGACGAGTTGGTGGAGATCTACGCCGGTGCGGGACGTGACCTGCCCGACCTGCCGTGGTTCGACGCCCTGGGACGACTCAAGATGGCCGCCATCATGGGGCACAACCTGCGTCGTCACCGGGAGGGCCGTCATCACGATCCGGACCAGGAGAAGCTGCCCGCCACCATCTCTCGGCTGATCGACACCGGCACCGCCCTGCTCGCCTGAGCTCCCTCGCCCTCGTATCCACTCGCCCGATCCGTCCTCCAGGAGGCCAACCGTGGACTTCTCCTACAGTGCTCGTACCGACGCGCTGCTCGAGACCCTCGAGACATTCATGACCGACCATGTTCTGCCCGCCGAGAAGGTGTACGACGCGCAGATCGCGGCGAACACGAACAAGCACGAGCAGCCGGCGGTGATGCGCGAACTGCAGGAGACCGCGCGCTCGCAGGGACTGTGGAACCTGTTCATGACGCACGACGGGCTCGGGGCCGGACTCACCAACCTCGAGTACGCCCCTCTCGCCGAGGTGGTCGGGCGCTCGATCATCGGCAACGAGGCCATCAACTGCTCCGCCCCGGACACCGGCAACATGGAGATCCTCGCCATGTTCGGTACCGAGGAGCAGAAGAAGGACTGGCTCGAGCCGTTGCTCGACTGTCGGATCCGGTCCGCGTTCGCCATGACCGAGCCGGCCGTGGCCAGCTCGGACGCCACCAACATCACCTCGACGATCCGGCGCGACGGTGACGAGTACGTGCTCAACGGCCGAAAGTGGTACACCTCCGGCGTTCTCGACCCGGACTGCAAGCTCATCATCTTCATGGGCAAGTCGGATCCGGACGGTCCGACCTACCGCCAGCAGAGCATGATCCTGGTTCCCGCCGACAGTCCCGGCATCGAGGTCCTGCGCGATCTCCCGATGTTCGGTTTTCACGACCGTCTCGGGCACGGCGACGTCCAGTTCACCGATGTCCGAGTGCCGGCCTCGAACATGCTCGGAGCCGAGGGTGACGGTTTCGCCATCGCGCAGGGTCGTCTCGGCCCGGGCCGGATGCACTACGCCATGCGCGCCGTCGGCATGGCCGAGCGCGCTCTGGAGATGATGTGCCGACGCTCCCTCGACCGAGTCGCCTTCGGTGCCCCGCTCGCCGATCGCGGTGTCGTGCGCGAGTGGATCGCGCGCAGCCGCATCGAGATAGACCAGATCCGACTGCTCGTCCTGAAGTCGTCCTGGATGATGGACACCCGCGGTAACGCCTCGGCGCGCTCCGAGGTCGCCGCGATCAAGGTCGCGGCGATGGAGGTGGCGCACAAGGTGGTCGACCGAGCCGTTCAGACGTTCGGAGCGGCCGGCGTCAGCGACGATTTCGTCCTGGCCCGCCTGCACGCCATCACCCGCGCCCTCCAGATCGCAGACGGACCGAGCGAGGTCCATCTCCGGACCATCGCCCGCCTCGAGACGAAGAAGTACCGATGACCGACATGCATTCCCTCACCGGCAGAGTGGCCCTCGTGACCGGCGCGAGCCGCGGACTCGGCCTCGCCATCGCTCGTGGACTGCGCGACGCGGGCGCCACCGTCGTGGTGTCCAGCCGCAAACTCGAGGCGTGCGAGGAGGCAGTCGCCTCACTCGGACCGTCGACGGTGGGCAGCGCTCACGCCCGCGCTCTGCACGTCGGTCGCTGGGACGAGATCGAGCCCGCGGTCGACGCCATCGTCGACGAGTTCGGCTCGCTCGACATCGTGGTCAACAACGCCGGCATCGCACCGCTGTCCGAGAACCTCGTCGGAGTGACGGAAGGGCTGTGGGACAAGACCATCGAGGTCAATCTCAAGGGTCCGTTCAGGCTGATGGCGGTGGCCGGAGCGCGGATGGCGGCCGCCGGGCGCGGGTCGATCATCAACATCTCGAGCATCGGAGCTGTTCGACCGAGCCCGCCCGAAGCCATGTACGCCGCGGCCAAGAACGGCCTCAATGCGCTGACCATGGCGTTCGCGCAGGAGTATGCGCCGCACGTGCGAGTGAACTGCGTGATGCCCGGGGGATTTGCAACGGACATGGCCGAGCACTGGGACGACGAGTTCGTCGGCAAGATCGTCGACCGGCTGCCATCGGGACGTCTGGGTCGCCCCGAGGAGATCGCCGGTCTCGTCGTACATCTCGCGAGTGACGCCTCGTCGTACACGACGGGTGCCATCATTCCCGTCGACGGCGGCCGCACCGCGGTCTACTGAGGAGGGCGTGGACGTGACAGAAGTGAACGACACCCCGAGCCCTGCCGCCTTGTTCGATCTGACCGGCCGAACAGCGGTGGTGACCGGAGCGTCGTCCGGTCTCGGTCTCGGGTTCGCCCGGACGCTCGCCGCCGCCGGAGCCACGGTGTACGCGGCGGCACGTCGCGCGGATCGTCTGGCCGCGGTGGCGGAGACCGTCCCGGGCCTCGTTCCCGTGCGATGCGATGTGACCTCGGACGAGGACCGTCGAGCGCTGGTGGATCGGTGCCGTGCGGAGACCGGGCGCCTGGACATCCTGATCAACAACGCCGGGATGCCCGGCCCACCGGACGCGGAGCAGGAGACCGCGGAGGGTTTCTCCGCGATCCTCCAGGTGAACCTCCTCGCAGGCTTCCACCTGGCGGTGCACGTCGCCTCGACGACGCCGGACTCCGCCCCGGTGTCGATCGTCAACATCTCGTCGGTCGTCGGTCTCGTCTCGACCGCCCCCATCGGCGGTGCGAGTTACGCGGCGTCCAAGGCCGGTGTGCTCGGCCTGACCCGTGAACTCGCCGGGCAGTGGGGACGACGACGGATCCGCGTGAACGCGGTGGTCCCCGGGTGGTTCGACACCGAGATGACCGACGGGCTCTTCGAGAACGAGAAGTCGGCCGGGTGGGTGCGGCGCAACACGATGCTCGGTCGCGGGGGTACTGCGGGCGAGGTGGACGGCGCGGTGCTGTTCCTCGCCTCCGATGCCTCGTCGTACGTCACCGGGCACACCCTGGTGGTCGACGGCGGCTGGACGGCGCGCTGATGCTGGCCGTGCAACTGCTCGAGTGGGGCTCCGCTCCCGAGCTGCGGGACATTCCCGTTCCCGAACCGACGGGCGAGCAGTTGCTGCTCGAAGTCACGGCGGCAGGTCTGTGTCGTAGCGATCTGTCCGTCTGCGATGCGCCGGCCGGACGGTTCGACTACCCGTTGCCGCTCACACTGGGACACGAGGTGGCCGGACGCGTCGTCGGTGCCGGCCCCGATGCCGACGGGAGCACGGTGGGATCGTCCGTGGTCGTCCACGGCGTGTGGTCCTGCAGGACCTGCCGTAACTGCCGCCGGGGTCGGGAGAACTACTGTCTGGCACTGCGGCCGGTCGACGGCAGGCTCGCCGTGATCGGCAACGGCCTCGGCGCGCCGGGCGGACTGGCCGAGTACATGGTGGTTCCGCACGGCGGGGTGCTGGTCGACACCGGTTCCCTGGCACCGGAACTCGCAGCGCCCCTCGCCGATGCGGGCGCCACCGTGCATCACGCCGTCAGCGGTCAGGCCGACCTCCTCGACTCGAACGCCGTGGTCGTGATCGTCGGTGTCGGCGGTCTCGGTCACCTCGCGGTCCGAATGGCGTCGCTGCTGGGAGCCGGCCACGTGGTGGCCGTCGATCCGCGCGACGCGGCTCGGAGATCCGCGACGACCATGGGCGCCGCCGCGGTGTACTCGTCCATGGCCGAGGCGGCCTCTGCCACGAGAGATCTCGGGGGCGTCGACGTGGTGTTCGACTTCGTGGGCAGCGACGACACGATGGCCGAAGGGCTGGCCACGCTCGTACCCGGAGGACGCCTCGTCGTGGTGGGGGGCGCCGGAGGGTCCGTGTCGGTGGCCAAGAACCGGGGGATCGCCGCCGGGTGGCAGGTCTCGGCCCCCTTCTGGGGCAGTCGCGCGGATCTGGTGGAGGTGGTGGCGCTCGCGGAGTCCGGGGCGCTGCTGCCCGAGGTGACCACGCGACCTCTCGACGAGGCGATCGACGCCTATGCGCGTCTGCGTGCCGGGGAGGACGCCGGCCGAACCGTGCTCCTGCCCACCACGTCCGACGAGCCCACCCCAGAACGTGATGCCGGAAAGGACCACCGTCAGTGAAGACTCTCGCGCTCGAACTGCGAGACCGCGTCCGGGAACACCCCGACGCGATCGCCGTGATCGACCTGCACGGCACCCATCGACTGGCCGACGTGATGGCTGCCGCCGAACGCGGAGCCGAGCACATGGCACAGCACGACCCCACACCTCCCACGGTGCTGATCCAGGCGGACAACACCTGGCAGACGGTGGCCACCGCACTGTCGGTCGGTCTGCGCGGAGGCGTGGTCGCCGTGCTCAGCCCGCATGCCACAGCATCGGAATTCGTGCTCGCCGTCGAGGACGTCGACCCCGACATGGTGGTGGCCGACCTCCGCACACTCGAACAGTGGGGGGTGTCCGACCAGGACTTCCCGTCGGGCGACGCGGCGGTCGGTGACCGTCATCTGCGTGCTCGCCGTGGTGATCCGCGAGGTGTGTCGCGCTGGAACGGAGGCAGTGTCATCGCGATGACCTCCGGATCCACCGGTCGCCCGAAGTGCGTCGTCCAGTCCGAGGACGCACTGCGCTACGCCTGTTCGTGCACGAGGGACGCCGTGGGTCTGCGACCGGGCGACGCGGTGGGCGCCTTCGTCCCCCTGTCCTCCGTCGCCGCAGCATGTTTCGGGATGTATCTGCCGCTGTTCGTGGGCGGACCGATGGTGTCGATCGGCAAGTGGTCACCGGTGGCCGCACTCGACGCGATGGCCGCCCACGACGTCCGCTGGACGATGCTGGTGCCGACGATGGCGCTGCAGTTGTCCCTCGTCGAGAACGGGGCCGGTCGACTCGCGGGGATGCGGGCGATGACGGTCGGCGGCGGGCCCATGAACGCGTCGGCTCTCGAACGGGCCGAGCAGTTCCTGGGAACGACGTTCCTCCGGGTGTTCGGCATGTCGGAGTGCCTCGGTCACACGACCGCGACCCCGGACGACGATCCTCGACTTCGCCTCGGTACGGACGGACGGCCGTTCCCCGGCACGATCGTGCGGGCCGTGAACGGTGCGGGGGAGGACGTGGGCACCGGGGAGATCGGTGACGCGCAGGTCCGCGGACCCTCGATGTTCGTCGGGTATGCACGGGGAGGACAGGTCGCGGCACCGACACTGACCGACGACGGATACCTGCCGACCGGTGACCTCGTCGAGGTGGCGACCGACGGCACCATCACCGTGATGGGCAGGCAGAAGCAGATCATCATCCGTGGTGGTCGCAACATCGACATCAACGAGGTCGAGGCGGCGGTGGCCGGCGTCCCCGGCATCGTGCAGGTCTGCGTGGTGCCGATCCCGGACGAGCTGCTGTCCGAGCGCGCCGGAGCCCTCGTGGTGACCGACGGACGCGCTCTCGGTCTGGCCGAGGTGACGGACGGATTGTCCCGTCGCGGCGTGCCACGACACAACTGGCCGGAGTACGTCTTCGCTGTGGACGATCTGCCGCAGAACCGTGTCGGGAAGCTCTCCCGACCCGATGCCGTGCGGATGGCAGCGCGTCTCGCCGGTGTTCCCGATCCGAATTCACCTCGGGACGAGTAACATGAGCACGATGCTGACACGTTGCGGGGAGGCCGGAGGCCGGCCGGGCCAGTCTTCGAGGGTGCCGCGATGAGCGTCGGAACGACGGCACGCCGCGAGAGCCCGCGCTCCAAGCGGTCTCGTATTCTCACCGTCGCCATCGAGCAGTTCGGCAGGGTGGGCTACGACCACACCAAGTGGGCGTCGGTGGCGGACGAGGTCGGAATAGGCCAGACCGCGCTCTACCACTACTTCGAATCCAAAGCGCACTGTCTGCTCACCATCATGCGTCTGGAACTGGCGGATTCCGTCGAGCGCTTCGACGCGGCCACGGCCGACCGGAGCGACCCGGAGGCGGCACTGCGAGCCGCCGTCGCGGGAGCTCTCCAGGCCTCGCCGCTGGACGCTCTGCAGCGCCGGATCCTGCAGAACCACATGGACCTTCTGGCGACGGAGCGGCAGTCGGGGAAGGAGGAGGCCGAGCGTCTCCAGTCCCGAGAGCTGGTCCAGGAGATCGAGCGTCGGTGGACGAGATTGATCGCCAGTGGCATGGACGACGGGGTCTTCGCCGAGGGAGATCCGAAGACGGTGGGACGCCTGGTCCTCGCCCTCGTCATCAGCGTGTGGCGGTGGTACCGGCCGAACGGCCCCGCCACCCTCGACGAGATCGCCGAGACCGTCACCACCGCGGTGCTCAAGATGGTGCGCCCCTGACCGCTGGGCGCTGAGCCCGGCTCGGTCATTCGTGTCGATCACGTCCACCCATACCGAACCGAATTCATGTTGACCACACCCTGGAGGAAATCATGTTCGATCTGATGGTTCTCGCCGCCCGTCCGAACGACTGGACGCACGAGCAGTTCATGACGTGGTGGCGCGGTGAGCACGCGGAGGTGACCTACCCTCTCCCGGGCCTGCTGCGGTGGCAGCACATCGACATCGTCCACTCGATAGACGAGCGCAGCGCCGGGTGGGACGGACTGTCCATTCTGAGCTTCGCCTCGCGCGACGATCTCGAGACCGCGCTCGCCAGTCCGGAGTGGAAGGTCGCCGTCGAGCACGTCGGAACCATGCGTGGGCGACGGATGATCTGGTACGGCGACGAGCGGACCATGGTCGCCGACACGTCGACCACCTCGTGACCGCCCGGTGGTCCGATCCGGGATCCGTTCGGATCGCGGACGGCATCCACCGGGTGCCACTGCAGATGCCGTCCGACGGACTCCGTGCCATCAACGTCTATGCCCTGGAGACCGACAGGGGCCTGGCGCTGATCGACGGCGGATGGCGACGGCCGGGTACGTACGACGAGTTCTCCACCGCGCTGGCCGAATTCGGTTGCCGACCGGACGACGTACACGACGTGTTCGTCACTCACGTCCACCGTGACCACTACACCTTCGCCGTCGACCTCCGCCGTCGACACGGTTGCCGCATCCACCTCGGGTCGGCCGAGGCGCCGGGGATCGTCGCCATCGGGGAGCTTGCCTCCAACATGCCGACATCGTCACTGCGTGAGCTGGAACGGGCCGGCGCCGAGGACATCGCGCGAGCTGTTCGCCTGGACACCAGCGACGAGGACTTCGACTCGGACGACTGGGAGCCGCCGGACGCGTGGCTCACCGAGGGCGCCCTCGACATCCCCGGACACCGGTTGACCGCGGTGCACACGCCCGGCCACACCAAGGGCCACATGGTATTCCACGATCTCGACCGAGACATCAGCTACACGGGCGACCACGTTCTGCCGACCATCACCCCGTCGATCGGATTCGAACTCGGTGAGTGGGACCTGCCCCTGGGGCACTACCTGCAGTCGTTGGAGATGATGCTCGACGATCGGGATCGCACCGTGCTGCCCGCTCACGGGGACACCGGTGTCGGTCTGCACGCGCGCGTGCGCGAACTCCTCGATCACCACGCCCGCCGCTTGGCGGCGACCCGTGCGGTCGTCGCCGACCTGACCCGGGCGACCGGCCTCGATGTCGCCGAGCGCCTTCCGTGGACCCGTCGTGATCGCCCGTTCGCGGATCTCGGAACGTTCGATCGCATGGTCGCGGTCTGCGAGACCCTGGCCCACCTCGATCTGGACGTCCACCGGGGCGTGCTGCGTGTGGAGAACCAGGACGGCGTCGACGTGTTCAGCGTCGCCTGAGACTCAGGCGGCGGTCCACCCGCCGTCGACGTACAGCTCGGTACCGGTCACGAAGCGTGCATCGTCACCGGCCAGGAACGCCACCGCGGCAGCGACTTCCGCGCCGGAACCCAGTCGTCCCATCGGCGTGCCGGCCAGCATGGCCTCGTGGCGCGGTGTGCCCTCGTAACGCGCGAGCAGTGGCGGGGTCGCGATGAAACCGGGGTGGATCGAGTTGACCCGCACCCCGAGGCGGGCCCAGTGCAGCGCCGCGTTCTTCGTCATGGTCCGCACGGCACCCTTCGCCGCGGCGTAGGCGATGCTGTTGCCCAGTCCGCCGACGCTGCCGAGGATGGAGCAGATGTTGACCACCGATCCGCCGCCGGTCCGCTCGATCAAGGCGCCGGCGTGCTTCATCCCCAGCCACGTACCGGTCTGACTCACCTCGACGACGCGGCGATACTGCTCCACCGTCTCGTCGACGACGGTGGCGAGCGATCCGATCGCACCGTTGTTGACGACGGCGTCGAGCGTGCCGTGACGGTCCTCCACGAGGGCGAGGGTCGCCGCCCACTGCTCCTCGTCGGTGATGTCCAGCGCGCACGCCAGATGCGAGTCCGGGCGTTCCAGCGCGTGCACCGCTGCGTCGCAGGCGCTCTGGTCGACATCGGTGACGATCACGCTGGCTCCCTCGGACGCCAGCCTCGTCACGATGTCGACACCGATCCCGCCGGTGGCGCCGGTCACGAGGACCACCTTGTCGGTCAGACGGGTACTGCCTTCGGGCATGGTGGGCCTTTCAGAGCTTGCTGAGGACGTTGCGACCGCCGACGAGCATGGCGATCGCGACTCCGGTGGTGGTCACCGCGGTCATGAGCAGCGCCATCGCCGCGACGAGCGGGTACGAGCCGTTCTGCCACATGTCGTAGAGCAGGGTGCCCATGACCTGGGTCGTCGAGGCGCGGACGAGCAGCGAGGCGGCGAACTCGTGAGTCAGAAGGATGAACATCAGGGCGACGGCGCCGAAGATGGCTCCTCGCATGAGTGGCAACAGAATCCGAAGATTGGTCACCACGGGCGAGGCGCCGCTGGTGGCCGAGGCCTCGGTGTAGGTGTTGCCCAGCGCGAGCATCGCCGTCATCTGCAGTCGGACCGAGAACGGCAACATCAGCACGATGTAGACGAGCACGATCACCGTGCGAGTGCCGTAGAGGATCAACGGAGGTTCGGTGTACGTGAGCAGGAACCCCACACCGAAGATGACCGCGGGGATACCCAGTGGCAGGGCGGTGATGAAGTCGCCGATCATGCCCAGGACGCGGAAGCGTCGACCGCGGACCAACAGGTTGGCCATGACGTACCCGATGGGGATGCACACGGCCACCGCGGCGAGGGACGTGAGGATGCTGGTGAGTACGGACGAGACGATCGCGTCGTCGGAGATGAGGGCCCGGAAGTTGTCCAGCGTCAACAGATCCAGGGTCAGGGTGTCCGACCAGTACGGGGTCAGCGACACGATGACGAGTCCGACGATGGGGATCAGCAGCGCGAACAGGGCGTACACACTGATGGTGACGGCCGCCCACGTTCCGCGGCCCGAGGGTGCGGAGAACGCCTTGCCGCCGTGAGTGACGAACCGGCTCTGATTGCCCAGCAACATCTTCTGCACCAGAACCAGCGCCAGTCCGAACAGGACGAGGGGTGAACCGGCAGCTGCGGCGGCCGCGAAGTCGGACGGTGATTCCGACACCCGCCGGTACATCTCGGTGGTGAGGACCTTCACTCCGCTGTTCTGACCCAACAGGAGTGGTCCGGTGAACTGGCCGAGCCCGAGGAGGAACGCGATACCACCGCCGTAGATGAGCGACGGACGGAGCAGGGGGAGAACGATACGGAAGAACACACCCATCGAGGACGATCCGCTGATCCGAGCGGCCTCGAGGTGCTCCGAACTGATGTTGTCCATCCCCGAGGACACGAAGAGATAGACGAACGACGTCAGACCGAATCCGGTCAGGATGACGATCCACGGCACCGTGTAGACGTCCACGGGGCCGCTCTCGAGATCGCTCCACCAGGGCAGCGCGCGCAGTACGACATTGAGGTAGCCGGGTCCCGGTGACAGCAGGAAGGCCCAGCCGACGATGTTGGCGACCGCGGGAAGCACGATGGGCAGGATGGGAATCATCTTGAGGAACCCGAGTCGCGCCGGAAGGCGGCTCGCGGCGTAGGCGAGCAGGGTGCCGAGAACGAGCGCGATGACGAGCGATCCCAGCGCCAGAATCACTGTCGTCCACAGTGTCTGGGCGATGTCGAACCGTCCGTACTGGCTGCGGTAGCCCCGCGCTCCGTCCTCGAACGCGAGCATCTGCAGACGCACCATGGGGAGGACGACCAGATAGGCGAGAACGGCGAGAAGAATGCCGTAACCGAGCCGGGCACGCCAGGGGCCGGTCAGCCGTGACCGTCGTCCCGCCGGCGGCGGCGTCGTGTCGGTGTCGGGGGGTGTGAGGGTGGCGGTCACGATGCGCTCCCCACTGCTGCGGCGACGGGTGCGGTGTCCGCGGCGGTCGCGGTGGAGGGCGCCGAGGGGAACACCCGCAGCGCTGCGGGGGAGAAGGAGACGACCACGGCGTCACCCGGCTCGGCCGAACGCAGCGCGAGGCCGTGCTCGGCGGCCGACGCACGCAGGGTGAGTGTCTCGGCGCCGGACCGCACGGTCACATCGAAGTGCCGACCTCCGTACTCGTGATCGACGAGGGCGGCGTGCAGTCCGACGTGGCCGGGCGGAACCTCGGCCATGCTGCGGTGCAGGAGCAGGTCGTCCGGACGCAGCCGTGCGACCGCGGAATCGCCCTCGTCGGCACGATCGCGGACCACCGAGTCGCGGAGATCGATCGCGTCACCCGCGGAGGTCTGCCAGCCGTCGTGCGCCCTGCGCAGTTCGAGCTTGTTGGCCATGCCGATGAATGCCGCGACGTAGTCCGAGCCGGGGTTCTCGAACACGCTCGACGGCGTGTCGAGCTGCTCGATGCGACCCGATTTCATGATGGCCAGACGATCGCCCAGTGCGAATGCCTCGGACTGGTCGTGGGTCACGAACACGGCGGTGAACCCGAGTTCGCGGTGCAGGCGGTGGATCTGGGACCGGACCTGATCGCGCAGCCGGGCATCGAGGTTGCTGAGCGGCTCGTCGAAGAGGATGAGGTCCGGACGCGCGACCAGCCCGCGGGCGACCGCCACGCGCTGCTGTTGGCCACCACTGAGTTGCGACGGATACCGGTCGAGCAGTGCGCCGCAGTCCACCATGTCGGCCGCTGCCTCGACGGCTCCCGGTCCGAAGGACTTGGTGAGTCCGCGGACGTCGAGGGGGTACTTGATGTTGCGGCGCACCGTCATGTGCGGCCACAGGGCGTAGGACTGGAAGACCATGCCGATGTTGCGCTTGTGCGCGGGGACGTCGACTCGCTGGTCCGCGTCGAAGACCGTCCTGTCCTTGAACGAGATACGCCCGCCCTGGGGTGTCTCGAGCCCCGCGAGGCACCGCAGCGTGGTGGTCTTCCCGCAGCCACTCGGGCCGAGAAGAACCAGGAACTCGCCCTGCTCGATGTCGATGTCGAGACCGTCCACGACCTTCGTGCTGCCGTACGTCTTGGTCAGTCCGGAAATGGTGAAGCGATCGGTCATCTCATGCCTTCTGTCCAGAGGTGTGTGTGGGTGTTCGCGCGCCGGCCGCCAGACCACCGTCGACGACGAGGTCGGTTCCCGTGATGTAGCTGCTCTCGGATCCGGCGAGGAACACGACGGCGTCCGCGATGTCGCCGGTGGTGCCCCGCCGCTGCATCGGAATGGTGCGCACATAGCCGGCGACATCGTGGTCGGCGAAGTCCTCGCTACCGGTGATGTCGGTGTCGATGCTTCCGGGGCACACCGAGTTGACTCGGATCCCCCGCTCGGCGAGCTCGAGCGCAGCCACTCGGGTGAGGGCCCGCACACCGAACTTCGAGGCGCCATAGGCGCCGAGCTTTGCTGTCGCGAGGATTCCGCGCAGGGACGACACCGTGATCACGGAACCGCCGGACTTCACGGCGGTGCTCGCCGTCCTGAGGGCGAGGAAGGTGCCGACCAGGTTGATGTCGAGCATGCGGCGGAAGTCGGCCAGAGAGGTATCGGCGATGTCGCCGCGGTGCGCCGCCCCGGCGTTGGCCACCAGCACGTCGAGGCCTCCACCGTCCGCTTCGATTCTCTGCACGCACGCGTCCCACTCGGCTTCCGACGCCACGTCCAGATGCAGGTAGCGAACCGACGGTCCGAGGGTGTCGGCGACCGCGCGACCACCCTCGTCGTCCACGTCCGTGACGTACACGGTCGCTCCGAGAGAGGCGAAGCGCGCGGCACATGCCGCACCGATGCCGCGCGCGGCGCCGGTGACGAGCACACGTGAGCCGTGCGAAGGCGCTGTCCGAGCGTCCATGATCACCTCCCTGGATGACGAGTTCGGATGGTCGAGAGCGGTCGCGTCCCCGTCACTGGAAGAGCTGCGACCATTCCTGCGAGTACCGGTCGACGTTCTCGGGGGTCAGATCGGCGGGATCGGGTGAGGCGATGTTCTGTGCCCGCTCGACGGCGCCCGGAACATCCGGCAGCGCGGCGGCGTAGCCACCGTTCAGCGCGGCCTGTCCCTCGGCGGTCACCATGAAGTCAGCCAGAACCTGAGCCGCGTTCGGATGCGGCGCCGCACTCAGGACCTCGGTGTACCACGGTGTGCCCCAGGGGTTCTCCGGCAGCACCCAGTCGACGGGAGCGCCCGCGTCGACCTCGGTGACGAGCGGCTGGACGCTGGGCGAGACCACCACTTCACCCGACGTCAGGGCCTGCGCGACCGCCAGTGCGCTCGGGTAGACACGCGGCTGCAGTTCGGCCAGCTTGTTCCAGTAGTCCTCGCCGTAGTTCTCGGCGTAGTGCCGATACAGGTCGACGTACGACGCGATGCCCGTCGGATTGACGATGCCGATGCGGCCGCGGTAGGCCGGGTCCAGAATGTCCTGCGGGGTCTCGAGACCGTCGGGCACCGCGGCGGTGTTCCACCCGAGGCCGAAGACAGCGGCGGACGAGAGGAAGAAGCGGTCGTTCTTCACGCTGGCCGCGCGGTCGTAGTCGGGTGCGTCGAAGTCCGGACCCACGATCTCGGTGGAGAAGGTGCCGGACTCGGACGCGCTGGCGATCCACGACGCGTCGGTCACCATGTGGACGTCGGCAATGCCTGTACCCGTGCGGTTCTCGGTCTCGACACGGGGATTGATCTCGGAATCCGTTCCGCGCACGAAGTCCATGGAGATCTCCGGGTACTTCTGCGTGAACGCGGCCTTCAGCGCGTCGAGGTTCGCAGGCTTCTGGCTGGAGTAGAGCATCACGCTGCCCTCCGTCTTCGCCGCGGTGACGACGTCGTCCCAGCTGCCCTCGACGGGCCCGGACGGGGTGGTGGTGCCGCCGCACGCTGTGAGCGCGAACGCCGACGCTGCCACGGCAACGGTGGCGATGGCTCGGGGAATCCTCCGCATGGTCAGACCTCTCTCGGACTCACAGGGCCGCTCGGCTGTCGGTGCGAGTGGACTTCCTGAACTGATGTCAGTTTGAAAGTAGTATGACGTCCTTGTGATGTCAATCACGCAGGTGAGGGCAGTGCGACGGCGGGCACGACGGGGTCGCCGGGCCTGCGCCCATCTCCGCGCGCCGCGATCCGGGGTTGCGAGGTTGTCGCAGTCGCGATCGGCGAGCTCTCGACCGGGCAGGGCGTTCTCTTACTCGACTGCCGTCGCGGTCCAGGTCGCGTAGGCGGTGAGTGCTCCGCGGGTGGCCCGAGCGCGGTCGTCGCCGATACCGACGAGCTGGGCGACGGCCATGGGCGCGAGGACGCTCGCGACTGCGTCGCTGTGATCGGCGAAGTGGCCGGCCGCTTCGAGCGAGACGAACCCGTGTACCAGGCTCCACAACTGGGCGGCGATCTGTTCCGGGTCGTCGATGTCGACGCGACCGGCCGCCACCAGTCGGTGGCAGCTGCGTACCAGAACGGCGTAGGCCTCGCGGAAATGCTGTTGTGGCACAAGGGGAGCGGACGCGCGGTAGGTTCCGCGCGGCGAGAGTCCGAACATCAGGTCGTAGAGGTGCGGGTTGCGCTGCGCGAAACCTCTGGTTCCCAGGGCCATGGCGAAGAGCTGCACACCGGGATCCTCGTTCGACGCGGCCGCGTCCTCGAGAGTCCCTGTCAGCGTCGCGTATCCCCGCGCCACGACGGCGTCGAGCAGTCCGCCCACGTTCCCGAAGTGGTGGTAGACCGTGATCGTCGAGGAGCCTGCCTTGTCGCTGATGCGACGGACTTTCATCTCGGCAGGGCCTTCCTCTGCCAGGACAGCGACGGCGGCGTCGACGAGGCGCTCGCGGGTGGATCCGTCGTCCGCTGTGCGGTCGGTGTCTCGTCGAGCGGCCATGACGTCATGGTCCCACGGTGACGTCCTGATGCGACGGGCCCGCCGCGCCTGCTATAACTTTGTTATGACGCTCCTCGCCGCGGTGCCGGCCCTCCGCTCGCGCAAGATGGCCGCCCTGGTGACGCTGTGCTGCGCGGTGTTCGTGGTCAACGTGTCCACCACGATCGTCAACATCGCGCTGCCCACCCTCGTCGAGGACCTGGGGGCGTCCACGCGCGATCTGCTGTGGGTGGTCGATGCCTTCAACCTGGCATTCGCTGCGTTGGTGCTGGCCGGGGGATCGCTCAGCGACCGGTTCGGTCGCCGTCCCTTCCTCGTGGGCGGGCTCGTGCTCTTCGCGGTCGCATCCGTGGGTGGGGCGTGGAGTGGTGAGCCCGCCCAGCTGATCGCGTGGCGGGCGCTGGCCGGTGTCGCGGCTGCCGTGGTGTACCCGGTGACGCTGTCGATTCTGACCAACGTGTTCCAGGAGCGGTCCGAACGCGTCATGGCCATCGGACTGTGGGGCGCGGCGACCGGCGTCTCGGTCGCGGTCGGACCCGTGGTGGGTGGGGCGTTGATCGAACATTTCTGGTGGGGATCGATCTTCGTCTTCAACGGCCTCGCTGCTGTCGCAACCATCGCTCTCGCAGTGCGTTTCGTGCCGAACTCCCGTGATCCGTCGACCCCGCCGCTGGACAAGTCGGGCTTGCTTCTGTCCGTGCTGGCCCTGGGTTCACTGGTGCACGCCATCATCGAAGGCCCCGACCGCGGGTGGTCCTCGGCGTCGACGGCGCTCGGATTCGGTGTGGCCGCCGCAGTGCTGGTCACCTTCGTTCTCCGGGAGTCGCGCGCTCGCCACCCGATGCTGGACGTGCGGCTGTTCACGAACATGCGCTTCACGGCTGCCAGTGGGGCGGTCACCAGTGCGTTCTTCGCGCTGTTCGGGTTCATCTTCCTCGTCACCCAGTACTTCCAGTCCGTGCGCGGCTTCGGTGCCCTCGAGACCGGCGTGCGCATGCTGCCCGTCGCGGGATCGCTGGCAGTGTTCTCGCTGGTGGGTCCTCGCCTGGCAGTACTGGTCGGTTCCAAGATCGTGGTGGCCGCCGGCCTGGCATCGTTGACGGCTGCGTTCCTGTGGATCTCGCAGATCGACACGGGCACGTCCTACCTGCAGATCGCGGGTCAGATGGTGCTGCTGGGCGCAGGCCTGGGTCTGACGAGTGCCCCTGCGACGGAAGCGATCATGGGAGTCGTTCCGACCGACAAGGCCGGGATGGGATCAGCGGTCAACGATGCCACCCGCGAACTCGGCGGAACACTCGGTGTCGCCGTGATCGGGTCGGTCGCACTGTCGGTGTACCGAGACGGGCTGGACACGACCGAATTGCCTACCGTCCTGATGGACCCCGCGCAGGAGTCGGTGGGCGCCGCGCTCGAAGCCGCACGCCAGGCGGCGGACTCGCTGGGTGCCACCGGGGCACTGCTCGGGTCGCAACTGTCCGATCTCGCACGCGAACGCTTCGTCGACGGCTTCACCACCGGCAGTCTCGTCGCCGGGATGGTCACCGCCGTGGCCGGTGTGTTGACGCTGGTCTTTCTCCCCTCGCATCCCCTCCCTCCGCATTCCGACGACGAGTCGCACGATCACCCCGACGTGAGCGTGCGCCGCTGACATACGCTCCATCGGTGCCGACTCTGCGAGCCCTGGAATGCTTCGTGGCCGTCGTCGACGCCGGCTCTGTCACCGCGGGAGCAGCCCAGCTGCATCTGTCGCAGCCCGCGCTCTCCCATCACCTCGCGTCGTTGGAGACGGAGATCGGGAGTCCTCTGCTGGAGCGGCTTCCGCGAGGCGTGCGTCCCACGCCCACCGGCCGTGCCGTTCTCGTCGATGCGCGGATCGCGTTGGCAGCGGCCGAGCGCGTTCTGCGAACCGGACACGCTGCGGCACAGGGTGAAGCGGGCCGGCTACGCCTGGGGTGCGCGGAGAGCATGACCGTCCCGATCCTGGCGCCGACGTTGCGCACCTGGACCCGGAAGCATCCGGACATCGGTCTGGATCTGACCGAGTACACCAGCGCCGACGCGATGGCGACGGCGATCACGGACGGCGACCTCGACATCGCAGTGGGGCCGGCGCCGTCGCGCGGGTCCGCAGCGATGACCGAGATCGGGACCGAGGAGATCCTGGTCGTGATTCCGGAAGGTCTCGATCTCGCCGACGAGGACGCCGTCTCCTGGCCGAACCTCGCCGGCAGGCCGATCGTGCACTACCACCCGTCGAACGGCCTTCGTGGATGGTTCGACACCGTGGCTGCGACGCACGGAGTCCAGCTCGACGCTGTCACGCACACTCGACATGCCACGACGGCAGCACAACTCGCTCACGCAGGGTTGGGGGTCGCGCTCGTGCCGGCCACCGCCGTTCCCGCTCGCTTCGCCGGGATCGTCAAGTCGATGACACCTCCACTGACGAGGTCGGTCGTCGTGATGGTCGGGGCGGAATCGGACGCGCTGACACAAAGATTCGTGGCCGATCTCGTGTCGCGGGGCATCGGTACTCGCCGCTCCTGACCCGCTCCGCGCGACCGGCTCACACCAGAGTCTGCGTGCCGACGACGCGCAGCAACTCCAGACGTTGCTCGTCCTCGGAGCCGGGAACGGTGGTGTAGACCACGATGCGCAGATCGCTGCCCGGTGCCGTGAGCACATCGCAGTCGACGGCGATCGGTCCCACCGGCGTCGTCATCACCTTGCGGCTTGCCTTGTGCACCGACATGGTGGCGCGACCCCAGCGAGCGTCGAAGTCCGCACTCCTCGCCCGGAGTCGGGTGACGAGGGTGGTCAGATACGGGTCGTCGGGATAGCGGGCGTGTGCCGCTCGAAGATCGGCGACGAGGTCCTCGCCGAATTCCTCGTGATGGCGGTCGTCGTACCCGACGCCGGTGAAATCGTCGGTGAAATGGCGCCACACCACATTGCGGTCGACACCGTGTCGCAGTGCGGGGTCCCCGCTGATGGCTGCCCAGAGGCCGTTGTGATGGACGATGTCCCACGCTGCCGTGAAGACCGCCAGTGGCACGTCGTCCAGGCGGTCGACCATGCGCCGCACGCCGGGCCCGATGTGGTGCGGGACGAGGCGCCCGTTCGGTGATGCCAGTCCGGCCACCCGATACAGGTGATCCACTTCCTCGTCGTTCAGTCGCAGCGCTCGCGCCAACGCGGCGATGGTCTGCGCCGACGGGTGCCGCGCCCGCCCCTGCTCGAGGCGGACGATGTAGTCGACGCTGATGGACGCCAACGTGGCGAGTTCCTCACGGCGCAGTCCGGGTGCTCGTCTGCCGGGGACGGCGGGCAGGCCGACCTCCTCCGGTCGAGTCCGGTCCCGCCAAGCCCGGAGCACCGTCGACAGTTCACTCATGCACACCATCGTGCACCGCGTCGCCGGAGCGCGGGTGGTACCGGCAGTACCTGGACCTGCACGTCACCGGGCCACAGGATCGAGACATGACAACAGCACTCATCACGGGAGCGAACAAGGGCCTCGGACTCGAGACGGCGCGACGACTCGTCGACTCCGGTGTCGACGTGTACGCCGGCGTCCGCGACCCCGACAGGGCAGACGACGTCCGCGCACTCGGCGCACACGTACTACGACTGGACGTGACGGACACCGACTCGGTCACCGCGTCGGTGTCGTCACTTCCCCGACTGGACGTCCTGATCAACAACGCCGGCGTCATCGGACACGGCGGCGGTGTCGACGACCTGGACGCCGACTCCATGGCGGACACCCTCGACACCAACGTCGTCGGCATCGTCCGGGTGACGCAAGCAGCGCTGCCGCTGCTGCGGCAGTCGTCGAATCCGGTGATCGTCAACGTGGCCTCGGGTGTGGGAATGGGCCGCTTCCTCCAGGATCCCGGCCGGGACGAGTTCCCTGTCGCCGCCATCCCGTACGCCGCCTCGAAGGCGGCCGTCATCACTCTCACCGTGCAGTACGCCAAGAACCTCCCCGAGATACGAATCAACGCCTCCGACCCCGGCTACACGGCCACCGACCTCAACGGGAACACCGGGCATCAGACTGTCGCGGAGGGAACCGACGCCACCGTTCGCCTGGCCCTGCTCGGCAGCGACGGACCCACGGGGGAGTTCCACGACCGCACCGGGCGGATCGAGTTGTGAGCAGGCGGTCGTTCGGCTGATGGCATCGATTCCTCGACGTGACTGTGTGTTCGTCACGGGCCCGGTGTCGTGGACGTTCGTGTTCCCAGTGCGGGGAGCAGCTGAAGCTTCTCGTGACTCGGGCTGCCGGGAACTGCGGTGTAGACCAGAAGGAAATGGGACTGCAGCGGATCGACGAGCGTCTGGCAGGACAGTTCGAGGCGGCCGAGATCCGGGTGGACGAATCGCTTCGTCTCGGCCGGCCGCACTCCCACTTCGTGCCGCTCCCAGACGGTGCGGAACTCGTCGCTCTCCTGAAGCAGCGTCGCCGCGAGACGCGCAGCGCGCGAGTCGGGTCCGCGAAGGGTGGCGACCTCGCGTAGGCCGGACACCCATGTTCGGGTGAGGTGCGCGTGATCCTCGGGGGCGTACAGGTTCCTGCTCGCCGGGTCGGCGAACCACCGATACCCGATGCTGCGTGAGGGCCCGGTCCGGCCGGACTGATCACCGGTGAGCGCGACACCGAGTGCCGTCTGCCGCAGCGTCTCTCCCAACTCTGTGACGATCTCGGCGGGAGTGTCGTGCAGTCGGTCGAATATGCGCAGCAGGCCCGGACCGATGTGATCGCCGACGGCCCCGCGTGTCGGTGGGGTGTGGCCGGCGAGCCGGAACAAGTGGTCGCGTTCGGGTAGCGAGAGATGCAGTCCCTGTGCGATCGAGGCGACCATCTGTTCGGACGGTTGGGGTCCTCGCTCCCGCTCGATACGGGCGTAGTAGTCGGTCGACATGTGGCTCAGTGCCGCGACCTCTTCGCGCCTCAGCCCGTCGGTCCGACGTCGCAGCCCTCGTGGAAGACCCACGTCCTCGGGTTGCAGTGCGCTGCGGCGACCCCGGAGAAACTGGGCCAGCCCTGCTCTGTCGATCTCCATTGCTTCTTCCTATCGCGTGGCGCGTGCGCCGACCAGGGTCTGTCGATCCCCCTCTCACGCGCAAGGGGCGACCCGCCATCGGGGGATCGACGAGTCCTGGTTGTCGGGGGAGGACCCCGGCACGGTGAGGTCACACGTCGTCGACACGACACCTCACACCCATCAGGAGCGACCCATGAGACACACCATCGACATCGCCGTCCCCGATCTCTCCGGTATCCGAGCTGTCGTCACCGGCGGCAGTGACGGCATCGGCCTCGTCCTCTCCCGTCGCCTCGCGGCAGCAGGGGCGGAGGTGGTCCTGCCCGTTCGCTCGCAGAGCAAGGGGAAGGCGGCGATCGACGCGATCAGGCAGGCTCATCCCAGCGCCGACGTCTCACTCCGGCGCCTCGATCTCTCGTCGCTCGACTCCGTGTCCGCACTCGCGGACACGCTGTCGTCGGAGGGCAGACCGATCGGCATCCTCGTGAACAATGCCGGCGTGATGACTCCACCGTCGCGACGGACGACGTCGGACGGATTCGAGCTGCAGTTCGGTACGAACCACCTCGGCCACGTCGCGCTCGTGAGCCGTCTGCTTCCCCTGCTGCGAGCAGGGCGCGCCCGCGTCGTCTCACAGATCAGCATTGCCGCGAACAGCGGATCGATCAACTGGGACGACCTGAACTGGGAACGGTCGTACGACGGAATGCGCGCCTACAGCCAGTCGAAGATCGCCTTCGGACTGTTCGGCCTCGAACTGGGACGGCTCAGCGCGCAGCGTGGCTGGGGTATCTCGAGTCATCTGTCGCACCCCGGAATCGCGCCGACAGGTCTGCTCGCCGCGCGACCCGAGCTCGACCGGACCTCGCAGACGACGAGCCGTCGCGTGATCGAGGCCCTGTCCCGTCGCGGATTACTGGTCGGCACCACCGAGACCGCTGCGCTGCCGGCTCTGTACGCGGCGACCGCCGTCGACGTGACGTCCGGAAGTTTCCACGGGCCGGCGGGACTCGGGCACCTCGGTGGGCGTCCCGGACCGCAGAAGCTGTACTCGCGGCTGCGCGATCGTGCGGAGGCGCGACGGGTCTGGGAACTGTCGACCGAGCTCGCCGGAGTCGGGTTCCAGGACTGACTACCGGGCGCCGGACCCTCACCACGCGTGGTGAGGAAGAGCACGCATCCCGATCGGCGATCGTGTGCGAATGTGTTTCATGGGTCATCGCACTCAACCGACGCCGCGCTCGTGTGACTTCCTCGAGGTGATGGGCACGTCCGACATCGAACCCTCGAGTCGGTTCCTGGTGTGGTTGATCGACGACCGCGACACCGTGGTGGTGCGGGCAGCGGCCGACGTGTCGTCGGCGGTGCGGACGGCTCGCGCGTACTGCGCGGCCTGGGGAGCACGGGTGCAGTACATCGAGGGTCCGGACGGCCGGATAGTCGACCGCGCGGACTGGGAACCATCGATGACCGGCCCCCATCCGTTGCCGTACGTGTACACGGTGGAACTGCGATCGCCGCGCGCGACGGGACGTGACGAACTGGTGTCGGCTCTGTGGACCAGTACCGACCTCGACGAGGCGCTGCGATGGCGTGACATGCTCCCCGACGACCTTCGGGGTCGCAGCCTGGTGGTCAGCAACGCACCCGACGGTCACTATCCGACCGCCCCCTGACACGAGTGCATTCGGCTCCGTCGGCGTTCGCACGGCCACGGAACGATCGACGTGCGATGCTGGACGGGTCATAAGCCGTGAATGTCGGGGTTTGTCGCTCGTGACGTGTGCCCGTGGTCGAACCGACCATCGACTCACAGACGCCGAACGGAGTGATGGTGACGATCCCCGCCCGTGTCCTCGCGGACGTTCGTGCATCCCGACGCTTCGCGCTGGCGCAGACCGCGCTCGCCAGGCTCAGTGGGCTCGCCGTCTCCGCCGACCTGGACGAGGTGTCCGCCGCAGCGACCTCCACCGCGGCGACCCTGGTGGGGGTGGCGTCCGCGGCGCTCGCTCGGCACGAGAGTCCGGAGGATCCGTTTCTGCGCATCGACGCGGTCACCCATGTGCTGCGCACCGATGTCGAGGTGCGGTCCGGCGCCGGCTCCCTGGCCGGATTCGCTCTGGCGCACGGTCGATTGACCGTCTGCTCGGACGGCGAGACAGAGACACGGTTCGACACGTCCACCATGTCGTCGGTCGGCTTTCGCAGCGGCGCCGCTGTGCCGATCACGACGAGCGCCGGGGTGTGGGGCGCGCTGATCGTGTTCGGGGCGGAACCGAATCTGTTCGACGACACGGACATCGCGTTCCTGTCGGCGGTGGCCGGAGTGTTCTCCGCAGCGCTCGAACGCGTCGACCTCTCGCGGCTTCTCCGGGAACAGACCGATCACGATCCACTCACGGGACTTCCGGACCGCACGCGGGCCTACTCGGCGGTGGGCGATGCGTTGACTCGCGCGCGTGCGCATGGCGACGAGGTGGCGTTGCTCCTCCTCGACGTCGACGATTTCGCGATCATCAACGACAGCCTCGGACACGACACCGGCGACCGCGCGTTGGTCCGGTTCGCCGAGCGTCTCGTCGCCGCGGTCCGAACGCGGGACGCGGTGTATCGCTTCGGAGGTGACGAGTTTCTCGTCGTCTGCGGGGGCTTCGACGACGCCCGGAACGCCGAGGATCTCGCGTTCCGTGTCACCGCTGCGCTGGCCGCGCCGCCGTCCGCGGCCGATGCCCCCATTCCGATGAGTGCCTCGATAGGTATCGCGGTGTCCGAGCCCGGCGTCACGGTGCGGGAGTTGCTGCGGCGCGTCGATCTGGCGCTGCACCGCGCCAAGGACGGCGGCGGCGGAGCGCATGCCGTCTTCGACGCCGAGGACGATCACTACGACGCCGACCGCGTCCGCTCCCTGTCGGTCGACCTGCGGGCTGCCCTGGCCGAGGACGAGTTGACCCTCGCGTACCAACCCTTGGTGCACATCGCGACAGGGGAGGTGGTGTCCGTCGAAGCACTCGCACGCTGGAATCACCCGACGCTCGGGCAGATCGAGCCGTCCGAGTTCGTAGCGGTGGCCGAGCGCACCGGTCTGGCTGCGGTACTGGGGGATTGGGCGCTACGCACTGCGTGCCGCCAGGCGGCGACATGGCGCAGGGACTTCTCGATCACCGTGCGGGTCAACGTCAGCGCGCTCCAGTTGCGAGATCCGGCGTTCCCCGGCCGGGTCGCGTCGGTGCTCCGGGAGACCGGCCTACCGCCACAGGCCCTGGGGCTCGAGGTGACCGAGACGGTGTGGCTCGCCGACACCGGACGCGTCGCCCGGAACCTCAGCGCGGTGACCGAGATGGGCGTCGCGCTGCTCCTCGACGACGTCGGCGCCGGTCACAGCAGCCTGGCCTACCTCGAACGGTTTCCGGTGTTCGAGTGCTTCAAGATCGACAAGGGATACATCGACGCACTCGACACCCGGCGGGGCCGTGCGGTCGTCACCGCCATCGTCGCGTTGGCCAAGGCGTACGAGATGACCGTCGTGGGGGAAGGCGTCGAGACCCGCGCGCAACTCGATGCACTCGCCGAGACGGGATGCGATCTGGCGCAGGGGTTCCTGCTCGGCAGACCCGTCGACGCCGAGCGCACCACCGCCGTGCTGGAGCTCCGTGCGCCACGGGCGGAGACGGTTCGCGAGGTCTGACAGTCGCCGCGAGCCGAACTCGGACGGCCATGCGTCGGCAGTCGGAAACGCGAGGTGCCCACTACACTCGCTGTATGTCGAGGCAACGCACCCGGGCCGATGCGTAGGGAACCCGGTGCATTGGAGAAGGCGGTCCTCCGGCTTCTCGGTCAGCACGACGAACTCTCGGTGTCCGCAGTACGCACACTCCTCGAGGACGATCTGGCCCACACGACGGTGATGACCGCGTTGGTCCGACTTCACGGGAAGGGTCTCGTGACCAGGGAGCGACAGGGTCGATCGTTCGTCTACCGCCTGACCGCGCCGTACGAAGATCTGCCGGCTCTGCGTGCAGCGATGCGGATGCGTTCGGAACTCGACGCCGGTGAGGCTCGGGCGGATGTTCTCGCCAGTTTCGTGTCCGGTCTCGACCCCGACGACGAGCTCGTGTTACGCGAACTGCTGTCTCGTCACGGTTCCCCGGACACGAACGAATCGTGATCGGGTTCGTCGTGGTCGCGGCAGCACCGTGGACACTGTCGGTGATGGTGAGGCTCTGGTGCCGCAGGGTCGATCGTGACGTGTCCCCGGCCCGGGCGGTCGTGGTGCTCGCATCGTTGACGACCGTGGCGGCGTGTTCGGTGACCGCGTCACTGGTCGCTGTCGCCGCTGTTCTCCTCTCGTCGTCGACGTGGCCGGCGACCGTGATCGGTGCAGCCGTGATCCTGTGGTCGGCGTGGCGAGCAGTGCTCGTCGTGCGCCATCTTCGTCGGGTCGTCGCCAGTGCCCGTCGCACCGCACGGTTCGGCAGGGTCGCTGCGCGCTCCGACGGAGTGGTCGTGGTCGAGACGTCCGAGCCGGATGCTTTCGCGGTCCCCTCGGGTGGGGGTGCCGTGGTGGTGACGACCGGTCTACTGGACGCCCTGTCGGATGCAGAGGTCCGCGCAGTCCTGGACCACGAGCGGGCACATCTACGTTGTCGCCACGCTCTGTGGACCCAGGCGGTCGAGGTGTCCGCACTGCTCGACCCCGTTCTGTGTCCGTCCGTGGCACGGGTGCGACATGCCGTCGAACGGCACGCGGACGAATGTGCGGCAGAGGCCTCCGACAGGGTCACCGTCATGACAGCACTCGCCCGAGCGGCGCTGTTGCGTGGCGGCGTCGATCGGGAGACGGTCTCCTACACGGTGCCCGGCGCCGGCGGCGATGTCGTCGCCCGGGCTCTAGCTCTCAGCGCCCCTGCTCCCCGCCCGCGGAACGCGCCCGTCATCGCTGCGGTGGCCGTCGTCGTCGTGGTGATGGCCATGGTGATCGGCATTCTCGCGGACGTCACACAGGACGTCGTGGCGCCCGAGAGTGGAGAGACAGCCACCTCGGTCCTGCACTGAGTCAGGGGCGACGGACCTGTCTGTCACTCGCTGCTCTCGACCCCTGCTGCGGGCACGTCGCTCCACGTCGCGCGGGCGCCCGACTCACCGATCCGGTACACCTGGACGATGGTCGCGCCGCCCACGACGATCGCCAGGACCGCCACGGCGATCGTGAAGGGGTGTCGCACGGACCCGCCCCGGCGTTCCCTCAGATGGACGGCGACCACCAGGGCCGCCACGACGGCGAGGGCGACCGAGAAATAGATCATCGCGTCACCCAGCTCTGTGTGCGCGTGCACCTCCGGTGATCGCGGCACCCGCTTCTCGAGCCACTCGCCGGCGTCGGTGGTCAGGGGCGTCAGGATCAGGGTGAGGGCGGCCGACACAGCGATCAGCCACACCAGGCGTGATCGGACGGGTCGTGCGACAGCGGCGAGAATGGCGAGCACGGCAGTCAGCGGCGCGAGAACGACGATGAAGTGGACCAGCAGGATGTGGGCGGGCAGACCGTTGATCGTCGACACTGGAGCTCCGATGGTCGGATGCGCGGCGCCGTGCCGCACGAACACATACTACAGATCGTGTAGTAACTGGTCGGTCCGCTGGTCGACCATGGTCTCCCGGCGCCACGACGCTCCCGGCTCGTCGATCAGGTCCCGCAGTGCGCGGGCGAGTTCCCGGCCGAAATCCTCGATCGTCGAGGCGTCGTACACCGCGGTGGGATACACGATGGCCACCTCCAGTCGATCGCCAGGCGACTCGCGATGCTCGACGACGTGAACGTGCAGATCGCATTTCGCGGTGTCGAGGGGGCGAGGCTCAACCGTGGCTCTGGTCGGCGTCCCGTCCGGTGTGGTGTCCAGCGTGACGACGTCCGCCTGCATCACGTCGTAGGAGAGTGCGATCTGAAAGAGAGGGTGCCGCAACGGGTGTGGTCCTGGATCGAGTTGCGCTGCGATGGCGTGGAGAGGTACCGACGTGTGGTCGAGCGCCCGTGTCTCGCTCGCGTGCGCGGACCGCACGACATCGGACATCGAGAACGTCGACGTCAGATCGGTACGAACGGGCACCGTGGTGGTGAACGTGCCCACGATCTGTTCGAGCGCCGGATCGTTCCGTTCGGCGACCGGCGTGCCGACGACGATGTCCTCGGCTCCCGTCGCTCTGCTCAGTGCGACGAGTAGTGCGGTTCTGAGAACCGTGAAACGTCCGACGCCGCACTGTCGCGCCACGGCGTCGATGTGTCGGACGGTCTCGCTGTCGACGTGGGTGGTGTCTCGCGCCGCGGTGTAGGACCAGACGCAGGGCAGGGGGCGGCCGGCGGGCAGAGTCGCGGTGAAACACGCTCCGCGTAGTTCGTCGGACCAGAAACTGAGATCTCCGCTCGTCGGACGGGCCGCCGCCCAGACGCTGTAATCGCCATAGCTCAGAGGTATCGACACGAGATCCGGTGAACGACCTCGGGTTCGAGCGCGATAGGCAATGGTGAAATCGGCCGCGAGGATCCCGAGTGACCACCCGTCCGCAGCGATGTGGTGCACGACGCACGCGAGTACCGCATGGTCCGGCGCGACGTGAAGAATCGCAACTCGGAAGGGGCGTCGGTACCGGACGTCGAAGGGAGCGGCGAGAATGTCGCGCATGGTCGTCTCGGTGAAGGGAAGCGCGTCGATCGTGACAGGCTCCGGGTCTCGCTCGACGACCTGACGGGGCCCGTCCGGTGAATCCGGGTACGTCGTCCGCAACGTCGGGTGTCTCTCGATCAGATCGTCGAACGCTCGCGATGCGGCATCGACGTCGAAAGGTCCTGTGATGTCGAGGGTGAACGGCAGATTGTAGAGGGGGAGTGGCGAATCGCGATCGATGTCCCGTTGCTGTGGAGCCAGGGGAACTCCGTGCGCAGCGTTCGCGAGACCTTCTCGTGCACGGGTCACGCGCTCTTCCGGTGAGCCTGAGACTCTGGAGTCCAGGACTGCAGCGAGCGCACGGACTGTCGGCGCGTCGACGATGTCCCGTACCCCGACGTCCGTCCCGGTGGCGGTGCGCAGACGCGACACCACGCGCGTGGCTGCCAGTGAGTCCCCACCCATGTCGAAGAACGAGAGTGCGACATCGACCGTCGTCGACTCCAGTACCTCGCAGAATGCTCGAGCGACGAGCGTCTGCATCGCGCCGGACGGCGCGGAGGTCGAGCTCACGGGAACCTCGGGTTCGGGAAGGGCCTCCCTGTTCACCTTGCGATTGGCGGTGAGGGGCATGGCCTCGACGACAGTGATGGTGCTCGGAATCATGTGTGCAGGGAGACTGCGTGACAGGAACCGACGCATGTCGTCGACATCGACGCCGGCACCCACCGGAACGAGATAACCGTCCAGTCGAGCAGTGCCGTCGGACCTCCGGCCGACCCGTACCGCGGCAGCGGACACGGCGGTGTGCCGACGCATCGCGCTCTCCATCTCACCGAGTTCGACTCTGTTGCCGCGGATCTGGACCTGATCGTCCGTTCTACCGTGGTATTCGAGAGTGCCGTCCACGAGACACCGCGCGAGATCGCCGCTTCGGAAGAGACGTGAGTCGGACGAGAACGGATCGGCTACGAAGCGAGCCGAGGTCATCGCAGATCGTCCGAGATAGCCGCGTGCCAGACCAGCCGCCTCGATGTAGATCTCACCGATCGCGCCGGGAGTGACGGGTCGAAGCTGTGCATCCAGCAGATGAATGCGTACACCGGTCATGGCGCGCCCGATTCCAGATGGATCCCCGTCGGCGAGGGGCCCGGTCATCGTGACACTGCACGTGGTCTCGGTCGGGCCGTATGCATCGAGAAGCACTCGACCTGAACACCATCGGGTCATGAGGTCATCCGGCGCGTCCTCTCCGCCGACGATGACGGTACCGATGGACCCAGCCCGGTCGATGTCGAGTGTGGCGAGAGCGGAGGGGGTGACGAAGAGATGCGTGACGCCGGCACGCACTGCGAAGTCGGTGAGTTCCGGTCCACCGAACACGTTCGGCGGCGCGACCGCCAGGGCACATCCGGTCGCGGCGGCTGCCAGGAGTTCGACCACCGCGGTGTCGAATCCCGGCGCGGCCGACAGGCAGACACGCGAGGAGGTGTCGAGGCCGTAGTGCGATCGGATGTGATCCACCAACGACCCGATACCGCTGTGTGTCACGACGACTCCCTTGGGGGCGCCGGTCGAACCGGAGGTGTAGATGATGTACGCGGCGGTCCTCGGATCTCGGCGGATCGACCCGACCAGGGCACCCGATCTGGGTGTCGCGGCACGGTCGACGAGTGGAATCCACACCGGGCCGACGCCGTTGCCGACGTGTGGCCCGGCGTCTCCGAGTGCCGTCGTCGCCCGGCTGTCCTCGAGAAGAAACCGGGCGCGCGCGACCGGGAGGTCCGGATCGATCGGCACGTACGCGGCGCCGACACGAATGACTGCCCAGAAGGCCACGACCGCCTCGACCGAGCGCGGAACCCGAACAGCCACAGGATCTTCGGGTCCGAGCCCGCGTTCGCGCAGTATGCGCGCGAGCGCATCGACGTGGGTGGCCAGTTCCGCATACGTGACGACTCGGCCGTCTCCCGTGATGGCCGGCGAGTTCCCGTGATGCAGGACGGCGGCATCGAACACGTCGGCCAGTGTCGTCGGCGCGCTCGCGGTCGGTCCGACCGATGCGGGTGCCGAGTCCATCTCTCCGGGAAGTCGGATGTCGAGTGCGGAGACGAGGGTGTCGGAGGTTTCCGGGCGAGTGAACTCTGCCGACAGTCGGAGGTAGCGACGACGCAGCCTGTCGAGATCCGCGGCGGTGTGGGCAGCGGGATTGCCTTCGATGTCGACGCGGGGTGCGCCACCGGAGACGGCGGGATGAATGTTGACCGCGAGGTCCGACACCGGACCCGTCGTCAGAATCTCCAATTTGCCGCACAGGTCGCCGATGGGCAGGTCCTCGGCGAACATCATGATGTTGACCGTCGGACCGAAACTTTCGTGCCCCGGGGCGCCTGCCGCGGCGACTCGTCGGGCCGTCACAGCGGTCCTGGACCGCCGCAACACGGCGCTGAGTGACTTCTCCGTGAGAGCGATCGCGTCGCCGACTGTCCCGTCACCGATACCTGTGAGAACGAGCGGTGCGACTGCCGACATCGTGGACCCCGCGCGCCTACTGATCGCATCGGCGCGCACCGAGATCGGGAGGGACAACCGGATGTCGCGAGCACCGGTCATGTGGCAGAGCAGGACGGCGAAGGCGGCGATCATCGTCGCCGTGGTCGCATATGACGTCGAGGGGCCGGCAGCCTCGGGCGTGTCGGTAGGAACTGCCGACCCTGGTCCCGTCCGGACCGAGACCGGGCGCGGACGATGGACGCGCCCGAGTCGAACGGCGGATCGCGCGGACACCGCGTCCAGTTCGGCCCAGAATGTCTCGTCGCGTGTCGAGCGGGCCGACGCGCGAAACCGAGTGTCCTCGTCGAGCAGCATCTCCGGTGTGGGAATGTCGATCGGGGGAACGGCTTTTCCGTGCACGCTCGCCGCGTAGAGGTCGGCGGTGCGCGCCAGCACCAACATGCTGGTGTGTCCGTCCTGGGCGATGTGGTGCGCGCGGGTGAACCAGAGGACGCGGTCGTCCTGCACGCGGAACACGGTCGAGGTCACGAGGGGCCCGTCGAACGGGAGGAGGTCGTCACAGGCGCTGCGCATCGCATAGCGGGCGGCGTCGGCGGCGTCGTCGAGTTCTCGGAGATCACGCACGTCGACGTCGGGCGTCGCTTCCACGAAGGTCTGACACGGCCGGCCGTCGATGTCCCGGACGCGCAGGGTGGACGACCGATACTCGGCCAGGGCGGTGGTGGCGCTGAGGCGCAGCGCGTCGACATCGAGGTCACCCGTGATCTCGACGCAGTAGGCGATCGTGAACGGCAGATCGGGGGTCACGTGCTGGGCGTACCAGACGGCAGCTTGCGCCGATGTCAAGGGCAGGGGTCCGTCGATGTCCCCTCACCCCCCGTCCCACTCGTGACTACTACTCATCAAGTAGTACCACGAGCGGCGGCTCCGACGGCGGCACGGAATGCGCGATGGGGTACTGATTCACGTCCTCCCCACGACCGACGTCGCGGACAGATGCAGGTCTTCCTCGCGAATGAGCGCCGTGGCGATGACGCTGATCACCGACGTGCCGACGAGGAAGCCGCACGCGAGCCAGGGTGACCCGCTCGCCGCGGCGATCAGAGCGGTGAGAACGAGGGGCGTCACGCCCGAGGCGTAGATCCCGGAGAACTGGTAGACCACGGACAGGCCGGTGTAGCGGATCTCGGTCGGATAGAGGCTCGCGTACAGCGTGCCCTGCGCTCCGTAGAAGGTGGCGTGGACGATGCCGAACACCAGGACCAGTCCGAGTCCGAAGAGCCACAAGCTGCCCGTGTCGAAAAGGGCGAACACGGGAAACACGGCCAGCCCGTATGCCGCGATGCCGGTGACGTACACACGCTTGGCGCCCACCCTGTCCACGAGCACCCCGGACACCGGGATGAGCACCGCCATCACCACTGCCGCCACGGTGACCACGAGCAGGACCGAGACCTTGTCGAACTTCAGTTGTGTCGTCGCGTAGGTGATGGCGAAGACACCCCACGTGTTGAAGGCGGCACCCTCGCCCCATCGCGACAGCAGTCCGAGGACGGTGCTTCGCGCATGGCGCCGTGCGAACACCTCCTTGATCGGTGCGCTCGATCGCTGCTGGAGTTCCGACACCTCGCGGAACGCCGGCGTCTCCTCCACCTTCAGGCGCACGACCAGACCGACGATCACCAGAACGAGACTGACGAGGAACGCGATGCGCCAGCCGTAGGAGAGGAATTGCTCTTCGTCGAAGATCACCTGCAGCAGGGCGAACATTCCGGTGCCCAACGCGAGGCCGAGCGCGAGACCCACCTGCGGGATGCTTCCGAACAATCCACGCCGACGCGCCGGGCTGTGCTCGACGGCCAGAAGCACGGCACCGGCCCACTCGCCGCCGAGAGCGAAACCCTGTGCGATGCGCAACAGCAACAACAGAATCGGAGCCAGCAGACCGACGTCCTCGGTCGTCGGCAGGACGCCCATCAGGGTGGTCGCCACACCCATGATCAGCATCGACAACGCCAGTGTCTTCTTGCGGCCGATACGGTCTCCGAAGTATCCGAAGACGACTCCACCGATGGGGCGCACCACGAATCCGACGGCGAAGGTGGCGAAAGACAGCATGGTGCCGACGAAGGACGACTGATCCGGGAAGAACAGGCGACTGAACACCACACTCGCCGCCGTGGCGTAGAGGAAGAAGTCGTACCACTCGACGGTGGTGCCGAGGAGGCTCGACGCCACGACCGTGCGAAGGCGCTTGCGCCGGTCGGCATCGGGTTCGAACGAGGCCGAGTCGGTGAGGGCAGTCATGTACTCCGACACTGGCGTACGAGCTGTCCCGCGGTCACCCGTTGTGCTCGAGCTGATCCGAACGTCCACAGGACATGGGCACCGTGGATGACTCTGACTTTCGATCGCATCGTGTGACTCGGCTGCACACATTCGTCGCGATCGTCGGGTCGGTCAGTACACCGTCCGGAAACCGCCTATCAGGGTGATGACGTTGCCGTCGGGATCGGTGATCGGCGCGAGCCGAACTCCGTTGGTGGCGTCCGTGGTGTCGCCGACGGCGAGTCCGCGGCCCGCGAGCTCGGTGGTGTGAGCGTCGAGGTCGTCGACGGCGAGGTTCGACCGCGTCCCGCCGGCCCGGTCGGCATCGAGGAACACCTGCATCCACGCCCCCGGCACGATCTGCCACTCGATCAGACCCGGCATGGGGTTGTTGTCGGGTTCGCGTCCCAGCAGGCGCGCATACCACTCGCGTGCGACATCGATGTCGCGCACGGGTACGACGGTCAGTACGTGGTCGATCATGGGCTCGTCCTCTCGTCGGATGTCACTGATGTGGACCGGCGCGAGGTCGGGAACTCATCGACCACGCGCCCGCTGTGCGTGATCCGGTGCAGCTGACCGTGCTGTACACGGTTCACTGCACCGGATCGTCGGCCACACGGGAGTTGTGAGGGGTGTGGCAGCAGGGTCGGCTCGCTATCGTGAATGACTGGACCGGCACGGTCGATGACGATGGAGGCGAACCGGGGTGGCGGACGATTCGGACGTGGCGCAGGCGCGGGTGTTTCTCGCGGCGCTGGACGACGAGATCGCGACCGTATCGGTTCAACTCGAGGACGCGCGTCGGCTCGCCGCAGAAGCTCGGGCCAGGGGGGACGCGCCCACCGGTACGTGGCACGAGCAGCAGGCCGCGACACACAAGCGGACTCTGCGAGAGCTGCACCGGCAGACGCAAAATTTGCGCACCCGGTTCGCGCTGGCCTGAGATCCGAACTCTGGAACCTCCGCGAACGGGATCGACGCGATCCGGTGCGGTGGACTCGACGTCGTAGGGTCGACGTGTGAGGACACGACTCGGTGCTCTGGACCGTCGCACCCGCACAGCGCTCGGCGGCCCCGGGCTCGGGGTGGTCGCGCTTGCTGCGCTCGTCGTTCTCGGTGCCGTTATCCTCGTCCACGCGGTGGACCCGGATGGGTGGGTCGTGGCGGTAGTGCTGGCGCTCGTTGCGCTGGTCGTCAATCTCGGAGGGGCCCGCCGTTCACGCAGACGGTGACTCACCGAAGTGAGGTAAGCCTGCGCTAACATTCGGACATGTCGACCATTTCCGCCGGGCGCGCCGGCGCTCTCCTCGCTGCCCTCGCTCTGGCTGTCGCCGGGTGTTCCACCGAGTCCGGGAGCAGTTCCGGTGGGGAAGAGTGGTCTCACACCACTGCCTTCGGCAACACCGTGTCGCTGGACGCACCGCCGGACACGGTGGTCGTCGACGCGTACTCGGCTGCCGCACTGTGGGACTACGGTGTTCGCCCTGCCGGGGTCTACGGCTACGGCATCACCAACGGGCTGGGTCTCGGTGACGCGGACCTCGATTCCATGACCGTCGTGGGTACGGATGCGGTGTTCGAGACGGAGGTGGCGGCGAATATGGGCGCCGACCTCGTCGTCGGCTATTCCGCCGAGACCGATCCCACGTCCTGGATCTGGTGGGAGGCAGCGCAGGCCGAGCAGATCAACGTCGTCGCTCCCTTCCTGGGCATCGACCCGTCCTCGTCGCTCGACGGAACGCTGGATCAATACCGTTCGCTCGCAGCATCACTGGGCGCCGACGTGGACTCCCCGGAGATCGCATCCGACCGTGCGGACTACGACGCGGCGAAACTGCGGGTGCGCGATGCTGTCGCCGCGAGTCCCGGCGTGACGGTGCTGCCCGTCAACGCGGCCGCCGACGCCGTGTACATCGGAACGGAACAGTTGTCGGTGCTGGGACTGCTCTCGGACCTCGGCGTGGGTCTCGCGGGTCCGGGATTCGACGGACCGTGGGCGACGGTGAGCTGGGAGAACGTGGCTCAGTACCCTGCCGACATCGTTCTCGAGTACCCCGCGAGCCGCGAGGTGCTGGACGCCTCACCCGTCTACGGTTCCATTCCTGCGGTCACCTCGGGCGATGTTCTGGACTGGGACGACAAGCGTCCCACCACCTATACCGAGTACGCGGACTGGCTCGACCGCCTTGCGGACGCCGTCGACCGCTCGAGCTCGTCGACCTGACGCCGACCGGGGGGGTACTCCTGCATGGTCCAGGGGCCCCGTCCGGCGGCGGCTCAGGGTCGTCTCGTCGCCACCGCCGACTCGTTGATCGCACCCGCGGCCGGCCGACCGGCCAGTGCTGCGACGACGGACTCGGCGGCCGCGGTACCCGCATCGGTGCGCGCCTCGCGGGTCTGACCGGCCAGGTGTGAGGTGGCCACGACCGTGGGCATGGCCAGGAGCGGGTTGTCCGGGTTCGGTGGTTCGGTGGCGAAGACGTCGAGCGCCGCTCCCGCGATGGTGTGGTCGCGGAGCGCGTCGACGAGGGCATCCTCGTCGACCATCGATCCGCGGGCCGTGTTGACCAGGTAGGCAGAGGGTTTCATCTGGGCCAGTGCCGCGGCGTCGATGACTGGTGCGCCGCCGGCACGGGCGTGGAGGCTGACGAAATCGGACTCGCGGAGCAGAGTGGTTCTGTCGACGTAGGTGACCTCGAGTGCGGGGTCGGGATGGCCGGTGGAGATCAGGACGGTCATGCCGAACGCGTGAGCGAGGTCCACGACGGCCCGTCCGCTCGGCCCGAGGCCGATGATGCCGAGAGTCGCGCCCCGTAGCTGTCGAGTGTCGTGGCGTGGCCACTCTCCGCGCCGCACGCCGTCGGTGGTCTCGCCGATCCGCCTCGCGCACATCAGGAGCAGAGCGAGGGTCATCTCGGCCACCGCATGGCGGTTGGCTCCGGGGGTGTTGCAGACGAGGACGCCGTGAGCGGTGGCGGCCTCGATGTCGATCGAGTCGTATCCGACTCCGCTGCGCGCGATCACGCTGAGGGACGGGGCCGCGCGCAGCATGGCGGCGGTGACGGGTTCGCTGGCGATGATGGCAGCGTCACTCGCGGCGAGGAGCGCGGCCATCTCACCGTCGGGGCGAGGCCCGACGGCGGGGGGAGTGGACGGTCTCGTGACCGTGCGCACGGAGCAGGGTGTCGACGTCGTCGCCGGGGTGGAGGTAATCGGTGGTGATGAGGACAGTGGACACGGTGTTGCCTTCCTCGAGAACGGTCGTGGTGTCGTGCACTCGCGGCTACTGGTTGAAGTCCGCGGGCACGACGGACAGGTCGAGTCCCCAGATGTGCGGGAGGTAGAGGAACGTCGCAGCGACGAGGAGGACGAGTGCGGCGATGTTGAGCCAGAAACCGAGTCGCACCATGTCCATGATCGCGATCTTGCCGGTTCCGAACATCACCGCGTTCGGCGGTGTTCCCACGGGCAACATAAAAGCGCAGTTCGCTGCCATCGCGGTGGGAATCATCAAAGCGTAGGGGTGGACTCCCAGTGCCACTCCGAAAGCTGCCATCACCGGAAGGATCATGGTCGCCGTCGCGGCATTCGACGTGATCTCGGTGAGGAACAGGACGAGCGCGGCAGCCACGAGCACAGTCAGCACGATGTGAACTCCATCGAGGACCAGCAGGCGGTCGCCGACCCATTCCGACAGTCCTGACTCCACGAACCCTGCGGCGATGGCCAGACCGCCGCCGAAGAGAACCAGAATTCCCCACGGAATCTTCTTGGAGTCCTCCCATTCCAGAATTCGGCTCTGGTCACCGCGCCGAGTCGGCACCATGAACAACAGGATCGCCGCGACGACGGCGATCACTCCGTCGCTGATACCCGGCAGGAGGTCGTCCCAGATGAAGCCTCGGGTGATCCACATGAACGCGGTGCCGACGAAGATCGCCAGGACGATCTTCTCCTCGTAGCTGAGAACTCCGAGCTGTCGTCGTTCTTCCAGGATCACGTTCTTCCCACCGGGAAGCTCGGTGAACCCGAATCGATAGGTGACGAACGTCAGGTAGAACCACGCGAACGCCAGGAGTAAAACGACGATCGGCACTCCGAACAGCATCCACGAGCCGAAACTGATGGTCTGCCCGAACAGTTCGCCCGACACTGCGGCGAGTACGGCGAGCGGAGGAGTTCCGATGAGCGTGCCGAGCCCGCCGATCGTCGCGGCGTACCCGATGCAGAAGACGATGCACTTCTCGAATTTCGGGATCTCGTCAACATGCTCGCCGTCGCGGAGCGCCTGCGCAGCCTGATAGGCCACAGCGAGACCGACTGGGATCATCATCATCGTGGCCGCGGTGTTGGAGACCCACATCGACAGGAACGCGGTGGCGATCATGAACCCGAGAATGATGCGCCGCGGGCTGGTTCCGATCATCGCCACGATGGTCAGCGCGATCCGCTTGTGGAGGTCCCATTTCTCCATGGCAATGGCCAAGGAGAAACCACCAAGGAACAGAAAGATGATGTCGTTCCCGTACGACGAGACGACGAGGTCGCCGTCCACCGCGCCGGTGAGAGGAAGCAGCACGACCGGGAGCAAGGACGTGACAGGAATCGGGATGGCTTCGGTGATCCACCAGGTACCGATCCACAGGGTTGCCGCGAGCACGGCCACGCCGTCGCGGGACAGGCCTTCCGACTGGAAGAACAGCAGAGTCACTGCGAACAACAAGGGGCCGAGAGCAAGGCCGACCAGTCGGGGAGTCGTGTAACCACCCGGTGGTCCGCTACGGGGCTGATCGTCCTCGTTCGGCGCCATGTCCGGTCGATACGTCGTTGTGGACGAGTTCCTGGTCGTACGGACGCCGACCGACTCGGATCTGGGCGAGCCTTTCCCGACGGAGTAGAGGACGAATCTCTTGATCTGCCGGTGTGATTCCCACAACTCGTCCCATACCCGGTGGACCGAATAGGCTGACATGACGTACCTTTCTCGAGGTTGCGAGGGTTCGTGAGCTACGTGTGAAGCGCCGGGGTAGTGACCCGGCGTTGACGATCGTGCTGAGGCTGAGTGCCCTGATCGTTGAAATGGACTGTGCCGCAGAGAGTCACGTTTCGTGACTGTCGATCTGCTGGGCAGGGGAGAGTCGCGCACGGAGGCGCCTGAGTGGAACGCCCTGGAGGGTGCGCAGGGTGAAACGTCGGCACGGACTGCGCTACCCGCTCCAGTATCGATCCGCGGGTAGCGCGTCCGCCGGAAAGCTGCGTCGAGCCCTCAGGTTGTCGGAACGGGGATCAGTGCAGCTCGCGCAGCACCTTGTAGAAGGCGGCCTTCTCCTCGAACCCGATGCCGGGGCTCTCGGTGAGTCCCGCCTGGCTCCGTTCGACGACGGCGCCGTCGGCGAATCCGCCGGTGGGTTGGAACTCGCCGGGGTAGGACTCGTTGCCGCCCAGCTTGAGTGCGGCGGCGATGTGCAGGGAGAACTGGTGACCGCCGTGCGGGATGCACTGGCGGGAGGACCAGCCGTGGTCCTTCAGCATCGACTGGATGCGCAGGTACTCGGTCAGGCCGTAGCTCAGTGCGGGGTCGACCTGGATGATGTCGCGGTCCGGACGCATGCCGGCGTACCGCACGAGATTGCGGGCGTCCTGGAGGGAGAACAGATTCTCGCCGGTGGCGATACGGCCCGAGTAGTTCTCGGAGAGAACAGCATTCAGGCGGTAGTCGAGGGGGTCACCGACCTCCTCGTACCAGAAGAGGCCGTAGGGCTCGATGGCCTTGCCGTACTCGAGAGCGGTCGCCAGGTCGAAACGACCGTTGACGTCGACTGCGAGACGTGAACCGTCACCGTCGAGCACCTCGAGGACCGCCTCGATGCGGCGCAGGTCCTCGGCGAGGTCGGCGCCGCCGATCTTCATCTTGACCACGTGGTAACCCTGGTCGAGGAATCCGCGCATCTCGTCCTGTAGATCCGCGAGTGTCTTTCCGGGGGCGTAGTAGCCACCGGCGGCGTAGACGAACACGGAGTCGTCGGGTGCACCGTCACCGTGCTTGTCGGAGAGCCAGCGGTAGAGCGGCTTCTCGGCGATCTTCGACGCGAGGTCGAACAGCGCCATGTCCACCACACCGACGGCGACCGATCGCTCGCCGTGTCCGCCAGGCTTCTCGTTGCTCATCATGGCGTCCCACGCGATGGTGGGATCGAGTTCGCCCTCTGCGTCGAGGAGCGAGTCCGGCGTCGCGTCGAGCAGGCGCGGGATGATGCGGCGCCGCAGGATCTCGCCGGCGCTGTAGCGGCCGTTGGAGTTGAAGCCGTACCCGACGACGGGCTCGCCGTCGCGCACCACGTCACTCACGATGGCGACGATGGAGCAGTCCATCTTGCTGAAATCGATCCAGGCATTGCGGATGGAGGAGCTGATCGGAACGGTGCCCTCGTGGACGGAGGTGATCTTCATGCTGGGGCCTCTCTTGCATCTTGTAAGTCTTATAAGATGTTTCCAAGCTATACTCGCCGTGACCGAGAGCACAACCCCCTGTCGAGAGGCGGACCATCGTGGCCGTTGCGCAGAATGTCTTCTCCAGCAAGGGAGACGTCGCCTACGCCCAGCTCCGCAGCTGGATCCTGCTGGGAACTCTGCCCGCGGGCTCGCGTCTGGCGCAGTACGAACTGGCCGACCGCCTGCAGATGAGCATCACCCCTCTACGGGAGGCGGTGCGGCGCCTGAGCAGTGAGGGGCTGATCGAACTCGACAGCCACAAGAACGTGCGCATCGCACCGATGTCGGCCACTCAGGCGCGACAGCTCTTCGAGGTGCGTCTGTCGCTCGACCCCACCGCTGTGGAACTGGCTGCACAGCGGCGCACCGAACGAGACATCGTCGACATGCGGGCCGCGGCGTCTCGACTGGTCCCGGTGACTCAGAAGTGGGGGGAGGAGGGGCTGATCGCGCACCGCGAGTTCCACCGCACCCTGTACCTCGCGTCCCACAACGACGTACTCATTCACCTGCTGGAAGACCTGTGGGACAAGTCCGACAGGTATCGGCGGGTGGGCCTGGAACTGCCGCCGGGCGCGGAACCCCGCACCATCGATCTCGACGAGCACTTCCAGATCCTCGAACTCGTCGTCTCGGGTGACAGCCACGCGGCGGGAGAGCTGACACGCAAGCACATTCTGAACAGCCTCACCGCCGCAGCGATCGACGCGCTCGAAGGTGACGAGCTCACCCACCATCAGGACTCGGCCTGACGCCTCCGTCAGCGACTCCCACACACCGAAAGGTACGCACCCCATGGGTTCCACTCATCGCATCGCCGTCATTCCCGGAGACGGAATCGGCAAGGAAGTAGTACCCGAGGGCATCAAGGTCCTCGAGGCAGCCGCGAAGGCATTCGACTTCACCCTCGACCACGAACAGTTCGACTACGCCAGTGCCGACTACTACACACGGCACGGAAAGATGATGCCCGACGGCTGGTTCGACGAACTCGTCGGATTCGACTCGATCTTCTTCGGCGCTGTCGGATGGCCCGACACCGTCCCCGATCACGTCTCCCTGTGGGGCAGCCTGCTGCAGTTCCGCCGGCACTTCGACCAGTACGTCAGTCTCCGCCCGGTCAAGCTGCTTCCGGGTGTCACCAGTCCGCTGGCCGGGCGCGAACCCGGTGACATCGACTTCTACGTCGTACGGGAGAACACGGAGGGCGAGTACTCGAGCGTCGGTGGCACGATCTTCGAGGGCACCGACAGGGAGACCGTTCTCCAGGAGACGGTGATGACCCGTGTGGGCGTCGACCGAATTCTGAAGTACGCCTTCGACCTCGCCCGGACCCGGCCGAAGAAGCACCTGACCTCCGCCACCAAGAGCAACGGGATCTCCATCTCGATGCCGTACTGGGACAAGCGGGTCGAGGCCATGGCCGCTCACTACGACGATGTGCGCGTGGACAAGTACCACATCGACATTCTCACCGCGAACTTCGTGCTCCACCCGGACTGGTTCGACGTCGTGGTCGGGAGCAACCTGTTCGGCGACATCCTCTCCGACCTCGGACCGGCGTGCACCGGCACCATCGGAATCGCACCCAGCGGAAATATCAACCCGGAGCGGCGATTCCCCAGTCTGTTCGAGCCTGTGCACGGCTCCGCTCCCGACATCGCCGGCCATGGCATCGCCAATCCGATCGGTCAGATCTGGAGTGCGTCGATGATGCTCGAACACCTCGGTGAGAAGGATGCTGCCGCAGCGATTCTCACCGCCGTCGAAGAGGTCCTCGCACGCGGAGGCGACTCGCTCACGCCCGACATGGGTGGTAACGGCACGACCGGGAGCCTCGGCGACGCGATCGTCCGCTGCATGGGCTGAGGCCAGGTCGGGCCGAGCCGTCGGGGCGTCTGATCGTCACTCGCCGATCAGGCGCTGCACCTTCTCGCGAGTGTCGGTGCCCGCGACAGGAAGGTAGACGACGATGTTCACGTCCTTGTGATCGGTCGGCGCCAACTGGTGGTGCTCGAAGCGCAACTCTCCGACGACAGGGTGCCGGAAGACGCGCTCACGCGAGGCGAATCCCTCGATGTCGCGGTTGTCCCACCCGTCGGCGAACGTGTCACTCGTCGAGCGGAGCCGATCGACCAGGTCCGTGAAGGAGGGAGTGCCGAGGGCGGCGCCTCCGTCCGCCCGGAACTCTGCGAGGAAGCGTCTGCTGTCGGACTCCCAGTGCGGGAGCAACTCGCGCACGTACGGGTCGGTGAAGACCAGCCACAGAAGGTTTCGGTCCGCTGCCTCCACGGTCTCGATGCGGGGGAACAACGCACGGTACGCACGATTCCATCCGGCGATCGTCCACTCCGGACGGAGAGCGAACGCGGGGAAATCGGTGAGGGCATCGAGCAGACGTTGCACGGCCGGAGGCGTCGTCTCCGCGCTCGACGGGGTCGGCGTCGGCGGGTGTCCCGCGAGGTCGAGAACGTAATCGTGCTCGGCAGGCGTGAGGTGGAGCGTCGCGGCGACGGCATCGAGGACTTGGCGTGACGGGTGGATGTCCCGCCCTTGTTCGAGCCAGGTGTACCAGGTGACGCTTACATGGGACAGCGACGAGACGTCCTCTCTACGTAAGCCTGTCGACCGGCCCCGCGGAACGGGCGGCAACCCGAGCCGCGACCGTGGCAGTGCCGAGCGGCGGGCGCGCAGGAAAGCTCCCAGCTCACGGCGCGCGGCGAAGTCCCGGTCGGTGGTCACACGGCAACTCTACGATCGTCCACGCGCGAAGGTGGTGGTGGTGATACCAGTACCGGAGCTGTCTTCCTGCGGCGGCACTCGACCGGCATCGTCGTCCCCATGCCTGCACTTCGATCGAGAACCGTCACGCACGGACGCAACATGGCGGGGGCCCGCGCGCTACTACGCGCCGCGGGGGTGAACGGCGACGATTTCGGTAAGCCGATCATCGCCGTCGCGAACAGCTTCACCGAGTTCGTTCCCGGCCACACCCTTCTCCAGCCGGTCGGCCGCATCGTCTCGGACGCGATCACCGCAGCCGGCGGCATTCCGCGCGAGTTCAACACGATCGCGGTCGACGACGGCATCGCGATGGGACACGGCGGGATGCTCTACTCGCTGCCCTCCCGCGATCTCATCGCCGACTCCGTCGAGTACATGGTGAACGCACACTGCGCGGACGCTCTCGTGTGCATCTCGAACTGCGACAAGATCACCCCCGGGATGCTCATGGCCGCACTGCGACTGAACATCCCGGTGGTGTTCGTCTCGGGCGGTCCGATGGAGGGTGGCACCGCAGTGCTCGTCGACGGCACCGTGCGAACCCGACTCACCCTGGTGTCCGCCATGTCCGATGCCGCCGCCGGTGACGTCTCGGACGAGGACCTGGCACGCGTGGAGGAGTCAGCGTGCCCCACGTGCGGGAGCTGCTCGGGCATGTTCACGGCAAACTCGATGAACTGCCTGACCGAAGCGCTGGGGCTCGCTCTGCCGGGCAACGGAACCACGCTCGCCACGCACACGGCGCGTCGGGACCTCTACGAGAATGCCGGGCGCACCGTGGTCGATCTGTGCCGTCGGTGGTACGACCACGACGACGAGTCGGTCCTTCCTCGGCAGATCGCCTCACGCGCTGCGTTCGACAACGCCATGGCCCTCGACATCGCGATGGGTGGATCGACGAACACGATCCTGCATCTCCTGGCCGCGGCACGCGAGGCTGAACTCGACTACAGCCTCGACGACATCGAGAAGCGTTCGCGGATGGTCCCATGTCTGTGCAAGGTGGCACCCAACGGGCACTACCTCGTCGAGGACGTGCACCGCGCCGGTGGAGTGCCCGCCATTCTCGGTGAGCTCCGCAGGGGCGGGCATCTGCACGATCACGTGCACACGGTGCATTCGGAGTCTCTCGCCGACTGGCTCGACCGGTGGGACGTCCGGTCCGGGTGTGCCGACGAGGCCGCGATCGAGTTGTTCCACGCCGCACCGGGATGCGTGCGTTCCGCCACTGCGTTCTCGCAGTCCGAGCGTTGGGAGACGTTGGATCTCGACTCCGCCGGCGGATGCATCCGCGATGTGGAGCACGCGTACTCGGCCGACGGCGGCCTGGCGGTTCTGCGCGGCAACCTGTCCGCCGACGGGTGTGTGGTGAAGACGGCGGGCGTCGACGACTCCATCCTCACCTTCACCGGCCCGGCCGTGGTCGTGGAGTCGCAGGAGGACGCATGTGACGCCATCCTGTCCGGACGGATCGTGGCCGGCGACGTGCTGGTCGTGCGGTACGAGGGTCCGCGCGGTGGGCCCGGAATGCAGGAGATGCTCTATCCGACAGCATTTCTCAAGGGTCGCGGCCTCGGGGCATCGTGTGCGCTGATCACCGACGGCCGCTTCTCCGGCGGGACATCGGGTCTGTCGATCGGGCACGTGTCTCCGGAGGCGGCCGCGGGTGGCGTGATCGCTCTGGTCGAGGACGGGGACAGCATCACCATCGACATCCCGCACCGCTCGATCACACTGGACGTCGCCGACCGCGTGCTCGCGCAACGACGTTCTGCCCTCGACGGCTTCCGGCCCCGCCACAGGCAGCGCGAGGTGAGCGTCGCTCTCCGTGCGTACGCCGCGCTCGCACTGTCCGCAGACAAGGGTGCGGTGCGCGACGTCGATTCGCTCCGGTGAGTCCCGTGGTTCGTCACCGCTCCGTTGCGTCGACCGCCGTCGCCAAGCCGTCGACGAGAGTCGGGAGGAAGTAGGGAATCGTCAGTGCCGTCGGGCCGATGGCGGCCCCGGCTTCCTGGCCGACGAATCCGGCGACGGCACCTGCCGCCACAGCGGGGATCTGCCGCGACACGTCGGATGACAGGAACTCCCGGAGTGCCGCGTCCGTGTCCACCTGTGTGAAGACGACAGAGGCATCGATTCGGGAGATCTCCTCGGACGACACCGCGGTCGAGAACGTGGAATCACCGGTCGCCAGTTCGGTGACGGACGGATCGGACGTGAATCCCAGGTTTTCGAGCAACTCGACGCGCGGGTCCGAGGAAAGCAGGAGGTAGTAGACGTCCTGCGCCTCGGACACGTAGGCGATGGTTCGGTCTCGGAACTCGGGGTGTCGTGCGCCGGCATCGATGACCTGCTGGTCCAGTTCTGACACGAGTTCCGTTGCCTCGAAGCTCTTTCCGAGAACCTCACCGGTGACACCGATCGTGTCTCGCCACGGAGTCGACCAGAGCTCGGACGGCGGTGCGACCACGGGAATGCCGGCCGATGTGACCGCGTCGTACTCGCTCCGAGTGAGGCCGGAATGTGGTGCCAGCAGGACGTCGGGGTCGGCTGCGACGAGCTTCTCGACCGACAGGGGACCCAAAACGTCGTCCAGGAGAGCCGGTGCCTCACCGCCGTTCCGGGCGATCGACTCGGCGATCCACGGGTACGTCAGGTCGTCACCGCCGCCGTACGTGGTCGACGGCATGGCCACCGGCATCACCCCGAGAGCCAGCACGGCATCGGTGGCGCCGGCACCCCAGGTGGCCACGCGGGCGGGTGTCGAGTCGAGGACGGTCTCGCCGTACATGTGCCGCAACGTCTTCGGGAACGACGCATCGGCGGTCGTCGCCGAACCGTGGTCAGCGGGGTCCGACGAGCTGCAGCCGACGAGGTGCGCGGTCACCGCCACGGCGGCGATGAGAACTGTGATCGAGCGTCTCGTCCATCGGGGAACGCTGCCGGGAATACGCATCATGCCGTAATGCTAAGGGTAGGCTGCCCTTATCACGCAATCAACGATGTCAGGTGCCGGTTTCCCGTCGCCCGACTGAATCGACGATGACCCGTGCCTGCGCCACCGACGAGCGCCCGTGAGAATCAGCGACCGCGCGCAGAAGTGCGGATGCGGCGGATACGGAAAGCTCGTGCCTGGCGGCCATCATTCCGATCGCCGTGTGCACCACGTCGGTGTCGGGGCCGGGCTGTGCACCGTTCTCGGCGGCGAAGTCGGTGGCGCACAGAGTGCCGAGAGAGTGCGCCAGTCGGCCGAGAGGGCCGTCGAGCTCCGTCGACCACCCTCGACCTCTCCAGGTGCGTCGGTGAAGTTGCAAGGTTCCCGACGGTCGGGCGCGGGGGCCCACAGGGAACACCCGTAGCCACCCGACGCCCAGGACGCTCAGGGCGCCGGTCACCTGCGGCCACCGCAGGCGATCGAGTGAATCCTCCACCGCGGCATCGTGGACCGCACCGTCGGCGAGAGCGTCGACGACCGGACCGAGCCCGATTGCCTGGAGTTCCCGTGCGACGCGGGCCGCCGTCGTGTCTGTCACGTGCGCGACATTCTGCACCGACCAGTCGCCGGGCGGGACCAGAACCAGGGCGGCGCCGTCGGCGCCCGTCAGATCGACACAGACATCCACGATGTCGGTGATGATCGACGTGCGAAGCCCGCCGTCGTGGTTCCCCGCGCTCACCATCGAGGGTGGTTGTCCCTTCTGGTTGCGCGAACGACTGCAACGCGCCCACTGGTCATGGTGAACGAGTGATACCCGGGCCGCCGCGACTCCACACACCGTCCGGCAACTCGTCGACGCCCGAGGTGGCGGCGGATCCGGCCGTAGCCACCGTCACCCTCTCGACGCGTCGTCGGGCACGTCGTCTGTCGTCGTCGGCGCGAACGGCCCTGACGGGCCGAAGGCGATGTCCGCGAAACGCTGTCCCATGACGGCGTGGGCGTCGGTGTCGGGATGCAGGTTGTCCGGAAGTGGGTGGCGCCGTTCGTCGTCCTCGCCGAAGAGCAGCAGTCCGTCGAGGTGGTGGAGGTTCGGGTCGTCCGATCGACTGTCGACGATCTGAGCGAGCGCGTCACGGATCACGCGAAGTGTCAGGCGTCCGAGCGCGATGTCGCCCTCCGTGCCCGTCGCGCGAAATCTCGCGGAGCCGGCGGCGAACGAGTCGGGATCGATCGCCCCGGGTCCCGGAGTGTTCTCGTGGATCGCGCAGTGGATCGGCGAGATCAGCAGCAGCGGTGTGGTCGGGTGCCCGTCGCGGACGGTGTCGAGGAACCCGTGAACTGCGGGAACGAACGAACGAAGGCGCATTGCATCGAGGTTGACGACGTTGATGCCCAGCTTGACGCTGATGACGTCCGCGGGGGAGTCCCGCACGACGCGAGCCATGAACGGATCGACGAAGGCGCTGCCCCCGAAACCCAGGTTGCGCAGCCGAACGCCGGCACGACGGGCCGCGACGACAGGCCAGATGCGCGTGGGGCTCGCGGCGTTGGATCCCTGGCTGATCGAGCTGCCGTGGTGCAGCCACCTCGGTCCGCTCGTCGGCGCCGGGTGCAGAACGGCATCAGCGGACAGCGAGACCAGATCCACCTGTTCGTTGTGGGGGAGCCAGATCTCGACCGTCTTCTCCCCGGCCGGCAGATCGGTGAGGGTGATGCGTTCCGTCGTTCCCGGGTGGACCGTGCTCGTCCCGGTGGTCGGATCGATCTCGACGGTGTCACCGCCCGAGAGCACGTGCGACTGAAGAATCGAGTCGTTCACCACCACGTCGACGGCGCCCCGGTCGCGCATCACACCCCGGTAGGTCATGCGCGTGGTGTGGACCTCGAGGACCATCTGGACGGCGGTCGTGCGCGCGGCGATACGCACTCCGGACGGTTGCGCCTCCATCATCGCGAGCTGCGGGTCCGCATCGCGTTGCCGGACGGCACGGGGGAGCCGGTGTGGGCGCACGCCCCGATCCACGCGTTCGAGCTCGGCTGCACCGAGGACGATGTCGTCGTTGAGTGGTGCGGTGATCATACTTTCCGAGACTACCTAACGGTGTTCAGGGGCTACCTAACGGTGTTCAGGGGCTACCGAACGGTGTTCAGGACGACCGCGGCGCTCTCGCTCACCGCGGCGTCCTCGTACGGTGCCGAGGCGTCGTTCTTCCGTGTCAGCACCGTCAGTACCAGCGGGGGACGGCCGGGTGGTGTGACGACGGCGATGTCGTTCCGCACGGCCCCGGCGCCACCCGACTTGTCGGCCACCGTCCATCCGCTCGGCGCCCCCGCGCGGACGAGTGCGTCGCCCGTGGCGTTCCCGCTCATCCACTCGGCCAGGGTCGCTGCGTCGGAATCGGTCGACGAGCCGGCACCCCGCAGTGCGGCCAGACTCGTCGTGAACGCGTCGGCGGTGGTGGTGTTTCCGGTGCTGTCGGGTCCGACCGTGTTGAGGCCCGGCTCCACGTCGACGATGTCCGTGACATCGTCGCCGAGTCGGGACAGAGCCGCATCGAGCTCTGCGGGACCGCCGATTTGGTCGAACACGAGGTTGGTCGCCGTGTTGTCGCTCTCCCGCACGGCCGCTTCCGCCAACTCGGCCGCCGTGAGTCCGGTGTCCAGACGTGCCGTGGTCACCGGTGAATATCCCGCGCGCTCGATGTCGGCCGCGGTCCACCTCACGAGGTCGTCCCGAGCGTCCTCAGGGGTTCGTCGCAGGAACTCGGCTGCCAGGAACACCTTCACTGTCGAAGCGAAACCGAAACGTTCGGCTCCGCGATAGCTGATCGTCTCGCCGGTCCCGGTGTTCAGGAGGCTGACACCCACCGTCACGTCGTAGCGCTCCTCGACAGCCTGCAGTCCGGTCGAGACGTCGTCGCGCTCTGCTCGACTCGACGTGGGAGCCGGCGAGACGGGCACACCGCCCGACGGAGCGCACGCGGTGAGGGCCAGGGCGACGACAGCGAGCGCGACGCGCGGTCGGGCCGCCGTGTGCAGGAGTGCTCGTCTCGTCACGCGAGTGCGAGGAACAGCTTCTCGAGTTCCGCCTCGGTCATGGGTTCCTTGTTGTCGGCGGTGGCACCGGTCATACATTCGCGCAGGCCGGTGGCGACGATCTTGAACCCTGCCCTGTCGAGCGCGCGCGAGACGGCGGCGAGCTGGGTGACGACCTCCTTGCAGTCGCGGCCGTTCTCGATCATCGAGATGACCCCGGTGAGTTGGCCGTTGGCGCGCCGGAGTCGGTTGAGTACCAGTGCGATGCTGTCGTCGTCGCCGACCATGATGAACTCCTGTCAGAACTGCCGTGAGCTGTCGATGGTACCCCCGGGGGCATCAGAGTCTCAGTGTCCGGGTGCCGGTTCGTCGGCGAGCGTGGCGATGGCAGCGCGGAGCTTGGTCGCTGCGTCGTGGGCGACGTCGCCGAGCGCCGGCACTCCGGTCGACTGGACCATGATGTCGGGGTTCATGGCGTCGACGATGATCACGTCGGCGTTGTCCGGGTCCTCGCGGACGACGACGTTGCAGGGGAGCAGCAGGCCGATCTGTCGCATGACGCCGACGGCGCGGTGGGCCAGGGGCGGGTTGCACGCGCCGAGAATCAGGTAGCGCTCCATGTCCTCACCGAGCTTGGCTTTCAGGGTGGCCTGCATGTCGATCTCGGTGAGCACGCCGAAACCCTGCTCTGCCAAGGCGTCTCGGGTGCGCTGGACGGCGGTGTCGAAGTCGGTGTCGGTCAGGGTGGTGGTCAGAGCGATGGTCACGAGTGTCGTCCTTCGGTCGGGGGTGTCAGTGGGAGAAGCTGATGGACGGGAGGGCCTTGCGGAGCCAGGCCGGTGACCACCAGGCGGCGGAGCCGGTCAGTCGGAGCAGGACGGGCAGCAGGATCAACCGAATCAGGATGGCGTCGAGAAGCACGGCGACGCCGAGGATGATGCCCATCTCCTTCGGCGGGAGCGGGTCGGCGAGGGCGAAGGTGAAGAACACCGCCACCATCACCGCGGCCGCGGCGAAGATGACCCGCCCGGAGTGGGCGAGACCGTCGATCATCGCCGTCGTCGCGTCGCCGGTGCGCTCGAAGTGCTCCTTGGCGGTGGCGAGGAGGAACACGGTGTAGTCCATGGCGATGGCGAAGATCATCGCGAAGAAGAACACCGGTCCCCAGCCGTTCAGGAAGCCCTGCGGAGTGAAGCCGAGCAGCGAGGCGCTGTGCCCGTCCTGGAAGATCAGCTTCGCGACGCCGAACGCGGCGGCGGTGGAGAGCAGGCTGACCGCGGTGCCCAGGAACGCGATCAAGGGTGCTTGCAGTGCGACGAGGAGCAGCACGAACCCGAGGATCAGGATGATCGTGACGACGAGCGGCAGGGAGCCGTTCAGGGCCTGCTGCAGGTCGAGGTTCTCCGCGGGGGCGCCGCCGACCAGCGCCGACTCCGGGAGCTCGCCGCGCAGGTCGGCGAGGATGGTGCCCATCGACTCGTCGGAGGGGTCGACCGCCGGAATCGCTTGCAGGAGTGCGTAGCCGGAGCCGTCGGCGGCGGGTTGCGGTGGGGTGACCATGGCGATGCCGGACACCTGCGCCGCGGCGGCGGCCGTGTCTGCGGAGTCGGTGTCAGAGACGACGATCTGCAGTGCGCCGGGGGCTCCGTCGCCGAACTGCTGCTGGACGAGGGCGTAGCCCTGCCGCACGGGCGCGTCCTCGGGGACGACGGAGATCGACGGCATCGCGACCTTCAGGCCGAGAACAGGCAGCGCCAGTGCGACGAGGACGCCGATCGAGGCGAGCGCGAACGGCCACGGGTGCTTGTGCAGGAGTGCGCCCCACGCGGCGAACACCGGTGAGCGGTGCTGCTGACGCTTGGCGTAGGGGAGGGACGCAGCGTCGACCTTCGGTCCGAGCGCGCCGAGGGCGGCGGGGAGCAGGGTGAGGGTGGCGAGCAGGACGAAGGTGACGGCGAGCATGATGCCGACGGCCATGGTCCGCACTGCGGGGGCGGGGACGATCAGCACGGCGGACAGGCTGACGAGGACGGTGAGTCCGGACAGGACCACGGCTTTGCCGGCGGTGTCCATGGTCTCGGCGACGGCCGCGCGGGGATCGCGGGAGCGCAGGGCGTCGCGGAAGCGGGCGACGAGGAACAGTGCGTAGTCGATGCCGAGTGCGAGGGCGAACATCATGGCGAAGTTCATGGCCCACACCGAGATCGGGGTGATCTCGTTGAGCAGGACCAGCCCGCCGGCGGAGGCGACGAGACCGGCGATGGTCAAGAGCAGCGGGAGTCCGGCGGCGACGAGTGAGCCGAACGCGAGAACCATGATGGCGAGGGTGACGGGCCAGGAGATGAGTTCGGCCTGGATCATCGCGTCGTGGTTGGCCTTGTCGAAGTCCGACCACAGCGCCGACGCGCCGGTGGGGTAGACCTCGACACCGTCGCCGGAGAGTGCGGTGAGCTGGTCCTTGACGTCGTCGACGGCGGTGACCATCTCGTCGGTGGTGCCGTCGGCGCCGGCGATCAGGATGCCGGTGCGCCCATCGGGGCTGATCGTCATCCCCGGCTGCGGGGGCACGATCTCACCGAAACGCGGGTCGGCGTTCAGGATGTCGGTCGCGCCGGTGAGAGCGGCAGTCGCTTCCGGGTCCGTCAGCGCACCGGAGTCGCTGTGGACGACGACCTGCACCGCGGCGGAGGAGTTGCCGCCGAAGTGTTCCTCGGCGAGCTCGCGGACCTGCACCGATTCCGATCCGTTCGCCTGCCACCCGGCGCCGGCGAGGGACGAGAACACCGACGGTGCAGCGGATCCGAGGGCGATCAGCAGAATCAGCCAGGTGCCGAAGACCCAGCGGCGGCGGGTGACCATGGCTGCGCCCCACCGGCCGAGGCGGCCGGGGGCACTGTCGTGGTGGTCGCCGGGCCGGGATTCGGCGACGGTGTCGGACTGGGACACGGTGGACTCCTATACGGGTGGGGGTATGTGAAGGGCCTGGATCGGCCATCGTCGAGAAGTGGTGTGAGGGTGTGCTCAGCGGTGGAACTGTGAGCATTCGGCAGGGGGGCCCACTGGACACTCCTTCCGCGTTCGATCCACTGGACTGCGCACACCGTGTCACATACGAGGGGGGGTATGCAAGTACCCCCTGGGGTATCTGACCGAGGTTGCCGGGTGTCGGTGCAACGACCGCCGACGTACCCCCAGGGGGTACTCGTCGGTACACTGGGGCCCGTGTTGCACGGTCTTCGGCAGCGACGTTCGCTGACCCTCGCTGTGCCGATGGCCTGGTGGGCCGTCTCGATCGCACTGGGCGTGGTGCTGATGCACATGGTGGTGCCCGTCCAGACCGCCGCGGCCCATGAAGCGATGCCGAACCACCACGCGTCGATGGACGCGGAGGTCCACGCTGACGCCGCCACGCACACCGCGGAGCCCGGTCCGGCGGCGGAGCGACTGCCGTGCCCCGGCGGTCACGACATGATGCATCCGTGCATCGGGACGGTCACCTCGTTCCCGCCGATGTCGGTCCCGATCGGGGCCGTCGAGTGCCTGCCGGCGCTCGATGACGCATCCGACCGTGTCGTCATGATCGTCGCCCGCGCAGGTCGAGCTCCACCATGGGCGCTGTCCTCGCTGGACGACTCGGTACTTCTGCGGGTGTGACGGGGAGCCCGGGGCAGTGATGCTCCGGCGGATCGCACGTCGATTCAGACCCCTATCCCGTTCGACACACCTCAGGAGTACGCCCATGCATGTCAAGAACACGACAGTCACTACTCTCGCCGCCGCCGCGATCGGAGTCGCCCTCGTCGCCGGTTGTGGCGACGACGGGTCGTCCGCGTCGATGGAGGGCCACTCGATGGGTTCCTCGTCCATGGAGTCCGCGCCGTCTCAGGATCCCGCTGCGGACTTCGCCGACGCCGACGTCGCGTTCGCATCGATGATGTACCCGCACCATGCTCAGGCTGTCGAGATGGCCTCCATGGTCGACGGGCGGTCCACGAACCCGGACGTGGTCACGCTCGCCGACGAGATCGCGGACGCGCAGGGACCCGAGATGGACCAGTTGGCCTCCTGGCTGGCGGAGTGGGGTCAGCCGTCTCCGTCTGCATCGCCCGACGACATGCAGGGCATGGACCACGGGTCGGGGAGCGGAATGATGAGTTCGCAGGACATGGCCTCCCTGACGGCCTTGTCCGGCGACGAGTTCGACCAGCGGTGGCTGACGATGATGATCGACCATCATCGAGGTGCGGTCGCCATGGCGGAGACGGAGATCGAGGAGGGCTCGAACGACGACGCGGTCGCGATGGCCCGCACGATCGTCGAGACGCAGAACGCCGAGATCGCCAGGATGGAACAACTTCTCGGTTGACCTCCGGCCGACGGCCGCCACTCCGACGGGAGTGGCGGCCATCGGGTGCGGCCCGTGTCAGTTCCGGAGGCGCGCCGCGAGTTCGTCGACGCGCGCGGCGATGTCGTCGCGCACCAGGCGCATCCGCTCGATGCCCTCGATACCTCGCGTCGACGGCTCGTCGGTGTCCCAGTTCAGGTAGGTCGGTCCCTCGACCGGGTCGACGGTCGCCTCGGTGCCGAGGGTGACGACGTAGTCCATCCGGGACATCAGATCCGGATCGATCGGCTTGGGGTGCTCACCGGTGAGATCGACTCCGACCTCGCGCAGCGACTCGGCGGACATAGCGTTGACTGCACTGCCGGGGGCAGTCCCGGCGGAATGCACCTCGACATCGTCACCGGCGACCGTGCGCATCAGCCCTGCGGCCATCTGCGACTTGCCGCCGTTCTTCACGCAGACGAACAACACACTCGGCTTGTGGGACATCAGGATTCCTTCGTCTGTCGGGTGGGTGAGAATCGTCTGCGCAGTGACAGCGAGACGTAGACGAGGCCCACGAGCACGGGGACTTCGATCAGGGGTCCCACGACGCCGGCGAGGGCTTGACCGGAGGTGGCTCCGTAGGTGGCGATCGCGACGGCGATGGCGAGTTCGAAGTTGTTGCCCGCCGCGGTGAACGCCAGGGTCGTCGTGCGTTCGTAGCCCAGGCCCATGGCTGCGCCGAGGGCGTATCCGCCGCCCCACATCACCGCGAAGTACACCAGCAGTGGGAGCGCGATGCGGACGACGTCCAGGGGCTGGGAGGTGATGCGGTCGCCCTGCAGGGCGAAGAGGACAACGATGGTGAACAGCAGTCCGTAGAGCGCCCACGGCCCGATCTTGGGGATGAACGATGTCTCGTACCAGTCGCGGCCCTTGGCGCGTTCGCCGAAGTACCGAGAGGCGAATCCGGCGATCAACGGGATGCCCAGGAAAATCAGCACGGACTTCGCGATCTGCCACGGTGATGCCTCGATGGTGGTCTGGTCGAGACCGAGCCAGCCGGGGAGCACGGAGAGGTAGAACCAGCCGAGGACGGCGAACATGATCACCTGGAACACCGAGTTGATCGCCACGAGAACGGCGGCGGCTTCGCGGTCGCCGCAGGCGAGGTCGTTCCAGATGATGACCATCGCGATGCAGCGGGCGAGTCCGACGATGATGAGTCCGGTGCGGTACTCCGGTAGGTCGGGGAGGAACAGCCAGGCCAGCGCGAACATCAAGGCCGGGCCCAGGATCCAGTTGAGAGCGAGAGAACCGAGCAGGAGCTTTTTGTCACCGGTGACGGTGTCGAGGCGGTCGTAGCGGACCTTGGCCAGCACCGGGTACATCATGATCAGCAGGCCGATCGCGATCGGGAGGGAGACGCCGTCGACGGAGATGGACGACAGGACGTCATTCATCCCGGGGATCAGTCGTCCGAGCAGCAGCCCGACGACCATCGCGACGCCGATCCACACCGGCAGAAACCGGTCGAGGGTGGAGAGCTTGCCGACGACGGCGGGGTGGTCGCTGGTGTTCGCCGCGGTGCTCATGCGGTCACCAGCGTCGGGTCGACGGTGGCCATGACGGCCGACAACTGCTGCAGCGCATCGGGAACCACGCGGTAGTAGACCCAGGTTCCGCGCCGCTCGGAGCCGAGCAGGCCGGCCTGGCGAAGCACCTTGAGGTGGTGGGAGATGGTCGGCTGCGACAGGTCGAAGGATCCGGAGATGTCGCACACGCACGCCTCACCACCGTCGTGACTCGCGATGAGACTGAGCAGGCGCAACCGGACCGGGTCGCCCAGCGCCTTGAACATCGACGCGAGGATGTGCGACTGCTGCTCGGTCAGAGGTTCACGAACCAGGGGCGAGCATCGGACACCCGTGGCGGACTCTGACTGATTCGACATTCTTCTATATTGACGGTTGTCGATGGTCTCGGTCAATTCGCACTCTACTCTCCGGTGAGAGTAGGGTTCCGCCCAGCGGAGGGCCGTGCTCGGCCTCCGGCAGTCCCGCACCGTGAAAGAGGCTCGTCATGTCCCACGCCGGCTCGACCGTCGCCCCACCCGAGGACACCTCGGTGCTGGCCGCGCTGCGCTCACCTCGTCGTCTGAAGACCGAGGTGCTGGCGGGCCTGGTCGTCGCGCTGGCGCTGATCCCGGAGGCGATCTCGTTCTCCATCATCGCCGGTGTCGATCCCCGAGTCGGACTGTTCGCGTCCTTCACGATGGCGGTCACCATCTCGATCGTCGGCGGTCGTCCGGCCATGATCTCGGCCGCCACCGGAGCGATCGCCCTCGTCGTCGCGCCACTGTCACGCGAGTACGGCCTCGACTACCTCATCGCCGCCGTGATCCTCGGTGGCGTCCTGCAGATCGTGCTCAGCGTCGTCGGAGTGGCGAAGCTGATGCGCTTCATTCCGCGCAGCGTGATGGTCGGGTTCGTCAACGCGCTCGCCATCCTCATCTTCACGTCGCAGTTGCCGTACCTCATCGACGTGCCCGCCCTGGTGTATCCCCTCGTGGCAGTGGGTCTCGTGGTCATGGTGTTCCTTCCCAAGCTGACGACCGTCGTGCCCGCACCGTTGATCGCCATCGTGATGCTCACCGCCGCCACCCTCGTGTTCGCGCTGCAGGTTCCCGATGTCGGCGACGAGGGCGAGTTGCCGTCCTCGCTTCCGACGCTGCTGCTCCCGAACGTGCCGTTCACCCTCGACACCCTGTCGATCATCGCGCCGTTCTCGCTCGCCATCGCACTGGTGGGTCTGCTCGAATCACTCATGACCGCGAAGCTGGTGGACGACATCACCGATTCGCGCTCGAACAAGACCCGCGAGGGTTGGGGCCAGGGTGTCGCCAACCTCGTCACGGGCTTCACCGGCGGCATGGGCGGCTGCGCGATGATCGGCCAGACCATGATCAACGTGAAGGTCTCCGGCGCACGTACCCGGATCTCGACCTTCCTCGCCGGAACGTTCCTGCTGATCCTCGTGGTGGGACTCGGCGACATCGTGGCACTCATCCCGATGGCCGCGTTGGTCGCGGTCATGATCATGGTCTCGGTGGGCACGTTCGACTGGCACAGCATCCGTCCGTCGACCCTGCGGCGCATGCCCAAGAGCGAGACGCTCGTCATGGTCGCCACAGTGGCCGTGACCGTCGCGACCCACAATCTGGCCTACGGCGTCGTCGTGGGTGTCGTCACCGCGATGGTGCTCTTCGCGCGGCGGGTCGCGCACCTCACCGAGGTGGTCGACGTGGCGCACCCGGACGAGAACACGCGCGTCTACAAGGTCCTGGGAGAGCTGTTCTTCGCCTCCAGCAACGATCTGATCCACCAGTTCGACTACGTCGGTGACCCCGAGAACATCGTCATCGACATGTCGGAGTCCCACATCTGGGACGCCTCCACGGTCGCGACGCTCGATGCCGTCACCACGAAGTACGCGGCGAGGGGCAAGAAGGTCGAGATCGTGGGGCTGAACGCGTCGTCCGTGGAACGACGGGACCGGCTCAGCGGAAACCTCGGCGCAGGACACTGATCGGGCCCGGTCTCCGGGTCGGAACTAGAGTCGACGCACACTCGACGTACGACGAAGGAGCGGGACAGTGGGCGAGAGCATGCAGATCGGTGAGGTCGCCGAGCGCACGGCACTGTCCATTCGCACACTGCGCCACTACGACTCGGTGGGTCTCGTCGTCCCGTCGGCGCGATCGGTCGGCGGATTCCGGCTCTACACCGAGGCCGACGTCGAGCGGTTGTTGGTGATCCGGCGGATGAAGCCGCTGGAGTTCACGCTGGCCGAGATGGGCGAGCTGCTCGCAGCCCTCGACGTCCTCGGGAACGGCGATGCCGACGACGAGGACCGAACTGCCGCAACACAATTCGTTGACCAGTGCCACGACAAGGCGCTGGACCGGTGCGAGACGTTGCGACGCCATCTCGCCTACGGCGAGGAGTTCGCAGCTCTGCTCGCGGCCCGCAGGCCGGTCACCGAACTCTGAGTCAGCTCTCCTCGCGGCGCTGATACACGTCGGGGATGCCGTCGTGATCGTCGTCGCGGGTCTCCTCCTCGTGGATCAGCTTGTACGCGCGGTTGCGGCTGCGCAGAATCGCGGCGGCGATGCACGCCGAGATCACCGATCCGGTCAGAACTCCGACCTTGACGTGATTGTCTCGCTCGGTGCTCTCACCGAAGGCGAGGTCGCCGATCAACAGCGAGACGGTGAAACCGATGCCGGCGAGAACGGCGACGCCGAACACGTCACGCCACGCGAGTCCGGCATCGAGAGTGGCACGGGTGAAGCGGGACACGAGATACGTGGTGCCCAGCACGCCGATGGTCTTGCCGACCACCAGTCCCGCGACGATGCCGATGGCGATCGGGTCGCCGAGCGCCTCGAAGAAGCCCGACACGCCGCCGACGGTCACGCCGGCGGCGCAGAATGCGAAGAGCGGCACCGCGACACCGGCAGAGAGAGGTCGGATGCGATGTTCGAAGTGTTCAGCCATACCGGGTCCGGCTTCCGGACCGCCGGCGGCGCGGCTGCGGATCACCGGCACCGCGAATCCGAGCAGCACGCCGGCGACCGTGGCGTGAACGCCGGACTCGTGCATGAGAACCCAGGTGACGACCGCGAGGGGAATGAGAATCCACCACGACCGGATCCGTCGCTGCACGGCGACGGCGAAGAGGGCGAGCGGGATCATCGCGGCGCCGAGCGCCACGAAGTTCAGGTCGGCGGTGTAGAAGATCGCGATCACCGTCACCGCGAGGAGATCGTCGACGACGGCCAGCGTGAGCAGAAAGGTGCGCAATGCGAGCGGTAGGTGCGTGCTGACGACGGCGAGAACGGCGACCGCGAAGGCGATGTCGGTCGCGGTGGGAATGGCCCACCCCAGCAGTGCGCCGTCACCGGTGCGCAGATTGACGACGACGAAGATCAGTGCGGGCACGGCCATGCCGCCGATCGCGGCCGCGATGGGCAGGGCCGCACGCGCCGGGTCGCGGAGGTCGCCGGCGACGAACTCGCGCTTGAGTTCGAGGCCCACGACGAAGAAGAAGATCGCGAGCAGGCCGTCCGCGGCCCACGTGGAGAGAGTGAGATCGAGGTGGAGCGCGGACGGGCCCACTCGTGTCGCCATGAGCGTGTCGTAGGCGGCCGACCACGGGGAGTTGGCCCAGACGAGAGCGATCACCGTGGCGACCAGCAACAGGGCACCCCCGACGGTCTCCTTGCGCAGCACGTCGGTGATGCGCGAGGCTTCGGACCACGACCCCCGCGAGAGCAGACTGCGACGCGTGGGAGGTGGCGAGGATGACGTCATGGGGTGCCCTTCGGTGCTCTGACGATCAGGAGTTGTCGTACGCGGTGGCGTCGGTACGGCGTTGGTGGGCTTCGCCTTCGGCGGAGTCCGCGAACTCGGGGGTGTCGAAGACCTCGCCGCCGAGCGGATCGACCGGCTCGTCGTGCTCCGAGTACTGGACGGCGCCGGTGTCCGGGTCGATCTGTAGTCGGCTCTGCGGTACCGACTGGACCGCGAGCAGCCCGGACGGAGTGGACAGGCCGTCCTTCGACGGGGACAGACCGGCGAACGTGGTGGAGATACCGCCGCGCTCCGGCCGTCTCGCCGGTGTCGTGCCGTCCACGGGCGGTGCATCTCCGGCAGGGGTGATCCGGACGTAGGACGGCGTGGTGGCCACCTCGTAGCGGAAGGCCTTCAGGAGTGACACGCACGCCAGCACCATGATGATCGAGAACGGCACCGCGGTCGCGATCGACGCCGTCTGCAACGCCGTGAGTGATCCGGATCCACCGATCAGCAGCAGAACAGCGGCAGCGACGCCCTCGAGCACGGTCCAGTAAACGCGGGTGATCTTGGGTGTGTCGAGATCACCACCGGTGGAGAGGATGTCGATGACCAGTGAGCCGGAGTCCGAGGAGGTGACGAAGAAGAACACGATCACCGCGATGGCGAGAACGCTCGTGACGGTCGCGAGCGGAAGACCGTCGAGAAGTTGGAACAGGCTCGTGTCCGTGCCGACGGTTCCGTCTTCGGCGAGCATGGTGCCCTCGTTGCGCTGACGGAGGATTCCGGAGTCACCGAAGATGGTGAACCACAGCGAGCCGACGAGAGTCGGTGCGAGCAGCACGCCGAAGACGAATTCGCGGATCGTGCGGCCGCGCGAGATCCGTGCGATGAACATGCCGACGAACGGTGCCCAGCTCATCCACCATCCCCAGTAGAAGATGGTCCAGGCGCCGGCCCACCCGTCCTCGGCGAAAGGCGATGTACGGAGCATCAATTCCGGCAGCGCCTGGACGTACCCACCGAGGTTCTGCACCCACGACTGCATGAGGAACAGCGTCGGTCCGGCGATCAGGACGAACACAGCCAAGCCGGCGGCGAGTGCCATGTTGATGTTGGAGAGCCATTTCAGGCCCTTCGACACACCCGAGACGACGGAATACGTGGCGAGCAACGTGACGAAGGCAATGAGGGCGATGGTCAGCCAATTGTTCGTCTCCACCCAGCCGAGGTAGGACAGACCGGCGGAGATCTGCTGAACACCGAAACCGAGTGAGGTCGCGACGCCGAACAGCGTTCCGATGATGGCGATCGCGTCGATGGCGTGACCGATACCGCCCTCGATCCGTTGCCGTCCGAGCAGTGGCTCGAGGAGCCAGCGAACCGACAGGGGGCGGCCCTTGCGGTAGGTCATGTACGCGAGTCCGAGACCGACGACGACGTAGATCGCCCATGCGTGCAGACCCCAGTGGTACAGGGTGAGCTCCATGGCCTGGTTGGCGGCCGCGTCGGTCGATCCGTCGACACCCCCGGCAACTGGGGGAGTGATGTAGTGCGACAACGGTTCTGCGACGCCGTAGAACACCAGTCCGATGCCCATACCGGCGCTGAAGAGCATCGCGAACCAGGAGAGGACGCCGAATTCGGGGCTCTCGTCGTCGCGGCCGAGGCGGATGTTGCCGATACGGCTGGCGCCACAGTAGAGGGCGAAGACGACGAATCCCGTCGCCGTCAGGATGTACCACCATCCGACACCGTCGGTGATGGCCCCGTTGAGGGCCTCGAATGCGTCGGCCGCGGTACCCGCGAAAATGACGGAGAAAACGATCATGGCGACGATGATCGCGGACGCGGGAATGAATACCGGTTTGCGTATTCCGCGCCAGGCGGATCGTACTGAATTCACTTGTTCACATCCTGAGAAATAGACGATCGGTCAGTCGATCATGGCGGTGAGGCCGGGGTGGACGCGAATCCGCTACGTCCGGACCAGTCGGTCGACCCGCTCGATCGCGGCGGTGAGCGCCCGCGGGCATTCGTGTTCCGGGAGGTGACCGCAGTCGTCGAGCACCGTCGTGTCCCGACCGGTGATCTCCCACACCTGGTCGTCCAGTCGACGGTGGTCGAGCACCGGATCACACGATCCCGCCACCACTTCGAGCGGCACCGCGCGGCTCCACTCCGCGAGCCGCCGCTCCGAGATGTGGCGATCCGCGCGCGTTCCGGCGCAATGCGTCGACACCAGAAGTCGCCATTCCACCAGGTCGTCGTCCGGACGGAAATGCTGTCCGCAGAGTGCGGCCACCGCCCTGGAGGTGCTGTGCGCTGACGTGCGGCGTCGCAGGAACCGCCCATCGGGGCGAGAGACCGGGACGATGCCTTCGGGACGGACCAGCACCATCGCGCCGACCGACGATCGGCAGGTGGCGGAGAGGGCCGCCGCGGCGCCGCTCCCGATGCCCAGCAGGACCGGCCGCGGGCCGCCGATCTGCGTCAGGGTGTCCTCCAGCCAGCGACCGTAGTCGGCCGAGGCCCGGCCCCGGCGCGGGCGCACCCCCGAACTGAGCCCGGGCTGGCCGGGCATGTCGGCGACGTGCACCGTGGCGTCGGGCATCGCATCGATCAGCGGCGTCAGAAGTGCCGCGCAGGACAGCTCGCCGGGCACCACCACGACGGTGCGCTGCGCGTCGGGTCGAACGACGGTCGTGACGACGGTCGAGCCGAGCGAGGTGTCGATCCGGCGAACGGTGTGCGGCGTGGACCAGTCGGCGAGTCTGCGTCGGCACCATTCCTGCACGGCCTCTCGGCCTGCTGTGGTCCGGTACGTGCCCGTGTCGACGGCGAGCATCATGTCGAGGTGCCTCTTCCTGCTGGACGTCGTTCGGGGTCGCGGAAGCGACCGCCGACCAGACTTCCCGGCACACCGTGGGAGGACACTACTCGTGCGGTCGGCGGGTTGCCACTCGGCGACAGAGGTCCCGCGGAAGGACACGCGCCGGGCGTGCTCGACCGGCATGATCGGGCAATGGCGACGACCAGGCACCACCGCATCGACTACATCGAGCTGTCGGTCACCGACCTGACGGTCGCTCGGGCCTTCTACGCGGGGGCCTTCGGATGGACGTTCGTCGACTACGGCCCGACGTACGCCGGCATCGTGGGAGCCGACGGCGCCGAGGTCGGTGGGCTGGCCGTGGTCGAGACCCCCGCGCCGGCGGGAGGACCACTCGTGCTGCTCTACTCCGACGACCTGGACGCATCGGCCGAGGCGGTCGAGGCCGCAGGCGGATCGGTGGTGTCCGGCCCCTACGACTTCCCGGGTGGACGACGGTTCCACTTCGCCGATCCGAGCGGCACCGTGCTGGGTGTGTGGGCGTCGTCCTGAACCACGCGATGACGACAGTGGAATCGAGACCCCGGATTCCGGGGTCGGGAGTACACGATCAGCGGGCTGCTTCAGTCGACCAGGACCCCAGCAGTCGCAGTCGATCCGCGCTCGGGGATCCGGGCTCCGCTGTGTAGACCATGAGGACGGAACCGGGGTCCGCGGTGATCACCAGTTCCTCGTAGGCGAGGTGGACCTCGCCGACGACGGGATGGTGGAAGCGTTTGGTCCCGGCGCCGTGAGTGCGAACGTCGTGCGCTCCCCACAGCCTGCGAAAGGTCTCGTCGCGTGTGGACAGTTCGCCGACGAGGTCCTGCAGGCCCTTGTCGTGTGGGTCCCGGCCGGCCTCCGCACGCATGATGGAGACGCACATCTGCGCGAACAGGTCCCAGTCGGGATAGAACTCCCGCGACAGCGGATCGAGGAACTGGAACCGAGCCAGGTTGGGCACCCGGCCGCCGTCACCGATGACGGGCGCGTAGAACGCTTTTCCCAGTTCGTTGGTGGCCAGCAGATCCTGCCGTCGATTGCGCACGAAAGCGACGCCGTCGGTGATGGAGTCGAGTGCCCACTGCAGGCTGATGCGCGGTGGGGTGATGCGCTCCGCCCTGCGACGGGGGCGTCCCGACGTGGGGACACCGTCGGCCGCGCGAGCCAGATCTAGCAGATGCGCATGTTCGGTATCGGTGAGCTGCAGGGCGCGCGAGAGCGCGTCGAGCACCGACGACGATGCGCCGCCGATGGCGCCGCGCTCGATGCGGGCGTAGTACTCGACCGACAGGCCGGCCAGCGACGCCACCTCGCTGCGACGCAGGCCGGCCACCCGACGGGTACCACTGGTCGTGATGCCCGCTGCCTCCGGTGTCAACCTCGCGCGGCGGGTCATGAGGAACTCGCGAACCTCGGCCTTGGTGTCCATGAATTCAGCGTAGGACGACCGGAGGCGATGAGGGAGGCCCTGTCATGACACCCCTCGCGCGGTCAGGCCAGCGTCGCAGTGTCGATGACGAACCGGTAGCGGACATCGGAGGCGAGCACCCGTTCCCACGCATCGTTGATCTTGTCTGCGGAGATGACCTCGATCTCGGCTCCGAGACGATGCTCGGCGCAGAAGTCGAGCATCTCCTGAGTCTCCGCGATCGAGCCGATGGCGGATCCTGCGAAGGTACGGCGGTGCGGGATGAGCGAGAAGACGTGCAGGGGGAGTGGTTCCGCCGGCGCGCCGACGTTGACCATGGCACCGTCGACGGCCAACAGCGACAGATGTGCGTTCAGATCGATCGACGCGCTGACGGTGTTGATGATCAGGTCGAACGTGGAGGCGAGCTCGGTGAACGTGTCCGGATCGCCGGTGGCGAAGTAGTGGTCCGCGCCGAGACGTAGTCCGTCTTCCTGCTTCGCCAGCGACTGCGACAGGACCGTGACCTCGGCTCCCATGGCGTGCGCGAGCTTCACGGCCATGTGCCCGAGTCCACCCATCCCCACAACGGCGACCTTCTTGCCGGGTCCTGCGCCCCAGTGGCGGAGCGGTGAGTACGTGGTGATGCCGGCGCACAGCAGCGGCGCCGCAGCGTCGAGCTCGATGCCCTCGGGGATCGTGACGACGAAGTGCTCGGTGACGACGACCTGCTGCGAGTAGCCACCCTGAGTGACCGTGCCGTCGCGGTCGGTGCTGCCGTAGGTCTGAATGTTGCCGACGAGGCAGTACTGTTCCAATCCCTTGACGCACTGGGCGCACTCGCCGCACGAGCCGACCATGCAGCCGACGCCGACGCGGTCGCCGACCGCGTGCTTCGTGACCTCGGAGCCGATCTCGGCCACGATTCCCGCGATCTCGTGGCCGACGACGAGGGGGTACGGAACCGGGCCCCATTCGCCGCGGGCGGTGTGGATGTCGGAGTGGCAGATTCCGGCGAACGCGATGTCGATCCGGACGTCGTGAGGTCCGACATCGCGGCGGTCGATGGTGTAGGGAGACAGTGGCTCGTCTGCTGCGGTGGCGGCGTACGCCTTCACGGGAGTGGTCATGTCTCCAGTCGACACCCGCATCGGCGGTCGAGGGAGTCCCTGACGAAGGGTGTACCCGCAGGGCACCTCTCGTCGAGACGGTCAGTCCAGAGGTGCTGCGAACGTGCGGAATTCGCCGCGCTCGGTGTGCATGGTCCACAATAGTTCCGCGAGCGCGTCCGGTTCGTGCGACGGCTCACCCGCGCCGATGCCCCGCGGAATGATCAGCTGGCCGACGTGCAGCCCCTCCGGTGCGAGTGCGTCGTGCAGCAGTTGGGCGTAGGCACTCTCGCCGGCGAAGGCGACCGAGGTCCCGGCGACGGTCGCGCCGGGACGAACTGCACTGCCTCCGTTCACGAACAGCACGGTGCCGCGTCCCAGCGACCGCATTCCCGGCAGTGCCCAGTTCACCGCGGTGACGGGTCCGTAGATGGAGAACTCGACCGGACCGACGAGATCGGCCACGCGTGTCTCGAGGACCGGCTTCATGAATTCCCTTGCCGGGACAGGGCTGTACTGCAGCACCTCGATCGGTCCGAGTCGCTCGGCCGCCGAGTCCAGCGCGGTGGTCAGGGACTCGGGGTTCCGGACGTCGGCCGCGAAGCCCGCGGCGGTGATCCCGGCATCGCCCAGCGAGTCGGCGATGCGGTCGACATTGCCCTGCTCTCGTGAGATCAGGGCGACCGAGAACCCCTCGCGGCCGAAGCGGCGAGCGACGGCGGCTCCGAGTCCCTCACCCGCACCGATGATGGCGATCGTGGTCATGGTCGTTGCTCCTCTGATCGAGTGGAAGTCAGGACACCAGTGCGTCGTGCTGCGGGGTGGTGCCGGCGCGGTGGCCGTGTCCGGGCCTGGCCATGATCACGAGGGTAGCCAGCGGAACGAGCAGCGCGGCGGCGAACGCTGCGCCGACGACCGGGATCGAGGCCGGGCCGAACACGCCGATTGCCCGCGCGGTGACCGCACTCCCCATCGCGGTGCCGAGGTTGAACATGGACGTGCACAGCGACGTGGCCAGGGTGGGTGCGCCCTCGGCGAACCTGACGGCCATCGACATGAGGACCGGGTTCATGCCGAGACCGGCGAGACCGGCGATCGCGAGAAGTGCGATCGCCGGTGCGGCGTGGTCCGACACCGCGCCGAGCAGGGCGAGTGCTGCCACGACGGCGATGCCACCGCCCAGAGCAGTCCCGTACGGCGCGCGGCCCGCGAGCCGGCCACTGCCGAGTGTGCCGGTGACGGCCCCGACGCCGAAGATCGCGAGACCCACCGGGAGGAGTTCGGCGGACAGGCCCGCGCGCTCCGTCAGCAGCGGGGCGATGAACGAGTAGGTGGACATCACGGCCGAGGTGACGAGGACGCAGGCAGCCATGACCACCCACAGGCGCCGCGACATCAATGCCGCCGTCTGCTCTCGCAGCGGGACGGTGGTCGAGGCGGAGCGACCGCCGGGAACGATGCGAGCGACGAGGACGACGGAGAGCTCGTCGGTGAGTGCCACGACGACATGTCCGGCGGCGAACACGGCGAGCGAGAGCAGCAGCGTCGTGCGCTCGGGAACTCGCAGCACCGCCACCGCCACCGCCGGCGTGGCGATCATGCCGATCGCGAATGCCGTGACCAGGAGACCCGCCTCGGAGATCCCGATGGCCAGGTCGCCGGCGATGTCGGGCAGCAACCCGGCCACGACGAACTCGGACGTGCCCATGAGGAACGTGCCCATCGCCAGGACGGAGACGAGGAAGGGCAGCGGTCGACGTTCGGTGGTGGAAGGCACGGTCGTCGACGCTATCGACGTCCTCGCGGCGCAACGAGACCCTGACAGGGAACCTCTCGCTCCCGAGCTACCTGTGTGCAGTGATCCGCGGATACCGCGGATCGCTGCACACGAGTCAGCGCTCGAGCACCGTGCTTCCCACTCGAACACCACGTTGTGATGATTTCATCAGAAAGTCTTGACGGGCGATCCGATCATGAGTGACGATGTGATCATCTACTTCAGGAGCGGCCATGACGATCGATCACGCGCACCGAACTCGCGACGTCGACGGGCATCAGGGGATGCACGTCGATCAGGGTGCGTTGCCGGGTGAGCATCCCGGTCGTGCGATGAATCCGGTGATCAAGGTCCAGGACATCGCCTGGCTCGAGTTCCGCAAGCCCGACCTGGACCGCGCGCAGACGTTCGCGGAAGCATTCGGCTTCGGAGTCACCGTGCGGACCGGCGACGAGTTGCATCTGCGCGGGCTGGCTGACGGAGCGCCGTGCGTCATCATCCGCAAGGGGCGCCGGACGTCCTACGTCGGTGCCGCCTTCCGTGCCGCCGAGTCCGCCGACGTGCTGCGCCTCGCCCGCGCGACGGGTCATCGCGTCGAGCGGCTGCCCGAGTCGATCGGGGGGATCGGGGTGACCGTGACGGATCCGAGCGGCCAGCCGGTGCGGGTGGTCGCCGATCTCGACGACGGTCGCCCACTGCCGGGTCAACGCACCCACGACTACAACTTCGGGGCGCTCGACGACGCGGGGATCACGCGCACCAATGCCACGCAGCGGCCACCGCACGAGCCCGCCCTCGTGGAACGGCTCGGTCACGTGGTGCTGCAGCGCACGCGCTATCTGGAGAACCTGACCTGGTATCTCGAACATCTGGGGCTGATCGTCAGCGACTTCCTCTACTACGACGGGCAACGTCACCGCGGACCGGTCATGAGTTTCATCCGCTGCGACCGGGGGTCCGAACCGACCGACCACCACACGCTCGCGATGACGCTGGGGCCGTCGGACCGCTACGTCCACTCGGCGTACCAGGTGTGCGATCTCGACGCCATCGGTGCGGGGAGTCGCTATCTCACCGAGCGCGGCTACCGGCACTCGTGGGGGATCGGTCGGCACATCCAGGGCAGTCAGATCTTCGACTACTGGCGCGACCCGGACGGCTTCCTCGTCGAGCACTTCAGCGACGGTGACCGCTTCGACGCCACGCTCGAACCGGGCTGGGCGCCGATGACGGCGTCCGGTCTCGCGCAGTGGGGACCACCCGCGAGCAAGGACTTCCTGGGGATCGCACCGAACAAGCGGTCCCTGTCGGAACTGCGATCCATCCTCACCGGACTGCGCAGCGACAACGAATTCGACTCCGAACGCCTTCTCGGCCTGATGAAAGTAGCCTCGACATGAGCATCGCCGTTCTCCGCACCGCCGACGGATGGTGGGTGCAGACCCGCGAGGGTGCCGTTCGGGTGGACACCACAGCGACCACCACCGCGGACCTGCTCGCAGACCGGTCGGCCGTCGATGCTGCCGCGGCCGGTGGCGAGACCGTCCCCGTGGCATCGCTGGAGCTCGTCTCGCCCGTCACCGCGCCGTGTCGAGTGGTGGCACAGATGACCAATTACGTGTCGCACGTGAAGGATTCCGGTATGAATCCGGAGACGGTGCCACTGACTTTCTTCCGGAAGTCGTCGGGGTCGATCAGCGGACCGACCGCCGACATCGTCCGGCCGGCCCATGTCACCCTGCTCGACTACGAGGTGGAGATCGGGCTCGTGGTGGGGACGACCCTTCCCGTCGGATCGACGATCGACGACACGACGGTCGCCCGCCACATCGCGGCACTGGTGATCACCAACGACGTGTCGGCCCGCGACGTCCAGCTGCCCAAGACCCAGTTCTACGAGGCGAAGTCGTACCCGACCTTCACCCCCGTCGGCCCCGTCCTCCTTGTTCTCGAGGACGGCGACCTCGATCGTTTCGAGCAACTGCGGTTGATGCTGCGCGTCAACGGGGAGATCCGGCAGAACAGTACGGTGCGAGACATGATCTACCGACCCACGGAAGCGTTGCGGACCCTGACGGGATTCCAGCGTGTCGACCCGGGCGACCTGATCCTGACCGGCACTCCGGGAGGCACGGCCCTGAAGGCGCCACCGAAGCCCATCGAGATCATCGGCGCTCTGCTGCCGCCGGCCGTGAAGTGGAAGACCTTCTTCAAGCGTCAGGCGAGCAACCCGGCCTACCTGCAGGACGGTGACGTGGTGGAGGTGACCATCGCCACCGACGACGCGATGCTCGACCTGGGGATGCAGCGCACGACGGTGCGGTACGCGTGACGCACCACCCGGCCGTCGTCGTCGGCGCGGGACCCACCGGAATGGTGGCGGCCTCACTGCTCGGTCGGCACGGCATCGAGTGCCTCGTACTCGACCGGTGGGAGGACATCTTCCCGCAGCCGCGTGCCGTCCACCTCGACGACGAGGTCCACCGCATCCTCGGTGACCTCGGCGTCGCGGAGGCGTTCACCGAGATCTCCCGCCCCGGACGCGGCCTGCGCCTGGTGGACCCCGCCATGGACACCATCGCCGAGTTCGAGCGTGATCCCGATTCCCGTCCCCACGGCTTCCCTCCGGCCAACATGTTCGACCAACCGGAGCTCGAGCGCATCCTGCGATCGGCGATGACGCGGAATCCTCACGTGCAGTTTCGCGGCGGCGTGGAGATCACCGACGTGGCCACGATGAGGGACCACGTGCAGGTGATCGTCCAGGACGTCGCCACGGGCGAACGCAGCGCCGTCACGGCGGACGTGGTGCTCGGGTGCGACGGTGCGAACAGCGCGGTGCGGGCCGCGCTCGGAACGACGATGCGGACTCTCGCGCCCGAACAGCGGTGGCTGGTGGTCGACGCGTCGAGTCCCGTCGACCCCGGCCTGTGGGACGGGGTGCATCAGCTGTGCGATCCGCACCGCGCGGGCACGTTCATGCGCATCGGCCAGACTCGCTATCGGTGGGAATTCGAACTTCTCGAACACGAGACCGTCGACGACTTCCCGGATCTGGATGCACTCGCATCGCTGCTCGACCCGTGGCTGCGCCGAGCACCGCGCACCGATCTCGAGCTCGTCCGGGTCACCGAGTACACGTTCCGGGCCCAGCTCGCAGACCGGTGGCGTGATCGACGGGTGTTCCTGCTGGGCGACGCGGCGCATCTGACACCGCCGTTCATCGGCCAGGGGATGGGCGCCGGTCTGCGTGACGCCTACAACCTGACCTGGAAGGTGGCCGGGGTATTGGGCGGATCTCTGCCCGAGGCGGCTCTCGACAGTTACGAGCAGGAACGAGTACCGCACGCGCGCGCCATGATCCGCCAGGCAGTTGCCGTCGGATGGGCCATGAACGGCGGCGGTGAGAGGGTCGCGGGTCTGCGTCGCCGGGTGTTCCCGGTGGTGACACGTGTTCCCGGACTGAGTTCCGTCGTCACGGACAGCGCGACTCCGCGTCTGCACCCGTCGATGTTCGTGCGACGTGGATCGATGTCGCCGCGCCGGCTCGAGGGAACGCTGTGCCCCAACGCGCCGACCGAGCGCGGTGTTCGCTTCGATGCCGTGGCACCATACCGGTTCACAGTGGTCACCACCGTGAAACCCGAACCAGCGCAACGTCAGGAGATCGCCCGCCGCGGCGCGGAGGTCCTTCTGGTCAGCCCCGGCTCCGACCACGGCAGATGGTTACGCCGCGGACGAGTGTCCGCCGCTCTGGTCCGCCCCGACCGGACGGTGATGGCGACAGCGCGGTCACTGTCCGCACTCCACACCCTTGTACCGCCGTCGCCGAGCCCGTTGCCCCCGAACACGATCGGACGCGCCGATGAGAACTGACACGGCACTTCCTCGCTACACCGAGGACATCTACTCCACCGCGGCCATTCTCGATCCGTACCCGCACTACGCGGAGATGCGGGCTCTGGGTCCGGTGGTGTGGCTGACTCGCCAGAAGGTTCACGCGATCACGCGCTACGCGGAATGCAAGTCGACGCTGCTCGACGACGGCACGTTCGTCTCCGGCGACGGTGTCGCGCTGAATCCCGTCGCCAACAGACTCGGTCGTGGAACGACGCTCAACAGTGACGGCGACGAGCACGCGTTGAAGCGATCCGTGCTCGCACATCGTCTCACTCCGAAGGCCGTCCGGAAGATGGCGTCGGCGGTGCAGGACAAGGCCGAGCAGATCGTCGACGCGGCGCTGACGCAGCAGTGCATCGACGGAGTCGACGACCTGGCCACCGCGCTCCCGACGTCGATCGTTCCCGATCTCGTCGGGTGGCCGGAGGACGGCCGTGACGACCTGCTGCGCTGGGCCGGAGCGACATTCGATGCGCTCGGTCCCCTGAACCGGCACGCGGTGACGGCGACCCGAGCAGCGTCGGAGATGATGGCCTACTCCCGTCGGGTGGTCCGTGAACGCTCGGTGCTGCCGGGCAGCATGGGTGCGGACGTTCTCGCCGCGGCCGACGAGGGGCGCATCGAGAGATCGCAGTGCCCGGCGTTGATGATCGACTACCTCGGACCGTCGCTGGACACGACCATCGGCGCCATCTCCGGTGCACTGCACCTGTTCGCGACCCATCCGGACCAGTGGCAGGCGGTCCGCGAGGATCCGACCCTGATTCCCAACGCGGTCAACGAGGTCGTGCGATACGAGTCGCCGATCCGTGCGTTCTCCCGCCGGGCGGTGCGCCAGGAGACCATCGGCGACGTGGTCGTTCCTCGGGGCGCGCGAGTGCTGGTGCTCTACGCGTCGGCGAACCGTGACCCCCGCGAGTGGCACGACCCGGACTCCTTCGACATCACCCGTGATGCGACCCGTCAACTCGGCTTCGGATCGGGCGTGCACGGATGCGCGGGTCAGGGGCTCGCTCGTCTCGAGGCGTCCACGATGCTGCGAGTGCTGGCCGAGCGCGTCGAGCGCATCGAACTCACAGGTACACCGTCGCGTGCGGTGAACAACGTCATCCACCGATTCGACCGCCTCCCACTGAGGTTGGTCGCAGCAGAGAGGAGATCGTCATGATCGTCGATGTCGACTGGGATCGATGCGAGGGACACGGCATCTGCGCAGAGCAGGCTCCGGAGGTGTTCAGCCTCGACGACGAGGGCGAGCTGCACCATGCCTACGACGGCGCGGACGTCCCGGACGAGTTGGTGCCCGGTGCTCGATCCGCCGTGAGTGTCTGTCCGGTCGCGGCGCTGCGTGAGCGCGCGTGAGCGGTGCCGCACGCCGGGTGGTGATCGTCGGTGATTCCATCGCCGGATGTACCGCCGCACGTGAACTCCGCGCGCTCGGGCACGACGGTCCGATCACCATGATCGGATGCGATCCCGACGGCTGCTATGCCCGGCCGCCGCTGTCCAAACGCGTTCTCGCGGAGGGCATCGGTGCGTCCGATGTCTGGGACCTGACCGATCTCGACCTGACCGCCGTCACCGCGCTGGCGACCGGAGTCGATGTCGAGCGACGAGTGATCACTCTCGCGGAGGGTGACGACGTTCCGTACGACGCTCTCATCGTGGCGACGGGGGCGGACGCTCGCAGACTGGCTGCACCCGACCAGAGCGGTGAGCTGGTGGTGCGCAGCCTTGCCGATGCTCGTCTGCTGCGGGAGCGGCTGGAGAATGCGACGTCCGCGATCGTCGTCGGCGCAGGGTTCCTGGGGATGGAAGTGGTGAGTGCCTGTGCGGCACGCGATGTTCCGGTCACGGTCATCGACGTGGATCCGCCGTTGCAGCGGATACTCGGCCCGTTCCTGTCCGAGGCGATCACCGCACGGGCGGCTGCACGCTCGGTCGACGTCCGCCGGGTGGACCGGCCCGTCGAGTTGATCGGCGATCCGGTGGGTGGGGTCCGGATCGACGGCATCGAGTCGACGGCCGATCTCGTGGTCAGCTGTGTCGGTGAGGTCCCCGGCACGCACTGGCTCGACGGCAGCGGGATCGGTGACGGCGGCGGCGTGGACATCGACGACCGCTGTGCGACCGCGGTGCCGGGAGTGTTCGCTGCGGGAGACGTCACTCGTGGCTCGGACGAGAACGGCCGGGTTCGCCGTACCCCGTTCTGGTCCACTGCGATCGCGCAGGGCAGGGTCGCCGCGGCATCGGTGTTGGATGTGCCGGCCCGGTGCGCACCGACGGACGACTACTTCTGGACCGAGGTACTGGGATTGTCCATCAAGGTCGTCGGTCCGCTGCCTCTCGTCGGTGCACCCACCGTGTTGGAGGGATCGGTGAAGGACGGCTCGGCTCTCCTCGAGTGGACGCACGACGACGGTCGCAGGACCGTCGTGGCCTACGGGATGAAGAAGGCTGTCGGGTTGTTGCGACGCATGGTGTCGTGATCACCGATGCGGCACTGCGCGAACGAGAGTCGCGCAGTGCCGCATCGGTGAACTGTCAGATCACTTCCCGAGTTCGCCGAACGTGGCGTCGATGTCGGCCATCTCCATCTCTGCGGTCTGCTGGATCAGCTCCATGAGCTCCGGATCGAGCCCGGGTGCGAACTCCTCCGGTCGCTCGGGCGCGATGTCGAGGGATGCACCCGCCGGCGCCTGTTCGCTCGCGTCGAGATCCGTTCCGTCCTTCGACGGCGACATGCCCTGGTAGATACGGCCCGCCTCGGACGCGCCGGTGAGGTCGAAGGTGTACTGCTTGCTCTGCAGGCCCATCTCCACGAGCTTCTGCACCTCGGGGAACTGCTCGGCGTTCGTCTTCGGAATGGGCAGCGTCTTCTTCCAGTCGACACCCAGTGTCTCGAGTGCCTTCGCGTAGCCGTTCTCGTGCGCCTGGTCCCGAACGATGAGGTAGGAGATGGTGGACCGGGCGGTCTTGTTGTCCGTCATCTCGTACATGCGGCACTTCTGCAGGCGGCCCGTCGATTCGAGCATCAGGTTGTACAGCAGATCGAGCACGAGGTTGCCCGAGTTGTAGACGTAACTGCCGCTCCACGGGTTGCCCACCGAGTCGACGGGCATCGCGCCCTGAGCACCGACGAGGTAGTGGTGGATGTTGCCCTCGGACAGGGCGATGTTCAGCGGCACGGCGCCGCCCGCGCCCGGTGTGTCGAGCGGATCGTTCTGCTTGCCCTGGTATCGCGGCGACCCGTCGAGCAGGCGAGAGATGGTGGTGCCGATGAGTTCGACGTGACCGATCTCCTCGGTACCGATGCCCTGGATCAGGTCCCGGTAGGGCTTGGCTGCGGCGCCGCGGAAGTTCATCGACTGGAACAGGTACTGCATCATCGTGCGCATTTCGCCGAACTGACCACCGAGGCCCTCCTGCAGCGCGTTCGCTGCGGCGGGATCGGGCTCGTCGGGAACGATGTCGTGGATCAGCTTCTGTACGTGCAGATACATGGGGCCTCCTCAGGCGTGGGGCGGAACTGCCGCCCACGCAGCACGGGTGCCCCGAGCCTGACCACCCTCAATCCTTCGGTGTTGTTCCAGCCTTCGGAGAACGCTGTTGTGACCCACCACATTTCACTGGTGTTAAGCATCTTTATTGTTCTGTGATACACGCCTCACGGAGCCGTCCGAGCACATTCCGTCCGGAGAATGACAGGTATGACCTCATCTGTGGCGATCAGCCGTGACACAGCAGTCGGCCCGGAAGCCCGGTTGTCCTGGATTCTGTCGGGCCTCGCCGGGATGGTCGGCGCCGTCGCATTTCTGCATTCCGCCGGATACTTCGTCACCTTCATGACGGGAAATACCGAACGCGCGGTCGTGGGACATTTCGGTGAGCCCGCCGGCAAGGAGGTGGCTCCGGGCGCATCTCCCTGGGCCGCACTGGCACTGATGGGATCGTTCCTGCTCGGCGTGGTCATCGCGTCGATCTGCCGACGGAAGTACTGGTCGAACCATCCGCACGGTGCCACCGTGGTGACGACGATCGCGCTCGCGGTGGCGGGGTCGATCGACATCGCACTGTCCGGGTGGTCGTCCGCCGACGTGAACTTCTATCCGATCCTTCTCATCGCTTTCGCGCTCGGCGCGTTGAACACCGCCTTCACCAAGAAGGAGGAGACCTACATTCCGCTGAGTTATGTCACCGGAACGCTGGTCAAGATGGGGCAGGGAATCGAACGCCATCTGTGCGGTGGCGGAACCCGCTACGACTGGCTCTGCTACCTCATGCTGCTGGGGTCGTTCTCGCTCGGCGGTGCGATCGGCGCTTTCATCGGCGTCGTCATCACCGGTCCCCAGGTGCTCCTGCTCGCCGCGCTGTTCAGCTTCGGCGCCACGATCTTCACCTTCACCCACACCGAACGGCAGACGGTCTTCGGCTGACAGGTGCCTCGTCGGCTCAGATCGCGTGGAACGCCCTCCGCGCTGTCGTTGCCAGTGCCGCTCGTCGGCGATCGTGGTCGGACGCGCTCTCACCCGCGTGCGCGGTGTGGACGATCGCGGACTGCGCCCACGCGGCGGCGAGCGACACCAGCATCGACCAGAGATCCTCCGCCGCGACGTCGTCGACGAGAGTGCCCCGCTTCTGTGCGTCGCGGATGGCGTCCAACTCGGCGCGACCGGCATCCTCGCGGTGCGCGAAGAGGGGGCCGATCGGAGTCCGCTCCAACCGCGCCCAGGTCACCAGGCGCACCAGCTCGGGATCGCCGATATACATGTCGTAGAGGGCCGCGACGTATCCGGGCAGGTCGTCCGCGTCGAGCGGGACGTCCGCCATGTCGACGTCCACCCGGTTGTCGAAGACCGCGTCGAACAGTGCCTGTTTGCTGCCGAAGTACGCATAGATCTGCGACTTGTTGATGGCGGCGTTCGCAGCGATGCGGTCGACGCGCGCCCCCGCGATGCCGTGCTCGGCGAACTCGGCCGTCCCTGCACGGAGTATTCGTCGTCTCGTCTCGGCGGCGTCACCCATGGGTCGAGCCTACGCAGTGACCAACTGGTTGGTCACTTCGATCGTTCTCGGTTACGCTTCCAACTAACCAGTTGGTTGCCACCGACCGGTCCACGTCGAAGGGACATCCAGTGCGAACCGTGGCCGCCTACAGCGCATCCGTACCCGGAGCCCCGTTGATCCGGGACTCGGTGGAGCAACGGGACCTGCGGGCCGACGACGTCGCCGTGCTCGTGAGCCACTGCGGTGTGTGCCATTCCGATCTGCACGCGCTCCGGGACGACGCGGGGTCCTTCCCGCTCACCCCGGGCCACGAGTTCGTCGGAACGGTGCTCGGCGTGGGCAGCGACGTCACGGACTTCGCCCCGGGGGACCCCGTGGCCGTCGGCAACATCGTCGACTCGTGCGGCGTGTGCGACATGTGCGCTGCGGGGCAGGAGAACTACTGCCGTGAGTTCCCCACCCTCACCTACGGCGGGCGGGACCGCGTCGACGGATCGACGACGGCAGGAGCCTTCTCGGCGGAGTACGTCGTGCGGGATCGCTTCGTCTACCACCGGCCGAAAGGCCTCGACGCGGCCGCGGTCGCTCCCCTGATGTGCGCGGGCATCTCGGTCTGGGAGCCGTTGCGCCGCTGGGGCGTCGGTCCAGGGTCGCGCGTCGGTGTGGCCGGAATCGGTGGCCTCGGTCATCTCGCCGTGCGATTCGCGGCGGCGCTGGGCGCCGAGGTCACCGTGTTCACCACCTCGTCGGCCAAGGCGGAGGAGGCGCGGGAACTGGGTGCTCACCACACCGTACGGTCGACCGACGACGCCGCGATGGCGGCGGTGCAGGGCGGACTGGATCTCGTCGTCGACTGCATCCCGGTCGCTCACGATCCGCAGCCGTACCTCGCGAGCCTGGCGCTCGACGGAACCCTCTGTCTGGTGGGCCACCTCGGCTCGGTCTCGATCGAGACGGTGGATCTCCTGGTCGGTCGCACATCGGTGAGCTCGTCCGGCAGCGGTGGTCGCCGGCACACGCAGGAGATGCTCGACTTCTGCGGCGACCACGGCATCACCGCGCAGGTGGAGGTGCTGCCGTCGGCCCTCGTCGGCATCGCTCTCGATCGCCTCGAGGCCGGAGACGTGCGCTACCGGTTCGTGCTCGACATGGGTGATCTGGTCGGCGACGGCACACCCGCCTGAGGGTTGCGGAATCGGGGCGCGGGGCATTCAGGGCGTGACCCGACCACCGATCAGAGAGCAGGACCCCGCGATGACGATGCCCAGTGATGCTGCGGACGCCGTGCCCGCCGCCGGAAGCAACGACGGACCGCGCGAGCACGAGCAGGACACCGAGCACACCGCGTACGTCGACGAGGAGAACGTGCCGCACCCCGGGGATGCGAACACCGACTCCTGATCGGCGACCGTGGGTATCGACACCAGCGGGAAGACGCTGACACTCACCATCGGACACGACGAGTTGATCGTCCGTCAGCGGTGGGAAGTGGTCAGCATCGTCAACGACATCGCGATCGCGGTGTGGTTCATCGCGGGCAGTGTGCTGTTCTTCTGTGAGTCGACCACCGAGCTCGGAACAGTCCTCTTCCTTGTCGGGAGCATCGAGTTGCTCGTCCGACCTGTCATCCGCCTCGTTCGACGGGTGCACATTCGGCGAGTACGTGGTGGCTCCGACGGAGTGGACAGCCTCGACTTCTGAGTGTCGTCGGGAGACCGCAAAGGGTGCCCTCGTAGGGACTCCCTCGCGTGCGATCACGTCTCTAGCGTTGGTGGGGCCAGACCAACCCTCCGACGTGACGAGGTACCAACCGTGAAGAGACCGTTCGTGATTGCCGCGCCGGCGGTCGCTGTGCCCGCACTGGGCGCGGCGTGTACGGCGTCGGAGGAGGCGAGCCCGCTGGTGGGGGAGTGGCGCATGACCGGGCTCGGCGTCGACCCTGCAGGTGGTACGAGTCGTTCCACGATGATCTCGTGACCGAGTCCGACGGAACCTCGGGGACGTTCACGATCTCGGTGGAGGCGGCTCCGGCGCGCGGTCTCATCGGGCAGACCCTTCATCGTGCATACGAGGTGGATGGTGACACTCTCGTTCCGACACCGAGCGATCCTGCCCACGGCTTCCGGGTCACCTACGAGCGTGGATGATGCGCCGCGGAGCGATTGCCCTCGCGTCCGCAGTCTCTCTGCTCGCCGGCTGCTCGGCTGAGAGCGACACCGTCGGTTCGTCGGCGTCGTCACCGGCGACCACGCAGCCGACCGCCGCAGAACCGAACGGAGAGACGATGCGCATCGCGATCGACGTCGAGGGCACCACGGTGATCGGAACCCTGAACGACAGTGAGGCGGCCCGCGATCTCGTGGCACTTCTGCCCGTGACGGTGGAGATGTCGGATCACGGCGGGGTGGAGAAGACGGGCCCGCTGCCGGCGGTGCTGAGCACGGACGGGTCTCCCTCAGGGGCGGATCCCGATCCCGGCGACATCGGGTACTACGCGCCGTCGAACGACGTCGTTCTGTACTACGGCGATCAAAGCTACTTCCCCGGCATCGTCGTACTCGGGACCATGGACCCGTCCGGAGTCGGCGTGGTCGGTGCGCTCGGTGGCACGGTGACGGTGACCATCACGTCGGCCGACTGATCGCGCCTGGCCTCACCACGGCCCATGTCTTCGGAGCCGAGCGTGAGTGCGGACGGTCCCGGGGCGCATACTTACCGGATGCCCCCCAACGCGAAGCGCACGATTCTGAGCAACGGCGCCGACCGCGTCACCGTCTTCCACGACGGGAGGGTGAAGGTCACCTCGAGTTCGCACGTCTGGGACATCGTTGATCGCGGACGCCACAGTGCCCTCGGCCAATACGTCACCCTCGCGCCCGCACCGGCCCGCCACGCGGACGTACGAGCGGACGACCGCGAGGCCGCGCCGGGCACCCCCGACTTCGTCGCCGAACTGAACCCCGAGTTGGGGTCGGCCGTCGCCGGAACCGCAGCGGCCACGAACGGCACCTTCGTCCAGTTCGTGCACGACGGGACCATCATCGTCGGCAACGACGGTCGCGACCTCGCCGAGACGTTCAACACCGGTCGCGAGGCCACCGAGGAGGCCGCTGCGGAACGCGGTGGCGCGGTGACCGTGACGTTCAAGGGATCATATCGGCCGCGTGACATCCGTGAGCACGACTGGCTCATCGAGATCCCCGTGAACGAGAAGCCGTTCAGCAATCGCCTCTACCGGGGGGACTACGAGAACTCGGAGAACAAGGTGGGTCCGCACCGCAGGTAGTTCACAGTCCACCGGCCACCCGGAGCACCGCACCCGTCACGTAACTCGCGTCCTCGGACATGAGCCAGACGACGGCTCCCGCGATGTCGTCGACGGTGCCCGCTCGACCGAGCGGCACCGTCGGGGCGACCTGCGCAGGCCGGTCCGGCTCCTGGTGGAAGTCGGTCCAGATCGTGCCGGGCGACACGGCGTTCACGCGAATCGCGGGGGCAAGTTCCTTCGACAGTCCGAGTGTCAGTGCGTCGACTCCGGCTTTCGCTGCCGCGTAGTGGACGTACCTCGACGGACTTCCGAGCGTCGCGGCCGCGGACGAGATCGAGACGATCGATCCACCGCCCTGTCTCATGAGTGCTGCCTGCGCGAACTTGCAGCAGACGATCACTCCGAAGAGGTCGACGTCGAGGTCCCGGTGGATCGCCGCGAGGTCGTTGTCCTCGAGCCGCCCCACTGCGGTGGCCGCGCCGGCGTTGTTCACCACCCCGGTCACCGGCCCGAACGCCTCCGCTGCCGCGAAGAACGCGGCGACGGAATCCTCGTCGACGATGTCGACCGCGCAGCACAACGCGCGGCGACCGAGGGCTGTGACGTCAGCTGCGACGGCGTCGGCCGAGTCCGCGTCGGAGTGGTAGCCGATCACCACGTCCCACCCGGCGCGGGCCAGGGCCAGGCTGATGGCCCGTCCGATCCCGCGTCCACCGCCGGTCACGATGGCGACCCTCGTGTCAGTCATGGGCACAGTCAACCCCGCCGGTTCCGGTGCTGCCGAAGGAATCGGAGCGCGGAACCCTCGACATGCCGCTGTCACCGCATCGGATAGTGCTGGCGCCACCGTTCGAGAAACGTCGTCAGCTCGGCTACGCCCGACGACGCCGGCGAGGTCGTACGCCAGGCCACGTGCCCGTCCGGGCGGACCAGCACGGCTCCCTTCTCGCCGACCTCCAGCAGGTCGATCAGTCGACGTCGGTCTGCGGGATCCGGTGCGTCGACGGGGGCCACCACGACGCCCGGGCCCACGATGCGGTGAGTGCCGAGCTCGTTCTCCCACCCGTCGTCGTCGAGGGCGAGGAGGGTCAACGAGGTCCGGTGGAGTACGTCGTGGATGCCCGTGGTGAGCCCGCGCGTCGAGATCATCGCGTGGGGAAGCCGGGCGCCGGGGTAGGTGGTGGGGAGATAGTCGACCACGTCCTCGGGCGGCCGCACTGCAGGGTCGTCGTCGGCGACGAGGTCGCTCGTGTGCAGATAGCCGAACTGCAGACCGGTGGAGACGAAGTGTTCGATCTGACCGGGCAACGCCTCCGCGATCTGCCCGCGCAGTGCCGTCGAACCCGGAGCCCGAGGATGCAGTCGCCGCGCTCGACGCATCTGCCGACGCATCATCGCCGTGGCCATCGGCGCGACGAGCCGGTCGGGGAGCGACGCGAGCGGTGCACGCGCCGCGACCCGGGTCGCGACCGCCAGCATCCTGTTGGTGATGCCGATGCGTCCACCGATGTCGTCGAGCCGGAAATGGTTGGCCACACTCTGCTCCGCGAACTTCTCCACCACCGGTCGGCGTTCCGTCTCGTAGGTGTCGAGCAGAGTGGGAGAGGCAGTGCCGGACAGCACCGCGTCGAGCTTCCACGCGAGATTGTGCGCGTCCTGCACCCCGGAGTTCAGGCCGAAGCCGCCGGTGTGCGGGAATCGATGCGCAGCGTCACCGAGGAGCAGGAGCCGCCCGCGGCGGAACGAGTCCGCGGTCTGCGACGTCATCACCCAGGTGCCGGTCGACTCCAGCTCGAAGTCTTTGTCACCGAGCACCTTCGGCAACATGTCGGCCCAGAACTGGCGGCTGTTCGCGGCGATCTCCTGGGCCGGGTGCAGGTAGGCCGTCATGAGGATGTACCGGTGATCGGCGTGCGAGATCAGGACGCCGCATAGATCCGGCGTGTAGATCCAGCTCAGAAGTGGACGAGCGTCGTCCGGGAACAGCGTGTGCGAGGTGAAGAACGCGCTGCCCATGTTCGCCAGGACCGGCCCGTCGAGGTCGATTCCACTGGCATCGCGAACAGGGCTGTTGGCCCCGTCGCACCCCAAGACGTACCGAGCGGTCAGCTCTCCGTCGTCATCTCCACTGCGCGTTCGCACTCGGGCGACCTCGGGTGTGGACTCGACATCCAGAACCGTGACGCCGCGGCGGAAGTCGATGAGCGGGTCCTCGTCCAGCGCGTTCCACAGCACGGGCATGAGCAGGTGCTGTCCGATGTGCGAGACCATGTACGGGCTCTGGCTCTCGACGACTGCTTTCCTATCGGGATCGGACAGCAGGTCGATGGACCCGATGGGGCCGTCGCCGATGCCGCCGAACCAACTGATGAGGTTCACCTCGTCGTGCGGAGGCGACATCGACGCGATGGCCGACGCGAGATCGGGGCTGTACTCGTGCCAGATCTCGAGAGTGCGGGCATTGATCACGTGTGCGGCCGGATGGAAGAGCGGCGTGGCTCGACGCTCCAGGACAGTGGTGCGGATACCCCTGCGAGCCAACAGCAGTGCGGCTGTGGCGCCTGCCGGACCCGCGCCGACGATCACCACCGGAGTCGTCATCGGACGACGGTCCGCTGAGTGCCGAGGTCGATGGTGCCGTCGGCCGTGCGGATGGTGGCGGTCACGACGTCGTCGACGGAGAGATAGTGGGGATTGCGCGCCTGTCGAGCGAAGAAGATCTTCCACTTGACCGCCGGCGGAAGGAGTTCGCCGATCTTCTGCACGATCTTCGGTGGGGCGGAGATGGCGGTTCCGACGGGCGTGCCCGTCAGGAGAACGTCTCCTGCGGAGAGGGACTGGAAACGAGACAGGCGGGTGAGTGCCTCGGCGGGTGGCGTGATCAGGTCATCGCCGATGGTCTGATCCTGACGGACGTCGCCGTTGACGGACAGGGTCATGTGCAACTCGGGGAGCCGCGCCCAGTCTGCTGCGTCGAACAGGACGAGTCGCGGGCCGAGTGGCGTGAAGGTGGGATAGGACTTGCTCTCGTAGACCTGGACGCGGGTCAGCTGGATCTCGCGCGCCGACACGTCGTCGGCCACGACCACCCCCGCGGCGTAGTGCGGCAGGGTGTCCTGCGTGACCGTGGTCCCGACAGGGACGTCCGCCCCGATGACGATGCCCAGCTCGATCTCGTGATCCAGCAGGGCGACCTCGGCGGGTTGGCGGATCGGGTCGTTGGGGCCGCTGATGGAGGCCGACGATTTCCGGAAGAACGTGGGGTACAGCGTTGCCGGGTCGGCTCCGATGTCCAGCGCGTGCGACCGGTAGTTGAGCAACTGAGCCACGACGCGGCACGGTGCGGTGATCGGCGAGAGGACGTCGAGATCCGCCACGACGGCGTCCTCGCCGTGTGCGCTCTCGACGGCCGCACGATCGGCGAGCAGATCACGGGTGGTGTCGGCCGTGGTGTCGATCCGGGCCGCGGTCTCACCGTGCAGGCGCCACCATCCCTCGGCAGTGCGAACAATGTTCACGGGCATGGTGATTCGCTTTCTCGAGAAGGGATCACAAGGTACGGAACGAGATGGTCTTCTTGTTCGCCACGACCGGCCGGCCCGGCCTGGTCCCGGCCTCCCGCCGCCGCAGCTCCTTCGGCGACTCGCCGTTGCGCAGTCGGCTCAGCAGGTAGTCGGGGTCGATGTTCACGCCGATCGGATTGCGGGCGAACTCGTCGCTGTAGAAGAACGCCGCGGTGTGATCCGGGTCGAAGTTCTCCACCTGGAACTCGAGTCGGATGCCGTCGGGATCCTCGTAGTAGAGGGAGATGGTCGGGCCGTGGTTGATGGACCAGACCGGGCGGATGCCCTGGCGCTTCAACCGCACGTAGTTCTCGAGCAGCCGTTCGAGGGACGTGAAGGTCAGCGCGATGTGGTCGATGCCGTAGACCTTGCGCTTGAGCCTCGCGAGCGGGAAGAGAAGCCGCAGAACCGGGGGCACGGCGATGATCGCCAGGCGGTGCGACTCGTCGTCCCAGGTCAGGAACGTGATCTCGTCGTCCTGATACGCGACCTGCGCCCCGAAGACGGTGCCGTACCACCGCACCATCTCGTCGGTGCGAGTCGATTTCACCACCCAGTGGGCGATGCGATCCGGTCCGTGCCTGCCGAGACCGGCCGAGCCGGTGTGGTCACCCGTCGCGTTCATCGTCGCCTCTCGTCGTGGGGAAGTGACCGCGACGCTACGAGCACTTTGACTGTCAGTCAAGAAATTGACTCGTGCTCGAGGTGCGGGGCGGGGTGCACTACCCTCGGTGCCATGTCCGCGAACCCCCCCGACGGCGCGCGTCGTCCGCGACGGGATCGTCGACAGGCACTCATCGATGCGGCCATCGCCCTCATGAGCGAGGGCGGCGACGCGGACATCAGCGCGGCCGCCATCTCCCGGCGGGCCGATGTGGCCCACGGGTTGCTGTTCTACTACTTCACCGACAAGCAGGGCCTGGTGGCCGCGGCGCTCGCAGACGTGTTGTCGCGCTTGGTGCATCACCAGAGCCCGAGGGTGGACGAGCAGACTCCGGAGCAACGCCTCGACGGTTTCGTCCGACGGCACATCGAGTTCCTGGAGAACCATCGGACGCTGTACGTCCGCGTCGTCGTCGAGGGCGTGCTGGGAGATCAGGCCGTCGAACGTGCGCTCCGCGAGGCACGCGCGGCAGGCGCGCGTCAGGTGGCGGACATCGTCGGACTGGAGCAGCCCCTGACTCCGGTGATGCAGACGGCGGTCGTCGCCTGGACGGGATTCCTCGACCGGGCGGCCGACGAGTACGTCGAGCGCGACGACCTGTCGCTCGACGACGTCGTGGACCTCGTGGTGAGAGCCTTCGGCGTGGTCACCGGGCACTGACGCCGCGCATCCCTCGTGGCGGTGGGCACGTGCACAACGCAACGTGCGGCGCCGTGTCGCGACAGCCATCGTGCGCGACGCTCCCGAAGGCCACACTCGAGTGATCGATACCGTCGTCCGGCGAGGAGTGGCCCGTGATCATGATGCTGCGCTGGGTCCTCCGCATGCACTCGTTCGGACGGACGGCGCGAGTGGGTGATCCTCTCGAGACACGGTTCCGCGTACTCCCGGCGGATCTCGACATCCTGATGCACATGACCAACGGCCGGTACCTGTCCGTTCTGGACGCGGCCCGCATCGCGTACTACGCGAGAACCGGTCTGTGGCACCAATTCCGCGTGCGGGGCTGGAGTCCCGTCGTCACGGCGCAGAGCATCACCTACCGGCGCTCGCTGACCTTCCCGCGTGCGTATCGCGTGCGGACCCGTCTGATCGGTACCGATGCCAAGAACCTGTACTTCGAGCAGGTCTTCCACATTCGCGACGTCGACCATGCCACCGCGGTGGTGTCCGTCCGACTGACCGATCGGGGCGGCGGGTCGGTGCCGCCGGCGCGGATCCTCGCTCTCGACGGCACGTTCGTGCTGCCCGACCGCATCCCGACAGCAGTCGCGGAATGGTCGGAGTTCGCCCGTCACCACCACGCAGGGAAAGAGGGTCAGTGATGACATCGTCCGGGACCACCACGAGTTCCGACCACCACACGCTGGCGGTCATCGGCTCGGGTTTCGCGGGAGTCGGAGCAGCGATCGGGCTGGCACCGTTGCACCAGGGGAGCGTCGTCATCTTCGAGCGCGCGGCGACGCTCGGCGGGGTGTGGCGCGACAACGACTATCCGGGTGCTGCGTGCGACGTCCAGAGCCTCCTCTATTCGTTCTCGTTCGCTCCCAGCCACCGGTGGCGTCACACCTACGCACGGCAGCCCGAGATCCGCGAGTACCTCGACCGGGTGGCGCGGGACCACGGGTTGCTCCCGCGACTCCGGACGCAGTGCCCGGTCACGTCCCTCACCTGGGACGCGAGCGCGGCGCGATGGACTCTCGAGACGCCGCGCGGGACGTCGACCGCGGATCACGTCGTTCTCGCCACGGGGTCCCTCGCCGACCCCTCTCTCCCCGCCGTCGACGGCATCGAGTCCTTCGCGGGTCCGATGTTCCACTCGTCGCAGTGGGACCACGACACGGATCTGACGGGTATGCGCGTCGCCGTCGTCGGTACCGGTGCCTCCGCGATCCAGTTCGTCCCGAGAATCCAACCGCTGGTGGAGTCCCTGACCCTGTTCCAGCGCACGGCACCGTGGGTGATGCCGCGCGACGACAAGCCCATCTCCGCACGCACGCGGACCCTGCTGAAGTCGGTTCCCGGATACCAGCGTGCTGCGCGCGCGGCCATCTACCTCGAGCGGGAGGTGAAGCTCCTGGCCTTCCGGCACCCTGCGTTGATGGCGATCGGGGAGCGCGAGGGTCGTGCGCACCTCGCACATGCCGTGAGCGATCCTGTTCTGCGGCAGAAACTCACACCGGACTATCGGATGGGCTGCAAGCGGATCCTGTTGTCCGACGAGTACTACCCGGCCCTGGCGCAACCCAACGTGTCCGTCGAGACGGCGGGCGTGGCGACGGTGACTCCCACCGGAGTGATCGACACGAACGGCACCGCGCACGAGGTGGACGCCGTCATCTTCGGCACCGGGTTCGACACCAGTCGACTTCCGCTGACGGACAGTGTCTTCGACGGGTCGGGTCGATCGATGGCGGACACGTGGGGCGACAGTCCGCGGGCCTACCTGGGAACGACCGTCGCGGGATTCCCGAATCTCTATCTGATGCACGGACCGAACATCGCACTCGGCCACACGTCGGTGATCCTGATGTTCGAGTCTCAGATCGCATACATCGAGAAGGCGATGCGTCGTGCGATGACCGCACGCGGTTCCATCGAGCCGACCGCCCGGGCGCAGGCCGAGTACTCGACCGACATCGACGACCTCACCGACGGGACGGTGTGGACGAGCGGTGGGTGCTCGAGTTGGTACCTCGACCCCGCCGGCCGCAACAGCAACCTCTGGCCGGGCAGCATCCTCGGGTATCGACGCCGTGCCGCGCGATTCGACGAGAAGCACCACGCGGTCCACACGGACGCGGTGCCGCGATGAGCGAGCCCGTCGTCCTCCTGCACGGACTCGGCGGGTCGCCTGCGATCTGGGATCGCGTTCGACCGCTGCTCACCGGTACGGTGCTCGCGCCCGAGATCGCGGGTACCGCGTCGATCGAGCAGGACGCCCTCGACATCGCCCGGGCGGTCCGGGCCGCCGGCATCGGTCCCGCTGTCGTGGTGGGGCACTCGCGCGGCGGACTCGTCGCCACGTCCCTGGCGGAGCAGTTCCCGGGCCTCGTGACCCGTCTGGTGCTGGTCGCGACTCCGCCGACCACGGCGAGTCGGCTGACGGCCAGAGGTGTCTCCGAGATGGTTCTCGGTGTGCCGGTCCTCGGCGCCGCGGTGTGGACGATGCTGCCCGAGCGCAGGCTCCGGTCCGGTCTCGCGTCGGCGTTCGCTCCCGGTGGTCCGGTTCCCGAGTTCGCGGTGCGGGACCTCGTGGCGACGGGACTGCGCCGGTTCCGCGCGTCCTCGACGGCGATCGACCACTACGTGACCGAAGCGCCGCTGAGAGAACGACTGTCGAGACTGCCCGTCCCGGTCTCACTGGTGTACGGCCTGAACGACCGACGTGTGGATCCGGCCGCGATGGCCGACAGTGCACGCGGCCCGCGCACCACCGCGTATCCGCTGCGGCGCGAGGGGCACGGTGCCCCGTGGAGTTCGGCCGGTGCCGTGGCCGCCGTGATCGCCGGCGACGCGCACCCGAGCGAGGCCGTCCGACCCACTTCCACGGTGGCTCCGCGACTACGCCCGGTCCGGTGGACTCCACCGAGCGCGCCGGCCCGAGCACGGCAGGTGACGAGCAGGGAGCCGGTGGCGTCGATCCGGCGTCTCGAACTACCGGGCCGCGGGCCGGAGGACGTCAGGCTGGACTCGCGGGGGCGAGTACTCACCGGCCTGGAGGACGGGCGCATCGTCCGGGTCACCATCGACGACACCGGTCACGGCGTCGAGACTCTCGCGCACACGGGAGGTCGACCGCTCGGCATCACCGTCGTCGACGACGCCACGTTGCTGGTGTGCGATGCCGAACGAGGTGTTCTCCGCGTGGATCTCGGCACCGGGGTGGTCGACGTCCTTCTCGACCGACTCGACGGCGAACCGATCACCTTCGCGTCGAACATCGTCCAGGGGCGGTCGGGAAACATCTACTTCACGGTGTCCACCCGGCGGTTCGGGTTCCACGACTTCCTCGCCGATCTCCTCGAGCACTCCGGCACGGGCCGGCTGGCGGTGGTGTCGCCCGACGGCGCCGCGCGCACGCTCGTCGACGGTGTCCAGTTCGCCAACGGGCTGGCGGTCTCGCACGACGAGGATTCCGTCACCGTGATCTCGACAGGCGACTTCGCCGTACTGCGGTACCCCCTCGTCGACGGTCACGCCGGACCGCCGCATGTCGTCGCCGACAACCTGCCCGCCTTCCCCGACAACGTCTCGGTCGACGGTGACCTTCTGTGGGTGGCCCTGGCGACGCCGCGCAGCACACTGCACGATCGGGTCGCGCAGCTCCCCGGCATCGTCCGGAGGTTCGCGTACCGCCTCCCCGAGAGTGTGCGACAGGGCGAGTCCACGACGTGGGTGATCGCTCTCGACTCCGGCGGCACGGTCGTGCACGACCTGCAGTCGGCATCTCCCGAGTACTCGATGGTGACCAGCGTGGTCCGACGCGGCACGCAGCTGATTCTCGGAAGCATCACCGAATCCGCGCTGGCGGTCGTCGACCTCCCGCCCACGTCACAGGGGAGAGTCGAATGGTGAGCAGCCTCGACGGCCAGGTCCTCGTCGTCACGGGCGCGGCCGGAGGCATCGGTTCCGCAACGGCGCGGCGGTGCTCGGACCTCGGTGCGATCGTCGTCCTGCTCGACGTGGACGAGGGCGGTCTGACCCGCACCGCGCGGTCGCTGACGGGCCCGTGCGACACCCACGTGCTCGACGTCCGGGACGCCGATGCCTGCCGCCGTGTGATCGACACCGTCGTCGCCGAGCGGGGGCGGGTCGACATCGTGTGGGCCAATGCCGGTGTGTCGGAGTACGGTCCGCTCGACCTTCTGCCCGACGGAGCGTGGAAGCGCATGATCGACATCAACCTGGTCGGTGCCCACAACATCGTGCGGGCCGCGCTCCCGGCTGTCCTGGTCTCGCGCGGCCACATCGCCTTCACGTGTTCCTGGGCGTCCTTCGCTCATCAGCCCGGCCACTCGGGCTACGCCGCGGCGAAGGCCGGGCTGGAAGCGTTCGCGAACGCCCTTCGACTGGAACTCAGCGGCACCGGAGTGCGCGTCGGATCCCTGCACCCGGGATGGATCGACACGTCGATGGTCACGGGAAAGATGGCGCAGCCCGCGTTCGCGGCCCTGCTCGCCGCCCTTCCCGGCCCGTTCGGTGCGGTCAGCCCCGTCGACGACATCGTTCCGCACATCGTCCGCGCGCTGGAGCGGCGGTCGTCGCGCATGGTGTACCCGAGAGCCGGCCGCGTCCTCCTCGTTCTCCGTGCCGCGCTCCCGACGGCACCGTTCACTGCCCGGAGTCGAGCAGCAGCTCCGCGGATTCGTGCGCTCGCTGCTCGGGATGTGCGACGCTCGTGAACCGGACAGGCAGGGTGGTGGAAGAGGAGGCGCGATGAGCGACCGGACGGGTACTCCGCGGGAGCGGGAGATCGCCGCGCGCATCGCCTCCCTCGTCACCGACGCCGAGCAGCAACTCGATGCCATCGCGTCGGACCTGACGTCGTTGTACCGCAGAAGCATTCCGGTGTACGACTCGGTGGCGCACGAGGAGGTACAGCGCAACACGCGCGCCGTCCTGGACATCGTGCTGTGGCGAGTGCGTAGCGATGCACCTGCCGTGAACGAGCGGGACGTCGCCGACCTGGTCCGGCGGTGGGCCGATCAGCGGATCCCCCTCGAACTCGTCGCACACAGCATCCAGCTCGGTGCCCGCGAGCTGTTCAAGATGATCCGGCGCAACGCCGTCGAGCAGCAGTTGTCGACCGATGTCATCGACGACATGCAGGACATGATGTGGGAGTGGGCCACGTCGTACTCGGCCGCCGTGAACACGGTGATGCAGGAACGAGCGGTCACGGGTGCCACCCGGCGTGCGGATCTCATCCGGCAGCTCGTCGACGGGTCGTACGTGCCCGCGTCCGTCGAGCGGGACGCCCGTGAGCACGGTATCGCGCTCGATCACCACTACAGCGTCGCCTGTGTGACCTGGAACGACTCGTCGATCGTGTCGGATATCCGGTCGATGCTGCGACTACGTTGCGGCACCGACGATCTCGGCGTGGTGGACGCGGTCATCGACGGCTGTCTCGTCGCCCTTCTGCCCGTGGTTCCGGACCGCCTCGCGGCCTCGGTGGCGGTCGGTCTGGGCGATGCTCGACCGGCCACGGACGCGCGCGCGTCGTACGGGCAGGCGCGGCACGCACTCGACCTCGCCACCCGCTTCGCGAGGACTGGGGTGGTCGACCTGGCCGCACTCGGACCGCTTCCTCTCCTCGCGCTGGGGGAGGAGGCCGCGGATCGACTCGCGTCCGCGCATCTGACCACGGTGGCCGAACGCGGCGAGGCGGGTCGCGAGATCCTGGACACCGTCGCGGCGTACCTCGACCACGATCGGCGCGTCGACGACACCGCCGCCGCCCTCTTCGTGCATCGCAACACCGTGCGCAACAGGGTGGCGCGTTTCGGTGATCTGACGGGCCTCGACATCGACCGGACAGCCGATCTCGTCCTCGCGTGGTGGCTACTGACGCGTGAGCGCAGCGCGCGCTCGGCTCTCCAGGATCCCCCGCTCCAGTAGTGGAACCGTCTTCCGCATCTTCGGACGGAGAATCGCGTCCCACAGCGAGCCGGTGAACACACCGCGGATCTTGTCGACGCCGCGCAGAGCGCCCGGCACGTACACCTTCCGGCGGCGCCGGACGATGGCGTCGACGAACGCGTCGGCGCAGTCCTCGACGTCGGTGACGACATCGAACGGCCAGGGCAGTTCCTCGATGCTCGCCCGCACCGACTCGATGCTGTGCTGCGACTCGAACATCGGAGTCCGGACGAATGCGGGATGCGCGACCCCGACGCCGACGCCCTTGTGTGCCACCTCGAGGCGCAGTCCGCCGCCGAATGCCTCGACACCCGTCTTGGCGGCCGCGTAGGCGGACTGGCCCGGCACGGTCTTCAGGGCGGCCGCGGACGAGACCAACAGATAGAAGCCGCGCTGTGCGGTCACGGCGGGCAACGTGGCGTGCACGGTGCGGATGACGCCGTTCAGATTGATGTCGACGATGCGGGTCAGTGTCTCGACGTCGCTGATGGCGACGGTGCCGGCCTCGGCGATGCCCGCATTGGCCAAGACCACGTCGAGGCACCCGTACTCCGAGAGGATCTGTGCAACAGCTGATTCGAGCGACGCGGTGTGCGTGACGTCGGCGGTCACGGCCAGGTGCCGGCCGTGAGCGCTGGTGTCCAGGCTCCCGATCACCGATGCGGGTATATCGGATCGGTCCACGAGCACCACGTGCGCGCCCTGCGACGCGAGTCGGCGTCCGGTCTCGAGACCGATCCCGGACGCACCGCCGGTGATGAGTACGACCTTGCCTGCCATCGATGCCATGCGCTGTCCTTCACGGGTCGTCGTTCGCGGTCCCCTCAGCGTCGCCCGGCGAGCAGCCCCGCGACAGGTGCGTGACTCCACGTCGGGTCGGCCTGCGCTGTGCAGCCGCACAGCGAGCGATCGACTGGTCTGCGTAGGTCTGACGCCGATCGGGTACCCCGCGGAACGACGACAGGAGCAACTCACGTGAGTACGGACGATCTCGACCCCGGTGTCGCCGCGGCCGTACGGTCCCGCATCGCGTCCGCTGGTGAGATCCCGCTGCCGGGGTCCGGTGCGACCAGGCGACGCTGGGATCTGCTGACCGCGTGGTGCCGCGACGACGCGGTGGTCGGCCGGTTGCTCGAAGCCCACTTCGACGCCGTCGCCATCTGCGCCGAGCTGGGTGGTCCCGCGACCTCGTCCGAGCAGATGTGGGGAGTGTGGGCCGCAGAGACGCCGCCGCCGGTGGACGCGGTCTCCGACGCGCACGGTTCCTGGTCGCTGACCGGCCGGAAGATGTGGTGCTCGGGCGCCCACAGTTGCTCGCACGCGCTGGTGACCGCACGGGCGGGGGAGGACTCCGCCTTGTTCGCCGTGGCGCTGGACAGCGGCACCGTGACCCCTGAGCCGAACACGTGGCACGCGACGGGAATGCGCGAGAGCGATTCCGGCGCAGTGTCTCTCGCGGGAACGTCCGCGGTCGCGGTGGGGCAACCGGGTGACTACACCGCGCGTGCCGGATTCTGGCACGGTGCGATCGGGGTGGCCGCCTGCTGGTTCGGGGTGGCACTCGCCGTCGCCGACCCGCTCTACCGCCGGGCCGCTGCGGACCGGGCCGGACCGCATGCGCTCGCGCACCTCGGAGCAGTGGACGCGGCACTGACGGCCTGTGTCAACACCTTCGACGTCGCTGCCGACGAGGTGGACCGAGACCCACTGGCTCTGGACGAGGCGAGAGTCCGCGCCATGCGGGTTCGCGCCATCGTGGAGCGGGCTTGCACCGAAGTTCTCGACCGGGTCGGCCGCGCGCTGGGTGCGGCACCCCTCGGTCTGGACGCGGAGCACTCCCGCCGGGTGGCAGACCTGACGACGTATCTTCGCCAGAGCCACGCCGAGGTCGATCTGGAGAACCTGGGCCGGGCGGTCGCGGCGTCGGGTTCTGCATCGTGAGTGTGGACAGGTTCACGGAACGCCCGGTGGCACAGCGTGGAACGCCGGAGTCCGTGTGGCGCGAGAATGGTCCGACGTACCCCGACCTGGTCCACGACGGGCTGGCGCATCTGGTCCTCGTCGCTCCGCACCCTGACGACGAAGTCCTCGGTCTGGGCGGCTGGGCATCGATGCTGGCCGCATCCGGTGTTCCGGTGACGGTGGTCGCCGTCACCGACGGGGGCGCGTCTCACACCCCCACGCCCGCGCGGTCGCGCGCCGACCTGGAAGCGGTGCGCAGAGCCGAGAGTGCGTCGGCGCTGGTGGATCTCGGTATCGTCGACATCCGTCGGCTGAGCATGCCCGACGGACAGGTGGCCGAGCACGAGCGCGCCCTCGTCGACGCTCTCGTCGACGTGCTCGACACCGTGGGGCGCGGTACGACGGTGTGGTGCGCGACGACGCTGCGCGGCGACGGCCACCCCGATCACGAAGCGGTCGGGCGCGCGTCGGCCGCGGCGGCGAGCCGGAACGGGTGCACGCTCGTCGAGTACCCGGTGTGGATGTGGCACTGGGCAGAACCGGGGGACGAGGCCGTGGACTGGGAGTCGGCCCGCACGATCACGCTCGACGCGGACGCGATCGCGCGCAAGGAGGTAGCGGTGAGCAGATTCGTCAGCCAGACGACTCGGGACGGGAACGAGGACGAGATCCTCCCGCCGTGGGTTCTGGAGCGGCTCCTGCGTTCTCGCGAGACGGTGTTCGTGTGAGCGGGCAAGCCGGAGGCCGGTCGGAATCGGGCGGGCAGGCCGGAGGCCGGTCGGAATCGGGCGGGCAGGCCGGAGGCCGGTCGGAATCGGGCGGGCAGGCCGGAGGCCGGTCGGAACCGGGCGGGCAGGCCGGAGGTGTGCCGGCGAGTTATTTCGAGCGCATGTACGAGGCCGATCCGGACCCGTGGGGGTTCGAGAGCCGGTGGTACGAGCGACGCAAGTACGCCCTCACGATGGCAATGCTTCCGAACGAGCGGTACCGGTCGGCCTTCGAGCCGGGGTGTTCCGTCGGAGTTCTGTCCGAACTCATCGCGGGCCGAGCCGATCGCCTGCTCTCCACGGACATCGCGGAGGCACCGTTGCGTCGCGCGCGGGAGCGTGGGATTCCGAACGTGGAGTTCCGCCGAGAGTCGCTGCACGACGGGTGGCCGGACGAGCAGTTCGATCTCGTCGTGCTGAGCGAGATGTGTTACTACGTCCACCCGACGGAGCTCGACGCTCTGGTGTCGAAGGCGGTCGATGCGGCAGAGCCCGGCGGAACCGTGTGCGTCGCGCACTGGCGCCACGACGTTCCGGAGTACCCGAGCACTGCGGCCGAGGTGCACACCGCGTTCCGCGCGTCACCGCACCTGCTCCTCCGGGCGGAGTACCGCGACGACGACGTTCTCGTCGACGTCTTCACGCGGGGTACCGGCGCACACTGATCAGGCGGTGACGGGAATCGCCATCTCGTCGAGGAACGTGGCGAAACCACCTGTGGTGCGCGTACTGGTGCGGGCCGACGTGGTCACGCACGGAGCCCCGGTGCGGCGTATGCGGTACCCCCGGCGTCCGAGTCGCTCGACCAGATCGACGTCCTCGTGGACGGCGAGCGCACGGAATCCGCCGACCGCCCGGTAGGCGTCGGCGCGCACCGCGAGGTTGGCTCCGTGGACCTGCAGGAGACCGCGTCGTTCACGGTCCGCGTAGTCGCGCCGGAATCGCCGGAGCACGACGGGATCACGCAGGCCCTCGTCGACGCGCACCGCTCCGGGGACGACGTGTGCCTGCGCAGCGCACGCCACGATCGATCGGAAGTGGCCGGGGTCGACCAGCGAATCGGCGTCGGTGTTGACGTACCAGGTGGACGATCCGGCGCTCGACGTCTCGGACCGGAACCCCAGGGCCCGTGCAGCTCCCACGTTCGCGACGTCCGTCGTGACGCACCGGACGCCCCCACCCACCACCTCCGCGGTGCGGTCACTGCAGGCGTCCAGCACCACCACCAGTCGGACGGGGACCGGCGACAGCGTGCGAGCGGTGCGCAGGGCATCGAGGCACGCAGACAGCGACGCGTCCTCGTTGTGGGCGGGCACCACTGCGACGATGCGCTCGACCCGGGCCGGCGTGAAATGCACACCTGTGAAATGCCCGATTACCATCGTCGCCAATCATGCGCAGCGCGCGGTGCTGTGCGCGCTACGCCGTGCGGTGCGCGCGGCGCCGCATGGCGGGGCGTACCGCCTCCAGGACCGCGATACCCACTGCCGCGGAGACGAAGGCGAGCACGGTGTAGGACACGTTGCCCGCATCGAGCTCGAAGAAGCGGGCGAGCGGCGGCACGGTGAAGATGACCGCGTAGGCCGCCACGGACACGGTCAGCAGAGTCACCTTCCACCACTGCATGGGCCGGGCCACCGTCCCGAGGACCCACATCGCGACGACGATCAGCGTGATGAGCGCCGAGGTGCTCGACTGGATCCGGTCCGCCCGCGAGGCATCGGGTCCGTCGTAGGTGGCGAGGTAGGTCGCGAACGTGGCGACACCCACCACCAGTCCGGCGGGGACCGCCTTGCGCAGCACCCGAGGGACGAAGCCGGAGCGGGCCCGTTCGTTGTTCGGCGCCAGCGACAGCAGGAACGCGGGAATGCCGATGGTGAACCACGCCGCGATGGTGACGTGGCGGGGAAGAAACGGGTAGGGCAGCGGGTCGACGTTCACGACCAGGGACAGCAGACCGGACAGCCCGACGAGGACCGCGAGCACCACCGAGTAGACCGTCTTGGTGAGGAACAGCGTGGAGACCCGTTCGATGTTGCCGATGACTCGTCGACCCTCGGCCACCACGTGGGGCAGCGTCGAGAAGGCGTTGTCCAGCAACACGATCTGCGCCACGGACCGCGCCGCGGGACTTCCCGCGCCCATGGCGACACCGATGTCGGCCTTCTTCAGTGCGAGAACGTCGTTGACGCCGTCACCCGTCATGGCCACCGTGTGACCACGGCTCTGCAAGGCGGTGACCATGTCCCGCTTCTGTTCCGGGCGTACCCGTCCGAACACGGCATGACGCTCCATGGTGTCCGCGAGATCGTCCGTGTTCGACGGGAGACTGCGAGCGTCGACCGCATCGCCCGACGGCAGCGCGTCGAGCGACCCGGCCACCGCGCCCACGGACACCGCGTTGTCGCCGGAGATGATCTTGACCTGGACGGCCTGATCCGCGAAGTAGTTCAGTGTGTCGCCGGCGTCCGCCCGGATCTTCTGCTCGAGCACGACGAGGGCTCGGGGCGTCACGACACCCGGCGCGTCGGCGTGATCCATCGGGAGGTCGCTGGTGGCGAAGAGCAGCACCCTCTTTCCGGCCGCGCCCAGCTCGGTGGCGCGTGCGGAGGCCTCCGATGCCGGATCCAGCAGCACGTCCGGAGCACCGATCAGGTAGTTGCCCGCGTCGGGGAAGGAGACTCCGCTCCACTTCTTCTCCGACGAGAACGGAGCCCGCGCGGACGCCGTCCGGGCAGGCGCGGTCGGAAGCGCGTCGGCGACGGCGATCATGCTGGCGTTCGGTCGATCGTCGTCGGCGACGACGGCGGACAGGTCGCGCCGGACGTCCTCGTCGGACTCGGCCGACAGCACGAGGAGGTCCGACATGACCATCGCGTTCTCGGTCAGCGTTCCGGTCTTGTCGGCGCACACCACGTCGATACGGGCCAGCCCCTCGACCGCCGGAAGCTCCTGCACGAGGCACTGTCGACGTCCGAGGCGGACCACGCCGACGGCGAAGGCCAGTGAGGTGAGCAGGACCAGTCCTTCCGGCACCATCGGGACCAGCGCCGCCACCATGCCGTTGAGCGCGGGGCCGAGCGGCTGGCCCGTGACGACGAGCTGGTTGACGACGATGACGATGCCGGCCGGGACCATCACCCGGGTGATGTGGCGGAGGATGCGGTCGATACCGGACCGGAGTTCGGAGTCGATGAGCGTGAACTTGCCTGCCTCCTCGGCCAACTGGGCCGCGTACGCTTCCCTCCCCACCTTGGTGACGCGGTAGGCTCCGCGGCCGGCGACGACGAACGACCCGGAGAACACGGAGTCGCTCGGGGTCTTGGTCATCGAGTCGGACTCACCCGTCAGCAGTGATTCGTCGACGTCGAGCGAGTCCGCCTCGATCACGTCGCCGTCGACGATGATCTGATCGCCCGGACCGAGTTCCACGACGTCGCCGAGCACCACCTCGTGGGGAGCGAGGTCCCGTGCACGGCCGTCTCGTCGCACGAGGGGCCGACTCTGGCCCACGATGGCGAGCGCGTCGAGGGTGCGCTTCGCGCGCAGTTCCTGGATGACGCCGATCCCGCTGTTGGCGACGATGAGCAGACCGAACATCGCGTCGATGATCGATCCGGTCGACAGCACGATGACGAGAAGTACCGCCAGAATCGCGTTGATGCGCGTGAAGATGTTGCCGCGCAGGATGTCTGCGACCGACCTCGAGGAGCGGGCCGGCACGTCGTTGGACCGACCCTGCGATGCGAGGGTCTCCGCTTCCGCTGTGGTGAGTCCGACTGCGGTGGGGACGTCGCTCGACAGCATGAAGGGGAGCCTAGTGGGTGTCGGCGACGACGGTCGTCAGCCTCGTTGGTCGTCCAGCACCCGTCGAGCCTGCTCGGTGACCGTGGTCCCAGCGCTGTAGGCCTGTGCTCGCAGCAGTGCCGACGCGGCCTGGACGCCGAGGTGGTGCCGAGCGACCACCACGCCGATCGCCAGGTGCACGGTCGACAGGTCGAAGCCGTGGTCGGGCCCGCCGTCGACGGCCGTGAGGACAGTGTCTCCGTCCAGGTCGTCGCACAGGGGAACTCGCGGCGCCAGCAACTCCGGGCGACGTTCCACGAGCGCTGCGATGGCGGCGTCGGAGTGCGTGCTGCTGCGGCGTCGACCACGCCAGTACATCTGGAGCGTTCCCAGGGGGGTGGCGGGTGTACCGATGGGGAACGTCGCGACCTCGACCACTCCGAGGGTCGCCAATTCGTCGACGAGAGTGGTCCAGCGGACGCCGTGGTCAGGGTCCTCGACATCGAGTCGGCTGTGTCCCGCTCCCGCCATCGACTCGGTGTGCGGTCCGCAGCCGAGCAGGTACTGGAGGTCGGCCAGCCGCTCCGCCAGGTCGTCCGTCGCGTACGTGACGAGCCGGACGTCGGCATCGGCCGCCGATTCCGCCACCACGGCGGCTCCGTCCGCCCGGCACCACTGCACGCACGCGGCCAGCCATGTCTCCGCAGTGCGTCCGGACCGCAGGGCGCCCGTGACGCGTTCGTCGGGTGGATGGGGCTCGCGGGCCGAGTTCGATGCCATGGGGCGTCCTTCGCTGCGTTCGTGTAACCGGTTCGTGGACCGCAGCTGAGGGTGTGTCTCGCCGTTCATCGTGTACCCGTCCGTCGGCTCCGCACACCACATCCGGCCGGTGTCCTCGAACACGGGCGCCCACTCACCGGGTGTCGGCGGTCACCCGAGTGGTCGACACGCTCGGAAGACCCACGACGACATGCGGTGCTGTGCGCAGAATGCTCGGTCGCGGAGCCGGATCTTGCGCAGTCGGCAAGACCGTGGTCACCTGGGGATCTCCGCGAAGCATCGAGCCGGAGATGACGTCCTGAGGGGGCAGCGCCATGACCAGCAACGAGCATGTCGACGATCGAGCGCCACAGACGGTGGAGACCCTGGAGGAGATCGCACAGCGTGTGTTGTGGCTGTCGACCTCGATGATCCACCACGCCAATCGAATTCGGCCCAACCCCGGCGGACTCAAAGTCGGAGGCCATCAAGCCTCGTGCGCGTCGATGGTGTCGATCATGACCTCCCTGTGGTTCGAACAGTTGCAGCCCGGGGACCGGGTGTCGGTCAAGCCGCACGCGTCTCCGGTGCTGCACGCGATCAACTACCTCCTCGGTGAGTTGGACGAGAAGTACCTGACGACGCTGCGGTCCTACGGCGGTCTGCAGTCCTACCCCTCGCGTGCCAAGGACCCCGACACCGTCGACTACTCCACCGGGTCCGTGGGAATCGGAGCGACCGCACCGATCTGGGGTGCGATGTCGCGCCGCTACGTCGACGCCGCCTTCGGTGACGCGCACGACGACGCCCGGACAGCGACCGGATTCCGGGGGCGGCAGTACTCGCTCGTCGGCGACGCCGAACTGGACGAGGGCGCGGTGTGGGAAGCGGTGATCGACCCGGGAATCGCCGACCTCGGCGAGATCGTGTGGATCGTCGACCTGAACCGCCAATCGCTGGATCGAGTGGTGCCGAACTTCGCTGCGCGGCGGCTGGAGAAGATGTTCGACGCCGCCGGCTGGCAGGTCGTCACGGTCTCGTTCGGCACCCTTCTCGACGCATTGTTCGCCCGTCCCGGCGGCGAGGCCCTGCGCGAACGCATCGTCGACATGCCGAACCCGGAGTACCAACGCCTCCTGCGCTGCACGGCGGACGAACTGCGCACCCGACTGCCCGGCGCCGGGCCCGGTGCCGAACGGATTCGTGCCCTCGTCGCCGATCTGGACGATGCCGCTCTGACGGAGGCCGTCCGCAACCTGGGCGGACACGACCTCGCCGCACTGCGCGCCGCGTTCGCCCGTATCGACGACACCCGTCCCACCGTGATCATCGCGTACACCGTCAAGGGCTTCGGGTTGCCGACGCAGGGTCATCCGCAGAATCACTCGTCGTTGCTGACGGTCGAGGAGTACGCCGCACTCGCCGGCACGCTGGGCACCGACCCCGACGCGCCCTGGGCACGATTCTCGGACGACAGTCCGGCCGGGCGGGTGTGCGCGGACACCGCGGACCGGCTGCGCCGGGAACCGATACACACGGCCGAGCCTCCCTCGGTGCCCACCGACATCGGGCGCACGCCCAAGGGAACGGCGACGACGCAGGCCGCGCTCGGTCGCGTCCTGCTCGACCTGACCAGAGCGGCGCCGGAAGCCGCCCGACGTGTGGTGACCGTCAGCCCGGACGTCAGCTCCACCACCAACCTGGGCGGCTGGGTGAACAAGGTCGGAGTGTGGTCGTCCTCGGAGCGCCACGACTGGTTCGGTGACGACGCCGAGACGATCATGCACTGGCGCGAGAGCCCCACGGGGCAACACATGGAACTGGGCATCGCCGAGACCAACCTCGTCGGACTGATGGGTGAGCTCGGTGCGACGTGGAGTCGGTGGGGAGAGCCGCTGTTCCCGATCGGAGTCATGTACGACCCGTTCGTCGAGCGCGCGCTCGAGCCGTGGTCGTACGGCATCTACGCAGGCGGACAGTCCATCCTCGTCGGCACCCCCTCGGGAGTGACCCTGGCGGCGGAAGGTGGTGCGCACCAGTCGATCAAGACCCCGTCGATCGGTCTGGAGCAGCCCGGGTGCGTGAGCTGGGAACCGGCGTTCGCGATCGACGTCGAGTGGACGCTGCTGGCGGCGATCGGACGGTTGGGGCGCCCGGGCGGCACGTCGGCGTATCTGCGCCTGTCGACCAGACCGGTCGATCAGTCGCTGGCGAACGTTCCGGCGGATCCGGCGGCGCGGGAGCGCCGACGGCGGCAGGTGGTCGCCGGGGGATACCCGCTGGTGCGGCGGGACGGTGCGGTGGTGACCATCGCGGCGATGGGCGCAATGGTCACCGAGGCCCTCGCCGCGGCGGAGCGGCTCGAACAGATCGGGCTCGCTGCCGACGTCCTGTGCGTCACGAGTCCGGGGGAGCTGTATCGGGCGGTGCAGGCACGGCAGGGGCATCTCGAGGCGGAGTCGTGGATTCTCGATCATCTGCTGCCGGCAGAGCGGGCGACGCCGATGGTGACGGTCCTCGACGGTCATCCCCACACGCTCGCGTTCCTGGCGACGGTGAATCGGGTGCCGTCCACGTCTCTCGGGGTGAGTGAGTTCGGTCAGGTCGGCGCACTCGACGAGGTGTACCGCCACCATCAGATCGACACCGACTCGATCGTCCGGGCCGCACTCGACGTCACCGGGCACTGACTGCTCGGCAGGTTCATCGAGCGGCCGCGGCACCGAGTTCGATGAGCAGGACGCCGACGACGATGCATGCGATCCCGCCGAGCATGCGGCGGGTCAGGGGTTCTCGAAAGAGGTACCGGGAGGCCACGGCGGTGAGGGCGACTCCGGACGCGGCCCAGATGCCGTAGGCCACTCCCAGGGCCAGACCCGAACGGAGCGCACCGAGCAGGGCGACGAACGCGAGGAGATAGCCGAGAGCGACGACCCCGTAGAACGCGGGGCGTCCGGTGGCCGCCACGCGGAGCGACAGCGTGGCCGACACCTCGAGGAGGATGGCGCCGAGGAGGAAGAGGTACTGCATCACGGTTCCCGCTCTGCGGGGTGGGACCCGGTCTCGACGAGGAGTACACCGACGATGACCAGTCCGATTCCGAGACCCATCAGGATGGTCAGCGGTTCACCGAAGAGCGCTGACGCGAGAAGGGCGGTGAGAGCGACACCGCTTGCTCCCCAGATACCGTAGGCGACACCGAGGGCCATACCGCGGCGCAGTACGGACGCGAGTCCGACGAAGGCCAGCAGATAACCGATGATCACCACGACGTAGAGGACGGGACGGGTCTCGGAACCTTTGAGCGACAGGGTGGCGGACACTTCGGCCACCACGGCCGCCGCCAGAACGAACCACACCATGCGGTAGTTCTACCGCGGGCGGGACTAGCGAGCGATCTGTCCGCGGCCCATACGCAGGAGGAGCATGCCGAGGGTGCGGCCCTCGCGGCCGAGATCACCGAAGTGCTGGAGCACCGACATCTCGCGTGAGGACGATGCGGCCGAGCGGGGCTCCATCATGCCGACGGTGCGAGTGAGCTCGGTGCGTCGTGCCACTGCGGCCAGGATCTGGGCGTCGAGACGCTCGATCTCGTCGTGCATGGAGTCGATGTCGTGGGCGGTGTCGGCACCGTGGTTGCGCGTGACGTCTGCGGTGGCGAAGTCGGTTGCAATGCTCATGTCTACTGAATCGCGCCCATCCCGAATTTCATTACCGATCTGCCGAGATATTTTTCGGCGACCAGTCGAGAACGGGTCTCACCTGGGGTGATGCAGATTGTGAGCTGGATCGCAGTGCGCCCGTGGGCGTCAGGTGAGGTTAGGCTAACGCAATGTTTCTCACCGTGTGTGCGCCCGTGAGGCGACTGATCCCTGTACTCGTCGCGACGGTGGCCCTCACCGTGTCGTGCTCGTCGGCCGCCACCGAGGACGGCCGCGACGCGGCGCAGACGGCGGCCGGCGGCGTCTATCCAGCGACGGTCGACACCGCGTTCGGCGCCGTCGACCTCGAGTCGGCGCCGACGCGCGTCGTGGCGCTGGGGTGGGGGGACGCGGAGACGGCATTGGCCCTCGGGGTCCAGCCGGTCGGTGCCAGCGACTGGCTCGACTTCGGCGGAGAGGGCGTCGGTCCGTGGGCGGAGGGTCTCTACGACACACCACCCGAGATCATCGGAACCCTGGAACCGTCCTACGAAGCCGTGGCGGCACTCGAGCCGGATCTGATCCTCGACACCAAGAGCTCGGGCGACGTCGGCCGGCACGACCGGCTGGCGGCCATCGCGCCGACCGTCGGCATCCCGGAGGGTGCGGAGAACTACACGACGTCCTACGAGGATCAGGTCACCATGGTGGCCGCGGCGCTCGGTGTGCCCGAGAAGGGCGCCGAGCTGATCGCCGGGCTGGACGACGGCTTCCGCACGGCCGCTGCGGACCATCCGGAGTTCGCAGAGAAGACCGTGACGGTGGGCGCCCTCAGCGGAACCGGCTACGGCGCCTACATAGAGGACAGCGAGCGGGTGCAGTTCCTGATGCGGCTCGGGTTCCGGCAGAACCCGACCATCGCATCGATGACCCCGGTGCGGTTCTCCGTACCGATCGCGGACGAGCAGCTGGGTCTGATCGACGCGGATCTCGTCGTCATGTTTCCGATCGGCAAGACTGCGCAGGACATCGAGCAGAACCCGCTGTTCCGCAGCATCCCGGCCGTGGCGCAGGGGCATGCGATCGTGTTCGACGACCCGGCGGTGGCGAAGTCCTACTCCACCAACTCGGCGCTCTCGCTGCAGTACGCACTCGACACCGTGGTGCCCATGCTGGCGGAGGCGCTCCGGTCGTGATGCTCGGAGGCGATCGCTCACGCGTGCCTTCACCAGCGGCGCGACCTCGGTGCCGAGCAACTCGATGCCCCGCAGCATGGTCCGTCCAAGAGATGCGCCACCCGCTCGCGAGCGGTGACGCGGTGGCCGGTGTCGTACTCGACGACGGCCGACACGAAGTTGCCGATCCCGATCTGCATTGGTGCCGTTCTGCCGATGTAGTGAAGTGTCAACACTCTGTGGTGTCGAGTTGAACCTTCAAGTGAGGGTAGCGAAGGTTCACGACACCTAGGCTGGGTGCGTGAACGACGACGTCGAGTGGCTGCGACCCGACGAGTGGCTGCGACCCGACGAGGTACGCGCGTGGCTCGCGGTCGCAGGCCTCCTCGAGGCGCTCCCCGCAGTACTGAACTCGCAATTGAAGAACGACGCGGGGGTCAACCACTTCGAATACATGCTTCTGGCCGGTCTGTCCGAGTCGCCTGGTCGGAGTTCGCCGACGAGTGAGATCGCTGCCTTCGCCGCAGGATCACTTTCTCGGGTCTCCCACGCACTCACGCGTATGGAGTCGCGGGGGTGGGTCGAACGGGGGCCACGCGGAGGCCCCGGTGGGCAGACCGCGGTGACGTTGACCGACGAGGGCATGGAGATCGTTCGTCGCGCGGCTCCCGGTCACGTCGCGCAGGTGCGAGAACTGGTCGTCGACCGCCTCGGTCGTGAGGACGCACTCGAGCTCGGGCGACTCGCGGGCCGGGTGCTCGAGGGTGCGAACCCGGCGGTCCACAGGATGCTGATGGACCGGTATCCCGAGCAGGACGTGCGCCCGGACGACCGGGACTGACGGAGAGGACCCCATGTCGCTACCGCTGACCGGCATTCGAGTGCTGGAGCTCGGCAACTACATCGCCGCGCCGACCGCGGGACGCATGCTCGCGGACTTCGGCGCGGAGGTGATCAAGGTCGAGCGACCCGGCACCGGCGACGAGATCCGGAACTGGCGTCTCTATTCCGGTACCACGTCGATGTTGTACCGGACGATCAACCGCAACAAGAAGTCGATCGTGCTCGATCTGCGCACCGAGCAGGGGCGGCAGGACGTGCTGGATCTCGCCGCGCAGTGCGACATCGTGCTCGAGAACTTTCGGCCCGGCACTCTCGAGAAATGGGGACTCTCGCCGGAGCGGTTGAGCGAGAGGAACCCCGATCTCATCATCACCCGCATCTCCGCTTTCGGGCAGACCGGTCCGATGGCCGAGCGTCCGGGCTTCGCCGCCGTCGCGGAGGCCTACGGGGGATTTCGCAACCTCGTCGGCGACCCCGACCGACCACCGGTTCGCGTCGGAGTGTCGATCGGTGACTCCATCGCCGGCCTCTACGCCGCCTTCGGTTGTGTCATGGCTCTGTTCCGACGCCAGACCGCGTCGAGCGAGCTCTCGCTCGAGCAACGCTCGATCGACGTCGCGCTCAACGAGTCGATTCTGTCGATGATGGAATCGCTGGTACCCGACTACCTCGCCTACGGAGTGGAACGCGAACGCACCGGTGGGCGGATGGAAGGCATCGCGCCCTCGAATGCGTACCCGTGCAACGACGGTCACTCGATCATCATCGCCGGCAACGGCGACGCCATCTTCCAGCGCTACATGGAGACGATCGGTCGGCCGGATCTCGGCGCGGATCCCGAGCTGTCCGCCAACGCCGGCCGCTGGCGACGTCGGGACGAACTGGACGCGGCCATCTCCGCCTGGACCATGCTGCACTCACGCGACGAGGCGTTGGCGGTGCTCGATCGGGCCGGTGTGCCGTCGGGGCCCATCTACACGGCCGCCGACATCGTGCGGGATCCACAGTACCGAGCGCGCAACATGATTCAGACGTTCCCCGTGGACGTCGGTGGTGAGACTCCGGTGGACGTGGGTTTCGTCGGTGTGGTGCCCGTCATCGGCGACGCGTCCGTTCCCATCCGATCGCTCGGACCGGACCTCGGCGAGCACACCGCCGAAGTACTGCGGGAACTGTTGGGACGCACCGAGAGCGAGCACGACGCATGACACGGATTCTGGTCACCCTGCCGATTCCCGAACCAGGTATGGAGATTCTGCGCCGCGCCGCCGACGTCGACGTGATCGCGCTCGATCACGTCGCGCTGGCGGAGCGATGCGCCTCCGGCGACTACGACGTGGTGGTGGCCCAGCTCCGGGACCGGTTCGACAGCGCACTGCTCGCCGGTGCGCGGCTGCGTGGGATCTCCAACTACGCGGTGGGTGTCGACAACATCGACGTCGGCGCCGCCACCGTCCGAGGCATCGTCGTCGGGAACACTCCGGGCGTCCTGACGGACTCCACGGCGGACATCGCTCTCCTGCTGATGCTGGCCACCGCGCGTCGGGCGCTCGAGGCGGACCGGACGGTGCGCGCCGGTGAGTTCACCGGATGGGCACCGGACCTGATGCTCGGCACGGACGTGTCCGGACGGGTGCTGGGACTGGCCGGATTCGGGCGCATCGCTCGCGCGACGGCGCGGCGCGCTCTCGGATTCGGTATGACGGTGCGGTTCTGCCCACGGCCCCCGTCCGACAGGCCCGTCGACGATGCGGAGCTCGACGAGTTCGGCGGTCGCGTCGAGCACGTCTCGTGGGACGAGTTGGTGGCGACGAGCGACTTCCTGTCCCTGCACGTTCCGCTGACCGAGGCGACGTACCACCTCGTCGATGCTCGGGTTCTCGGCGCGATGAAGACCTCCGCGATTCTGGTGAACACCGCGCGCGGGCCGGTGGTCGACGAGTCCGCTCTGGTGGAGGCGTTGCGGGACGGCGTGATCGCCGGTGCGGGGCTCGACGTCTACGAGGACGAACCGGCCACGGCACCCGGCCTGTCGGAGCTGGCCAACACCGTGCTGCTGCCGCACGTCGGGAGCGCGACGGTGTCGGTGCGGAGCGAGATGGCGCGTCTGTGCGCGGAGAACGCCGTCGCGATGGCCGCCGGCACGATGCCGCCCCACGCCGTCAATCCGGAGGCATGGGCGGACCTGTGAGAACTAGGTCGCGAGTGCGGCGTTGACCGCGTTCTCCGTTCGGGTCGGATCGTCCACCGTCAGGACGAGTCGATCGAACCGTCCGGTGCCGTCGAGCTCGATCACAATGTTGCGCACCGGGTCCCCGACGTTCCAGAACACTTTCTCGCCGTCACGATGGAAGGTGCCGGCGTACTTTCCCGGTATCGAGAGGCCCGGAGCCCTGATGCCCCTGGGCTCACGCCGTACACCGGTGTCGACGGTGGCGCCCTTCACCTCGGACAGCGGAATGTCGAGTCGGCGCGTGAAGCTCCAGAGCTTGTCGAGGCCGCGTGGTTCGACGACCAGTCGGCCGTCGACGATGGTCACGGTGTTCATGCTGTGCCCTTTCTCTCGATGCAGGCGCGCGTGAGTATCGCGTCGCCCAGTGCCCGTGCGTCGATGTTCTCGGCAACCAACTTCTCGCGGATCTCCTGCCTCACCGAGGGATCGGAGGGGGCCAGATCCATGAGAGCGACGAGAAGCAGAGGCATCGTGGAGTGCGTCGAGCGCAGTGCGGTGAGGAACAGTCCGCGCTTGCTTCCGAACGCGTTGTAGAGGCTCGCCCGTCGGATGCCGACGGCGTCGAGGATCTGATCGACGGACGCGCCGGTGTAACCGTGACGGACGAACGTGTCGACGGCGGCCGCGAGCACAGTGTCCGTGTCGAACTCGCGCGGTCTCGGCATGCACCCATTCTAGACTGATCAGTCAATAATGGCGAGCGCCCGCACGGCATCGACGAACGCGTCCACGTCGCGCGCAGTGTGCGCGAACGACGTCACGAGACGCACGACCCCCGGCTCCCACCGGTCGTCGTAGAACGTGAATCCGCGGTCGTGCAGTGCCTGTGTCAGAGCAGCGGGGAAGCGGAAGTAGGACATGTTCGCCGACGCGTCGCCCACGACCTCGATGCCCCCGATCTGTCGGAGCCCGTCTCGGAGCCGCGCGGCCATCGCGTTGGCGTTCCGCGCATGACGCATCCAGAGGTCGTCCTCCAGGTACGCGACCAGTTGCGCGCTCTGGAACCGCATCTTGGACGTCAGCTGGCCACCGCGCTTGTGTCGGAACGCCAGTTCGGTGGACAACGAGGGATCGAACGACACGATGGCCTCGGCGGTCATCGTGCCGTTCTTCGTCGCGCCGAAGGACAGGATGTCCACGCCTGCTCGCCAGGTCATCTCGGCCGGCGTGCACTCGAGGGCCACGAGCGCGTTGGCGAACCGGGCGCCGTCCATGTGCACGCGGAGTCCGGCATCGTGCGCGATGGTCGACACCTCACGCACCTCGTCGAGGGTGTGGACGCTGCCCGTCTCGGTGACCTGCGTGAGGCTCACCACCGACGGCTGGACACTGTGGACGTCGCCGCGTCGTCGCACGACCGCGGCGCGCAGTGCGGTGGGATCCATCGTCGAACGGGGGCCGTCCACGAGGACGATCTTGGCGCCGTCGGTGAAGAACTCCGGAGCGCCGGCCTCGTCGTTGGTGATGTGGCCGTCGGGATGAGTGAGGATGCTGCCCCACGGCGGTGTACACGCGGCCAGCGCCAGTCCGTTGGCCGCCGAACCGGTTCCGACGACGAACACGTCGACGGGACGCTCGAAGACGTCGGCCATCAGCGTCGTGAGACGAGCGGACGTCGGATCGTTGCCGTACGGGGCTGCGAGCCCGGTCGATGCCTCCGCCATGGCCGCGAGGATCTCCGGGGCGGTGCCCGCGGCGTTGTCGCTGAGATATCCGGTGAGTGGGGCAGTGGTGCTCGTGGCCATACCCCCATGGTGGCAGAACCTCGACCGGCTACCGCAGCTCCGCCGCCAGCCGAGGGAGCAGCGCGAGGGGATTGGCGCGTTCCACCCGTGCCCGGCCGTCGCCGTCGAACACGTCGGACAGGCCGGGGGCCGGGTCGTCCGTGTCCGAGGCGGAGTAGGTGAGTCCGCTGAAGGGCCAGTCGGTTCCGAAGACGATGTGGTCGATGTCGGTCACTTCGAGCACCGATCGCAGCGACGACGCCGAGGCGGACAGTGCGGTGTCGTAATGGAAGCGTCGCAGTGCACCCTCGAGGCCGAGCAGCGACACGGACGGGATCTGATCCGGTGCGACGGCGCGGGGCGCATTCAGCCGCGTGGCGAGGTACGGCAGGCAACCACCCGCGTGAGCGAGGACGAAGCGGATGTTCGGATACCGGTCGAGGGTGCCGGCCGCGATCATCTCGACCGCGGTCCGTGTGGTCTCGAACGGGAACTCGAGGAGGAAGCTCGGAAGCGGCAGTGGGGGAGCCGAACCCGCGGGGAGCTCGCCGGGGTGCACGAAGACGAGGGCGGACCGCGCGTCGAGCAACGCCATGATCGGCTCGAAGCGTGGGTCACCGAGGTAGATGCCGTCGTACGACGACAGCAGTGCCACCCCGTCCATTCCCAGCACGTCCAGGCCGTACGCGATCTCGGCGAGGGACGCCGGCACGTCCGGAAGTGGCACGGTGACCAGGGAGCCGAAACGAGTGGGATGCAGTCGAACCTGGTCGGCCGCGTAGTCGTTGCAGGAGCGCGCGAGGCGCACCGCCTCGAGGCCGCGCACGAACCGCACTCCGGGGTCGGAGATCGAGAGCACCTGGGCCGCGATGCCGAACTCGTCCATGAACGCGAGAGCGGACTCCGGCGACCACGCGGGCAGCGGTAGGCCGCCCGGAACCAGAAGCCCGGCGCGCAGCACGGCCTCCCGATACATCGGCGGGATCATGTGCGCGTGTAGGTCCACTCGATACGCGCCTGTGGGAGCGGCCGAGGCCGTCGGTCCCGTGGCCGCGAGCAGCCCCGTGCCGAGCACGCCTCCGCCGATCAGAGTCTGCAGAGCCTGTCGTCGTGTCGCCATCGTCGTTCCCCCCGTGTGCGGAAGCCGTCCCCCCGGCTCCGCGGCAACGTAACAGGCGTCGGTGCCACTCCTGATGTTTTCATCGGAATTCGGGACCGGTCACGAGTCGACGTGGTCCTGCGTGTCGTCCAGTCGGCCGGCAGCTGCGCGTCGACGAAGGACCTCGCGGTGTCCGAACGTCGCACGGAGAATCTGCTCCCGGTCGGCCACGGTGCTGCCGACGGCGCCCGCCACGGTGCCGAGTGATGCCGAGAGCCAGGCCAGGCGAACGTAATCGGAGAGGTTCGCCGCACGCCCGATCTGTTCGGACAGGAACGACGGAGAGATCACCACCGCGGCCGCCGCGCCGACCACCGCGAACAGGACCGCGTACATGACGGCCACCCCGGACACGACCGTACCGAGGGTGGCGAGGTTGTACATCGTGCGATCGAACCCACGCTCGCGTCGAGCGCGCCTCTCCCACAGTCCGTTCGGCACGATGAGCCATGTCGTCACGGCCACGAGGGCGGTGGCGGACACCGCTGACAGACGCACGATCGACATCGAGGCCGCCATCTGCCAGATGCTCGAGTAGAAGAGGCCGAACGCGGACGTCGCGGTCGCCGCGGCGAGTGCGCCGGACAACGTCGGCATCAACCGCCACGGGCGGTTGGTGCGGATCATGCCCGCGACCACTCGCGCTCGTCCCGCCAGGGCGGGCGCCACCAGGGCGTCGTGGCCGGAGACGGTGGACCAGTGCGCGAGACCCGTGGCGGGATCGGGCCTGTCGACACCGGTGGCGTCGCGTAGCGCTTCCAGCGCGGCCAGCGTGACGGCGCGCGCCCGCGGCGCGACTCGGTGGGTCCCGAACGACGGAACGTAGACGACCACCATCGACGGCCCGACGATCTCGGCGAGTACGGGGCGGGACCGCACGCGCCGCGGTATCTCGGACACGCACACGGTGAGGATGTCCTCGCTGCCCCCGGTATGGCCGAGCAGGGACGCCCAGGTGTCCAGGTCGGGGCTGCCGCTCTGTACCGGTGGCAACGGGATCGCGACCTGGTCGACGGTGAGCACGTCGCCGTCGCGCGTGGCCGATCCGTCGAGATCGGCCGCGACGGAGTCGGCGACGGCGGCGGCGAAGCCGGGATCGGACGCGACTCTGACGACGGGCATCCTGGTCGGCTACCCGTGTCGGTCGTTCGGAAACGGCGCGGCGGCGCGGCCTCTCTCGCGCGAGACCGCGCTCGCTAGCGTTCGGCCCGAAGTAGTTCCACGTCGGAGACCAGGCGGATGTGATCGGCCATCGCACGTCCGGCTTCCACGGTGTCCTCGCGCCGGATGGCCTCGGCGATACGCCGATGACCTTCGAGAGACGATCGTGGGCGATCCGATTGCGACAGCGACTCGATGCGGGTCTCGCGAATCAGTTCGGCGATCTCGCCCATCAACCGGGCGAGGAGCGGGGAATGCGCCGCGGCCGTCACGGCCCGGTGGAACAGTTCGTCCCCCGACACTCCTCGCTCACCGCCGGAGATCTCCGCCTCCATGACGTCCAGGGCGTGGTCGATGGCGCGCATCTCGTCGTCACTGCGCCGGGCCGCGGCCAGTTCGGCCAGTTTGACCTCGAGTGCCTCACGCGCCTCGATGACCTCGGGAAGGCGATCGGCGTGCTCGCGGAGCGCCCGAATGGCCATGTCGCCCACCGGTCTACGAACCAGTACTGCTCCGTCGCCGTGCCGCACGGACAGGATGCCCTGCACCTCGAGAGCCACCAGGGCCTGGCTGAGGGACGCGCGACTGACGCCGAGCTGGCCGGCGAGTTCGCGCTCGGCCGGCAATCGTTCGCCGACCTGCATGTCGCGCGCCGCGATGTGGTCGCACAACTGCTCGACGATCACCTCGTACAACCGCGGGCGGTTCACCGGACGGATCTGGTCGGCCACTGGGTCACCCGTTCTCTGCGTCACTCGTGCTCTGCTCCACTCACCCACAGAGTAGCGCCACCACGGCATCGTTACTCCGCCCACAGTGAGGGTTGACAGTGACTCAGTTCACTGCCAGAGTCATCGGTGTCTCAGTGGCTAGTCCACTTCGCCACTGACGCTCTCGGGCAGACGCCCGCGAGACACTCACACGGACCGGAGACCATCGATGTCGACCGAGTTGATACCCATTCTCGCGCTGGTCGTCATGTTCCTCGCAGCCACCGTGCTGCCGGTGAACATGGGCGCCCTGGGCTTCGTCGCAGCGTTCCTCGTCGGCACGCTCGCCGTCGGCATGGACACGGACCAGATCATCGGGGGATTCCCGAGCAGTCTCTTCCTCACCCTCGTCGGCATCACGTATCTCTTCGCGATCGCCCAGAACAACGGCACCGTCGACCTCCTGGTCCGTGGCGCCGTACGACTCGTCGGGGGTAGGGTCGCGCTCATTCCGTGGGTGATGTTCGGTATCACCGGCGTTCTCACGGCGATCGGGGCACTGGGCCCCGCCGCCGTGGCGATCGTGGCACCCATCGCCCTCGGCTTCGCGGCGCGCTACAAGATCAATGCGCTGCTCATGGGCATGATGGTCATCCACGGTGCCCAGGCGGGCGGGTTCTCGCCGATCAGCATCTACGGCGTCACCGTCAACCGCATCGCGGCCGACGCCGGGCTCACCAACAGTCCGCTGACTCTGTTCCTCGGAAGTCTGCTGTTCAACGCGGCCATCGGAGCACTGCTCTTCACGTTCCTGGGCGGACGGTCGCTCATCGGGCGCAGCGTCCACGACGACGACGGTCTCAGGCCGGACGGCGATCCGGGTTCCGTGGGCGGCGGCACCACGCGGACGACCGTGATGCGCGGTTTCGGTGCGACGACGACCAAGCGTCCGTCCCAGACTGTCACCGTGGAGAACGCGCCTCCGCTGGCCACGGCGGTCAAGGCGATCACGCCCGATCAGATTCTCACCCTCGTGGGACTCGTGTCGCTGGCAGTCCTGTCGCTGATCCTCGATCTCGACGTGGGCTTCGTGTCCATGACGGTCGCGGTGGTGCTGGCACTGGCGTCGCCGAAGGCGCAGAAGGGTGCGATCAACCAGATCAGTTGGTCCACCGTCCTTCTGATCGGAGGAATTCTGACCTTCGTCGGGGTGCTGCAGGAAGCGGGCACGGTCGAGTACGTCGGTAACGCCGTCGCCGGCATCGGCATCCCGCTGCTCGTCGCCGTCCTGCTCTGCTACATCGGTGCGATCGTGTCCGCCTTCGCATCCTCCACCGCGATCCTGGGCGTCACCATTCCGCTGGCAGTGCCGTTCTTGCTGGCAGGTGAGGTGGGTGCCGTCGGCGTGATCGTCGCGCTCGCCATCTCGTCCACCATCGTCGACGTCAGCCCGTTCTCGACGAACGGCGCGTTGGTGCTCGCCAACGCGCAGGGCGTCGATCGCGACGTCTTCTACCGGCAGATTCTGAAGTACAGCGCGCTGGTCGTGGCCATCGGACCACTGGTGGCCTGGGCCGTGCTCGTCGTCCCCGGCTGGATGTAACCGCTCCGCCGACGCTCCGTTGACATCACGTGGGCGTCGTGGTCTCCTTAATTGGCTAGGCCACTAGGTCACCGAACCAAAGCCATGCTCTCCGACAGGATCGAGAAACGCCATGCCTCTCAACACCACGGGCAGGACCGGCCCCCTCGACGGCACCGTCGTCGTCGATCTCACCCGCGCCCTCGCAGGACCGCACGCCGCGATGATGCTCGGCGATCTCGGTGCGGACGTCATCAAGATCGAATCGCCCAAGGGTGGTGACGACACCCGCGTGTGGGGCCCGCCCTTCGTCACACCGGAGCCGGGTGACGGTCACGCCGACCGCGAATCGACCTACTTCCTCTCCGCCAATCGGAACAAGCGGTCGATCGCCCTCGACCTCAAGACGGACGACGGTCGCGACGCCCTCGAGGCGATGATCGCCAAGGCTGACGTTCTGCTCGAGAACTTCCGCACCGGTGTTCTCGACCGGTTGGGATTCACGACCGAGCGACTGGCCGAGCTCAATCCCGGCCTGGTCGTGTTGTCCATCAGCGGTTTCGGCCACGACGGTCCGGAGGGCGGCCGCTCCGGCTACGACCAGATCGCACAGGGGGAGGCCGGCCTCATGTCCTTCACGGGCTCCGGGCCGGACGACGTCCAACGCGTGGGCGTTCCCATCGCCGACCTCCTGGCGGGCATGTACGGAGCTTTCGGAGTGCTCGCCGCACTTCGGGAACGAGATCGCACGGGGCGCGGAAAGGTGGTGCGCACCTCGCTTCTCGCGAGCGTCGTGGGAGTGCACGCCTTCCAGGGCACGAAGTGGACCGTCGCGGGGGAGATCGGACAGGCACAGGGCAATCACCACCCCTCCATCTGCCCGTACGGGCTGTTCCCGACCTCCGACGGCGCGGTGCAGATCTCGGTGGGCAGCGAGGGTCTGTGGCATCGCTTCTGCGACGGCTTCGGCATCGATCCGGACCTCGAGGGCATGGCCACCAACCCGCAGCGCGTCGGTAGCCGGGACGACGTCGTCGAGCTGGTGTCGAAGATCTTCCGCACGTACGAGACCGAGCCGCTTCTCGCTCTTCTCGACGAGATCGGCGTCCCGGCCGGCAAGGTGCGCAACGTCCAGGAAGTCTACGAATGGGAGCAGACCCGGTCGCAGGGTCTTCTCGTCGACGTCGAGCACGAGACGCTCGGGAAGGTGACGCTCCCCGGACCGCCGTTGCGCTTCTTCGACGCCGACGGAGCGGAGACCACCGAGACCCGGCACCTCGCTCCGCCCGTTCTGGGCGCCGACGAGGATCTGGTCCGCGCATGGTTGGCGGAGAGCGTCTGATGGCCGGCGTCGGTGCCCTCGCTCTGCTCGACATCGTGGTCGACGCGGGAAGTTTCGAGTCGTGGGACTCCACCCCGCACGATCATCCGGTCGACGAGGCGTACACCGCGGAACTCGCGGCGGCGCGGGAGAAGACCGGACTCGACGAGTCGGTGATCACCGGTGTCGCCACCATCTCCGGTCGGCGGGTGGCGATCCTGTTGTGCGAGTTCCGTTTCCTCGGCGGTTCCATCGGGGTCGCGGCCGGGGAACGTCTGACGACGGCAGTACGCCGGGCGACCGCCGAGCGGCTTCCGCTGTTGGCGCTCCCGACGTCGGGCGGCACGCGAATGCAGGAGGGCGCGGTGGCGTTCCTGCAGATGGTCAAGATCACGGCTGCGGTCACCGCCCACAAAGCGGCACATCTTCCGTACATCGTCTACCTCCGGCACCCCACCACCGGCGGAGTGTTCGCGTCCTGGGGATCGCTCGGTCACGTCACCATCGCCGAACCCGGTGCGCTGGTGGGGTTCCTCGGCCCGCGGGTGTACGAGGCCCTCTACGACACGCCGTTCCCGACGGGGGTGCAGACATCGGAGAACCTGCAGGCGCACGGACTAGTGGACGCGGTGAAGCGACCGGATCAACTCGGCGAGGTGGTGGATCGCGCTCTGCGCATCATGACGCTTCCGGCGGGGACACGCCCGCGGCCGGCGCCGGCGCCGGAGTGGTCGATCGACGACGTCCCGGCCTGGGACTCCATAGTGGCGTCCCGGCGGGCCGACCGCCCGGGTGTCCGCGAGCTGCTCTACAACGCGGCCTCGGACGTGCTGCCGCTCAACGGGACCGGGCAGGGTGAGACGGACCCCGGACTGATTCTCGCGCTGGTGCGTTTCGGCGACATGCCCTGTGTGCTGCTGGGGCAGGATCGCCGGGGCCAGACGCCGTTGACCCCGCTGGGTCCGGCAGCACTGCGTGAGGCGAGGCGGGGAATGCGCCTGGCTGCGGAACTACGACTGCCGTTGGTGACCGTGATCGACACCGCGGGCGCCGCGCTGTCGAAGGAGGCCGAGGAAGGTGGGCTCGGCGCGGAGATCGCGCGCTCCATCGCGGACATGGTCGATCTGGACACGCCGACCATCTCGGTGCTGCTCGGCCAGGGCACCGGTGGTGGCGCCCTCGCGCTGGTTCCGGCGGACCGCGTCCTGGCTGCACAGCACGCGTGGCTCTCTCCGTTGCCACCCGAAGGTGCGAGCGCCATCGTGCATCGCGACACCGCTCATGCCCCCGACATGGCTGTGCGCCAGGGTGTCCGGTCGCTCGACCTCCGTGGCGCCGGCATCGTGGATCTGATCGTGCCGGAGTACCCCGACGCCGCCGACGAGGTCCAGCCGTTCTGCGATCGCGTGGGTTCGGTGCTGCACCGGGAGCTGGCCGACCTGCTGGCAGAAGATCCGGACATGCGCAGGATCGCCCGGGAGAAGCGCTTCGACCGGATCGGTTCCGCCATGACGGCGGTGTGACGAGGAACCCTGTCAGCGCCTCCGGAGGGAGCGCACGATCGTGGTGGCCGCCACGCCCGCCAGAACCCACGGACCGCCGACGATGATCGGATCGATCCACGCGTGGTGCATGTCGACGCGGGTGGTTCCCCGCCTCGACCGCACCCCGTGGTGGGTGATCTCGGTGCGGATCCCGGTCTGCGTGATCGGGTTGTCGGGGTGCACGGTGGTCAGCGAACGCAGGTGGGATTCGACGGCGTCCACGCGGTCGCCCGCCAGGAGTAGCAGCCAGTGCGCCGCCCGGCCCTCGCTGTAGCGATAAGCGAACCGGCGCACGGCGCCGGACACCCCGCGCAGAGGTGCCGTCGTGCCGAAGACCGGCGGAAGAGTTCCGTGTTCGATGGATCGTTCGCGGGGACGCAGCTCGGGTTGACGCTCCGGGAAGTCCCAGTGCGCACCGGTCGCGCCGGGGTCGAATCGTTCTCGCGGCACGGACGGACGGTCTGCGGGATCGAGGTCGACACCCCATCCGGGAATTCGTGCGCGCAACTCGTCGTGGTCGGGTACGGGTGGGTGATCGGCACGGTAGACCATGGGTGGTCCTCTCAGCTCGCGTTCGGCAGCACGATCGGCTTGATGCAGCCGTCGAGCTTGGACGAGAAGATGTGGTAGCCGTCGGCGATGTGCTCCAACGGAATTCGATGGGTGATGATCTCGCTGGGCTTGACGTAGCCGTTACGAATGTGCGAGAACAAGCGTGGCCATTGGCGCTTGACGGGGCACTGGTTCATGCGCAGGGTCAGCCCCTTGTTCATCGCGTCGCCGAACTTGACCGCACTGAACATGGGCCCGTACGCGCCCACGACCGAGACCGTCCCGCCCTTGCGGACACTGTCGATGGCCCAATTGAGGGCGATGGGGGACCCGCCCTGGAGTGTGAACTTCGCGGCGGTGACGTGCTGGAGGAAGTTCCCGTCGGCTTCGGCGCCCACCGCGTCGATCACGCGGTCCGCACCGAGATGGTCGGTGGCCCTCTTCATGGTCACCACGAGGTCGTCGTGCTCCGCGAAGTTGATCGTCTCGGCGTGGGCGAAGGTGCGGGCCTTGGCGAGACGGTTCTCGAGGTAGTCGACGACGATCACCCTGCCGGCGCCCATCAGCCACGCAGACGTGGCGGCGAACAGCCCGACGGGACCGGCTCCGAACACCGCCACGGTGTCACCCTCGACGATGTCCGCGAGCTGCGCGCCGAAGTATCCGGTGGCGAGGGCATCGGTGCACAGGAGCGCGTCCTCGTCGTCCATCCAGTCCGGAATGATCGAGGGCCCGACGTCGGCGAACGGTACCCGGACGTACTGTGCCTGACCTCCGTCGTACCCGCCGCACGTGTGGGAGTACCCGTAGATGCCGCCGACGGCCGTCGCATTCGGATTGACGTTGTGGCAGTTGGAGTACAGGCCGCGTGCGCAGAAGAAACACGACCCGCAGTACACGTTGAACGGCACCATGACCCGATCGCCCGGTGTCAGGTTCCGGACCGACGGCCCGACCTCCTCGACCACGCCGATGAACTCGTGACCGAACGTCGTCCCGACCCTGGTGTCCGGCATCATGCCGTGATACAGGTGGAGATCGGATCCACAGATGGCCGCCATCTCGACCCGGACGACGGCGTCGTTCGGATGCTCGATGGTCGGCATGTCCTTGTTCTGCACTCGGACCTTGTACGGGCCTCGATAAGTCATGGCTTTCATGCGGTGCGATCTACCCGGCCCGCGTGCGGGGAAACACCGAACAGGTGGGTGAATCTCGATTCGGTGCCCCGCCGATCACTCAGTCGTCGAGTTTGAAGCCGACCTTCAGCGTCACCTGGAAGTGCGCGACCGCGCCGTTCTCGATGTGTCCGCGGGTCTCGGTGACCTCGAACCAGTCGAGCTCCCGCAGTGTGCTGCTCGCGCGGGAGATGGCCTTGCGGATGGCGTCGTCGACACCCTCCGTCGAGGTTCCGACGATCTCGGTGACGCGGTAGACGTTGTCGCTCATGGTGTGCCCTTCACTCGGTGACAGTTCCCCGTCATCGTGCGTCCTCGGGTGTCGTCCGGTCCAGGGTTCCGATCATCGCGGTTCGACGCGGTCGAGCACCTGTGTCCGTTTCGGAAGTGGGTGGCTCGGGTAGAAGACGTGCGGCGGCAGCGGCGGCGCGTGCGTCGGCGTGGACGCCCGGTGAGGTTGAGACCACAGCCTGCCGATGGAACGGCCTTCCCGCACGGACCACGCGGGCGGGGAGGCCGTGTCCGTCTTCTATTCGGAGTCGGGCGGAGGTGGGATCTACTCAGTCCGAGACGGTGAGACCGTGCGCGTGCACGTAGGCGAGTGCCTGGACCGTGTCGATGCGGGCTCCGTCGAGCACGGCCGACGTCCAGAACGTGGCATCGGCGATGCTGCCCCGCAGATCCGCATCGTTCAACCGGAGCCCGGAGGTGCGGGCACCGCCGAAGTCGACACCGCGCAGAGTGGCCTTGCGGAGATCGGTCCCGACGAGGTTGGCGTCACGCAGGCGCGCCCCGGTGAGGTCGAGTCCGCGGAGGTCGAGACCGCCGAGCGAGGTGAGCATGAGGTCGACCTCGTCGAAGACCGCGGGCGTGATGCGCGAGTCCGCGATGGCGGAACCGAGGAACGATGTGCTGCGGAAGGTGCTGTGCCACAATCGGCTCCGCCGGAACTCGCAGTTGCGGAAGGCCGACCCGATGTGCGTCGAGTCCGTCAGATCCACGCCGGAGAAGTCGCAGTCGGTGAAGACGACACCGTGGGTGGTCAGACCGCCGAGGTCCGCGTCGATGAAGCTGCAGCACGTGTACGAACGCCTGTCCCACCGCTGGCCGTGTGCGTCGCTCTCGTTGTAGTTCTCGTCCTCGAACGACCGGTCGGCGAATTCGTCCTCCACACGGGGGACTCTAGCGGGAGGGCCGGAGGCCGGTCGGGGTGTGGCGGGAAGGC
>NZ_JABUEE010000008.1:0-323007 GCF_019836105.1 Rhodococcus sp. BP-316 | reverse complement strand
CCACCATCCGCTCACCGCCCAGCACCGTGCGCAGGCCACGTCCAGCGCGCACTGCGCGGCAGTACGCGCTGGACGTGGCCTGCGCACGGTGCTGGGCGGTGAGCGGATGGTGGTGCTCGCTTGTCCGCGCACGCTCCGGTCGGGTGCGCCGGTTGTGGTGAGCGGGGGTGCTGACGGTCGCGCGGATCGGCGCGTCGGTCGGCGCCGCAGACGCGCACCGTGCAGCAGTACGCGCAAGTCCGTGGCCTGCGCGCAGTGCTGGGAGCTGCGCGGCCAGCGGTCGCGGCGGATCCGAGCACCGTTCGGACACCCGCGCCGGTTGGACCGCGCGCGGCTGACCAGAATTCGCGCGGATCGGCTTGGGAACCGCCGGGCCGCTGACCGCGTCCAAGTTCAAGTGCGATGGATTCGAGGTGGGGTGGCTGTGGCTGCGCTCGTGTTCTGCGGCGCCTGCTCCCCCGGCGTCTCGGGCGAACCCGTCGCGGAGCTGTGGGATCCGTGCACCATTCCGAGTGACGCCGTGGCGGCTGCGGGCGTGAACGCGGAGATCGTCGACTCGGGTCAGTTCGATCAGGACGGAAGCCAATGGAAGTACTGCTCGTTTCGGCAGGATTCGTTCTTCGTCAGCATGCTGTCGACTGACACCTCGATTGCGGAGGTTGCAGCGAATCCGCGCGCTACCAATGTTTTGCCGGTCCAAGCGGGTGATCGTGAGGCGTTGTCATACACGGAACTCGGGTCAGAAGCCGGAAAGTCATGCTTTCTCGCATTCACCACGCACGGGGGCTCGGCTATCATCCGTGTCCGAGCAGCAGCAGATGCCGCCGACTTCGACAACCCTTGTACGCGGGCAGTCGACCTTTCCGACGTACTAGAGCCCTACTTTCCGCGCTGACGAGGAGTTCCGTGAACCCCCTGTTCGACCTGAAAATCACACCAGACGCTGCCCGCCGTTGCGCAGAAGCAGCACAACGATTCGCTGACGACTTGGTCAACCTGGAGGACCACGTCAGCCTCATGGGTTCACTCGGAGGCTTCGGCACCCTCCCCTCCGGCCTGGCGCTGGCGCGCAAGTACTCCGAACTCGCGGTGGGTGGGCCGGGGTCTTTGTCGACCTTGCTTCAGGCGCACATCGCGATCGCGTCGTCGCTCGCCGACACCTTCACCGAGATGGGTCGGAACTACGAGTCCACCGACAGCGAAGCGGCACAGAGCATCACACCGAAGTAGCCGTCACTTCAGCGCATCGAGATCCGTCTTCAACAGCATCACGTTGTAGTCGGACCAGCGCGAGGCAGTGAAGTACAGGTCACGCCCACTCGACTTCGGGTGGATGTACGGGGCGTAGACGCCGCCGATGGTCTCCGCACGCCCGAGCAAAGTTCTCATCGGGCTCCACGGTCCCTGCGGATCCGTGGCGGTGCGGGCGACGATCGAGCCCAGGTTCTCGTCGCCGTAGAGCATCACGTACTTCTTCAGGTACGCATTCCACGAGACGCTGAGCTCGCTGACCGGTTCGTCGACGACCTTCTTCGAATCGGCGACATCGGTCGACCACGGGCGCGCGACATCACCGGTGGAGTACTCGTACTTCGTCAGGTCGAGGATGTCCGCCGGTTGCACACGGGCGAGAAAGGCTGCACCGAAACGGCCGTTGGGCGTTCCGAATTGGTACAGCCAGCCGTCGGGACCCTTGGCGTATGCGTTCATCTGGAATCGGCCGTTGGCCTCGTTGACCTGAGCGACACCGGGAATCGTGACGCCCTTGTTGACGCGAATGGTCATCGGGTCCGTCGTCCAGCTCTGCCCGTTGTCCCTCGACGTCGCGATGGCCGAGAAGTTGGTGACCCACCGGCCGGGGGCTCCCCAACTCTGCACGGACATGTAGTTCAGGTACTGCACGCCGTCGATGGCGATGGCGGCCGTCGGGATGGTGGTCACCTCGATCTCCGGCAACCGCAGCGTCGGGACGATCTGCTCGGCGTACCGAGGCGTCGCCGGCAGGACGATGGAGCCGGACGCGCTGTCGCCGGGCACGGCGTCGGGAACGGTGATGCCGTCGGAGAGGTTGTCGTCGCTGGACCGCAGCAGCAGGTTGTTGCGCCACTGCTGCCCGTTCACCGAGCAGTTGCCGAAGGAGTCACCGAACGCCATGAGCGTCTGGCCTGCGCCGTTGTCCCAGCTGATGCCGAGATCGGTACCCGAGATGCCGAAACGGTCGTACGTGTTGTTGGCGCTGAGAGGTCCGGTCACCCACCCCACGGACTGCGTGTTCCCACTGCGGATCGGGGCGAGCGGCTGCTGAGTCCCGCGCGGGTTGCTGCCCCCGCCGCCACTCGATCCGCTGCTACCAAAAAAGCTGCCCAGCAGTGACGAGCCGGGGCCACCGAGACCACCGCACGGTTCCGCGGACGCGACCGGTGCCGACAGCACACCCAGACCGCTGGCCACCAACGTCAGCGCGGCCCCCACCGCGATCTGCCGACTTCGTGCTCGCATACTCCGACCCCCACCGATCGACTGTGTGACTCACGTGACTCATGTGACTGATGTGGTGAGTGTTACCGAAAAGTGGGCATGCCGCAACAAAAGCATGTGTCGGTACTTGACAAATGAGAATTACACGGTGGGTATTTCAGCCACACAATGAGGGCGGCCGGTGCGCCCCCGACGGACGCACCGGCCACGAGGCCCACGTCGGTCCGCGGACTCCAGTCCAGTGTGCCCCTAGGACCGGGCGGTATGCCGAGTCCTGAGTCACAAGCGTTTCGCGTGCACGCTGTCGAGCACCAGGAGAGCCGCACCCTGCACGACGACTGCGGCACCGTGCCCGGAGGACTGCTGCGGCGTCACCCTCCCGCCGAAGGTGGGCCGGTGGTACAGGAGATGTGCACCCAGGGCGACATAGACGACGTCGAGTCCGGTGTTGATCCACAAGGTCTTCCGCATCTTGTCGGCCGCAACCTCGGTGGACCGGGCCGCCCCGATCCCGGCGATGGCGAGATCGATGGCGCCCCAGCCCGCGGTCTGGATGCCGAAAGCACGGACCGCGGGAGAGCCGCCGCCCAACGCTGCGGCGGCGCCGACCGCGACACTGCCGCCGCCCCACCAGAGAAGCCGTCGACCGAGATCCTTCGCGACACTGTGTGCTGACGTCATGGACACCAGTGTGCCCACTCGAGCGGTCAGACGATGCCGGTCTCGTGCAGGGTGCGCACCTCGTCGTCGCTGAGGCCGAGCTCGGCGAGCACGGTGTCGGTGTCCGCGCCGTGCGGACGTCCGGTGTGGCGGATGCTGCCAGGGCTCTCCCCCATGCGCCACATGACGTTCTGCATGCGCACCGGCCCGAGAGCGTCGTCCTCGACTGTGGTGACCATCTCGATGGCGTTGACCTGCGGATCGTCGAGCAGCTCGCTCGGCTTGTAGACGGGGGCGACCGCCGCGCCGGCCTCCTCGAAGGCCGCGATCACCTCGTCGCGCGTGCGCTCGGCGATCCACCCACCGACGTATCCGTCGAGCAGGTCGGCGTGGGCCGCGCGCTGACGACCCGTCGCGAACCACGGCTCGTCGAGAACCTCGGGGTGACCGACGAGGCGGAGAACGCGCTCGGCGATGGAGTTGGCACTGGTGGAGATCGCCAGCCAGTGCTCGTCCTTGGTCCGATAGAGATTGCGGGGCGAGTTGTTGCTCGACCGGTTACCGGTGCGCTCCTGGTCGATGCCCAACTGGTCGGCGTAGATGATGCCGGGCCCGACCGCCGTCATGATGGGGCTCAGCAGATCGAGATCGATCTGCTGACCTCTACCCGTCTTCGTCCGGTGCAGCAGGGCCATCGAGACCGCCGACGATCCCGCGATGCCGGCCAGCGAATCCGCCAGACCGAAGGCGGGAAGCGTCGGCGGTCCGTCGGCCGAGCCGGTGAGATGGGCGAACCCGCTCATCGACTCGACCAGAGTGCCGAACGCCGGCCTCGTCGAGTAGGGCCCGGTCTGGCCGAAACCGGTGACACGCAACAGGATCAGACCCGGATTGATCTCGGACAGCACGTCGTAGCCGAGGCCCCACTTCTCGAGGGTGCCCGGCCGGAAGTTCTCCACCACCACGTCGGCATCCGCGACGAGCTTGCGGAAGACGTCGGCCCCCTCGGGCTTGCCGAGGTTCAGCGTCATGCCGCGCTTGTTGCGGCTGACCATCGTCCACCACAGCGGATGGCCGTCCTTGTCCAGACCGTGCCCACGCATCCCGTCCGGCTTGGTGGGGTGCTCGATCTTGACGACGTCGGCACCGAAGTCGCCGAGGATCTGGGCGACCAGCGGACCGGCGAGGATCGTCGACGCGTCGAGAACGCGAATCCCCTCCAGGGGCCCGGTCACTTGTAGGGCCTGTGCAGGTAGCGGCCGGTCGGCTCCCCCGCGACAGCGCCGTTGTCGAGTACGCGGTGGCCACGCACGAACGTGTCGGTGACCTTCGCGCCGAGTTCGAAGCCCTCGAAGGGGGTGTACTCCTGCGTGGACTCCGAATCCTTGGGACGCACCGTCCACGTGTGATCGGGATCGACCAGTGCCAGGTCGGCGTCCATACCGACGGCAATCTCGCCCTTGCCCGGAAGTCCGTAGCGACGAGCGGGATTGAGCGACGTCAGCTCCGCGATGCGGCGCCAGCTGAGTCCACGCTTGCGGCCCTCGCTGACCAGTCCCGGCAGCAGGTACTCGGCGCCGCCGAATCCCGACTTGGCCGCGAAGATGTCGCCGCGGTCCTCGGCGAACTTCTTCTCGTCCTTGCAGCACGCGTGATCGCTGACCACCCAGTCGATGTCGCCGCCGAGCAGGTGCTCCCACAGGGCCTCGACGTCGTCGCGCGGGCGCAGCGGCGGGTTGACCTTGCCGCCCAGTCCGTAGGCGGTGTCGATGTCGGCGAGCAGGTGACCGATGGTCACCTCGCGACGGAAGTTGACGTGCGGGAACGCCTTCGCCATCCGCATGGCGGCAGTGAGGGCCTTGCGGGAGGAGAGGTGCAGCAGGTTGATGTTGGGCAGCTGCGTCTCGTCGGCGAGGAACGACGCGATGGTGACCGCGAGCCCCTCGGAGTGCGGCGGACGCGAGGCGCTGTACGCCGCGAGGCCGGTGAGCGTTCCCTCCTCCTCGACGAGCTTGGTGTAGGCGCTCATGATCTCGGCGGTCTCGCAGTGCAGCGAGAGCGAGATGTGATCGGCCTTGTCACCGAGCTGCTCCCGTGCGGCCTGGATGCCGCGCATGACGAACTCGAAGTGTGCGAGGTCGTAGCGCTCGCCCTCCGGCGTCATGAGGAATTCGCTCTGGTCGGTCGAGCGCCCGTGCAGCCCGTGGCTGCCGTAGAACATGAAGATCTTGAACGACGTCACACCGTGATCGGTGATGAGCGACGGGATCTCGGCGATGTGCTCCTTCGACATCGGCGCGAGGTGGTACGCGTAGTCGACGAACGGCTTGCCCTCGGTGGCCTCGAGCACCGTCGGGAACACGTCGGCGTAGGAGCCGCCGGTGTTCATGTAGTACTGACCGGTGCGCATGTAGGACAGCGAGGTGGTGACACCGCCCTGCACGCAGGCCCTGGACTCGGTGTAGGCGTCCTCGCCCAACGGGTTGTAGATGCCCCAGTGTTGGTGCGCGTCCACCACTCCAGGGAACGCGACCTTGCCGGCGGCGTCGACGACGGTGTCGGCGCTGGACGGATCGATCCCCGCCTCGATTCGGGTGAACTTTCCGTCCTCGATCAGCAGGTCGAGGAATTCGCCGTCCTCGGGATGATCGGCGCCCGGACGTACGACTCGGGCATTGGTGATCAGAAGCTTCGTCATGACAATCCTTCTCTAGTGATGAGTACCGGCCACGACATCTGCGGCCAGATAAGCGAGTCCGAGTGCGGGCAGCAATCCGTTGCCGGCGAGGTACCCCGCGGCGCCGTGGCCCGAGATGCCCATCGCAGCGCCGCCGGAGGCGAACAGTCCCTCGATCGCGGTGCCGTCGGTTCGCAGGACCCGAGCGTTCCCGTCGACGACGAGGCCGCCCTGGGTGTGGAACAGCGCGGGGACGATGCGGATCGCCGCGTACGGCCCGGTGAGCTCGTGCTCGAACGAGGTGCGCCCGTGCGGGTCCGACGCCTCACCCCGTGCGTACCTCTCGACGGCCGCGAGTTCGTCGACGACGGCATCGGCGGGGAGCCCCAGCGCGTCGGCCAGCTCGGCCGGCGTGTCCGCCCACACGACGGCGCCCGAATCGACCGTCTGACGAAAGTCGGTGAACGACAGACACTTGTCGTGGATGTCGCGGTCGATGACGATGACGCCCTCGGACTCCGGGCGGGCCGCGAGATGGGCGGCGTACTCGGAGTAGCCCGTCGTCTCGTCACCGAAGCGTCGTCCCGTGAGGTCGAGGACGACGCCCCCGTGCATGACGGTGGCCCACCCGACCAGGGTCGACGCCTTCTTCGACAGCGCCGCATGCCCCTGGTACGCATCGAGATACGCGGTCGCGGCGCCGAGACGGTCACCGATGGTGAGCGCGTCTCCGCGGGAGTGCTCGCTGCCGTGGTAGCGAGCATGCGCGATCTCGGGGACGTGGGTGGCGACCCGCTCGTGGTCGCCGCCGTACCCGTTGGTGGCCAACAGCACCGCGTCGGTGGGGATCGTCTCGGTCGATCCGTCCGGGAGCGTGATCACCGCGGCGGTGACGCGACCGTCGTCGACGCGGACGTCGGTCAGCCGGGCCGGTGCCAGAACGTCGATGCGCGGCTCCGCCGTCACCGCGCGCACCAGGTGCTCCAGCAACACGCTTCCGTGCCGACCCTCGACGGTGTGGCAGCGCAGTGCCGAGTGACCGGGGTAGGCGAAATCGGTGACCAGCGACAACGGCACCTCGAGGTGATCCGCCATCCATTCGACGAGTGGCGCGCTCACGCGGGCGAGGGCTCCGGCGAGTTCTGCGTCGGCCGTGCCCTTCGTCTTGCGGAGCACGTCCTCGACGAACGTCTCCGGGGAGTCCTCGATGCCCGCCTCACGCTGCCAGCGGGACCCCGCACCGGGGATCATGGCCGTCGACATCGCAGTGTTGTTGCCGCGCTTGAAGTGGTCGCTGGCCTCGACGACCAGCACGTCGAGTCCGTGCTCGGCGGCACGCAGCGCGGCGATCAGTCCGCCGCCGGCGCCGGCGACGATCAGATCGGGTCCGTCCGCGCTCACGATGCCGGCTCCAGCTCGTCGCGCAGTGCTAGCAGGCGCAGGGCGGTGGCCGTGGGATCCACGACCAGCGGTGTGGTTCGCGGCCCGGTGAGATCGACCGCCGAGCACGCGTTGATGGCCACCGAACACGTCAGCGCACGAGCGTGGACGGTGACCGCATCGGCCCAGGCTCGCGAATCCGCGATGTCGTCGAACGACAGGTCCATGACGACGGTCGGCTCGGCGGGGATGCCGTAACCCGCCACGCGGCGGTCGAGTTCAGCAGCGATGGCGGCATTGCGGGCGAGGGCGCCGAGGCGGTGGCCCTGCGAGGCGTAGAACGACGCGGTGAGTCGCGTCAGTCCGTACAGGGGACGCTCGAAGGAGTCCGCCTCCTCCGCGCACGGATCGAGCACGCAGTCGGGCAGGTACCCGTCGAACTCGTCCGGATCGGAGGCGCGGAAGGCGGCGGCCAGCGCCACTTCGGACGCTCGGACGTCGGCCTCGGTGTCCAGCGCGCGCGGAGCATCGGGACCGATGTTGCGCAGGACGACGGACACGCCCACCGGGCTCAGTGCGTCGTACCGCTCCTGACGTCGCCGGAACTCGGCGAAGTCGACATGGATGGGGGTGTATGCGAGCAATCGCACGAAGAAACTCCTGACGAGAGGTGCGGCATCAGATGCCGAGGTACGCAGCCTTGACGCGATCGTCGTGGGCGAGCTCGGCTCCCGTACCGGCGAGCACGATGGATCCGCTCTCGATGACGTAGGCGCGGTCGGAGATCGCGAGTGCCTGTGCGGCGTTCTGCTCGACGATCAGCACGGTCACCCCGGTCTCGCGGATCCGCACGATGGCCTCGAGGACCTCGGCGGCGAGCTTCGGCGCCAGGCCGACGGACGGTTCGTCGAGCGTGAGCACACGCGGCTTCGACATCATGGCGCGGCCGATGGCCAGCATCTGCTGCTGACCGCCGGACATGGTGTCCGCGCGCTGGGTCCGCCGCTCGGCGAGAATGGGGAACAGATCGAAGACGCGGTCGAGCGACTCCTTCGTGGACCCGCGCTTCTGGGTGTACGCGCCCATCTCCAGGTTCTCGGAGACCGGCAGCGAACCGAAGAGTGCGCGGTCCTGGGCGACGTGCACCAGTCCCGACCGGACGATGCGATCGGCGCGGTTGCCACTGATGTCGCTGCCGTCCAACATGATGCGGCCCTTGCTGGGCGTGACCAGACCCGACAGGGCGCGCAGCGTCGTGGTCTTGCCGGCGCCGTTGGCTCCGATGAGAGAGACGATCTCGTCCTTCTCCAGATGCATCGTGACACCGTGCAGGATCTCCAGTCGCCGGTAGCCGGCGTGCAGATCGTCGATCTCGAGCATCATGCGGTCTCCTCACCCAGATAGGCCTCGACGACGCGGTGGTCCTCGATGACGGTGCGCGGATCCCCCGCTGTGAGGACCGCGCCCTCGTGCATGACGACCAGACGCTCGGACAACGCCATGACCGCGGCCATGATGTGTTCGACGAACAGGACGGTCTGCCCGCCGCTGTGCAGGGAGCGCAGCAGCTCGATCATCGGCGCACGTTCCGCCGGAACGAGTCCCGCGAGCACCTCGTCGAGCAGGACCACCCGCGGTTCCATGGCAAGAGCGCGGGCCAGCTCCAGTCGCTTGAGTCCGGCCGTCGACATCGTCGACACCGTCCCGCCCACCTGGTCGGAGAGCTGCACCCGGTCGAGCACCTCGAGAGCGTGCCGACGCGCGTCCTTCCGCGACTTACGCTTGGACAGTGCGGCGATGGTTACGTTCTCGAGAACGGACATCGACTCGAACGGCCGCATCAACTGGAACGTACGCACCAACCCAGCGCGCGCGATGCGGTCCGCGGGCCACCCCGTGATGTCGGTGCCGTCGAAGATCACGCGACCCGACGTCGGCGGCTGCTCGCCGGCCAGCAGCGAGAACAGGGTGGTCTTGCCGGCGCCGTTGGGGCCGATGATGCCGAGAAACTGCTCGTCCGGGACGTCGATGCTGACGTCGCGCACCGCGTGGATGCCCGAGAACGACTTGCTGAGATTCTCGATACTGAGGACGCTCACTTGCGCCACCTCTCGCGAATCGTGCCGAAGATCCCCTTGGGCAGGAAGATCACGATCAGGATGAGAATCACCGAGTAGACCGCCACGTCGAGTCCGATGGATCCCTGGAGGAACTCGAGGAACGCGGGCGGGTTGCGCAGCAGCTCGTTGATGAGCTCCGACAGCGGCCCGATGACCGCGGCGCCGAGCACCGGCCCCCAGATGGTTCCGATGCCGCCGATGACGGCCGGGACGATGGCCTCGACGGACACCGCGGATCCGAATGCCTGCTCGGGGCCCACGAAGAAGTAGTACTGCACGTAGTACACGCCGGCCACGGCCGTGAGGGCGCAGCTCGCCGCGACCGCGATGAGCCGGTACTTCATCGTGTCGATGCCGAGAGAGGCTGCCGCGGTGGCGTCGTCACGGATCGCCTGCACGTACTGCCCCGGGCGGGACCGGACGTAGAAGATGGTGCCCAGCACCGCGAGCGCCAGGATCACCAACGGGATCCACAGGTAGGTGGCACTGCCCTTCTCGAACTGCAGCATCCACCACGAATCACGCGGCAGGATCGGCACGTTGAAGCCCTCGGTCTTGTTGAAGACCTCGAGATTCTGCACGAGCAGCAGGAACATCTGCGCGAAGGCGAACGTCGCCAGGGCGAAGTACGACCCGGCCAGCCGGTAGCGCAAGCACAGGTAGGCGATGGTGGTGCCCACCGCGGCGGACACCACGGCGCCGACGAGCATGGAGATCCACGGCGAGATGCCGTGCTCCACCAGCAGATACGCACCGGTGTACGCGCCGATGCCGAAGAACGCCGCGTGACCGAAGCTGAACATGCCGCCGAAGCCGCTCATGAGGTTCCAGCCGACCGCCATGATCGCGAAGATCAATGTCCGGACAGCGACCGTCTGCGCCTGCTCGCCGAGCACGAGCGGGAACGCGGCGACGACCACGAATCCGATGACGAGCGTGAGCAACTGGCGTCGCAGCCAGGAGTCCTTCAGCCGCGTGTCGGACGCGGAGTCCGTCGAGACATCCGTCGTGGTGGTCATCGGCGTCCTCCGTACAGACCTTCGGGCTTGAGAAAGAGCACCATGACGAACACGGCGAAGACGAGGATCAGCGATCCGGTACCGGGGAGGTACAGGGCGCCGACCGTCTGGACCAGACCGATGACGATGCCGCCGACCATGGCTCCGACGACACTGCCGAGACCGCCCAGCACCACGATGACGAAGGCGAGAATCGTGAACTGCTCGCCCACCGACGGGGTGAGGGACGTGAACGGTGTCATGAGACCGCCGGCGACGGCCACGCAGGCCGCGCCGATACCGAACGTCAGCGCGTAGACCCGGCCGATGTCGACTCCGACGAGCTTGGCGCCCTCCGAGTTCGACGCCACCGCGCGGATCGACAACCCGAGGCGCGTGCGTTCGAGCACCGACTTGAGCGCGATCGCCACGACCGCGGCACCGACGAACGCGAGCACCCGAGGCCAGGCCGCGACGGTGCCGAGGATCGAGATCGATCCGTCCACGGGCGCCTCCACCGACTTGGGCCGACCACCGAAGACCATGAGGAGCACGTTGATGATGAGCAACGACAACCCGAGGGTGACCAGCAGCGGCCCCTCGTGGCTCCCGCCGATGGTGAGCTTGGTGAGCAGGGTGGCCTGCACGATCATGCCGAACACGAACATGACGGGGACTGCGAGAAGCGTTGCCACGTAGACGGGCAACCCCGCCGTCGAGAGCGCGTACACGATGTACATCGCCAGGGTGAGCATCGCGCCCTGGGCGAAGTTCACGATGCCGAGCACACCGAAGATGAGTGTCAGGCCGACCGAGATCAGCGCGTAGACCCCGCCGAGCAGCAGACCGGACACGATGGCCTGGCCGACCAGGCCCTGGTCCTTGCCGCCGACGAAGAAGATGACGGCGAGGATCACCACGAGCGCTCCCCCGACGGCGACGCCGGGATTCACGGCGCGCCGGGTCTTCTCCGTGGCCGCGCTCTCGGCGACGACCGTCACCGGCCCGCTCCCGCGGGGAACTCGATGGCCTCGGTGGCGAACTCGTCCGGGAAGACCTGGGTGACCTGGCCGTCGCGCACCTGCATCACGATGACGGTCGCGTTGGAGTTCTGACCGGTCTCGTCGAACTGGATCGGACCGGAGAAGGCGAGCAGCGGATCGTCGATGGTGACGCCGGAGATGGCCTCGCGCAACGCTTCCGGATCCGCGTCGGCGCCGTCCTCGAGTCCCGCCGCGATGACCTCGACGGCCTGGTAGGACAGCATCGCCGCCGTCTCCATCGGACGGCCGTACTTCTCCTCGAAGCGCGAGCGGATGTCGTTGACCCGGTCGCTGGTGGCATCGAAGTGGTAGTTGGCGGACAGCACGCCCTCACCGGCGGTGCCGGCGGCAGCCGGGAAGGAACTGTCGTCGAAGGCGCCGTTGGCGATGCCGTAGACACCCTTGACGTTCACGTTCAACTGCTCGACGGCCTTCGCGATCAGCAGACCGTCCGGGTAATAGCCCGTCGCGACGATGACGTCGGGGTTGGAGACCGCGGCCTCGCGCACCTGCGTCGTGGCGTCGGAGAAGTTGGTGGCCGGGTACGTGATCTCCTGCACCGAGGAGATGCCCTGGTTCGCGGCCTCCTTCTCGAAGGCGTCGAACACGCTGTCACCGAACGAGCCCTCGATGTGCAGGTACGACACGCGATCGATCGGCTGGCCGGTCTGCTCCTCGATGGCCGCGAGCGCCTTGGCGCCGTCGGTACCCATGCTGGAGGCGTTCGGCTGGATACGGAACGCGTACTGGTAACCCTGGTCGAGGATCTTGTCGTCGACCGCTACGTCGATGACCAGCGGCACTCGCGAGCGCTCGGCGACCGATGCGACGTTCTGCGTCACGTCACTCTGATAGGTGCCCACCAGGGCGACTGCGCCGTCGTCGATCAGACGCTGCGCCTCACTCTGGCCGACCTCCGCCTTGCCCTGGCTGTCACCGGTGACGAGTTCCAGTGGACGCCCCTCGAGCGAGGAGATGCCGCCGGCACCGTTGATGTCCTCGACGGCCAGTGCGGCACCGTCGTTCATCAGTCCACCGACACCGGCCAGCGCACCGGTGGTGGGGTGCACGGATCCGATCTTGATGGGACCCGAACCGTCCGATCCGGACGAGGATCCACACGCAGCCGTGCCCAGAAGGGCCACTGCGGCGAGCACGCCTACGACTTTTCTCATGATTGGATCTGCCTTCCGCGCCGATCGAGGCGCCGAGTCTCGGGAAACCGTGTGACCGAAGGACACGGCCTGTGTTCCGCTCAGCGCACCACTTAGTGGGTGGCTATTCCCTGCAGTACTGAGTATTACACGCATCACTGGGTCAGAACAGGCTCTTTGATGACTTTCTTGTTACGGGTATGGTTCGCTCAGCGGAACGCGCCGAAGCCGCGCACGTACTCAGCGAATGTGGAAGGTTGGCCCCATGGCCGCAACTACCAGCTCGACCGGCACCGACTCCGCGTCGACGGGAACCGAATCGGCGGATCGGGTGGCCGACGTCCTGCTGTCCTTCGCGCAGTCCGACCGGGCACTGGGTGTCACGGAGCTCGCGCGCCGCCTGGACCTGAGCAAGGCTGTGGTGCACCGGATCCTGCAGTCCCTGGCATCGCGCTCGATCGTGCAGCCGGTGGCGGGCGAGTCCACCTACTCCCTCGGCCCGGCGGCCATCGGACTCGGCACGAAGGCATGGAGCCAACTCGATGTTCGTTCCATCGCCGCTCCCATCCTGCGCCGACTACGTGCGCAGACCCTCGAGACGGCGACGTTGTCCGTCCTGGTGGGGCATCGGCGGGTCTACCTGGACCAGTACGAGAGCCCGCAGGAGGTGAAGATGGTGGTGGAGATCGGCCCGCAGTACCCGCTGCACTCCGGCGCCTCGAGCCGCGCCATCCTCGCGTTCCTTCCGCCGCACTACGCGCACGAAGCCTTCGAGGAGCTGCGGGGAAGCGCTCCGGACGCCGACGAGACGACGTTCCTGGCCCGGCTCCAGGAGATCAGAGACACCGGCTACGGGACCTCCATCAACGAGCGCAACACCGGCGCCGCCTCCATCGCCGCCCCGTTCTTCGACGCGGCCGGCCACGTGCTCGGCTCGGTCAGCTCCTCCGGACCGGCCTTCCGCTACTCCTCCACCGCCGACGACGATCATGTGGCGCACGCCGGTCAGGTGCTGGCCGCCGCGCGCGCGATCACGCAGAGCCTCGAAGCGCGGGCCGCCCGATGACCCGCCGCATGCCGCGCTCGTTCCTCTACGTGCCGGCCGTGAAGCCCGCCTTGTTCGACAAGGCCGTCTCGGGACCGGCCGACGCCGTCATCCTCGACCTCGAGGACGCGGTCCCACTCGCGCAGAAAGACACGGCGAGAAACGATGTCGCGCAGTGGCTGGACCGTCCGCGCGACGGTGGAGCGCAGGTGTGGGTTCGTGTGACACCCGAGTTCCTCGCCGAGGACCTCGCCGCGGCGGCGCGCCCCGGCGTCACCGGGATCATCGTGGCCAAGTGCGGGGCGGCCTCCCTCGCGGAGGCGGACGAGCGACTCGGAGACGCGGACATCGCGATGGTGGGTCTGGTGGAGACCGCGGCCGCCCTGCGCGGCCTGACCGACCTGGCGAGCAGTTCCCGACTGGTGACCGTCGGCATCGGCGAGGTGGACCTGCTGGCCGATCTGCGGATCACCCGCGCGGCGGACACCGAGCACGTGGTCGACGCCATCCGCGCGGACATCGTGATCGGCTGCGCAGCAGCGGGTCTGGAGGCACCGATCGCACCGACCTCCACCGAGTTCCGCGACCTCGACGCATTCGTCACCACTACCGCGCACTTCGTGCACATGGGCTTCCGCTCCCGCACCGCGGTGCATCCCGGTCAGGTGCCCGTGATCAACGATGCCCTGACACCGGCGGCAGACGACGTGCGCCAGGCCGAGCGCCTCGTCGACCTGTTCGACCGGGCGGCCGGTGGGCCCACGGTCGACGACGACGGACGCTTCGTCGACGAAGCCGTGGTCCGCGGCGCCCGGGAGATCCTGGCCCGCGTCCGACTCTAATTCCCCAGGGTACGAATCGAATCGAAGAGCACGCCCGGGTCCTCGAGGTCGGCGAGGCCGGCGCACTGCGCTGCGAAGGCGTCGGCTGCCTGCACGCTCAGCAGGCCGTCGACGTTGGCCGTGAACTTCGCTCGAACGTCCTCGAACGACAACGGCCGCTCCGGTCCGCCGCGCGTGGTCAACACCTCTTCGACGACGGTGGTGCCGTCGCTGAGATGCGCCGTGAGAACGGCCGGGAACTGGTGCGGGAAGATGGCGTCGCACTGTGCGTCCGGGACGACGTCGACGCGTGCCATGATGTCGCGACGCTCCGTCGACGTGGCCTTCTCGTCGGTGTAGTCGTCCAGTACCGCACCGAGTCCACCGCCACCGAGCATGCCCACCGCCACCGCGTAGGGTCCGCTGAACTGAGCCATGTACCCGGTCTGCGGGGTGCGCTTGACCTCGATGGGTTCGCCGATGGTCCGGAGGTTGGCAGCGGGGACACCGAGGACGAACCGCTCGACGTCCGCGGGCGTGATGCCCCGATTCCGCAACGCCGCCGCCGCATCGAGAGCCGCGTGCGTGAAGTGGTTGGCCGGGTAGGGCTTCACGAAGAGACCCGGCGCGGCCCAGGTGCTGCCCAGGCCGTCGGTGATCTCGGCGGCGCGTCCGCTCTGGTGCAGCCACGCCTGAAAGAATCCGAACCTGCCCTCGAGCACCGTCGGCGGTCCGGTGATGCCGTGCCGAGCGAGACCGGCCGCGGACACGCCGGAGTGCGCCGCCCACCCGCAGTGCATGCGCTTGACCGTGCCACCGGTGCGGTTCGCCTCGATGATGCCGGCCGCCATCGACGCCGCGATACCGAGCGTGTCGACGATGCCGTCGGCCGAGGCGCCGCCGATCACCGCGGCAGCGGCCGCACCGCCCATGGCTCCACAGATGGACGTGGCGTGCTGCCCGTTCTCGAAGAACACCGAGTTCTTCGTCTCCGGATCGAAACCCGCCATGCCGAGGCGGACACACACCTCGAGGCCGATCGCAATGCCGCGCACAAGGTCCCGGCCGGAGGCACCGTGCTGCTGCGCCGCGGCGAGTGCGGCCGGTACCACCGACGCGCTGGGGTGCAGTACCGAGGGCAGGTGGGTGTCGTCGAAGTCGAGGGAGTGCGCGAGCACCCCGTTGACGAAGGCCGCGAGGGTAGGCGGGAGGTTCTCCTTCACGCCGACGGCCGAGGCGACGGCCCGGCCGCCCTGCTCCCGCGCCCACGCGGTGGCCATCGCACTGGTGTCGAGTTCCGTGGCCGCGATCGCGATCCCGAGCGTGTCGAGGACGCGGAGCCCGATGCTGTCGACCACGTCGACAGGCAGATCGTCGAACGAGTGCTCCACCGCGAACTCCGCCAGCGTGCGGGCGAGTGTGGACTCGGTCATGCCGACACCACCGCAAGGGGGCGCACCGGCGATCCCGTGGCGCCGAAGATGTTGAGCGGCACCAGGACGAAGGTGAACTCGTACGTCCGGGTGCGTGCGAGCTCCTCGAGATCGAGGGCCTCGATGATGTAGATGCCGCTCTCCACCAGCAGGACTCGGTGAGCGGGGAGCAGCGCGTGGCCACCGCCCGGCGCGAGGCGTTCGAAGGCGATGGTGTCGGCGCCCGCGGCGTGCACCTCTCGGGACGCGAGCCACTGCGCGCCGGGCTCGCCGACGCCGGGAACCCCGGACGGACCACCGACATAGGGCTGACCCTCGTCGAACAACTGCGCCCACCCACTGCGGATCAGCACGACGTCGCCGGCCGACACCTCGACACCCTGGGCGGCGCAGGCGGACTCGAGGTCGTCGACCGTGATCTCGTCGCCGCCCTCGAGTCGCTCGGTTCCGCGCACGGCCGGAATGTCGAGCAGGATGCCGCGGCGGATCATCGGCGCGATCGTGTGCACACCGAGCTCGACGTACTTGCCGCCGACACCGGCCTCGGCCGCGTCGACACCGCCATGCATCTTCCCCTCGTGGGAGACGTGGGCGAGCGCGTCGATATGGGTGCCGACATGCGTTCCGGTGGTGATCATGTCGTTCGCGGCGCTGCCGCCGTCCGACCGGGTCATGTCACCATGCCGACGCGGAAGCGTGTGCCAGAACTGCGGGTGATTCGGCGACTGCGGCATACCGACCCGCAGCTGGCGTCCGAGATCGACCGTGCGTACACCGGCCGTGACGGCCTCGAGAAGTCTGTCCGACATGGCTCGATTCTCTCCTCTGGACTGGGGTTCACGGCGAGCTGTGTTCCGCTGAGCGGATCGCCACCGAAGACACCGCGATGCCTGACTGTTGTCGATGCCGACCCTAGCAGCCATGATCACGTCCGGCAGATGTATTGACCAGCACGAGCGTCAGTCCTAGCGTTGTCGCATGACCGACTCGGCAACGTTCCTTCCAGCGGAACACGTGCGACTACGCATCGACGATTTGGCGCGTTTCTGCGTGGACCTACCTGCGACCGGTACCGCGTACGAGAGTCGGATCCGCACCGTGCTGCTCGACCTTCTGGGTGTCACCCTGGCGGGAGCGCGGACACCGGAACTGACCGCGCTTCTCACGCGGTGGCGAACCGAACCGGGCACGACGGCCACCGTCGGTCGCGGCGCCCGCACCGGCGTGGAGACGGCGGCCTACCTGGACGCGATCGCCTCGTGCTGCCTCGAACTGGACGAGGGCAACAAGTACGCGGCGGGTCACCCTGCCGCCCATGTGCTTCCGGCCGCCGTCGCAGCGGCCCGCCTCGGCGCACAGCCGGTGTCGGGCGACCGGTTCGTCGCCGCCGTGGTGGCCGGTTACGAGGTGGCCACCCGCTTCGGTGCCGCATTGACCCGCGACCCGAAGTGGCACACCCACGGACACTGGGGAGCGACCGGCGCCGCCGCCGCCGCTGCCGTCGTGTGGGATCTCGACGCCGAGCGCACGGCGGCCGCGATCGACGCCTCGACCGCGCTCGTGCACGTCGCACCGTGGGCCGTGGTGCTCGCGGGCAACTTCGGCCGGAATCTGTGGATCGGCGGCGCCGTCCGTGCGGGACTCGACGCCGCGCGGTTGTCCTCGGCAGGACTGGTGCACAACAGCGGCGCGGCGGCGACGACTCTGGGGGACATCGTCGGCACTCTCGATGCCGACAAGCTCGCACCCGCGCCGGACGGCACGTTCGCCCTCGATCAGGGGTACGCGAAGCGCCATGCCAGCTGCTCGTACACCCACGCCGCCGTCGACATCGTGCAGGCTCTGCGCACGAACCTGGATATCGCCGACATCGCGAGCGTGCGCGTCCGCACCCACGCGCTGGCGGAACCCCTGTTCGGTCGGCACCCCTCGACGCGGCTCGGTGCGATGTTCTCGCTGCCGTTCGTCGTGTCCGCCGCGGTGGTGGCCGGAAGCATCGACGTGGAGACCCTGACGCCCGGCAGCGCGACCTTCCGTGCGGCGGAGGAGTTCAGCGCACGGGTGGACGTCGAGTCGTCGCCCGCGCTCACGGCGCTGCTGCCCGACCGACGCGCCGCGGAGGTCGACATCGTTCTCGTCTCCGGCGAGACCGTGTCGGCCGGTTCACCGGATCCGGTGGGAGACGTCGACCATTTCCCGTTGGACCACGCACAGATACTGGAGAAGATCGAACGGCTCGTCGGCGCGGAGGACGCCGGGCGGATCGATCGCGTCGTCACCGATGTCCTGCATTCTTCGGACGTGGTCCGAACTCTGACCGCACTGCCCTGAGCAGCGCGTTCCGGCGGAAACCGACCACCCTGTAACGTGCCGCGCGCCCCGCGCGACGTGTGGTGTGACCCGTTGCTGCCATTCACCTGAGGACCTGCATGACCGCGTATCCGCCGCCGTTCCAGCCGCCCCACATCGAGGCCCGCAAGAAGGGCAACAAGGGCAAGATCACGGCCGCTGTCGCCGCCTTCGTGGGCCTGTCCGTCGTCGGACTGGGGCTGATGCAGGAACCCGAACCCGTCGCCGCGAGCGCGGAGACCACCCTCACCACCACGTCGGCCGCACCGACCACCACCCCGCGGCCGACCACCACGACGTCGACGGCCACTGCCGTCACGACCACTCCCGAGACCGTCACCGTGTACGCACCGCCGCCCACCACGACGGTGCCGTACGTCGAGACCCCGTACGTCGAGGTGCCGGACGTCGACGTGCCGGACGTCGACCGCGCCTACGTCCCGGCGCCCGTGCCATTCGTCGCGCCGGTACCCGCACCGGCTCCGTACGTCGCGCCGGCCGTCGTTCCCGAGTCGTCCGGATCGACGTACTACACGAACTGCACCGCGGCTCGGAACGCCGGCGCGGCGCCCGTCCGCGTGGGCGACCCCGGCTACGGCTCGCACCTGGACCGCGACGGAGACGGCGTCGGCTGTGAGTGAGCTCAGCGCACGCTCTTGAGCACCGTCACGGCCGGCTTGGCCACCCCGTTCGAGCGGTAGACCCCGAAGTAGTTCTCCTTGTCGGGGTTCACCGCGGTCATCGCGGCGCGGTCTGTGGTCTCGTAGAAGAAGATCGGCCCGGCCCACGAGTAGGACAGGCGGTTGTCGACGGCCTGTCGGTAGGCCGTCGCCTGTACCTGCTCGCTGACGCTCGGGTCGCCCGCAGTGGCGGCGCCGGCCTCGGTCATGACGATGAGCTTCCCGGCGTCGCCGTTCTCGGTCATGATCGTGCGCGCGCTCTTCTGGTAGATCGTGCCGTCGGGATTGGTGAAGTCGACGCTCATCTGCGACCACGCGTTCCAGTCGGCAGTGTCGTTCGGCAACGCGGGCGCGGTGTACGGGTGCCAGCCGACGGCGTCGAAGTACGGTCCGGCGCCGAGGTCGTACATCTGATCGAGGTAGGTGATCGGTGAGACGGCGTGCCCTTCCGGGCTCTGACCCGTGGTGCCGTAGGGGGACAGTCCGGCGGCCACGATGCTGATGGTGCTGGTGGTGGCGGCCTTCATCTTCGGGTAGGCCGCCTTCAGCAGATCGACGTAACCCTGCACGTTCGGCTTGCCCGTCACCGGGTCGGCCCAGAACATCCACAGGTTCGGCTCGTTCCACACCTCGAACGACCGAACCCCCTGCGGCGCATACCTGCTCACGACCTTGGCGGCGAACGTCGCGTAGTCGTCCGGGTTCGTGGGCGGTGTGCTGCCGTCGCTGGTGGTCCGAGCCCACGGCGGTGTCTTCTGGATGAGCAGCAGGACGTTGAGGGACTTCGCCTTGGCCGCCGCCACAGCACCGTCCGGACCCGACCAGTTGTAGGCGGTCGGCCCACCGTCCTGGACGTACCACCAGTCGATCTCGATGCGGACCCACTTGGCGCCCGTACCCGCGACCCGGGTCGCCTGTGCCTGCTGGGCGCTCGAGCTGCTCCGGAAGTCGATGCCGTTGAGCCCGATGCCCTGGCGTCCGACATACGGACTCGCCGCCGACGCGGTCGGCACCGACAGGGTGGCGATCACCGTCGCCACCACCAACAGAATCTGCGCAACGCGTCTACCGACCTGCATGACCGACTCCCCGACCGATTCGGCTACCGCGACACGCGGAAGCTCTCGGTGTCAGAAGTACCACCAGTCACACCAGTCACACAGGTAACACGCCGAACGCCGGTTCGATCACCTCAGCGCGCGCTTGAGCAGCTTGCCGCTCTGGTTACGCGGCAATTCGTCCATGAACCGCACCTGCTTGGGGATCTTGAACGGTGCGATGCGACCCGAGACGTGGGCGATGATCTCCTCGGCGGTCACCGCACGACCGTCCTTCACCGTCACCACCGCCGTGATCGCCTCGATCCACTTCTCGTCCGGAACGCCGATCACCGCGACCTCGGCCACCGCCGGATGGGTGTAGATCGCGTCCTCGACCTCCCGCGACGCCACCAGGATGCCGCCGGTGTTGATGACGTCCTTGATGCGGTCCACCACTGTCACGAATCCCTCCGCGTCCCGGGTCACCAGATCACCGGAGTGGAACCATCCGTCGCGGAAGGCCTCGGCCGTGGCGTCCGGGTTCTCCCAGTACCCGTCGCACAACTGCGGTGAGCGGTAGAGGATCTCGCCGGGTTCACCGTCCGCCACGTCCTCACCGTCGGCGTTCACCACCCGCGTCTCGACGAAGAAGACGGCGCGCCCGCACGAGGCGGGCCGTGCATCGTGCTCCTCCGGCTGCAACACCGTCGCCAACGGACCGATCTCCGACTGTCCGAAGCAGTTGAAGAACCGAAGGTCCGGATACCGCGCCCGCAGCCGCTCCAGCACCGTGACCGGCATGATCGATGCCCCGTACTGCGCCTTGGTCAGGGACGACAGATCGCGGGTCTCGAGATCCGGGTGTCCCGCCAGAGGGACCCAGACCGTCGGCGCCAGGAACAGCGAACCGATGCGGTCGGCCTCGACGCGGCGCAGGATCTCCGCGACGTCCGGCTTCGCCATCAGGCGCACCGTCGCGCCGACCGACAGGTACGGCAGGGCGAACACGTGCATGCCGGCCGAGTGGTACAGCGGCATCGCGATGAGCGGGGCGTCGTCGGCGGTGAACGCCAGTGCCAGGACGGACGAGACGTACTCGCTCACCAGCGCACCGTGAGACATCATCGCGCCCTTGGGCTTCGACGTCGTTCCCGAGGTGTACAGCAACTGGGCGAGATCGGTGGTCAGCACCGTGGGCAGCGCGACCGACACGTCGGGAAGGTCGAGAAGCTCCTGCAGAGAGAGCACGACGTCGAGATCGAGACCCGTCCGCACCGCGTCGACCGCCGGCGCCAGAGCGTCGTCGACCAGCAGCGCGCGAGCACCGGACTGGCGGACCAGGTAGGTCAACTCGTCCTCGACGAGGGCGTAGTTGATCGGCACGTGCACCAGCCCGGCACGGCAGCAGGCGAGGAACCCGACGATGTAGGAGTCGGAGTTGGTGCCGTAGGCCGCGACCCGCTCTCCCGGTGCGAGCCCCGTCGACACCAGGTACCGAGCGACGCGGGACACCGCCGCGTCCAGTGCCGCATAGGTGTGCGTTCGACCGTCGAACTCCAGGGCTGCCCGGTCCGGGTACCGACGCGCCGACCTCGTCAGGACTGCGTCGACCGTGCTCGCGCGAACATCAGCTGTCATACCTCGGACACTAGAGAAGGCCGGGCGCCTCCGGTGCCCGTTCGAGACGAGCGCGAAGGAGCGACCACTCGGAGGCGGTGACCACGGACGGATTCGACTGCTGGGGCGATCGGAGCATCTCGAGTCGGTCCAGCCCGGCCGTCCCGGCGCACTCCGCGGCCGTCACGGGCTCGCCGAGCGTGGTGATCTCGGTGGGAACGTGAAGGCGCGGATCGTCGGGATCGTGCATGTCGACAGCGGGGCCGAGCACGGTCCCCACGCCCCAGAATCCCCGCGCGGGGTGCACGCCGGATCGGTTGCTCACCCACAGCAGGATGGGCTGACCGGCCGCCATGAGGCGCGAACGGTAGTTGGGCGCCACGCACCAGTCACCGCCCGCGTGCCCGTCGGCGAGCAACGAGGCGACGTCGGTCCTGCGGGGATTCACCGTGATGACCCACGCCCCGAGAGTCCGGGCCGTCACCTTCTCCATGCGCGCGTCCTCCCTGATTCCTGTGAGACTCCAGTAACATTCTGCTCGGAAATGGGTATAAGTCAGCGACTGACCCACCAACCGAGGACACGTGATGCCAGCACATCGGCGACCGACTCGCACCGGACGACGGATCGCGGTGATCGGCGCCGCGGTGACCGTGCTCGCCGGCGCAGCCACCACGACGATGGTGCTGTCCGACAGTGCCCCCGCCACGGCCAGTGCCTCGGACGCCCCCGCACCCGCCGCGCCGGTCACCGCAGTCGACACGCCCGTCGTCCTCGACACTCCGGCGGTGCAGATCGCTCCCCTCGCCCAGCACGCCGCCGAGGAACCGTTCGATGCCTTCGCCGAGATCATGCAGATGGCCGGCTACCCGACCGACCCGGACACCGCCGCCTTCATGGACACCTCGGTCACCTCGATCTGCCGAGACCTCGCCGTCGGACGCACCGGAGTCGACATCCTCGCCGACACCGCCGACCGGACGCGAGTGCGCGGATGGTCGGACGAGCAGTCGGACGGACTCGTCTACATCGGCGTCGCCTCCACGTGCTCCGCGTACTCGCACCTACTCCCCTGACACTGGAGATTCACCGACCGGCCTCCGGCCTTCCCGCAGTCCACCGACCGGCCTCCGGCCTTCCCGCAGTCCACCGACCGGCCTCCGGCCTTCCCGCAGTCCACCGACCGGCCTCCGGCCTTCCCGCAGTCCAACGACCGGCCTCCGGCCTTCCCGCAGTCCAACGACCGGCCTCCGGCCTTCCCGCACGTCAGCGCCGGAGTTGCCGTGCGCCGTCCCAGCCGGGCGGCGGCGGCGCCGTCGAACTCCACGGATGCCCGCGGTCGATCCACAGCCGGCGCCAGGATTCGGGCGTCACCCCAAGGTCGTCGTCGGTGACACCGAACTCGTAGCCGCACGACGGGCAGATCTCGTACGACGCTCCCGCCTCCGACCACGGCGGGTCCGCGAGACCGGGGTAGTGGCAGACCGGGCAGAGGTGAGTGGTCATTCCGGAACTCCTGGTTGGCGGTCCCAGTACGACGCACCGGATCCGGGCTTGAAGTATGTCTTGGTGGTGCCGTCCGGCGTGTAGGACGCGAACGTGTTGGTCTCCGGGTCGTACATCCGCACGGTGCCGTCCGGGCCGACCTTGACCTGATGCGAGCCCTCCGTGCGGAACCGCGCCGCGAGGTCGGCGTACTCGTCGGCCGACCGTGCACCCACGTCGGCGCCGTGGCGCGCGAAGTGGTCGTCGAGCGCACGAGTGGACGACCACCCTGCCGGCGGCGGACCGGCAGCACGCTCCGCCGCACTGACGTCGTCCAGGCCGACGGGCACACGAGTGGTCAGATCCTCCACGTCGTCGGCAGCTCGTCGCACCGTCGCCATCGACGTCTCGGTGCGCCGCATCCGAGCGAACGCGTGCAGCGCCGCGATGACCGCGCGCACTCTCGAGGCGGTACGTGCGAAACGACCGGCCGTGATCGCCGCTCCCGCCGCGGCCGACAGTCCCGCGGACACGAAGGCCAACCCGATACCGACCGCGACGGCCGCCGCCTCCTCCACTGCGAACTGCTCGATCAGGTCGCGGATGTCGCGGCGCGTCTTCTCGAGCTGCTCGGCGTAGTCGTGGCACGCGGCGGCCAGCCCCGAGCACGCACCCGCCACCGCTTCCACTGCCTCGGACAGTCGACGGAGGTCCCGCACCATCGCGTCCCGCTCCGGCACGTCCACGGCACCCAGATCGGCTGCGGCACCGAGCACCTCGGACCGTGCGTCGAGCATCGCCTGCCCCAGCACGATCCACGCGCTCGACGCGTCCCGCAGTGCGTCGGTATCGCCGTTGGGGCACGGCACGCCGACCGCGTCGGCCAGCTCCACCGCACCCTGGAGCCCCGGGCCGAGGTCACCCACCGCGCTCGGGTACTCGAGCTGCCGCGCGGCGGACGGTGCCCGCCCTGCCGGCGGCGGGGTACTCGGAACCACCGCGATCGACTCCGCCGCAACGTGATTCGCACCCGCCTGATCGACGAGCCGCGCCAGCACCGACGTCGCCGAGAACGTCGTGGCGAGTGCGCGGGAGAGATCGACGACGGATCCGTCGTACGCCCGGCCCCACTGCTCACCCGCGGCGTCGCTTCCCGCCATCGCGGCCCACGCGCGCGACGCACCGTGGTGGACGTTCACCGCACTCGCCATGATCTCGTCCGCGCGATACACCGACCGAGCCGCCTCGGCGTAGACCTCGGGTGACACGTCGAGAACGACCGGAGGCGCCATCAGTCGCGCCCGAACATGCGGCTGTTCGACTGGAGGGCCGCGGTGTACGACGAGTGTGCCCGGCGCGCAGCGTCTCTCATGGTCTCGACACCGACCGCCATCTCGCGAGCCCCAGCCGACCATGCGCTCTGCGCGGCGCGATGAGCCTCTGCCGCCGTGCCCTCCCACGGCAGGGCGGACACCCGCACCGACACGTCGTCGAGTGCGACCCGCGTGGCCTCGGCCAACCGCGTCAGCCTCACGACCACGGCATCCAGTTCGGCCAGGTCCACTCGGTAGCCCGTCACACCGCACCCGCGATCGCGGCCCCGGACGTGTCGTCCTGTCCCGCATAGGCAATGGCTGCGATCTCGAGTCGACCCGCTGAGTCCTCGAGCGCCGCGACCACCGACCGGGCGCCGTGATGAACGGTGCCCCACCCGTCGACGAACGCCGTCGCCGCCAGGCCCTGCCACGAGGCGGACACCGCGGCGACGACCGAGGCGGCCTCCGCGACCTCCCGCTCGAGATCCAGCGACACCCTGCCCAACGCCCTGGCCGCGTCCACCATGGTCGCCGCGTCGACAGCCGTGTGTTCCATGCCGTGCTCCCCCCGCCCGGCGCCGGCGACCGGTCGTCGGCGGCGTGTGCAGGCATGGACGGGCAGGACTCATGTTCGGTTCCCGCGGAACCGGTCGGCAGTGTCCGGACACACGAATGCGGCGCCTGCCCCGTGCAGACGCCGCATTCGGATGGTGGTCACTGTGCTCCGTGGTGACGGTGCACGGTGATCAAATCAACGCTGCCCCCTCGTTCGAACGAACAGTCCGCAGCATTGACCCGGATATCTCTCGGTGATCAGCGGTCGAGCTTGTGCTTCACCGTCTCGGCCAGATCCTGACCGAAGCTCTGCGCGACCGACAGTCGCTTCTGGGCGACCCGGCGCGGGGCGTTGCGCCGACGGCGCACCACGACGACGGCCACGATCGCACCGACGACGGCGGCGATGACGGGGGCGCTCACTGCGGAGGCCTTCTTCACGTCGGACGAGTTCGCGTCGAAGCTGCGCACCTGCTGGGCGACGTTGTCCGCGGCGTGCTTGGCACGATCGGCGACCTCGCCGGCCTTGTCCTGCGCCTTGGCAGCGACCTCGTTCGCCTTGTCGGCTGCCTTCTCCGCGACGTCCCCGGCCTTGTCGGCCACCTCGTTCGCCTTGCCGGCAGCCTTGTCCGCGACCTCGTCGGCCTTGTCGGAAGCCTTGTTCGCCGCGTTCTCCGCCTTGTCTGCGACGTCCCCGGCCTTGTCCTTCACTGCACCTGCGGCATCGTCGACAGCCTGACCGGCCTTGTCGGCGGCCTGCTTGCCGTCCGCCTTGGTCTGCTGGGCTGCACCCTCGGTACGCAGCGAATCGTCGCCCGTGACCTCTCCGGCCTTCTTCTTCGCGGCGCCTGCGGCCTCGTCGACCTTGTTCTGAGCCTTCTCGATGAAGTCGGCCATGATGCACTCCTTTCGACGCTGCCCCTACCGGGCGCGCTCGTGTTCGTATGAAGGTGAGTCGTACAGAGAACGGAGAAGCGCGCGCCGACGACACATGATCTGGGTCACAGCCCGCGTCGACCTGACGGGACGACCGGACCGGTGACCGCATTAAGGTCGGCGCATGGGATCGAACCGACCGGGCAACCGCGGGCAGAAGCGCGCCGCCAAGACCGCGGCGCGGAGACGCCGACAGACCTCGGGGCCGACGGCGTCCACGACAGAACGGGTGCTCGCTCGCTTCGTGACGTGGATGGCCGCTCAGGAGGGCGCGGGAGACGTCGAGCCGACGCGTCGCGTCGTCGAGTCACTCCTGGGTGAACTCACCCGGGTCCACGAGGGATTCACCCCCACGGCCTGGACCCCGGACGACGCCCACCTCGTTCTCGACGCCGCCGAATCCGTCCTCGCGCAGAACACCGAGGCGAGCGAGGACGCCGCGCTCCACCTCGTGTTCAGCGCCCTGTCCTATCTGACGTTCCTCGACGACGAGGACATCTGGAGCGGCAGCGACGCCGACTACGAGCACTGCATGGAGGACCTCACCGATTTCGTCGACGGCGTCCCCGACACGCTGACGCCCGAGGACATCACCCTGCCCGAGGTGAGTGCGGACGCGGAGTCGGCGGCACTGGCCGAGCTCGCGATCGTCCGCGACGTCGACGCCCTGCTCGCCTGGTCGAGCACCGGTCGGCCGATCGACGCGAAGGAGGTGGCCGCCGCGCTGGGGCTCACCGTGCCCGCGTCGACGTTCCAGATGCCCGCCGACGTGCCCGAACTCGCCCACGCCTGGACCACCGCCGTGTCGTCCGGCGTCGTGGAGATCTCGGACGCCGGCGCCGCTCCCGGACCACTCGCGGCGAACGTCCGGGCGCGCGAGGCGGACGCTCTGCGCACCGTCGTCGCGGCGCACGTCACGGCGCAGTTGTCCGCCGACGACGAGATCGACGTCTCCGCCTCGGTGGCCGACAGCTTCGTCGCCCAGGCGGTGCTGGCCGCCATGACGCCGGACCCGCCCGAGGGCAACCTGGACGAGAACTACGACGACCTCGAGGGCGAGGACAAGCGGACGGCGGAGTTGGTGACCGCGAAGCTCCGAGCGTTCATCGACCAGGGACTGCTCGTCGGCGGAGAGGTGTTGCTGGTGCCACCCGAGCTCCGGCACGCGGTACTCGACGGCGTGGGACGAGCGGACATCTTCGGCACCGTTGCCGCAGAGACCTCCGCCGAGGACTGACACCGCGGCGTAGCGTGCGCGGCGTGGCCCTGATTCATCGCGCGACCATCGTTCCCACCAAGATCGACCTGCTGCGGCAGTGGGTTCCGCTGCAGCCGTGGGCGGCAGGCATCGACGTCGGCACGCTCGAGGTCGTCGACGCCTACCGCTTCGACGATCCCGACGGCGAGGTGGGACTGGAGTCGCACCTGCTCCGCGCCGCCGACGGGACGATCCTGCACGTGCCTCTCACCTACCGATCGGCACCGCTTCCCGGCGCCGAGACGGCGCTGATCACCACCATGGAACACAGCGTGCTCGGGACCCGCCACGTTCACGACGCGGCGCACGATCCGGTGTATCTGGCGACGCTGCTGCGGACCGTTCTCACGGGCGGAACTCAGGCGGCGTTCGAGTACGCCGAGCCCGGGCCCGAGCGCGATGTCACCGCACTCGTCCACGGAACCGGACAGGCCGGCGCCGACGTTCCCGACGTCCACGCGCCGTCGGTCGACACCCGCGGCACCGACACCGTCGTCGACGTCGGCACCGCCGTGCTCACCCTGCATCGCGTCCCGCTGGACGGCCCGGCCGATCGCGACGCCCTGGTCGGCACGTGGGCCGGAGGGGCTCACCCTGCCGTTCTCGCGACGGCCGTCCTGCATGGAACAGCGCACGGCGGGTAGGCCACTGCCGACGAGCGGGGCCGCCCGGTCGGGAGAGGACCGCACATGCCGTACGAGGATCACGACCTGGAGCTCGACCTGCGCTGGTGGGCCGCGGCGAACTATCTGACCGTCGCGCAGATTTACCTGCAGGACAACACGTTGCTCCGGGAACCGCTACGGGCCGAGCACATCAAGCCCCGGCTTCTCGGGCACTGGGGCACGAGCCCCGGCCTGTCGATGATCTACACGATTCTCAACCGGCACATCCGCCGCACCGACACCGACTGGCTCTACGTCACCGGTCCCGGCCACGGCGGTCCCGCACTGGTCGCGTCGACGTATCTGGAGGGCACGTACAGCGAGATCTATCCGAAGGTCTCCCGCGACGCCGAGGGACTGCGAGTGCTGTGCCGCCAGTTCTCCTCGCCCGGCGGCATTCCGAGCCATGTCAGCGTGCCCACACCCGGCAGCATCCACGAGGGCGGCGAACTGGGCTACGCACTCGTGCACGCCGCGGGTGCCGCCTTCGACCGCCCGGACCTCACCGTCGCCTGCGTCATCGGAGACGGTGAGGCGGAGACCGGGCCGCTGTCGGCGTCGTGGAAGCTTCCGGCCTTCCTGAACCCGCGTCGCGACGGCGCGGTGCTCCCGATCCTGCACCTCAACGGTGCGAAGATCGCGGGGCCGACGGTCCTCGGCCGGACCTCCGACGAGGATGTCGCACAGTATCTCTCGGGGCAGGGCTGGGCGCCCGTCGTCGTCGAGGGCGACGATCCGCACCAGGTGTTCCGCGATCTGGAGCAGGCGATCAGGAACGCACACGAGACGATCCGCGAGGCACAGCGCGCCGCCCGCTCCGGGTCCGGTGATCGCGTGCGCTGGCCGGCGATCGTGCTGCGCACACCCAAGGGATGGACAGGTCCGCACGAGGTGGACGGGGTTCTCGTGGAGGGAACGAACAGGGCGCACCAAGTTCCGCTGTCCGGAGTGCGCGACAATCCCGCGCACCTCCGACTCCTGCAGGACTGGCTGTCGTCCTATCGGCCCGACACACTGTTCGACGAGAACGGCACCCTGGTCGAGGAACTCGCCGATCTCGCCCCGTCGGGTGACAAGCGCATGGGATCGACGCCCTACGCCAACGGCGGACGACTCCTCACACCGTTGACCATTCCGACCCTCGACACGTACGCCCTGGACATACCCGCACCCGGCACCACGTTCCACGGGACGACGAAGGTGCTCGGCGAGCTGCTCCGAGACATCTACTCGCGCAACACCACCGAGGACGGCGGCGGATCCTTCCGGCTCTTCTGTCCCGACGAGACGGCCAGTAACCGTCTCGACGCCGTGTTCGACGTGACCGACCGCTGCTGGCAACTGCCCACCACCGAGTGGGACACGGCGCTGTCTGCGGACGGACGGGTGATGGAGGTGCTCAGCGAGCATCTGTGCCAGGGATGGCTGGAGGGGTACCTGCTCGCGGGCGGGCACGGACTGTTCGCGAGCTACGAGGCGTTCGCGATGGTCAGCGTCTCGATGATGATCCAGCACGTCAAGTGGCTCCAGCACGCCCGCGACCTGCGGTGGCGCGAACCCGTCGCGTCGCTCAACATCCTGTTGACCAGCACGTGCTGGCGCAACGACCACAACGGCTTCAGCCACCAGGGCCCCGGCATGATCGACGCCGCCATCCCGCTGTCCCCCGAGGTGGTGCGCGTGTGGCTGCCCCCGGACGCCAACACACTGCTGTCCATCTCCGACCACTGCCTGCGCAGCCGGGACCACGTGAACCTGATCGTCGTGGACAAGCAGGAGCACCTGCAGTACCTCACGCTGGACGAGGCACACGAACACTGCGCCCGGGGAGCGTCGATCTGGGAGTGGGCGGGCACCGAGGCGAGCACCGCCGGTCGGCCCGAGGTCCCGGACAGTCCCGACATCGTGCTCGCGAGCGCCGGCGACGTTCCGACACAGGAGATCCTGGCCGCAGCCGAACTGCTCCGCGAATGGGTTCCGTATCTTCGGGTGCGGGTGGTGAACGTCGTCGATCTGATGGCGTTGATGCCGGTGCGCGACCACCCGCACGGCATGCCCGAGGAGACGTTCGTGGACCTCTTCACGGCGGACACCGACGTGATCTTCGGCTTCCACGGCTACTCGCGCGCGGTGCACGAACTCCTGCACGGACGCACCGGTGCCTCCCGATTCCACGTGCACGACTTCCGCGAGCAGGGAACGACCACCACGCCGTTCGACATGGTGGTCGTCAACGAGATGAGCCGATACCACCTCGTCCTCGACGCGCTGCGACGTGCGCGACGCGTACCCGAACACAGTGCCGATCTGGCCGATCACTGTCGGAACCAGTTGGAGCGTCACCGGTCCTACGTCGTCGAGCATCTCGAGGACATGCCCGAGGTGAAGGACTGGACGTGGGCGTCGGCAGAGCGTCACTGACCCGCGGCGGGGGCGTGTCGACGCCCCCGCCACCGTCATCCCGCCGACCGGGTCATCCGGCCGGCTGGGTGTCGGGAATGCCGCTCTCCGGTGGGGTCGCCTCCTCACCGGTGTACTCCTCGACGGCCGAGTCGCCGATGTCCGTGACCAGGACCGGGGTCAGGTTCTCCGGCTTGCCGTTCGTGATCTTGTAGACGCTGGCACCGGAGATGCCGAGGTGACTGTCCTCGGAGTAGCGGAACGGGGCGAGCTGAGGGCCGGGCAGGTCCTTGCCCTGCGACTGCAGCGCCGACACGATCGCCTCCCTGGTCGGGTTCTCACCCGCGGCCTGCAGCGCCTGCACGAAGGCGTAGGCGTGGCTCATGCCGTAGATGCGGTAGTTGGTCAGCTCCTCACCGGTTCCGTTGGCGGCCCACACCTTCTGCCACAACTGCGTCCACGGGTTGTCCGGCGAGTCGATGCCGGGGATGTACTCGAGGGAGATCATGTTCTCGAGCGACGAGGCGCCGTCCGTCACCGCGCCCTGGGAGAAGCGTCCGAGCAGCGACCCCACGAGGTCCACGTCGGAACCGATGGAGCTGTAGAACCATTCGGGCGTGTAGTTCAGTCGGCGGGAGACCAGCTGGCTCAGTGCCGTGTACGACGGGACGTTGAAGCCCAGGATCAGATCGGCACCCGCCGCCTGGAGGGACGCGATCTGCGGGGCGACGTCGGTGTTGCCGGACGTGTAGCGGGCGACGCCGACGATCTGATCCTCGAGGTACTGGCGCACCGCGGCCTCGCTGTCGCGGCCGAGGTCGTCGTCCTGCAGGAAGAGTCCCACCTTGGCGTCCGGCCGGTTCTTCTGCACCCAGTCGCCGATGATCTTGCCCTCGACCTGGTAGTCGGGCTGCCACCCGAAGGTGTTGGGGTACTTGGCCGGATCGTTACCCCACATGATCGCGCCCGAGGACACGAACAGATCGGGGACGCCCTCCTCGTTGAGGAAGTCGATGACCGCGCTGTGTGTCGCGGTGCCCAGACCGCCGACCATCGCGAACACCTCGTCCTGCAGGACCAGCTCGTTGACCACCTGCGTGGTGGTGGTCGGGTCGTACGCGTCGTCACGCACGAGGTACTCGATCTGCCGACCGTTCACCCCGCCGGCGGCGTTGACGTAGTCGAAGTAGGCCTTGGCGCCCGTGGGGATCTCGCTGTACCCGGGAGCGGCGACTCCCGTCAGGGGATAGTGCGCACCAATCTTCACCGAGGTGTCGGTGATCCCGACGGTCGAGCCCTCCGTGGACTCCTCCGCCTCCTCACGGCCACCCGCACCGCACGAGGCCACCAGTACGACGGCCGCAGCGAGAGCGGTGCCCCGCTGCGCCCATGTTCGGATCCTGTTCATCGAACTCCTTCTCTCTTCAGACGACGCTGTACGAGACGACCGCGGACCGTGCCGACCAGTCCGAGTGGCGCGAAGAGGATCACGACCACGGTGAAGATGCCGGTGACCAGAGGCGCGAGTTCCGCGGCCTGCAGGCTGCTCAACCCGGCGTCGAGGCCCAGGTTGGTCACCACCGGCGGGATGTAGGTGAGGAGCGCGGCACCGATGAGAGCGCCTGTCAGCGAACCGAGTCCGCCGATGACCACAGCGGAGAGCAGGGTCAGGGACAACACCAGCGTGAACCCGCTCGGCGCGGCGATGCGGGAGGCCATCGCCATGATCGCCCCCGCGGCACCGGCACACGCGGCACTGACCACGAAGGCCAGCACCCGTGCCCGCCCGAGGTCGATCCCCGCGATCTCGGCCGACACCTCGTCGTCACGCACGGCGCGCCAACGCCGTCCGACGCGACTCGACGACACGTTGGCCAGCAGGAAGAACACCAGCACGAGCAGGAACCACCCGACGTAGGCCACGAACTTCGTGGACGTCAGCTCGTTTCCGGTGACGAAGAAGGCGATGTCGTCGAGCGCGGACGGCACGTCGGGACTGGGCACGATGAGACCCTGCTCGCCCCCGAGATACTCCGAGAAGTACAGCGCGAGACCAGGGACGGCGACGGCGAGCGCCAATGTCGCGCCGGCCAGGTAGGGCCCGTGCAATCGCGCCGCGGCGACCCCGACGACGACCCCGACCAGACCGGCCACGACGGTGGCCGCGATCAGGACCAGGGGCACCGACCAGCCGGACTCGTTCGCCCGCAACATCAGTGCCGCGGTGTACGCGCCGACCGCCATGAACGCACCGTGCCCGAGGGAGAGCTGACCGTTGAGTCCGGTGAGCACGGTCAGTCCGGCCGCGGCGATCGCGAGATACGCCACCGACGTCAGCTGGCTCTGCCGGAACGTGCTGACGCTCTCCAGCACGAGAATCACCACGACGAGGGCCAACAGAGCGCCGAGCAGGTGCCGCCGCACCGGAGTCGACACCACGCGGGCGACGCGCAAGCGTGCGGGTGAGAGGGTGGGCCTGTCGGTCGTCGTCACGGTCATGTCAGACCCTCCTCGCTGCCGCGGCAGCGAACAATCCGTTGGGACGCAACAACAACACCGCGATGAGGATGACCAGCGCCGCGAAGGACACGAGGTCCTGCCCGATGTAGCCACTGACCGCACTGAGCCCGACGCCCATCAGCAGTCCGCCCACCACGGCGCCCACCGGGCTGTCGAGACCGCCGAGCACGGCGGCCACGAATCCGAACACCACGACGGAGTCCATGTAACCGGGGTGCACCAGCGACCCGCCGGCGATGAGCAGACCCGCGACCGACCCGACCACCGCGGCCAACGCCCATCCCAGCGTGAGCATGCGGCCCACGCGCACTCCCAGCAGGCGCGACACCTCCTGGCTGAAAGCACTGGCGCGCATCGTGAGTCCGAGATCGGTGAACCGGAACAGCGCGACCAGCGCGGCGAGCACCACCAGCACCGCGACGACCTTGTAGATGTCGTTGCCCGTCAGCGCCACGTCCACGGACCCGATGCGCCGACCGTCGAGACCGAACGGAGCGGGAAAGGACCGGAACTGGTTGCCGAACACCAGTGCCGCCACCGCGTGGATCACGATGAAGAGACCGAGGGTGAGGATCACCGGATTGATGTGCGACCCGCTGTCGACGTACCGGATGATCAGTCGCTCGATCAGCGCGCCGAGCACGAGGCCGGACACGAGCGCGGCGGCGAAGCCGACCCAGTAGGAGTAGCCGGCATCGACCACGACGAGCGCCACGTACGTGGTGATCATCGCCATCGGCGCCTGCGCGAAGTTCACGATGCGCGTCGAGCGCCAGATCAGCACGAGTGCCAGAGCGAATGCGGCATAGACCATCCCGTTGGTCACTCCGTTGATGACGATGGTGAGCAGTTGTTGCACTCTGTCGTCCTTTCGTGAGGGTGGTCAGAAGCCGAGGTAGGCGTGGCGGAGTTCCTCGTCGCCGACGAGGTCGGCCGCCGGACCCTCCCGCGCCACCGTCCCCAGGGACAGCACGACGGCGTGTTCGGCGATGGACAGCGCGCTGCGGGCGTTCTGCTCGACCAGCACGACGGTGAGGCCGTCCGAGTCGACCGAGTCACGCAGCGTCTGGAAGATCTGCGCCACCACGCGGGGAGCGAGCCCGAGCGACGGTTCGTCGAGCAGCAGGATCGTGGGGGTCGCCATGAGTGCGCGCCCGATCACCAGCATCTGACGCTCACCGCCCGACAGCGTGTGCGCGGTCGACGCCCGACGCTCCGCGAGAGCCGGGAACATGGACAGCACGCGGTCGATCCCCACCGCGGCCGCGGACCTGTTGCGGCCCAACGCCCCCAGCCGCAGGTTCTCCTCCACGGTGAGTTCGACGATGACCCCGCGGCCCTCGGGCACGTGCGACAGTCCACGCCGTGACATCGACTCCGGACTCGCTCCGACGAGGTCGACCTCGCCCATCCGGATGTGGCCGGCCACCGGCGGGTGCAGCGCCGAGATCGTCCGGAGCAGGGTCGTCTTGCCGGCACCGTTGGCCCCGAGCACCGCGGTGACCGCGCCGCGGGGCACCCGCAGCGACACGGAGTCGAGCGCGGTGACGGCGCCGTACCGCACCGTCAGATCGGACACGGTCAGGGCGTCGCGGGTCGCCTCGTCCCGCACGACGTCACGCATCACGGTCCACCTCGTCCCCCAGGTAGGCGGCGAGCACAGCGGGATCCTCGCGCACCGTGTCGGGTGTCCCGCGCGCGATGACCTTCCCGAAGTCCAGGACCACCAACCGATCACAGACACTCATGACCAGATCCATGTGGTGCTCGACCAGGAGGATCGACATTCGCGAGGTGAGTCCGCGGACCAGCTCACCCAGCTCGTCCATCTCGGCGTTGGACAGACCCGACGCCGGCTCGTCGAGAAGCAGCAACGTCGGCTCCCCCACCAGCGCCCGTGCGAGCGCTACGCGTTTGCGCACCGCGTACGGCAGGCTGGGCGGGTACCGGTCGGCGTACTCGTCGATGCGGAGTTCGGACAACGTGGCCAGAGCCCGGTCGCGGATCGCGGCGGTGTCGGCCCCGCTCCGAGCGAGTCCGAGCAGCCCGGCGACGATCGAGGTCCGGGCGAGATGGTCCGCACCGACCATGACGTTCTCCACCACGGTCATCCGGTCGAACAGCCCGAGGCCCTGCAGTGTGCGGCTCATACCGAGCGCCGCCAGCGCGGTCGGCTTCAGCCGGCGTACCACCCGGCCGTTCCGGGTCACGGTGCCCGACTGCGGCGCGACGAGGCCGCACGCCACGTTGAACAGTGTCGTCTTGCCCGCCCCGTTGGGTCCGATGACTCCGACGACCTCGCCTCGTCGGACATCGAGTCCGACGTCCGACAGGGCGACGATGCCGCCGAACGACACGGTGACGGACGACAGCTCGAACACGGACTCGGTCATGGTCTCGATCGTTGACACAGTGGCCCACCTCACATCTCGGTGGCACTCACTATGGTCACTCCGCACAGTCGGCGATATGGTCTCCGCGCACGAAAAGGGTCATGCCGTGGGCACCAATTTCGGTCAAACCGCTCGAACCGTCGGGCGCTGTGCGCAAAAATGCGCGCATGGCGTCGCCGTCGATCGGCCGTGGATCGGGGCTGCATCCTGTCCGCGGACGGCTGTCGGCGGAGGAACGAGCCGCGATCCAACGCGCGTGGGCGACGCTGATCCCGGAGGCGGACGCCATCGCCGACTCCATCACGTTGGCCCTGTTCGAGCAGGACCCCGACTATCTCCAGGCCGGCTCCGACATCACGGCCGTGGTCCGTCGCAGCACGCGGGAACACATCCGTCTGGGGCTGCGCAAGCTCAGCGGCACGCAGCACGGTAGCGAGGACAACACCGAGGTGTGGCGGCGCACGGGTCGCGAACGCGCGCGCCAGGGCATCCCCATGGAACTCGTGCTCAAGGCGTACACCCTCGGTAGTCGAACGTTGTGGGAGGAACTCGTCAACGCTCGCGGCGCGAATCCCGGGCTGCTCGAGCCGCGACTGCTTCTCGTCGCCGGCCAACGGTTGTGGCACGCACTCGATGCGCAGAACACGATTCTCGTCGACTCGTACCGGCGTGAGACCGCACGGATGCAGCAGCGCGACGTCACGAAGATCCTCGCCGTTCTCGACGGCTTGCGCGACGGGCGCGGAGCCGATCCCGCGTTCGTCGTCGATGCGCGGAACACACTGGGGCTCACCGCACAGCATCGGATCGCGTGCGTGGTGGGCCCGCTGTCCGAGCGAGGTGACCCACCCCTGACCTCACCGGAGGACGCCGTCGACGGCGTGACATCACTGTCGCACTGGCACATTCGCGACGGGGTTCAGTTCGGCGTCGTGTGCCCGGCCAAGGCGGACCTCGGCTCGGTGGCGGAGGCTCTCGCCGCACGCGCGGTCGGACCGGTGGGCATCGCCGCGTCGACGGACGGACTCGTGACCTTCGCCGCCGCGTACCGAGCTGCCGCGCGCACGGCGGCCACCATCGGCGCCGGCGACACTCCTGCCGCGGTGGCCACGGACCGACTGCCCCACATCGTCATGTCTGCCGACGACGAGATCTCGGATCTGGTCGTGTCCCACGCACTCGGGTCGCTGAACGGACACCCGCCCGCGCAGCGGGAGGTACTGCTCCGAACTCTGGCGCACGTCCTCGCCACCGACGGTTCACCCACCAACGCCGCCAAACTGCTGTACTGCCACCGGAACACGGTGATCTATCGGCTTCATCAGGTCGAGGAACTGACCGGCCGATCCATCACCGCGCCGGACGACCGGCTCCTCCTCACCCTTGCCCTGGTCCGCTCCGGGCACTGGGCGGACGCGGTGGCCGGCGTCGGCGCCGCCGCGACTGTCACACCAGAGAGCTCGACCGCAACGTCAGCACGGTGATCTCGCTCGGTGCGAAGACACGGAACGGTGGACCCCAGAACCCCGTGCCCCGGCTCGTGTAGAGCTGCGTGCGGGCGCCGTGTCGGCTGAGGCCGTGGACGACCGGTTGATCGAGTCGGACGAGCAATCCGAACGGCCAGATCTGCCCGCCGTGTGTGTGCCCGGAGACCTGCAGATCCACTCCCGCCGCCACTGCCGCGTCGATCTGCTTCGGCTGATGCGCCAGCAGGAAGATCGGCAGCGACGGTTCCGCGTCCGCCAGCGCGGCGGTCAGATCCGCGCCGTGACCCACCTCGCCCGACCCGCGCGCGGTCCTGTCGTCCACCCCGGCGACGACGAGCCTGTCACCACCGCGCATGACGGTGATGTGCCTGTTGTGCAACGAGTCCCAACCCAGTGACGTCATGTGGTCGAGCCACTCCTGGGCCTCGCCGAAGTACTCGTGGTTGCCCGTCACGTAGACGCGCGCCGACTTCGCGTGCACTCGTTCCAGGGGCGCCACCTGCTCGCGTCGACGCTCCACCGACCCGTCGGCGAGATCACCCACGTGACAGACGATGTCGGCGTCCTGGCGATTGATCTCCGCCACGACGTCGGAGGACCAGACGGACCGTTCGATCGGACCGTAGTGCGTGTCCGTCACCAGGACGACGCGGAGCCCGTCGAGTCCGGCGCCGAGTCGATCGAGCGTCACCGTCACGTGCTTCGTGCGCGGCAGCCGCATCGCCTCGCGTCGTCCCCACACCGCCAACGCGACGATGACGGCCAGCACGGCGCCGGCGACGATGCGCGATCGCAGCGGATCGTCGACCCCGACGACGCCGAGCCCGAGCCGTACGACGAGCCCGATGATCGACCACACGAACGCGATCCACACCAGTCCGAGCAGGGTGTCCCCGATGCGCGCCCACCGGTCGGAGTGTGCCCGGCCGTGCCCCTTCGCCATGCCGACCACGAGTGCGGCGGCAGCACCGACCGCGACCACCGTCGCGATGATCCTCGCGGCGATCGGCCAGTCCGCGCCGGTGAACGCGAGAGTCCACAGCGGCGTCCCGAACAGGATCGCGAGAACGACTGTCACGACGGCGAGCCGGCCCACGGGCGGCCCGCCGGACGGAGTGCTCTCGCGAACCTCGCCCGGCACTGAGTGGTCCGACATGGTGCACGTTCCTTCGGTGTCGGGAGCGTCGGCGATCTCTCGAGGAGCATCGCCGCGCGTGGGAGAGACGCGTCAACCGTACGCGGAACCGTGCGGCCGGTCCGCGCGTCGAATGTCACGGGGATCGTGGCACCGCGGTCGGGGAGGACACGAACATGGGGTTCGACATCACGGGGGTGATCGGTGCCGCGGGCGAGACGATCTCGGACGCGGCGTCGGAGATGGTCGACTTCGCGACGGGACACGACAGCGACGCGGCGGAGTCCGCGGCACGACTGACGGCGGAGTTCCACGCCGACGACGCCGTCCGGGTCGCCCGCGAGGCCGTCGACAGGTCCAGGGTGGGCGACACGGCGAGCGGCGCGAGCGTCGTGGTCCCGGAGGCGTTCGACGGCATGTCGCACCCCGAGATGTTCGCGCACACCACCGAACTCACGCCGGAGCTCCTCGATTCCGGTGCCGCGATGTGGCGCGAGGCCCACACCCGGGCGACCGCACTGGTGTGGACCCTGTGGAACGACCTCGGCGCTGTGCTCGGGACCGACTGGCAGGGCGCCACGGCCGACTCCGCACTCGCCGCGATCACGACGTACCGCACCGAGTCGCTGCGCACCCTCGACCTCATGGACATCGTCGCGGGCAAGCTCGAGCAGTCCCGCGACGGGTTCGCGCTCACCCGCGCCACCATGCCCGCCCCACAGTCGTTCACGCCGTCGGACTGGGCGCGCACCGCGATGACGGCCGCGTTTCTCGGACCCGTCGGCGCCGCCGGGTCGATCACCGCGATGATGGCCGAGGAGGAGGAGCGGCGCGCCGAGGCCGTGGCGGTCATGAACGGCACCTACGTCCCCACCGCCGTCCGAGCCGATCACGGCGTGCCGGTGCTCACGCCGCCGGGAGAACCGGCGAGCGGGTCCGCGTCGGGTTCCTCGTCCTCGGCCTCCGGTGGCATGCGCGGAGGTGTCGATGCCGCATCGCTCGGTTCGACGGCACTCTCGTCGCTCGCGGCGACTCCCGCACCGACCACGGCGGCGTCGGTCGGCGACTCGACGCCCGTCGCAGGGCCACAGCCTGCGGCCGCCGCCCAGAACTCCGCGGGAGCAGGCACGAGCAGCACCCCGAACGGCGCAGCTCCGCCGTCGGGTGTCGCACCCGTGAGCACGGCACCGGTCGGCCCGTCGGGATCCCGGCCTGCCCTGACTTCACCCGCGGGCTTCGGGCGCGGCTCGACCCCCGCCGGGTACGGGACGGCAGGGCAGCGGTCGTCGGCGGGATCCGGTGGGTCGGGCGCGCGGACACTCGGTCCGGGATCCTCGTCCGGGCGCGGCCCCTCGGGCGGTACCACCGGCCCCGTCCTGCAGAGCGCGACCTCAGCCGGCGCGGGCGGTTCCGGCGCGGGCACCCGCGCGGCGGCCTACGGACCGGGCGCGATGATGCCGGGGAGCCGCGCCGGTGGAGACCAGGACGGCGACCACACCACGGCGGGGTACCTGGTCACGGCGGACAACGGCGACCGCCTGGTCGGGGAGCTCCCACTCGTCGCTCCCCCGGTGATCGGGTGATCGTTCGAGCGGCTCCCACGGGGGTCGCCTCGTGGCACCTCACGTCACTCGAGTTCGCCGTACTTCTCGACCGGATCGGCCGCGATCGAGTGCCGTTCCCCTTCTCCTGGACCACGCGCGTCCGCACAGCCGCGGATCTGCGTGCGGAACGCGAGGCCGCCCGCCGCCGCCTCGGCGACCGATCGCTGCTGGCCGCCGCGTCCCTGCTCGGCGGACCCGGACTCCAGGTCACCGCCTGCGGGGTGGAGTCGGGCGATCGACGCGTGCGCATCCGAGCCGCAACCTCGTACTCCGCGATCCCGCTCCATTCCGACCGGCCTCCGGCCTTCCCGCCCCATTCCGACCGGCCTCCGGCCTTCCCGCTCGCCGTCGTGGTGGTCCAGGACCCGGGACCGACCTCCGACACCGGCGGCACGGTCCACGTCCACGCCGTACCACCGGAGCGCATGACCCACACCCTCACGGCGGCGCTGCCCCACCGCCGCGCGGGACGGGTGACGCCGTCGTCCGTGTCCCGCGACGACGTGGTCCGCGCTCCGTCGTCCCACCTGCACGATTCGCGTGGCGACACCGACCGCGATCGCGTGATCCACATCCTCGACGGGCCACGGGAGGGGCTCGGTGAGATCGTCGTGGGACACGGCGGCGACGGCCCGCTCGAGGCGATCGCAGGCAGACGGTGGATCGACGCGCTCGGTGACGGGCGCTACCTGGTGCACGCGACCGACGTGGTGGCGGTGCTGCCCGCCACGGCCCAGACCATCGCGGCGGCGCTCGACGACGAGATCCGACGGGCCGGTGCGGTACCACCGGTGACGGGTACACGCAGCTAGGGTTGGGCCATTGAACGCTGCGGCGCTGACGCGTGCGCGGCCGATCGAGAGGACTGGGCAGATGAGCGATCGCTACCCGCGCGACTCCGACAACCGCGACGTCGGCAACTACGGCTACGACGACCGCACTCGGGCCTACGGTCGGCAGGAGCCCTACGCCGAGCCCGGTGGTCAGCGCTACGCGCCGCAGAAGCCCGCATCGTCCGGACTGAAGTTCGACGTCGGCCCGTTCATCGGCGGAGTCGTCGCCACCGCCATCACCACGTTCATCGCAGGATGGGTGGCCACGGCGATCGTCCAGGCCGTCTACAACCGCACCGGAACCAGCGTGTTCTGGATGTACGGACTGGAGGATCCCTGGATCGCCGGTGTGTACGGCGCCCTCGCCGCGATCCTCGCCGGAGCGTTCATGCTCCTGCTGTTCCAGGCGGTGCCGTCACCGAACACGTTCTTCAGCTGGATCGCCGGACTGGTGGTCGTCGCGATCATCGTGCTGCCGTTCCTCGCCGCGGGAGCGATCACCGCTGCGTTCGGCTCCGCGATCGTCAACGGCCTGATGGGGTTCGTCATCGTGGCCCTGCTGTCCACCACCGCGGCGAAGACGTATCACGGTCGTCCCTGACAGCCCCCGTCGTGCGTGACGCTCAGGGAATCCAGTACCCCTGAGCTTTGACCGACCTGCGCGGAACGCGGTAGTCGGACTTCAGGATCGACGAGATCGAGCGCGTCGTGACCGTGTCGCACGCGACCCACGCGGCGTGGCGGGACGCGTCGAACGCTGCGGCCGAGACGGCCTCCACCATCGAGGCACCGTCGTCACGCCGTCGTACTCGATGGATCTGCGTGGCGCTCGTCGCCGCGAGCGGGAGCGCGTCGTCGCTGTCGTGCACGGTCTCGAGCCACAGAGTGACGGAAAGATCGTCGGGCAGTGCGGCCAGCAACGAGTTCACCGCGGGAAGTGCCGCGCTGTCTCCCGCGATGAGGTACCCGGCGGGAAGGGGGTCCGGTACTGCGTACTTCGAGCCCTGGAAGGTCGCCTCGAGGGTGTCGCCGGGGGCGGCGCGTCGTGCCCAGTGCGCGGCCGGACCGTCGTGCAGCGCGAACTCGAGGTCGAAGCGGTCGTTCTCGGGGTCCGGGTTCACGACCGTGTAGGCACGGTGGTGCAGCGAGGCACTGCCGTCGTCGGTGGGAAACCACAGGCGCAACCACATCGTGGGATGCACGGGCTTACGCGTGAACAGTCCACCCGCGGAGACCGTCAGCCGACGGTAGTGCGGGGTGACGTCCTTCGCCGCGAGAACGGTGAGCAGTACGTCCGAGCCGCCCATCAGTTTGAGGACCGTGCCCTGCCAGCCCTTGGTCTGCTCGCTGGTCGCTGCGTCGCTCATGCAGCTGAGGGTAGCCTAACCCTGACCGACGCGGGGGTGCGCCAACTCCTCGAGGTACTCCGCGATGCCGTCGGCGTCGTTGCTGGCGACCACCCGATCGACGAGAGCCTGCACCTCGGGGATGGCATTGGACGGACAGATCGCGGTGCCGGCCCACGCGAGCATCTCCAGATCGTTGCGTGCGTCTCCGGCGGCCGCGACCTCCCGCCGAGCGATACCGCGGCGCTCGCACAGCGCCGCCAGAGCGGTCGCCTTGGACACTCCGCGCGCGGCGATCTCCACGTAGGGCGCGCCGGAATGGGTGACCGAGACATCGTCGACACCGCCGGCGAGCAACGCGCGGTAGAGATCCACGCTCGGCACGGTGGCGTGGCGGGCGACGATCTTCACCATGTCCTCCCGCAACCACGGGAAGGCCGGAGGCCGGTCGCTGTCGGACGGGAAATCACCACCCACGACAGTGTCCATGGTGGACGGGTCGCGGTGATGGTCGGAGAACACGCACAACGCGGCGTAGCCCGTCTCCGCGACGAACGAGGTGGGTCCGACCGCGGCGACCACGGTTCCCGGTACGAGGGCGCGCACCCGGTCGACCGCGGCCTGACCGACGGCGACGTCCATCCCCACCGTCTGGGTGATCACGGGTGTCCCGTCGGCGAGATCGATGAGGACGGCGCCGTTGGCGCACACCGCAATTCCGCGGAAACCGCTCTGCTCGGCGAACTCGTGCACGGAGTGCCGCGCACGGGCGGTGGCCCACACCACGTCGATCCCCGCGTCTCGCGCTGCCGCCATGGCGTCAGCGGTGCGCGCGGAGATGGTCCGGTCGGAGCGCAACAGCGTCCCGTCGAGATCGGTGGCGAAGAGTCGAACGGTCACCGGGCCAGCTTCTCACCCGGTGACCGTTCCGACCGGGAGTCAGCTCAGCGCGTCGGCGATGGGCGTCTCGCCCTGGTCGAACTCGATCATGCGGCCGGCGGTGGACGGGGTGTCGAGCACGGTGGCGATCACTGCGGCCACGTCGTCGCGACTGACCGAGGCGCCCGTCGCTCCCTGCTCCTTGGTGGTGATGGAGCCGGTGCCGGCGTCGTCGGTGAGGCCGGACGGCGCGACGATGGTCCAGGACAGGTCGCTGTTCTTCAGGTGCTGATCGGCCTCGGCCTTCGCCTCGGCGTACGCGTAGAAGGAGTCGTCCGGGGAGACACCGTGATCCGGTCCGGCACCGAAGTACGATACCAGCACGAACCGCGGGACGCCCGATGCGGACGCAGCGTCGATGCAGCGGATGGCGGCGTCGCGGTCCACGGCGTACGTGCGGTCGGCATCGCCACCCCCGGCGCCGGCAGCGAAGACGACGGCGTCGTGGCCGGTCACGGTTCCGGCGATCTCCTGGGTGGTCTGCGCCTCGACGTCCGCGACGACGGCGGTGGCGCCGGTCTTCTCGATGTCGGCGGTCTGATCGGGATTGCGGATCAGCGAGGTGACCTGGTGCCCACTCTCGGTCAGAATCTTCGCGAGCTTCAGGGCGATCTTGCCGTGGCCGCCGACGACTGCGATGCGTGACATGAGTTCCGGGTGTCCCTTCTTCGAGCACGGGCGGCCGTACGACCGTCCACGGAGAGGGGTTCCCTGCTGTCGGCGCCCGACAAACATCGGACGCCGATCAGGGATACGGTCTGCCCGCCGCGGCGGGACCACGCACCTTTCCGACGAGCCCGGCGACCGCCAGGATGGTGACCACGTAGGGCAGCATCAACATGAACTCGCTGGGTACCGGCGAGCCGATGATGCCCAGCACGTTCTGCAGGTTGGACGCGAATCCGAACAGCAGGGCCGCCAACGTCGCACGGACGGGATCCCAGCGTCCGAAGATCACGGCGGCGAGGGCGATGTAGCCGGCACCGGCGGTCATCTCCTTGCCGAACGCACCGACCGACCCCAGGGTGAAGTACGCGCCGCCCATGCCGGCGATGGCGCCCGCGAGGCAGACGTTCCAGAAGCGGGTGCGGGCGACGTCGATACCCACGGAATCCGCGGCGCGCGGATGCTCACCGACCGCGCGCAACCGCAGGCCCCACCGCGTACGGAAGAGGCCGACGAACACGGCCGCCACAGCGATGTACATGACGTACTCGATGACCGTCTGCCGGAACAGCACCGGACCGATGATCGGGATCTGCGAGAGCAGCGGAATCTCGATGCGGGGGAAGCGCGGCGGCGTGTTCAGTGTCGCGGCGCTGGGGACCAGCAACTTGGAGTACAGGAAGCTGGTGAGCCCGACGACGAGCACGTTGAGCACCACGCCGACGATGACCTGGTTGACGAAGTACCGGATGGAGAACACCGCGAGGACGCTGCCCACCAAGGCTCCTGCGACGAGTGCCGCGGCGAGACCGACGTACGGCGACCCGGTGAGCGTCGCGACCACCGCGCTGACGAACGCGCCGCCGAGGAGCTGGCCCTCGATGGCGATGTTGATGATGCCGACGCGCTCGGAGACGACGCCGCCGAGCGCACCGAAGATCAGCGGCGTGCTGAGGGCGACGGTTCCGAGGAGCAGCCCCGGCACGGGAATGGTCTCGCCCACCGCGGACCACGTGAGGAACAGCAGGACGAACGCGACGGCGAACACCGCGGTGACCGCCGCCGGTGTGCGCTGCCCCGCCCGGGTGCGAACCGCACTGACCAGCGTGAGGGCGGCGAGCAGGATCACGAGCGCGATGCACGTTGCGCGCGCGGGCAGCCCCACGTCCGGCAACCTGACGAAGTCGCTGTCACTGGCCAGGGAGAACGTGCTGGTGCCGCTGTCGCCCCGCAGCCCGAAGGCCAGCAGCGCGACGACGGTGACGACACCCAGGACGACGGGAAGCTTCCAGGAGGCGGCGGGACGGGACCCGGCGTCAGGAGGAGCCGTGGCGAGTGTGCTCATCAGCTCACCCCTTTCGCTCGAGGTTCGGGTAGTCGGAACACCGCTCGCACCAGGGGCGGCGCGGCGATGAACAGGACGATGACCGACTGGACGACGAGCACGATGTCGATGGGGATCGACTCCGCGGCCTGCATCGCGAAGCCGCCCGCCTTGAAGGCTCCGAACAGGATGCCGGCGGCGAACACACCCCACGGACGCGAGCGCCCCAGCAGTGCCACCGTGATGGCGTCGAATCCGATGCCGGCGTCGATGTCAGCGGAGAAACCCGTGGTGACGGTACCGAGCACCTGTGCGACACCAGCGAGCCCGACCAGGGCACCCGACAGGACCATCGCGTAGATGTACACGCGCTCGACCTTGATGCCGGCCACGCGGGCCGCGGAGGCGTTCTCCCCCACGACGCGGAACCGGAAGCCGACGCTCGACCTCTCGAGCAACCACCACACAGCTGCGGTCACGGCGATGACGAGGACGAAGCCCCAGTGCAGCGAGTACTTCGATCCGAACAGCGACGGCAGGATCGCGTCGTCCATCATCGCGGGCGTCTTGGGGTTGTTGGAGCCGGGTGCCTGCAGCGCGCCGGGAGTGCGCAGCAGGTACGAGATCAGGTAGAACGCGACGTAGTTGAGCATGATCGTCACGATCACCTCGTGCGCGCCGGTCCGCGCTCGCAGCAGTCCGGCGATGCCGCCCCACAGCGCGCCGCCGACGACACCGGCCAGGATCGCGACGATGAGGTGCACGTAGGGCGGCAGGTCGAAGGTGAACCCGACGTAGCCGGCACACGCGGCGGCGATCAGCATCTGGCCGCGGCCGCCGATGTTGAACATGCCGACCCGGAACGCCAGCGCGACACCGAGACCCGCGGCGATCAGCGGGGTGGCGAAGGTGAGGGTCTCGGTGAGCGGACGGATACCGTCCGCGAACCGAGGCCGTCGGAAGTTGTAGACACTGCCCTGGAAGAGCGCCGAGTAGGCGCCCCAGACCGAGTCCCAGATCGCGGAGAGCATGTCCGTGGGGCGTGAGAAGAAGTAGCCCGCCGTCTCACGCACCTGCGGATCGGTGACGGCGATGAGAATCGCGCCGACGACGAACGCCATCAGGACCGACAGCAGGGACAGCAGCACACTGCCACTGGCGATCTTGCGCAGCACCGACTCGGACGTGGACGGCGGCGTCGCGGTGTCCGTCGCGGTCACGCGGCTCCCTCGGTGTTCGCGTCGGTGGAGTGGCCTCCGGCCATGAGCAGTCCCAACTCTTCTCGTGAGGCGTCGCCGGACACGATGCCGACGATGGTGCCTCGGTACATCACCGCGATGCGGTCGGCCAGCGCCGACACCTCGTCCAGTTCGGACGAGATCACGATGACGGGGGTGCCCGCGTCCCGCGTCGCGACGATGCGCTTGTGCACGAATTCGATGGATCCCACGTCGATTCCGCGCGTGGGTTGCGACGCGATGAGCAGGCGCAGATCGCGCCCGAGTTCCCGTGCGAGCACGACCTTCTGCTGGTTACCGCCCGAGAGTCTGCCGACGGCCGTGTCGATGCTCGGCGTGCGGATGTCGAACTCCGACACCTTCTCCGACGCGAACGACCGGAGGAAGGACCGCACGATGCTGCCACGAGCGGAGAACGGCCCGCCGTGCGACCGGTCGAGCATGAGGTTCTCGGCGATGGTGAACTCGCCGACGAGTCCGTCCTCGGTGCGGTCCTCGGGAACGAAACCCACACCGGCGTCGAGCACGGATTTCACGTCGCGACCGACCAGCGAGGCACCGTCGAGCGTGATCTGACCGGTCATCGCCGGATGCAGACCCAGCAGTGCTTCGGCGAGCTCCGTCTGACCGTTGCCCTGCACGCCCGCGATCGCCAGGATCTCGCCGGCGCGCACCTCGAAGGACACGTCGTTCACCACCGGGCCGGCAGCACCCGGAACCGTCAGGTTCGACACGACCAGCGCGGCATCCCCCAGCTGCGCCGGGTCCTTGGCGACGCGCAACTGCACGTCGCGACCGACCATGAGGGACGCCAGTTCGCCGTCGGTGGCGGTCGGCTCGGCCTGGCCGACGACCTTCCCGAGGCGGACGACGGTGATGCGATCGGCGACCACGCGCACCTCACGCAGCTTGTGCGTGATGAAGACGATGGCCGTTCCCGCCTCGGCGAGCTGACGCATGATCGTCATCAGCTCGTCGGTCTCCTGCGGGGTGAGGACCGCCGTCGGCTCGTCGAAGACCAGGATGTCGGCCTCGCGGGAGAGCGCCTTGATGATCTCGACGCGCTGCTGCACGCCGACCGGGAGATCGCCCACTGTCGCGTCCGGATCCACGTCGAATCCGAAGCGGGCCGACACCTCCCGTACCAGCGCACGAGCCGCGTCGAGATCGAGGCGACCGCCGAACGTCGTCTTCTCGTTGCCCAGGATGATGTTCTCGGCGACGGTGAACACCGGGATCAACATGAAGTGCTGGTGCACCATGCCGATCCCGGCGGTCATCGCCTCGCCGGGGCCGGCGAAGGTGCGCCGCTCCCCGTCGATGAGGATCTCGCCCTCCTCCGCCCGGTACAGGCCGCTGAGGACGTTCATCAGCGTCGACTTCCCGGCACCGTTCTCACCGAGCAGGCAGTGGATCTCCCCCGCCTCGACGGTCAGATCGATGTGGTCGTTGGCGACCAGGGAACCGAAACGCTTGGTGATGCCCCGGAGTTCGAGCTTCGGCAGGTCGTGCGCGGGGCTGCTGTCGAGCGTGGACGCGGTGTCGTTCGACGCCATCGTCAGTTGGGCGACGAGGGCGACGTGACCGTGATCGATCCGTCGATGATGCCCGCGCGGATCGTGTCGAGTTCACCCTGCAGAGCCGGATCGACCTGCGACTCGAAATCGTGAAACGGCGCGATGCCGACACCGTCGTTCTCGAGCGTGCCGACGTACGGGGTGTTGTCGAAGGAGCCGTCGCCGACCGCCTTGACCACTTCCTCGGTACTGGTGGCGAGGCCCTTGGTCACCGACGTGAGCACCAGGTCGGACACCGACGGGTCGGAGACGTACACGTCGGCGTCGGCGCCGATCAGCGCGATCGGACGATTCGCGTCGCGGATGGCCTGGGCAGCGGACTGGTAGATCGGACCACCGACCGGGAAGATGACGTCGGCGTTCTGGTCGATGAGGCCCTGCGCGGTGTTCTTCGCGACCTCGTTTGCCTCGAATCCACCTGTGAAGGAGCCGTTCTGGGCGTCGACGTCCCAACCGATGACGCGCACGTCGCGGTTCTTCTGCTCGTTGAAGTACTTCACACCGTCGGCGAAGCCGTCCATGAAGATGGTGACGGTGGGGAACTGCGATCCGCCGAAGGTACCGACAGTGTTGGTCTTGCTGTAGCTCGCTGCGGCGTAGCCGGCGAGGAACGCGGACTGCGCCGTGTCGTAGGTCAGCGGCTTGACGTTGTCCAGTTCGATGGACGAGTCGTCGACGATGGCGAAGTTGACGTCGGTGTTCTGCTCCGCGGCTTCCTTGGTGGCGTCCGCGAGCGCGAAACCGACCGTGACCACCAGTCCGCAGCCCTGATCGACGAGGTTGTTCAGGTTGGGCGTGTAGTCCGTCGGGGAGTTCGACTGCACCGTGATCGGCTCGACGTTCAGTTCGCCGGCCGCGGTCTGCAGGCCCTCGTAGCTCAGCTGGTTGAAGGACTTGTCGTCGAAGCCGCCGGAGTCGGAGACCATGCACGGGGTGAAGTCACCCGAGTCGGATCCGCCGCTCGCGCTGTCTTCCGGCGCTGACCCACAGGCGGTGACCAGGGTGAACGCGCTCGCGACTGCGACGGTGGAGAGTGTTGCTCTGGAAAGGGTGTTCGGCACGGGTGTGCTCCGTTTCGCTCGTGGCTGTGATGGAACATTAACCCGAGCGTCGGACGAGCGCCGAGCGTCCGCCCGAAAACCTGTGTGCGACCCACCCCCGGACATGCCACTGGGGCCGGACACCTGTCGGTGTCCGGCCCCAGTGTGAAGTTTCGGTGGGTTACTCCGAAATCAGATCGCGCGAACGCCGCTCGCCTGAGGACCCTTGGCGCCCGAGGTGACCTCGAACTCGACGCGCTGGTTCTCTTCGAGGCTCTTGAAGCCGGTGCCCTGGATCTCGGAGAAGTGGACGAACACGTCAGGTCCATCTTCCTGAGCGATGAAGCCGAAGCCCTTTTCGGCGTTGAACCACTTGACGGTGCCCTGAGTCATGGTGTTGCTCCCTACAGCTGATACTTCGAGTTTCACACCGTGTGAAACCCGGGCCGGCACTGAACGTGACGAACTCCGAGTTTCCTCAGAAAAACGCACACGCTCGCAACTACAAGTTCCCAGCGAGCGTGCATGAACACGAACACACAAAAACTACGACCTGTCAGCTGCGATAAGGCTACAACACACCGGGGACCATGCGCCACCGGTACCGCGTGAGGTGACGCGAAGCACCGAGCGGGTATACCCGTCTCATGACCGACCCGACGACCTCCGTGGCCGACGCGCTCGTCGCGCTGCGTGACCGCGCGCCCCTCGTCCACGCCGTGACCAATTACGTCACAGCGGGTTTCACCGCGAACGTGCTCCTCGCCGCCGGTGCCAGTGCGGCCATGGTGGACAACGAGGACGAGGCGGCGCTGTTCGCCGGGGTGGCCGACGCGGTGCTGATCAACCTCGGCACGCCCCAGCCGCAGCTGCGTGAGGTGTACCTGGCCACCGCGGCGGCCGCCGCGGCTGCGGGCACCCCGTGGGTGCTGGACCCCATCGCTGCCGGTGGACTGCCGTGGCGCGGCGCACTCGCCCGCGACCTTCTCGAGCACCGACCCGCAGCCGTGCGGGGAAACGCGTCCGAGATCATCGGTCTCCACCGCCTGACCGGACTCGACACCGACGAGCGGAACGGGTCCGGACGCGGCGTGGACAGCTCGGACGATCCGGCGGACGCTGTCGACGCCGCACGTGGCCTGCTCGCCTACTCGACAGCGGTGTCCGCGAGTGGGGCGATCGACCACATCGCCCACGAGGGCGGACTCGCGACGGTGCACGGCGGCAGCGTCCTCATGACGAAGGTGACCGGAACCGGGTGTTCGCTCGGAGCTCTCGTCGCCGCGTACTGCGCCGCCGTCGACGACCACGGAGTCGCGACGATCGCGGCCCACACGCACGCGACGGTCGCCGCCGACATCGCGGCCGAGACCGCCACCGCGCCCGGCTCGTTCGCGGTCGCCTACCTGGACGCACTGCACGCCGTCACTCCCGACGACATCCTCCGGCGCGCGCACGTCGAGTGGCTGCCACGGTGACGTCACCGATCACCGACTACCTGGAGGCCGTGCTGCGCGACTGCCGGAACTCGGACGGCGGCGAGGTCCTCACGGGCGACCGCATCCTCTCGGAAGCCGACCCCGACGTGTTCTCGGTCGCCGTCGTCACCGTCGAGGGCACGGTCTACTGCGCCGGCGACGTGGACTCGTCCTTCTCGATCCAGTCCATCTCCAAGGCACTCACCTACGCCCTCGCGCTGGCCGACCGTGGGCTCGACGCCGTGCACCGCAAGATCGACGTCGAGCCGTCGGGCGACGCGTTCAACGAGATCTCGCTCGAACGCGACACCGGCCGCCCGCGCAACGCGCTCATCAATGCCGGTGCCATCGCGGCACACTCGTTGGTCGAGGGGCGTGACGTCGAGCATCGCGTCGACCGGACGCTCGCGCTGCACTCCGCGTTCGTCGGCCGCGACCTCTCGATCGACGACGACGTGTTCGACGCCGAGATGGAGTCGAGCGACCGGAACCTGGCGCTCGCCCACATGCTCGCCTCGGTGAAGGTCCTCGAGTGCGATGCACACGAGGTCGTCACCGGGTACGCCAGGCAGTGCAGCATCGACGTCACCACACCCGATCTCGCGATGCTCGCCGCGACGATGGCGAACGGCGGTGTTCATCCCGAGAGCGGCGAGCGGGTGGCGACGTCCGCCGTCGTGCGACAGGTGCTCTCGACCATGACCACGTGCGGGATGTACGACGGCACGGGCGACTGGATCGCGAACGTCGGCATTCCCGCGAAGAGCGGTGTGTCCGGCGCGATCATCGGGGTGCTGCCCGGTCAGCTCGGGATCGCCGTCCACTCCCCACGACTCGACGACCGGGGCAACAGCGTGCGCGGGGTCGAGGTGTTCGAGCGACTGTCGCGGGACATGGATCTGCACATGATGGACATCGCCCCGTCCGGTCACTCCGCGGTGCGCCGGGCCCGTGAGGAGGACGGCCGCACGGTGTACGAGCTGCAGGGCGACATCCGGTTCGCCGGCGCGGAGAACATCATGAGCCGCGTCCTGGCAGACCTTCCGGACGAGCCGACACGCATCGGCTTCGAGCTCGAGCCCGCCCGAGCGGTCAACGGAGCTGCGGTGCGGCTGCTCGGTGAGCTGATCGAGCGACTGCGCGGCGACGGCCACGACGTCGAGGTGGACGACCCCAACGGGCTCATGTAGCGGGAAGGCCGGAGGCCGGCCGGGGTCGGAAAGCGGGAAGGCCGGAGGCCGGCCGGAATCAGACGAGCCGGAGTTCTCGCCGTGAGCGGAAGGTGCGGGGGTCGCCGGTGAGCGGATCGGTGAAGCTCAACCGGCGCGCGAGCAACTGCAGGGGTGTCGAGAAGTCGTCGGGCGCCACGGACGTGAACGTCGGGTAGTACGGGTCGCCGTGGATCGGGATGCCGAGCGAGGAGAGATGCAGGCGCAGCTGATGCGTCTTGCCCGTGCGAGGGAAGAGCCGGTAGCGCGCCGCGTCGCCCACCCTCTCGATGATCTCCACCCGTGTCTCGCTGTTCGGCTCACCCGGTTCCTCGTGCGCGGTCATGACGCCGTGTTCCTTGACGATCCGGCTTTCGACACTGCGCGGGAAGGTGAGGCCGGGGTCGAATCCGGCGACGGCCTCGTACTCCTTGTCCACGCTCCCGTCGACGAAGAGGTCCTGGTACGCCCGACGGAATTGGGCTGCTCTGGTGAACATCAGGACTCCCGCGGTGGCGCGGTCGAGCCGATGGGCCGGCGTGATGTCCGGCTCGTCGAAGAGCCGCCGCAGCCGCACCGTCGCGGTCTCGGTGATGTGACGCCCGCGCGGGATGGTCGCGAGGAAGTGGGGCTTGTCGACGACGACGATCGCGTCGTCGACGTGCAGGATCTCCATCTCGAAGGGAACCGGCACCTCGGGCTCCGGGATCCGGTGGAAGTGCACGACGGCACCGGCGCGATAGGCCGTGTCCTCGCTGTACGGGCGGCCGCGCTCGTCGACCACCTCCCCCGCCGCCATCGTCGCCCGCCACGCGTCGCCGGGCAGCACGCTCTCCAGATATTCGAGCGTGGTCGCCGGATGCTCGCCGTGGGGCAACCGATGCCGCAGCGGTGCGAGCCCGTCCCGGAACGGCAACGGCACGGTCACGTGGGGACGCACTCGGTGCAGACCAGAGCCAACCCACGACCGTGGCCGTCGTCCGTGTCGAGGTACCGCGAGGTGGGAACATCGCAGCGTGAACAGGTTCCGATGACGGCCGGTTGGTCGGAGAACGAGACGGTGCCGCGCTGATCGAACACGTACAGCGACCCGGACCAGAGCCCGTCGTCCCCGTACCGCTCGCCGTACCGCACGATGCCGCCGTCCAGCTGGTAGACCTCCTCGAAGCCGCGCGAGCGCATCAAGGAGGACAACACCTCACATCGCACGCCCCCGGTGCAGTAGGTGACGACGGGCTTCGACTTCAGATGGTCGAACACCCCGGAATCCAACTGCGCCAGGAACTCTCGCGTGTTCTCGACGTCCGGAACCACAGCGCCGTCGAAACGTCCGATCGCGGCCTCGAAGGCATTGCGGCCGTCGAGGAAGACGACGTCGTCCCCCCGCTCGGCCACCAGGTCGTGCACCTCCTCGGGTGCGAGGTGCCGGCCACCTCCCACGACGCCGTCCGCGGTCACGTGGAGTTCGTCCGGTACTCCGAAGGTCACGATCTCTGGACGCACCCGGACGCTGAGCTTGGGGAAGTCGTCGCCGCGGCCGTCCGACCACTTCACGTCCGCGGCCGCGAACGGCGCGTACTCACGAGTGCCGCGGACGTACTTCTTGACCGCGCGGACGTCGCCGCCCACCGTCGCGTTGATGCCGTGCGGGGAGACGATGATCCGGCCGGTGAGCCCGTGTGCGGACGCCAGGGTGTGCTGCCACAGCCGGACCGCCTCGGGGTCCGGAAGCGGCGTGAACACGTAGAACAGCACGATCTTGGGCGTCGACACGGAGGGACAGTCTAGATTCCCCGAGCCGGGGGTACGTCAGGGCAGTCAGGGAGCCAGGCGCGGAGCCGGAGCCACCGTCTGCGTGCCCGACCCGACGCGGAAACCCGCACCGAAGTAGGCCGTCGACGCGGGATCCTCCTTGGCGGTGACGTACCAGTGATCCATCTGCGCGCCCGACGGCGTCACCTCGAAGACACCGAACCCGTGCGTGTCGAGGTCGACGTACTTGACGTGGTGGTTGAAGGCCTTGAACGCCTCCTCCGCCACCCGTCCTACCGTGTGCTCCGGGACCTTCAGGAAGTCGTCGATGTTCGCCGAGGTGACCGACGTGACCACCAGCTCGGTCGCCACCGTTCCCGCCGCCGGGTACGCCGCGGCGTCGACCGGGATGTCGCACGCCCACGAGGAGTGGATGTCGCCGGTGATGAACACGGTGTTGTCGACTCCCGCGGTACGGATCGCGTCGAGCAGCCTGCGCCGGTCGGCCGTGTACCCGTCCCAGGGATCGGCGTTGTACGACACTCCGGCGGCCGGGAGCCCGAGCAGCTGGGTGACACCTCGCGCCGCCTCGGGGTCCAGAGGCGGAATCAGAGTCGGCGTGATCATCACCGGGTTGCCGATGATGCGCCACTGCGTGGGCGACGACGTCAGACCTGCCGTCAGCCACGCCATCTGGTCGGCGCCGGTGATGGTGCGATCCGGCGAGTCCACCGCCGGGCCCTGGAACGGCAGCACCTGCTTCGAACGGTAGGTGCGGAGATCGAGCATCGACAGCTCCATCAGCGTCCCGAACCGCAGTCGGCGGTACAGGTGCCGGTTGTTCGCGGTTCCCGCAGCGCGCACGGGCATCCACTCGTAGTAGGCCTGAACCGAGTTGGCCTTGCGCGAGGCCCAGTCCCCCTCGGTGTCCGGCTGATGGTTCTCGGCGCCCGTGGCGTAGGCGTCGTTCGCCGACTCGTGGTCGTCCCACGTGCAGATCCACGGAACACCTCGGTGAGCGGCCTGGAGATCCGGATCGGACTTGTACTGGCCGTGCCGGATTCGGTAGTCGGCGAGAGAGACGATCTCGTGCAGTGGATCGTGCACTCGCACGACGCCGTTCTTGCCCTCGAACCCGCCCGTCTCGTACTCGTAGATGTAGTCGCCCAGATGGATGATCGCATCGAGATCCTGGCGGGCGGCGAGATGGCGATACGCGGAGAAGTACCCCGACTCCCAATTGGCGCACGAGACGACGCCGAAGCGCAGGCGTGCGACGTCGGCCTCGGCTGCCGGGGCGGTGCGGGTGGTGCCCACCGGTGACGACTCGCCTGCCGCCGTGAAGCGGTAGTGGTACGTGGTCGCCGGAGCCAGACCGGTGACGTCGACCTTGACCGTGTGATCGGTGTCGGCAGAGGTGACGACACTGCCCGAGCGCACCACATCCGTCAGCGCGGGGTCCCGCGCCAGCTCCCACGTCACCGTGGTGGCCGGTCCGCGGCCTGATCCGGGCGTCGCGTCGGGAGTCGGCGTGATGCGGGTCCACAGCAGGATCGCGTCCTCGAGCGGGTCGCCCGACGCGAGTCCGTGACGGAAGACCGACGACGGCTGCGCCGCCGCGGTCCGCGCGGTGAGTGTCGCCGCAGCGCCCACCCCTGCGGCGAGGGTGGTGGTCCGAAGGAAGCCGCGGCGGTTCAGGGAAGTCTCGTGCACGCCCGTGAGTCCATGCCATGGGGGCCGATCGGTCAAGTGAACGTTCTCGGTCGGCACGGCTCAGGAACAGGATCCCCCGGTCGAGTCGTTGACCCGCACATGAAGGCAATCGTCTACACCGAGACCGGTGCTCCCTCCGTCCTGACCGTCGTCGACCGCGACATCGCCGAGCCCGGCGTCGGCGAGGTGCGGGTGCGCCTCGTCGTCGCGGGGGTCAATCCCACCGACTGGAAGTCGCGGACGGGCGCGGGTCCGGGGCAGAAGCCCGCGTTCGACGAGGTGGTTCCGGGCCAGGACGGGGCCGGTGTCGTCGACGCGGTCGGCCCGGAGGTCGAGGGCATCGCCACCGGTGACCGGGTGTGGTTGCTGCTCGCCCAGCACGAGCGCCCCACCGGAACCGCCCAGGAGTTCACCGTCGTCCCGGCGGATCGCGTGGTCCGGCTGCCCGAGAACGCCGACTTCGACCTCGGCGCCTCGCTCGGCGTCCCGGCGGTGACCGCCCATCGCGCGCTCACCGTGTCCGAGGACGGACCGTCCCGTCTCCATCCGGGCGCACTGGACGGCAAGACCGTCCTGGTCGCCGGCGGTGCAGGTGCGGTCGGCCACGCCGCGATCCAACTGGCCCGCTGGGCCGGCGCCACCGTCATCACGACGGTGAGCGGCCCGGAGAAGGCAGGTCTGGCCACCGCAGCCCGTGCGCACCACATCGTCAACTACAAGTCCGGCGACGCTGTGGCTCGCATCCGCGAACTGGCTCCGCACGGTGTGGACATCATCGTCGAGGTGGCTCCCGCCCAGAACGCGGAGCTCGATGCCGCCGTCGCCGCACCCCGCGCGTCGGTCGCGATCTACGCGAACAACGGCGGCGACGCGGTCTCCATCGACATCCGCCCGAGCATGGTCGGCAACATCCGGTACCAGTTCGTGCTGCTGTACACCGTGGGAACCGCCGCTCTCGAGGCCGCGAAGCACGACGTGACCGAGGCTGTTCGGGCCGGTGCACTTCCGGTCGGTGAGTCGCACGGGCTGCCGCTGCACCGCTTTTCTCTCGGTGCCACGGCCGACGCTCATGCCGCCGTCGAGTCCGGGGTGACCGGAAAGGTGCTCATCGACATCAGCGCCCCGTGATCCTTTCGTGTCAACGGTCGAGAGGCCATTGACAAATGGTGTGATCGCGGTCACCATTCCCGGATGATGGCACGCCGCCTGGCCGGTCTTGCGTTCTTTCTGGCCGTGGTGGCCTTCGTCGGCTTCACCACCGCGGTGTACGCCCGGACATTCGAGTCCGTGGTGACGGTGGAACTGCGCACCGATTCGGTGGGAAACGCGCTGCCACCCGATGCCGACGTCAAGGTGCGGGGAGTCATCGTCGGCCAGGTGCGATCGTCGACCACGGAGAACGGTGTCGTGATCTCCCGCATCGCGCTCGAGGAGGACTCGGCACCGATGATTCCGGCGTCCGTGACGGCGCGTCTGTTGCCCAAGACGCTGTTCGGCGAGCGCTACGTCGCACTCCAGATTCCGCGGGGAGGGACGGGCACTCCCATCGCGGAAGGCGACGTCATCGAGCAGGACACGAGCGGCAACGCCATCGAGGTCGGCCAATTACTGGACAGCCTGCTGCCCTTGCTCGACGCCATTCCCCCGGACAAGTTGGCCACCACTCTGGGCGCGCTGTCGCAGGCTCTCGACGGACGGGGCGAGGCCCTGGGTCGCACCCTCGACCGACTCGACGAGATCGTCACCGGCCTCAGCCGTGAACTGCCCGCGCTGCAGCAGGATCTCGTCGACTTCGCCGCCCTGACGGAGACCTACTCCACCGCGGCTCCGGATCTGCTCGACGCGCTCGACAACCTCACCGTCACGGGCAACACGCTCGTCGAGCGACGTCCCGCCGTCGACACGCTTCTGACGTCGGCGACCGCGTCGTCCGGCAGCACCGCGGACCTGCTCGCGGCGAACGCCGAGTCGATCATCACCATCGCCGACGGCAGCAGAGAGACGTTGGAGTTGCTGGCCGAGTTCTCCCCCACGTTCGGGTGCATGCTGCCCAAGTTCGCGGGCCTGATCGGGGAGGCGAGACGCATTCTGGGAGTGGGTGATCCGTACCCCGGTGCGCGCGCCACGATCAATTTCGTCAACCCGCGCGGCGGCTACCTCCCCAACCAGGACGAACCGCGCCTCTTCGACGACAGGCCGGCCGCCTGCTATCAGGACGTCACCGCACCCGGACGGTTCTTCCCGCAGTACCCGGGCAGTGGACTCAACGACGGGTCGTACCAGGTGCCCTCTCGCAATCCCGGCCCACAGGACATCGAGTACGCATCGCTCCCACAGCAGTCACCCGTTCCGGCCGACGCGTCGTACGCCGGATCGGACGCCGAGCGAGACACGCTGGCCGTCATCTACGGACAGGGCAGCGGCGTCGAGCCCACCGCGGTCCCGTACTGGACGACTCTGATCGGCGCACCCGCACTCCGCGGCGCCGAGGTGGCGATCCGCTGAGGGCAGCAGGTCAATCCTGTTCGATGAGCGGCTCCGAGGACCACGGGAACTCGATCCACAGATCGGTCTCCCGCCACGAGAAGTCCGGCGTGATGATGGTGCGGGGCTTGGTGTAGACGACGGCGGACTTCACCTCTGCTGCATGCTCTTTCAGCAAGCCCACGACCAGCGCGAGAGTGCGCCCGGAGTCGGCGACGTCGTCCACGACGAGCAGCTTCTTGCCCACGAGTGCATCGGTGTCGAGCAATGGCGCGAGCACCACCGGATCCGGCAGCGTCTCCTCGACGTCGGTGTAGAACTCGACGTTGAGCGTGCCGGCGGCTTTCACGCCCATCGCGTAGGCCAGAGCCCCGGCCGGGATGAGTCCGCCGCGTGCGATGGCGATGACGATGTCCGGCCGGAAGCCACTGTCCACGATGGTGCGTGTGAGCTCACGCGACGCCGTGCCGAACAGGTCCCACGTCAGTGTCTCGCGCATGGAGGCTCACGTTACCCGTAGGGACGACACCAGACCGGACGAGGAATCACGGCCACTCGATGGTCTCCGCGGCGGCGATGTCGTCCACGACCATGGTCACCACGGCCTCGATCGGTGACCCGATGCGGGCGAGGAGCACGTCCGTGACCGCCGCCGACGCACGGATCGCAGGCGCTGCCGCCATCCTGGCCACGACCACCTGACCGTCGTCTCGACGATCGTCGGGGTCCTGACTCTCGTCCTCCGCGCTCGACCCGCTCGTCCGACGCTCCGGTTCCGGATGGACCCCCAGGGTGCCGAGCACCACGGCCACGACGTCGGACGGATCCGACCCGGTGTCCTTCGCGGCTGCCTCGCGCACGACGGCGCCCACGTCGTCGCCGTCGAGGCCGTCGGGATGAGCAGCCTCGAGGAGCATCCGCAGGATCGCGGCGTAGACGTCCTCGACGCGAACACCGTTCTGCGAGGCCAGTTCCGACACAGCATCGTCGACCGCGTCGGCATCGGGCTCTCGCAGCGCCGCGGAGAGTCGGACGATGCCGTCGGCGACATCGCGTGCGGACGCCGGCCAACGCAGCGGCCAGGTGGTGGTGGTCATCGTTCGGGTCCTCTCGTGCTGAGTGCCGTCACGATGTCACGGCCGTCCGACACGGGACCTTCTCACCGCCGCTCGACGACTCCACGGATGAACGCCGCCTGGCCGATGTGCTGCAGATCATCGGACACGACACTGACGAGACGGACCGCGAGAGTGACCGGCGGATCCCAGTTCTCGTCGATCACCCGGTCGAGGTCTTCTGCCGTGAGGGTGTCGAGGTACTCGACGGTGCGCGCATGAACGGCATCGACGTATCCGGCGAGGATCTCAGCGTCGACGTCGACCTTGCCCACGTCCTCCGTCGACTGCCCGTACCCGATGGCGTCGTCGTCGAACGGAAGTGCGAAGCGGGCGTTCCATCCGTCCGCGGTGTAGACCTGCTCGCTGCCCGCCACACCCGCGACGTGATCGTCCTGCACCCGCGCGAGATGCCACACCAGCCAGGCGATGGTGTTGGCCTCCGGATCGATGCGGTAGGTCAGCGCCTCCCGATCCAGGCCGTCGAGCGTCGTGTGCACGGTCTCCTTGATGCGGTCGTACGCGTCGATGAGCACGCCTCTGTGGTCCACCGGTGATCTCCTTCGTGTCGGTGGCCCCAGTGTGCCCGCGCCCCCGGACACGGAAACGCCGGACCTCTCTCGCGAGAGGTCAGAGAAGGGCGCCGATGTCAGCCGGGAGTTCGGCCGTCGACGCGGCACTCTCGGTGGCGACACCGTTCGCCACGACGATGCGCGACACCCCGGAATCTGCCAGGACGTACAGGTCACCCGTGGTCGAGAAGACGACGCCCGAGCCGTACCGCGCACTCGGTGTGAGGGTGCGGGAGTACAGGGGCGCACCGTCCTGTCCCGTTATGGTGAGGGTGTTCCCCGAGACCGAGGCGGTTGTCGTGCCGCTGGTCGCCGAACCGCCGTCGGCGACGAACGCGCTCGCCGGTGGGGGCGGTGGGGTGGTGGTCGTCGGCGGGGGCGGTGGAGGCATCGCGTCGACGCTGGGTACGGAACTGCTCGTCGCAGTGCTGCTGGTCGATTCAGTTGTCGGCGTCGGGCCGCTGGAAACTGTGGCGGACGGTGCGGTGGTTCCGGAAACAGCGCTCGAAGCTGCAGCGCTAGTGGATACAGGCTGCGACTGCGTCGGCCCCGGAGCGGTGAGTGCGGTCTCAGCCGGTGCGGACAGGGCTCCGAAGGAGCGGGCTGCGGGGGTGCCGAGCGTGACCACGCTTTGGTTCGTTGAGCACGACAGCCCGGTGATGAGCGGGTAATTCACGGACTGCGTGATCGCGGTCGGTGACGTCCAGGTTCCCCGAGTCGTGAACAGGTCGATCTGCACGGTGCCGGACGTCAGAAGACCACCGAGCAAGGTCCGGCTCATGTCGAAGACCACAGGATCCGTCGTCGGAGTGATGTTCGTTGACGTCCCGTTCCGCGGACCGATGCGGTACCCGAATGTTTCTCCTGCGACAAGGCGTCGGGGAAAGGTGAATCGAACCGAATTGCTCGTGAGGTTATCGCAGCGGAAGGTCGCCGGCGGCAGAAGCGTCGCTGCGTTGACGGCTCCGCTCACGCGCGCGACGTCACCCTGTTGTGCGAGGGTTGATTCTGTTCCCCCGAACCCGGGAACGACAACCACCGCGATGAGAGCGACGGCGGCGACGGGAGCCGCGCGATGCCGCCCTGTCGGTGTCCGCTCGCGTGGAATTGTCACTACTCCTGGACGGAACACCAGGTACAACAGGGCCAGTCCCAATGCCCCGCCTGTGATCCAGGCGTACGGCGTCGACAGCCATGACGCGGCGTAGCCGAAGTACGGCACATGTCCGATCACACGGGACGAGTCGGCCACGATGTACGGCTCGGGGTCTGCCTCGGAGTTGGCGTCGCCCTTCAGTATCAGGACGGCGGTCCCCCCATACACACCGTCGACCTGCTGAACGCGGTGCGTGATGCGGGAGCCATCGGTACGCAGCACGCTGACCACGTCGCCCTCGACGATCTCACCCACAGGAACATCGCGAGCAAGCGCCAGGGATCCTGTGGGTATCGCCGGTTCCATGGACCCGGATCGGAAAACCAATGGAGTCAACGAGAACAGGGTCGCGCACAGTGCGAACAGGATGCACAGGGTGCCGAGCACGGCGCCCATGGACAGCGCCGCGTCGAGGCCACGGTGCCGCGTGCGCTCCGCTTCGGAAGCAGGCTGCTTGTGTCCGCGGTCGTCCCGTCCGATGTCAGGCACTGGGTTGTCCCGTCGCTTGGAACGTGACGGTGGCGGTGCCCGATTGCCCCTGCGACGAATTCGGCGCAAGGTTTGCGAGAGTGAACTGCAAACAGAGGACATCGGGCAGGGCATTGCGGGCAATGGCGCGGGTCGACGTAATGACGCCGGTGTCAGCCCCGGCACATGTGGTGCCGCCCGTCGCCGCAACTCCTGCGCCCGCACGTCCCGTCACGACGACGTTGCTGCCGAGTTGACCCGCTGTGGCTACCGCTGTGGTGTACGTGAAGCCCAAGGTTCCGGCGTTGCGCACCGAGACAAGAACGGCCGCCGAACGGCCCGGAAACAAGGCTCCAGTGGGTACTGCGAGCACGAATGGTTGAGGGGCGCCATCCGAGTTGTCGACGGTGATGTCAACGGTTCCGGTGACGAAGTTGCCAGAGGCGGTCGTGGTTGTGGCCGACCAGGCCGCAAGGGTGCCAACAGTTCCGAGACCCAACACCATTCCAAGAGCGAGTAGGGCGCGCAGGCGGATGCTGCGCAGCGTCGCGACGACCGCGTTCATACCGTGTGCCTGCCCTTCGAACGACGATCGCGGGCGGCCAAGGAAAATTGAACTGCTGCGTAAAGGAACAGCGCGCCGGCAGCGATACCGACGACAAGTGTGCGGGTGCTGCCCGTCAACCAGTTGTTCACGTACCCGAGGTACGGCACGTGGTACCACACTGCCCCGCGGATTTGGCCGGGCTCCACCTTCCCCGCGTCCGGCCGGGGATTGTTGTCCCCCTGCGTGACGAAAACGCGTTCACCGTCGCGCCCGACCCCGGTGGAAACGATGCGGTGAGTGACCACTTCGGGATCACCGGAGCGAATCTGGTAGGTGATGGCCTCGCCTACCCCATAGGACTCGCCGGGGCGAACTATGACCAGTGCCCCCGGTGGGTAACTCGGCTCCATCGACTGCGTCAGTATTGTGTACGGCTGTGCGCCCGCCAGTTTGGGAACTACAACTGTTGCCACAAGCCCCGCCGTCATCACGAAGAGAACGAGCAGGGACAGAATTCTTCCGGCCCACCACCGCAGACCGGTGCTCTCTTCGGAAGTGTCGGTGGCGCTCATTCTGCCTGCACTGCCGTGAAGGAGAAATCGTGGCGGTAAGTGACCGACGGTGCAGACGGTGCCGCCGTCAGTATCGAACGGACACACCAAGTCTGACTTTCGCCCGCGGACAATGTGTGCGGAATGCCTGCCACAACCGTTGCCGCGGCAGACGCACTGACGTTCGGAAAGGCGCTACCCATCGGGGTCGTCCCGTCACACACCGTCGAGCCAGTCAGGACGGCACCCTGGAGCGACACCGTAACGGCGGCACCCGCAGGGGCGACCACCTTCGGTCCCGCGTTCACCAACTGAAACTTCAATGACGTGGTCCCTGTATTAGTGATGATCAGCGGGGCCTGCACGATCTGCCCGACCGTGACAGGGTCCTTCTTCAAAGCGTCGAACGTGAACGCTGTGCCAGCCCCGCTGCCCGTGGCCAAGGACAACGAACCGGCCGTGACGGTGGCGCCGGCCACCGTCACACTGTCGTTCCACAGGGCGCCGGTACTATGCACCGAGCCGAACGCCAGCATGGCGGCGCCAACGGCGGCTGCCGCGAGCCTCACCCTGCGGGACAACAGAACTCACCTCATCATCGACTGTCGAGCATCTTTATACAGAACGGCGCGTCAGGTGCGGGGCGACTGCTGCAGGGTGATGAGAAACCCGGACAGGTCGACGGTGTCGAGAGTACCGACCTGGTCGGGGGTCATGGCATCGAAGGTCACCGTGGCGACGACGTCAACGACGGTGCCGTCCTCGTCCTCGGTGATCGCGTTGCCGTCCAGCGCGACCCCGTCGACACTGGCGACGACCTCGACCGGAACGATGGTCGCATTGAGTTCGCCCGTGTAGTCCACGCTGTCGGGATCGGCAGTCAGCACTGCTCGGAGGTTCTCACCCTCGGCTGTGACCGTGTAGGAAGCCGTGTACTCCAGCACATCGCCCGGCACCATACGGAACGCGGCGATATCCGGAATGAGGCCCGAGTTCACCGGTCCGGGAGAGACATCGGTCCACACCCCCGCGTCCAACGGGGAGATGTCGAGGTTGCCCGCGGTGATCGTTGCGCCGTCGACCGACTCACTGTCTTGCCACAAGGCGAAGCTTCCCGCCCCACCGAGGAGGAGAAGAGCTGCCGCGCCTGCCGCCATCGCGCCCTTGGTTGCCTTGTTCATATGACTGCTCCGTCGATCTCGAATGTGCCCTCGGCGATGCCCGCTGTCGGGATGGTGCCCACTACCGAGATGTTCGGGCAGGCGTGGAACGGCAGTCGCGGATGCGATGCGCGCGCTCTGCCAATTATTCGCCATTCCCTCATTGGCCGTTACAGGTTCCCTGGCCAAGACTCGATTCGGCGGCGCCTGTGCGGTCGAGCGCTCTGCTGAACAGGTATTTCGTCCGGCTCATTACTAGCCCTGCAAGCATGACCGAAATGGCTTCCACCTGCACTTACGCCCGCTTCGACCGATTGGACCGGATTGGCGTGACCGTCGCACAAGAATGGTTTCCATCGTCGACACCTCTTCCGACGCCCCATTCAAGTGGTTAAACATACTTTGGTTTTGTTTCAAAAAACTTTCGATCGGGCACCCGACAGTCCCCACCCGAGTACGCGAAGGACTCCCATGACCCATGACACGGCCACACCTCGGCAGCGCACCGAGCCCGCATCGTCGGGCCAGGTTCTCCTGGTCGTCGTCAGCGCGATCATCGCCGTGGTCGGAGGATTTCTGGGCTCCGGCGCCGTGGTCGGCACACCGATCGCCGAAGCAGCCGACGGCGCCCTCAGCGCGACCGCCACCCTGGTCGCCCCGGCGGGGCCCGCATTCTCCATCTGGTCGGTCATCTACCTCGGACTGATCGCCTACGCGGTGTGGCAGGCACTGCCCGCCCAGCGCCGGTCCGAGCGGCAACGAGCACTCCGCGTACCCATCGCCGTGACGATGCTGCTCAATGCCGCGTGGATCACCGTGGTGCAGTTCGGGCAGGTACTGCTGAGCGTCGTCGTGATCGTCGCGCTGCTCGCGAGCCTGGCGTTCGTGTTCGCGCGGCTGATCGCGGCCCCGCGGACCACCGCCGTCGACACGCTGATCACCGACGGGACGATGGGCCTCTACCTCGGCTGGGTGGCTATCGCGACGGTCGCGAACGTCAGCGCATGGCTCGCGTCGACGGGCGTCGAGTCGGCGGCCACCCTGTGGGCCGTTCTCGTTCTCGTCGTCGCGGCGCTCGTCGGACTGTTCCTGGCCACCGTCTCCGCCGGACGGATCGCGCCCGCACTGTCTCTCGCGTGGGGACTCGGGTGGGTCGCGCAGGGGCGCCTGTCCGGCGAGGTCCTGAACACCACCGTCGGGTGGACTGCCGCGACGGCGGCAGTCGTCGTTCTCGTGGGCACGGTCGCCGTGCGAGTGCGCTCCCGCTGACGTTCCGTGCTCCCGCGGCCGCTGCAACCACCACGGGAACACACAACGCCCGCGGGAACCGAGGCGTCACCCCTGTCGATACCGACAGTGCATCGCTGCAGTGCAATTTTGACTTGGACTTGTATGACACGGCGCCTTAGCGTCGTCTGTACAACCACGCACTGCGAGAAGGGCTGATGCACTGATGACTGCAACGGTGACGACGACCGCTCCTCTGACCGGGGAGCTGATCATCGCCGGGTCCACCGTCCCCGGCACCGGCACGACCGTCCACGGCATCGATCCGTCCACCGGCGCGGATCTCGAGCCCGCCTACCGGCACGGCACGATGGCCGACGTCGACGCGGCCTGCGCGGCGGCGGACGAGGCCTTCGACGCCTACCGCTCCACGACGTCCGAGGCGCGCGCCGACTTCCTCGACGCCATCGCCGAGAACATCGAGGCGCTGGGCGAGACGCTCATCGAGCGCGCGGTGGCCGAGTCCGGCCTGCCCGTCGGTCGGATCACCGGCGAGGTCGGCCGCACCAGCGGACAGCTCCGCCTGTTCGCCTCGGTGCTCCGCGAGGGCAGCTGGAACGGTGCCCGCATCGACCCCGCACAGCCGGATCGCGCACCCCTTCCCCGCGCCGACATCCGCCAGCGCAAGGTCTCACTCGGACCGGTGGTCGTGTTCGGCGCCAGCAACTTCCCGCTCGCCTTCTCCGTCGGCGGCGGCGACACCGCATCGGCACTCGCCGCCGGATGCCCCGTCATCGTCAAGGCCCACGACGCCCACCCGGGTACGTCCGAATACGTCGGCCGTGCGATCACCGAGGCCGCCGCGTCGACCGGCATGCCGGCAGGAGTGTTCTCGCTCGTCTACGGCGACGGCCGCACCATCGGCACCGCTCTGGTCACCGACCCGCGTGTCAAGGCCGTCGGCTTCACCGGATCCCGTTCCGGCGGAACCGCTCTGGTACGCGCCGCAGCCGGTCGACCGGAACCGATCCCGGTGTACGCCGAGATGAGCTCCATCAACCCGGTGTTCCTGTTCCCGCACGCCCTCGAGACGCGGGCCGCAGATCTGGGCCGCGCCTTCGTCGCCTCCCTGACGCTCGGCTCCGGACAGTTCTGCACCAATCCCGGCCTCGTCATCGCGCAGGACGGACCGGAACTCGACGCCTTCGTCGCGGCCGCTGCGGACGCCGTCGCGGCCAGCACCCCGACCACCATGCTGACGCCGAACATCGCCGACAGCTACGGCAAGGGTGTCGACGCGCTGAGCGCCGCCGCAGACGAGGTCGCCCGCGGCACCGTCACCGACGCACCCAACGCCGGCCGCGCGGCACTCTTCAGCACCGACGCCGCGACGTTCCTCGACCGAGACGTGTTGCAGGCCGAAGTGTTCGGCGCATCCGCGCTCGTCGTCCGCTGCACCTCGGCCGAGCAGGTCGCCGCCGTGGCCCGCGCTCTCGAAGGTCAGCTCACCGCGACGATCCACGCCGACGCCGCCGATCACGCCGACGCCGGACGCCTGCTCCGCGTCCTCGAGCTGAAGGCCGGACGCATCCTCTTCGACGGGTGGCCCACGGGCGTCGAGGTGGGCCACGCGATGGTCCACGGCGGCCCTTACCCGGCGACGTCCGACTCACGCTCGACTTCGGTCGGCTCGCTCGCCATCGAGCGGTTCCTGCGCCCTGTCGCGTACCAGGACGTTCCCGCCGCGTTGCTCCCCAGCGCCATCGCCGACGGCAACCCCGACGGCATCTGGCGGCGTGTCGACGGCCAACTCTCCCGCAACTGACCCCGCCACTCACCTCCCTGCTCCACACCGGCCGCACCACCCCCCTCGTACACCAGGAGATCTCATGCTCGACGGCGTCCTCTTCTTCCCTGTCACCCCCTTCACCGACTCCGGCGAGGTGGACCACGCACTTCTCGCCGAGCACATCGCGAAGGGTGTCGACGCAGGCCCCGGCGGTGTCTTCATCGCCTGTGGCACCGGTGAGTTCCACGCTCTCGAGGCCGTCGAGTTCGGCGAGATCGTCGCCACCGCGGTGCGTACCGTCGCCGGCCGCGTCCCGGTCTACGCGGGCGCGGGTGGTTCGGTGGCCCAGGCGAAGATCTTCGCCCGATCCGCTCGTGACAACGGTGCCGACGGCATCCTGCTGCTCCCGCCCTACCTGGTGACCATGCCGCAGGCCGGCCTGGTCGAGTACACCCGCGAGGTCACCTCCGTCACCGACCTGCCGGTGATCGTCTACAACCGCGGCAACGCGCGCTACGACGAGGCGTCCGCCGTCGAGGTCGCCCACTTCCCCACCGTCGTCGGATTCAAGGACGGCACTGGCGATCTGGATCGCGTCTCGCGTATCGTACGCGCGGTCGAGGACTCCCTGGCGCCCACCGGCAAGGCGTTCCAGTTCTTCAACGGACTGCCCACGGCCGAGGTCTCGCAGCAGGCCTACCGCGCCATCGGCGTCACGCTCTACTCGTCGGCCACGTTCGCCTTCGCCCCGGAGCTGGCCCTGGCGTTCTACACCTCGCTCGAGAACGACGACGTCACGCTCACCGACGCCCTGCTGCGCGAGTTCTTCCACCCACTCGTGCGTCTGCGCGACTCGGTACCCGGCTACGCCGTCTCCCTGATCAAGGCGGGCGTCACCCTCGAAGGTGTTGCCGCCGGCCCCGTTCGGGCACCGCTGATCGACGCCGCCCCCGCGGACGTGGAGGCCCTCACCGCGATCATCGCAGCCGGCCGCGCCGTGCTCGCCGACTCCCTCGCAGCCGACTCGGTCACCAAGGAGGCCGTGCACTCGTGAGCGCCCGTATCACCTCCGTCACCGTCACCCCCGTCGCCTTCGCCGACCCGCCGCTGCTCAACACCGTCGGAGTCCATCAGCCGTTCGCTCTGCGCGCGATCGTGCAGATCCGGACCGACGACGGCGCCGTGGGTCTGGGCGAGACCTACGCCGACACCGCGCATCTCGTTCGCCTGAACGCTGCTGCCGAGGCCATGGTCGGGGTGGACGTCTTCGCACTCCACACGCTGCGCGCCGTCGTGGACGAGTGCCTGGGTGGCCTGACGGTGACGGGTGGTGACGGGGTGGCCGGCATGATCACGACGGCCAGCACCACCGATCGGGTGTTCTCGCCGTTCGAGGTGGCGTGCCTCGACATCCAGGGCAAGATCCTCGGGCGGCCCGTCTCCGATCTTCTCGGTGGCCTGGTGCGCACGGCCGTACCGTTCAGTGCCTATCTCTTCTACAAGTGGGCCGGGCACCCCGGCTCCGCGGACGACGAGTGGGGTGCCGCGCTCGATCCCGAGGGCATCGTCGCGCAGGCCCGACGGATGATCGACCGGTACGGCTTCGGCGCGATCAAGCTCAAGGGCGGGGTGTTCCCACCCGAGCAGGAGATCGCCGCGATGCACGCGCTGCGCGGGGCGTTTCCCGATCTCCCACTGCGGCTGGATCCCAACGCGGCGTGGACCGTCGACACGTCCCTCGAGGTCGCGTCGGCCCTGACCGGTGTCGTCGAGTATCTCGAGGACCCCACACCGGGCCTGGACGGAATGTCGGAGGTGGCCCGCAAGGCCGCCATGCCGCTGGCGACCAACATGTGTGTCGTGGCGTTCGATCAGCTCGAGCCGTCGGTCCGACGCGACTCGGTCGGGGTCGTGCTGTCCGATCACCACTACTGGGGTGGACTGCAACGCTCACGGCTGCTCGCCGGCATCTGCGACACCTTCGGACTCGGCCTGTCGATGCACTCGAACTCCCATCTCGGCATCTCGCTCGCCGCGATGGTGCACCTCGCCGGCGCCACGCCGAATCTCACGTACGCCTGCGACACACACTGGCCGTGGAAGACCCAGGACGTCGTGGTCCCGGGCGTTCTGCGCATCGAGAACGGCGCCGTCGCGGTACCCACGGGACCGGGGCTGGGCGTCGAACTCGACGAGGACGCGCTGGCGAGGCTGCACCAGCAGTACCTCGACTGCGGGATCAGGGACCGTGACGACACCGGCTACCGGCAGAGTCTCGAACCCGACTTCGTCAACTCCTCGCCGCGATGGTGACCGGCCGTTCACACGGTCGGCTATCTTGAGCCGATGTTCTCGCTCTCGCGCCTGACGTGCTTCATCGCCGTCGCGGAAGAGCTGCACTTCGGCCGAGCCGCAGAGCGGCTCCACATGACCCAGCCCCCGCTCAGCAGGCAGATCCAGCAGCTCGAGAGTGAACTGGGCGTGCAGCTGATCGATCGGACGTCACGCTCGGTGACCCTCACGGCCGCCGGCGTGGCGTTCCTGCCCGACGCCCGCCGGATAGTCCGCTTGGCCGAGAGCGCCGCACTGACCGTCAAGCGTGTCCCCGCCGGTGATCTGGGCACCGTCGTCATCGGCTTCACCGCGGCGTCCGCGCACGCCGTCCTGCCTCGGCTGCTCTCGGACGTGCGCGCGGCTCTGCCGGACGTCGAACTGGTGCTGCGGGAGATGGTGTCGTCGATTCAGATCGACGCCCTGGCGAGCGGAGAACTTGATCTCGGTCTGGTCCGTCCCACCGTCACGCGACCGGGAATTCTGACGCGGCCCATCCACCGCGAGGCACTCGTCGCTGCGCTTCCCGAGGGGCACGAACTCCTCGACGTGGAGCGTCTGAGCGTGACGCACTTCGACGATCAACCCGTGATCATGTACTCGCCGGTGGATGCCCGCTACTTCCACGAGCTCCTCATCAGCACCTTCACCGTCGCCGGGGTCACGCCTCGATACGTGCAGTACGTGACGCAGGTACACACCATGTTGATGCTCGTGAGCTCCGGCCTGGGCTGCGCACTGGTGCCGGCCTCGGCACGCACGATGCACACCGAGGGTGTCGTGTTCCGCGAGATCCGTTCCAGCACCGAGGAACCCGTGCGACTGAACGCCGCGTGGCGTCACGACGCCGCCAACCCCGCCCTGCACCGTGTGCTGACGGACGTGAAGGCCGTGACCTCACTGCAGTGAGATCACGGCCGGCGGTTGCTGCGTCCGCGAACTAGTGCGCGACCTCGACCGGCGGCTTGACGGCCACGACCGGGCAGTGTGCGTCGAGCAGGACACGCTGAGACAGGCTGCCGAGCAACAGCTTTCCGACGGGTGAGCGGCGACGCACGCCGATGACGAGGAGCTCGACGTCCGGCTCGTAGGACATGTCGACGAGGTTGTCGGCGTGCGAGCGGCCGGGTACCGGTTCCGCCACCCGTGCCGCCACGCCGTCGGCGCCGGAGTCGGTGCGGGCAGCCATGATCAGCTCGTCGACCGCACTGCGATCACCGTCGACCACGACGGTGACGTCGGTACCGCGCATCTTGGCCTCGCGGAACGCGAACGGCAGTGCGTTGCGATCCTCGACGGTGTCCGCATATCCCACGACGACGCTCATCGGGTCTCCTTCTGATCGGGCTGGAAGACCGGCGTCACGAGCGTGCCGTCGGCGAGGAACGAGTTCAGGTTCTCGAGGGTGAGTGCTTCCATCGCGGCGCGAGTCTGCACCGTGGCACTCCCGACATGGGGAAGCAGCACCACGGTGTCGAGGGCGCGAAGCGCGTCCGGCACCTCGGGTTCGTGGGCGAAGACGTCGAGCCCGGCGCCGGCCAACCGTCCGCTCTGCAGCGCCTCGACGAGGGCGTCCTCGTCCACGACGCTGCCGCGAGCCACGTTGATCAGGACGCCGTCCGGCCCCAGTGCGTCCAGCGTCTCCCTGTCGACGAGCTGCTGCGTCTCCGGTCCGCCGGCTGCGGCCACGACCAGAACGTCCACTGCCGCAGCGAGTTCGCGCGGAGACGAGTGGTACCGGTACGGACTCGACTCGACGACGTTGCGGTTGTGGTAGTCGATGGTGCAGCCGAAGGCCTCGAGGCGGTGCGCGATGGCGCCGCCGATGCGCCCGAGACCGAGGATGCCGACCCGAGATCCGCTGACCTGCCGCGCCAACGGCGGCATGGGCTTGGTGGTCCACTCGCCCGCGCGCACGTAGCGGTCGGCGGCGGAGAAGCCGCGGAGGGTGTCGATGAGCAGCCCGAGGGCGGTGTCGGCGACGGCGTCGGTGAGGACGTCCGGCGTGTTGCTGACACCGATGCCGCGGCGGCGGGCCTCCTCGGCATCGGTGCCGTCGTACCCGACTCCGAAGTGGACGATCGCGCGCAGCGCGGGCAGGCGGTCCATGAGGTCCGCCTTGACGCCGACACGGCCGGACGTCACGACGGCGACGATCTCGTCGGCGTGCCGGCCGAGCACTTCGTCGCGATCGTCGTCCGGCAGCACCAGCGCGCCGCCGGCCTCGAGTGTCTCCATGAGCGAAGGCTTGAGTCCGCCGACCCGGAGAACGCGCGAAAATCGCTGCGCCTCATCGGGACTCGATGCCGATCCGTTCGAGCTCGGCGTTCCACCGTCGGTCATGCCGCCTCCTTCACCGTGCGACGGCCACCGGGAGCGACGGCCATCGTCTGCGGTGATCGTATGTCGGCCGACGAATACCGGTCCAACACGCAATTAGCATGGATCCATACTCTTCCGGTATTGATATCGTGTCTTCCCGTGACGCAGCAGGTCAGAGCCTCGGCAGTGTGATGCGGACCGCTCGACGCCGTCACGGCGAGCCCGAAATCGGCCCCGAACTGCGATTTCCCGGCCGATCGCCTGTTGACGGTCACTCCCCCCACTCCTACCGTGTGTCTACCGTCACAGGCGGTCCATCGGCTCCACTCGGCGTGCGTCGTCAGCCCCGACACCTCGCACCCGGTGAAGCCCCCTCAGCTTGGAGGAATCCATGAGATCCACCCGCGCCACATCCCTGGTGTCGGTGATCGCCGCGACCGCACTCCTCACCGGATGCACCGTCGCGAACTCGGACAGCGGAGACGCCGCGAGTCCCGACACCGTCCGGATCGTGCTGCCGCAGGAACCACCGACCCTGGAGCCGTGCGATGTCTCGCTGACGGCCATCGGCGTGGTCACGCGGTCCAACATCACCGAACCCATGATCGAGCGTGACCCCACCACGGGTGACCTCGAACCGAAGCTCGCCACGTCGTGGGAGCGCACGTCGGACACCGAGTGGACGATCCGCCTGCGCGACGACGTCACCTTCAGCGACGGCACACCGTTCGACGCCGAGGACGCCGCCGTGTCGGTCGATCGCGCCGTGAACTCCGATCTGGCCTGCAACGTCGAGGGATACGTCTTCGGCGACGACGACCTCACCGTCCGCGCCGTGGATCCGACGACGTTGACCGTCGCCTCGCCGACTCCCGATCCGATTCTGCCGCTTCGGCTCTCGTTCATCGAGATGGTCAAGAGCGAGGTCGGTAGCGCCGAGCGGACCCGCGAGCCGATCGGTACCGGCCCGTACCGCATCGACTCGTGGGACTACGGCCAGCGACTCTCCCTGGTGCGCAACGACACCTACTGGGGCGACGCACCGGAATTCACGCGGGCCGTCTACCAGTGGCGTACCGAGGGCAGCGTCCGCGCCGCCATGGTCACCAACGGCGAGGCGGACATCGCGACCGGCCTCGGCCCCGAGGACGGAGCCGGCGACCTCGGTGTCGCCTTCCCGAACAACGAGACCACCGCCTTGCGGATGCAGGCCACCACACCGCCACTCGACGATCAGCGCGTGCGCGAGGCGATCAACTACGCCATCAACCGCGCGGGCATCGTCAAGGCTCTGTTCCGCGGAATGGGAGCGCCCGCTGCGCAACTCATCGCGGACGGCGTCGTCGGCTACAACGACGAGCTCACCCCGTGGCCGTACGACATGGAGAAGGGCAAGGCCCTCATCGACGAGGCTCGCGCCGACGGTGTTCCCGTCGACACCGAGATCCGCCTCATCGGCCGCACCGGGCAGTTCCCGAAGATCAACGAGACCGTCGAGGTCATCCAGAACGCGCTGGCCGGCATCGGCCTGAACGTGAAGATCGAGATGAAGGACACGGCGGCCACCGCCGAGTTCCAGGAACGGCCGTTCCCGAACGTCGGGCCCTACCTGCTGGTGATCCAGCACGGCAATCAGGCCGGCGACGCCGCGTTCACGATGGATCAGTACATGCGCAGCGACGGCTTCCAGAGCTCCTACGGCACAACCGACTTCGACGAGGGAATCGACGAGGCCGAATCGCTGACCGACGAGGAGCGACAGACCGCGTTCGCCGATCTCTTCGCCCGTGAACCCGAGGAGATCACGCAGATGGCGTACATCGCGCACATGAACGGTGTGTTGGCCAAGGACCCGCGCATCGACTACACCCCCGATTCCGCCACCGTCGACGAGATGCGACTGGCCGAGATGACCCGGAGTTCCGATGCGACCGACTGATCACGACCCCGACCAGCAGCCCACCTCGACCGAGAGGCCGACCAGCCCCTCCTCCGGAAGGGAGTGACCGCCATGTTCGCCTTTCTGCGACGCCGCGTCTACACCAGCCTCGTCCCACTTCTGGTCGTCCTCATCGGCGTCTTCTTCCTCGCTCGTCTGACCGGTGATCCGACCAGCCTCTACCTTCCCGAGTCGGCGACACCCGCCCAGCGCGAGGCGTTCGCCGCCCAGAACGGCTTCGACCAGTCCGTGTGGACACAGATGGCCGACTACTTCGGCGGCGTGCTGCACCTCGACTTCGGTGAGTCGCTCCGGACGGGCGAAGCCGCGTCCACCATGGCGTTGCGCGCCTTCCCCGCCACCCTGCAGCTCGCGTTCGTCACGATGCTCCTCGCCGTGATCGGTTCGATCGTCATCGGCTGCTGGGCCGCGTACCGTCCCAACTCTCTCGCCGACCGGTTCTCGAGCCTGCTGTCCATGACGGCCGCGAGCATCCCCGACTTCTGGTTCGCCATCACCGGCGTCTGGATCTTCGCCGTGGTGCTCGGTGTCCTGCCGACCTCCGGCACCGGGGGCGCCGTCGCATGGGTGCTCCCCATCGCGACACTGCTCATCCGTCCGCTCGGCGTGCTCACCCAGGTGGTCCGCGGCGCGATGGTCTCCGCCCTCTCCGCCCCGTACGTCCGCCTCGCTCGCAGCAAGGGTGCCGGCGACCTGCGCGTCGTCACCCACCATGCGCTGCGCAACGCCGCGGCACCCGCGCTGACCGTCGCCGGCGACCTCACCGTCGGCCTGGTGAACGGCGCCGTCGTGGTCGAGGCCATCTTCGGGTGGCCCGGCATCGGCAAGTTGATGATCGACGCGATCCTGCAGCGCGACTTCGCCGTCCTCCAAGCAGCCGTCCTCCTGACGGCCGTGAGCATCTTCGTTCTGAACATCGTGATCGACGCGTGCTACGCGCTGCTCGACGCACGGGTTCGCGACAAGGCCAAGGTCTGAGAGGTACACCCATGACACTCGAAGCAAGCAAGGACAGCTCGGGCGTTCCGGTTCCCCCGGTGCTGCCGCCCACCCCGGACGCCGCGTCCGCGGCGCCCTCGCGCACGACCTCCATGCCGCTGTGGCGTCTGCTGCTGCGGGACCGCGTCGCCACCATCGCGGCGAGCATCCTGGTGCTCGTCTTCCTCACCGCGATCTTCGGTCCCATGCTGGTCGGCGACGCCGCCACCCGTCAGGACCTCGATCGATCCAACCTGGCACCGTTCTCCCTCGACACCGGCTTCATGAACATCCTCGGCACCGATCCGCTCGGCCGCAGCATGCTCGCCCGCCTGATCCTCGCCAGCCGGACCACGCTGTCGGTCGCGATCCCCGCAGTCATCCTGTCCGGCATCATCGGCTCGATCATCGGCATGTGGGCCGGTTACCACCGCGGCTGGCGCGAGACCGCCGCCATGCGCGTCGCCGACGTCATCATGAGCTTCCCGTCGTTGCTGATGGCCGTCGTCGTGCTGTACGTCTTCTCCCCCAGCGCCGCGAACATCGTGCTGATCCTGACCATCACCCGCATCCCGATCTACCTCCGCACGGCCCGCGCCGAGAGCGCGGAACTCCGATCGCGAGTTTTCGTCGACGCGGCCCGCACGTTCGGCGCCGGCAGCGGCGCGGTGATCCGTCGCCACGTGGTGCCGATTCTGCTGCCCACGTTGCTGACCGTCGCCACGCTCGACTTCTGCTTCGTGATGCTGGCCGAGTCGTCGCTCAGCTTCCTCGGCATCGGGATCCAGCCACCCGACATCAGCTGGGGCCTCATGGTGTCCCAGGGCCGCACCTACCTGCAGAGCGCCTGGTGGCTGTCGTTCTTCCCCGGACTCGCGATCGTCATCACCACCGTGTCCGCGACCGTGCTGGCCGCGTGGGCCCGCATCGCCACCGACCCGGCGCAGCGCTGGCGCCTCACCCTCCCGCGTTCGAAGAGAAAGGCACGTCGATGAGTGCTCCCGCTCTCGCCCGCACCGCGCTCGAGGTCGACGGTCTGACCGTCGAGATCCGCACCCCGTCGGGCACCGTGCGTGCCGTCGACGGAGTGTCGTTCAGCGCGAAGCGCGGCCGCACACTCGCACTGCTGGGCGAATCCGGCTGCGGCAAGTCCATGACGGCCCAGGCCCTCGTCGGGTTGCTCGAGCCGATCGCCGACATCGTCGACGGCACCGTCATGCTCGGCGACACCGATCTGGTGACGGCGAACTCCAGGACTCGACGCCGCATCGCCGCCACCGAGCTCGCCATCGTCTTCCAGGACGCGCTGACGGCACTGAACCCCGTCTACACCGTGGGCACACAGTTGGCGGAACCGTTCCGCATCCACCGCGGCATGTCGGCGAAAGCTGCACGTGTCGAGGCGATCTCGCTGATGGAGCGGGTGGGCATCCCGGAGCCCGAGTCGCGCGCCGACTCCTACCCGCACCAGTTCTCGGGCGGTATGCGTCAGCGCCTGCTCATCGCGATGGCCGTCGCCCTGGGGCCCACCGTGCTGCTGGCGGACGAGCCCACCACCGCTCTCGACGTCACCGTGCAAGCGCAGATCATGTCGTTGCTGCGCGACCTGCGCACCGAGCACGACATGGCCGTCATCCTCATCACACACGACCTCGCGCTGGTCGCGGAGGAAGCCGACGACGTCGCCGTCATGTACGCCGGCACCGTCGTCGAGACGGGACCCGTCGCCGAGGTGTTCGGCTCGCCGCAGCATCCGTACACGAAGGGACTGCTCGACTCGGTCCCCGTCGCCACCGTGCGCGGCGAGCACCTCAAGTCCATCGGCGGCACCCCGCCGGATCTGCACTCCATCCCGCCGGGATGCGTGTACCAGGCCCGATGCCCCATCGCGCGCGCCGTCTGCGTCGCGCAGCGCCCCGAGCTCCGCAGTGTCGCCGGCACCAGCCGTGCGACCGCATGCCATTTCCCCGAGGAGGTGTCCGGTGTCCGTTACGACGACAGTGGCGAGTGAGGCCGCGGCCACGCAGGCCGCACCGTTGCTCCAGGTCCGTGGAGTCTCCAAGACGTTCGACGTCGCCGCCGGCAGCGGCGGCCACAAGAAACTGCGGGCACTCGACGGCATCGACCTCGAGCTGCGACGCGGCGAGACCCTCGGCCTCGTCGGTGAGTCCGGTTGCGGCAAGTCCACACTCGCGCGCACGCTGATGATGCTCGAACGACCCGACACGGGCACCGTGTCGTGGGACGGCGTCGACCCGTTCGGCCTCAAGGGCAAGGAACTGCTCGCGTGGCGTCGTCGGATCCAGATGGTCTTCCAGGACCCGTACGGATCGCTCAACTCGAGGATGTCGGCGGCGGAGATAATCTCGGAGCCGTGGCACACGCATCGCACGATGTACAAGACCAAGCGCGACCGCGCCGCCCGCGTCCGGGAGCTGCTGCACCTCGTCGGTCTGCGTCCCAGCGACGAGCACCGCTACCCGCAGGAGTTCTCCGGTGGTCAGCGCCAGCGTCTCGGCATCGCCCGGGCCCTGGCACTCGACCCGAGTGTCGTGGTGTGCGACGAGCCCGTCTCGGCCCTCGACCTCTCGGTCCAGGCGCAGGTGCTGAACCTGCTCTCGGATCTGCAGAAGGAGCTCGGCATCAGCTACGTCTTCATCTCGCACGACCTGTCGGTGGTGCGACACGTCGCCGACCGGGTCGCCGTGATGTACCTCGGCCGGATCATCGAGACCGGGCCGACCGACGACGTCTTCGACCATCCCACGCACCCGTACACCGAGGCGCTGATGTCGGCAGCCCCGACGCTGGATCCCTCGACCCGGCGTTCGCGCATCCTCCTGGAGGGCGAGGTACCGTCGCCTCTGAACCCGCCGTCGGGCTGCCGTTTCCGCACGCGCTGCGCGCACGCGACGGACGTCTGCGCCACGGGCATCCCCCCGTCGGTCGGGCGTCTCGGGAACCTGCACATCGCCGAGTGCCACCACCCGAGATCGGACGCCGTGGTCGTATGACCGTGCTCGCGTGACCGGCCTCGAATGGCTGGTCGTGGGCGTCGCGATCTTCACGGCGTCGTGTCTCCAGTCGTCGATCGGCTTCGGGATGGGGATGGTCGCGGCGCCCGTCCTGGCCATCATCGATCCGCGGATGGTGCCCGGCACGATCATCCTGCTCGCCACCGCGCTCACCGCGCTGGTGGTGGTGCGGGAGCGCACGAGCATCGACGTGCGCGGGGCCGGCTGGGCACTGGTGGGACGGGTGCCCGGCGTGATCGCCGGCGCCGCGCTGCTCGTCGTGCTGCCCGAGCGGGGAGTCTCCATCATGCTCGGCGCAGTGGTGCTGTTCGGCGTCGTGGCCACGGCGATCGGCTGGTCGCCGACACCGCGACGCGGATCGCTCATGACCGCGGGCGCCGCGTCCGGACTGCTCGGCACGGCCACCTCCATCGGCGGGCCACCCATGGCGCTGATCTGGAGCGGCAGCAGCGGCGCCGCGTTGCGCAGCACCATGAGCGGCTTCTTCCTGATCGGCTCCCTGATGTCGCTCGCCGCGCTGGGGGTCACCGGCTCCCTCGACGCGCACTCCCTGGCGACCGGCGCCCTGCTCCTGCCCGTCGTCGCACTCGGGTACGTGGCCTCGCGCTGGGTGAACCGCGTACTCGACCGTCGTCGGCTGCGATGGGTGTCCATCGTCGTCTCGGCGGGTGGTGCGCTCGTGCTGCTGGTCGATGCGGTGGTGTGAGGTGTGCGGTTGCGGTGGGTGCAGCGCTGGCGCTTCCGGGAGCGCACACACCCTCTGATGAGCGCACACCCGCTACAGCAGACTGGACGGGGTGTGCGCTTCATGGCAGATGTGCGCACTCGGCACCGGCACACTCGATCAATACTCACCCTGCATCGCTGCATCCACAAATGGTGTTGGACGGGAATGAATCACCCGTCCTAGGCTCGTCGACGTGAGCACCGTCACCGAGGTCCGAACCTCCCATGCCACGCCCGTCGTCACCGCGATGCGCGTCGTTCCCGTCGCCGGCCACGACAGCATGCTGCTGAATCTCAGCGGCGCCCATGCACCGTTCTTCACCCGGAACCTGGTCGTGCTGACCGACTCCGACGGGCGCACCGGTGTGGGCGAGGTGCCGGGTGGCGAGCCCATCCGCCGCTGCCTGGAGGACGCCCGCGTCCTCGTCGAGAACGCCTCGGTCGGCAACTACCACTCCGTGCTCAACGCGATGCGCCGCGCGTTCGCGGACCGCGACTCCGGTGGACGCGGCGCCCAGACCTTCGATCTGCGGATCGCCGTGCACGCCGTGACGGCCGTCGAGAGCGCACTGCTCGATCTGCTCGGCCAGCACCTGGGTGTGAGCGTCGCGGCCCTGCTCGGCGACGGCCGCCAGCGCGACCGAGTGCAGGCGCTCGGGTATCTCTTCTTCCTCGGCGACCGGAACAAGACGGATCTCGCGTACCGCGCACCCTCGGACGAGGGCAGTTCCGCCGACGCCTGGTCCCGTCTGCGCCACGAGGAGGCACTGTCGCCCGACGCCGTAGTGGCGTTGGCCGAAGCCGCACAGGCGAAGTACGGCTTCCAGGACTTCAAGCTCAAGGGCGGCGTACTCCCCGCAGCGCAGGAGGCCGACGCGGTCCGTGCGCTCGCGGAACGATTCCCCTCTGCGCGGATCACCCTGGACCCCAACGGCGGATGGCTCCTGAAGGACGCGATCGAGACGTGCCGTGGTCTGCGGGACGTTCTCGCCTACGCGGAGGATCCCGTCGGGCCCGAGGGCGGATTCTCCGGGCGCGAGGTGATGGCCGAGTTCAAGCGCGCGACCGGCCTGCCCACCGCCACCAACATGATCGCCACCGACTGGCGCGAGATGGGACACACCATTCGATCCGGCGCCGTCGACATCCCGCTCGCGGATCCCCATTTCTGGACGATGAACGGATCGGTCCGCGTCGCGCAGCTGTGCGACGCCTGGGGTCTGACGTGGGGATCGCACTCCAACAACCACTTCGACGTCTCGCTCGCCATGTTCACGCACGTCGCAGCTGCCGCTCCCGGTGAGATCACCGCCATCGACACGCACTGGATCTGGCAGGACGGCCAGCGCATCACGACGAATCCGTTCCCCATCGTGGGCGGGTACCTCACCGTCCCCGACGTGCCGGGTCTCGGAGTGACCCTCGACATGGAGCGCGTCGAGGCCGCACACGAGCTGTACCAGCGCGAGGGCCTCGGGGCCCGAGACGATGCGGTCGGCATGCAGTACCTGGTGCCGAACTGGACCTTCGACAGCAAGCGCCCCTGCCTGCAGCGCGCATGAAGGTCGTCGTCGCGGACCGCAACCTCCTCCCGCATCGGGACGCCGTCGAGGCGGGGATGCCGGACGTCACCGTCGTGTCGTGGCACGAACGCTTCGACGAGGACGCGCTCGTCGCCGACCTCGCCGATGCGGACGTCCATGTCGGGGGCCGGGTCACCGAGGCCATGGCGCAGGCGGGCCGGGGCCTGCGACTCGTCCAGGTCGCGGGAGCCGGCGTCGACAACGTCGCCCGTGCGGCCCTTCCATCGACCACACTGCTGGCCAACACGTTCCACCACGAGGACTCCATCGCGGAGTACGTGCTCGCGTCTGCGGTGCTGTTGCGGCGTGGCTTCCTGACGCAGGATCACGCACTGCGACAGGGTGTCTGGTCGACCTCGGTGTACGACGACACGCTGCCCCAGCCGTCCGCGACGGCGGGCGCCCGCGTGGGCCTCGTCGGCTTCGGCCACATCGGGCAGCGCTCGTGGTCGCTGCTGCGCACCCTCGGCTGCTTCGGCGCCGCCGTGACCGGACGCGGAGCCGTCGACGTGGCCGCTCACGGCCTGGACTGGGCCGGCGATGCCACGGAACTTCCGCGGCTGATGGCGGAGTCGGACATCGTCGTCGTCTCGGCACCTCTCTCCGCGGCGACGACCGGCATGATCGGCGCGGACGAGCTCCGCGCGCTGGGGCCGGCGGGAGTCCTGATCAACGTCGGCCGCGGGCCGCTGGTGCAGGAGCGGCCGCTACACGACGCGCTGGCGACCGGCGAGCTCGGCGCCGCGGCCATCGACGTCTGGTACAGCTACCCCGGCCCGGACGGGCGAGGCGAGCCGAGTGCACTCCCGTTCGGAAGCCTGCCGAACGTGCTGATGACGCCGCACTCGTCCGGCATCACGCGCCGAACGTTCGAGGGCCGCTGCCGCGACATCGTCGCCAACATCCGGCATCTCGCCGGCGGGACCCCGCTGATCAACCTGGTCGGCTGACCCCGAACAGGACGAAGGCCGGTCACCACGCGGGCGACCGGCCTTCGTCGAGGCGGTGCTAGGAGACGCCGAGCATCTCGTGATCCTTCAGCGACGACGTGATCACCCGGAGGTGGTCATCGACCCCGCCGAGCGTGTGCTCGATGGCCGTGAGACGCGAGAAGTAATGTCCCACAGGGTATTCGTCCGTCACCCCGATTCCGCCGTGCAGCTGGATCGACTCCTGGCCGATCTGCCGGGCGGAGCGTCCGATCTGCAGCTTCGCCCGCGACGCGACCGTGGGATCCGGAGATCCGTCGGCCAGCGACATCGTCGCGTAGAGCGCCATGCTGCGTGCCAGTTCGAGCTGCACGTACATGTCCGCAGCGCGGAACGTCAGTGCCTGGAACTTGGCGAGCGGCACACCGAACTGCTTGCGCTGCTTCAGGTACTCCGTGGTGAGTCGCAGCGACTCCTCCATCGCACCGAGCGCCTCGGCAGCGAGAGCCGCCTGCGCACGGACGTTGGACGCCACGATGGCGGCACTGGCGTCGCCGCCGTCACCGAGCGGTTCGCCCGCGACGTCCGACAGCTCGAGCGACGCGCCGCGCAGTCCGTCGTGGGTGCGGTAGGTCTTGCGCGTGAGTCCCTCGGCATCGGCCGCGACCAGGAACAGGCCCACGCCGCCGCCGGGCAGCGCCGCGCTGATCACGAAGTGATCGGCGCAGTCACCGTGCAGCACAGGGTTCTTCACACCCGAGAGTGCCCACGAGCCACCGTCCTCGGTGGCCGACGTCGACACCTCGGCCGCCGGCCAGCGGGTGCCCGGCTCGGAATGCGCGAATGCGAGAAGGGTCTGCCCCTCCGCCACGCCCGGCAGGATGCGCTGACGCTGATCGGTCGATCCGACCTCGGTGATGAGACCACCCGGAATCAGCACGCAGTCCAGCAGCGGCTCGGGTGCGAGGCGGCGACCGATCTCGGTCATGACCGCGAAGGTCTCGACCGGTCCGGCGTCCATGCCGCCGTCGTCCTCGGCGAAACTGAGGCCGAGCAGGCCCAGCTCGGCGAACTGCTTCCAGACCGATTCGGTCCAGCCGCGCTCGCTCTCCACCGCTGCCTTGCGCTTCTCGTTGTCGTAACTGCGGGCGAGCACGTCACGCACCGTGTCGCGCAGCAGCTTCTGTTCTTCGTCCAGTTCGAACTGCATGTCGTGCGCTCCTAGAGACCGAGAATGCCGGACGCGATGATGGTGCGCTGCACCTCGTTCGAGCCGCCGTAGATGGATGTCTTGCGGAAGTTCAGGTAGGTCGGGGTCGCACGCTGCGCCCAGACCGGTGTCGGCGAGTCCTCTCCGGCCGCGAACGGGAGCGAGTCCGGTCCCGCCACGTCGGTGAGGATCTCGGTGGCCAGCTGCTGCAGCTCGCTGCCCCGGAGCTTGAGCACCGACGACGCCGGGTTCTCCTTGCCGGAGACGTAGCTGGAGACGATGCGCAGCTGGGTGAGCTCGAGTGCGAGCACCTGGTTCTCGAGCTCGGCGAACCGAGCGGCGAAGACCGGATCGTCGAGCAGCGTGCCGGTCCCGACCGTGGTCTCGGCCGCGAGCGCCTTGGCCTGCGCCAGCTTGGTCTTGGTGAAGCCGAGTCGCGTGATGCCGGTGCGCTCGTTGCTCAGCAGGAACTTGGCGTAGGTCCAGCCGGCGTTCTCCTCGCCGACGAGGTTCTCGACGGGGACGCGGACGTCCTCGAACCAGACCTCGTTGACCTCGTGGCCGCCGTCGATCAGCTTGATCGGGCGCACGGTGATGCCGGGGGTCTTCAGGTCGACCAGGATGAACGAGATACCGGCCTGCTTCTTCGGCGCGTCCGGGTTGGTGCGCGCCAGCACGAAGATCCAATCGGCGTACTGGCCGAGCGTGGTCCACGTCTTCTGACCGTTGATGACGTACTCGTCACCGTCGCGCAGAGCGACCGTGCGCAGCGACGCGAGGTCCGATCCCGCCTCGGGCTCGGAGAAGCCCTGGCACCACCAGATGTCGAGGTTCTGCGTGGGCGGGAGGAACTTCTGCTTCTGCTCCTCGCTGCCGAAGGTCGCGATGACGGGCCCCACCATCGAGATGTTGAAGGCCAGGGGCTCGGGCACCGACGCGAGCTGCAGCTCGTCCAACCAGATGTGGTGCTGCATCGGGGTCCAGTCCTTGCCACCCCATTCGACGGGCCAGTGCGGGCTCGCCATGCCGTGCTTGTTCAGGATCTGCAGCGTCGTGATCATGTCCTCGCGCTCGAGTTCCTCGCCTGCCGCGTTGCGCTCGCGGATATCGGCAGGGATCTCGGTACGGAAGAAAGTTCGCATCTCGTCGCGGAACGCAGCTTCCTCATCGGTGAGTGCCAGGTTCATCTGTGACCTTTCGAAGTCCTTCGCTGATCTCTAGCACCGTACTCTCCGGTAACCAGGCTCGGACAGGGGTGCCGTCGACCGATATTCTGGGCCCGACCATGACCGATCACCTCGACTCCCGGGCGCGGAGCACCTCTGTCCGAGTGGCCCTCGTGCGCCACGGCGAGACCGACTGGAACGTCGAGGGGCGTCTGCAGGGCTCCTCCGACATCCCGCTCAACGACATCGGGCGCAGCCAGGCCCGGACCGCGGCCGCCGCGCTGGCCGACGACTCGTGGGACACCCTCGTCAGCTCGCCGCTCTCGCGGGCGTCGGAGACCGCCGACATCATCGGCCACGTCATCGGGCTCACCCGCTCGGCCGACCACGAGGACCTGATGGAACGTCGCTTCGGACGTGCCGAGGGCATGACCGGCTACGAGGCGTGGGCGTACTGGCCCGACGGTGACTACCCGGGCGCCGAGTCGCACGAGGCGCTCGCCGAGCGGGGGCGTCGTCGACTCGACCTGCTGGCCGACGAGAACCCCGGCAGGTCCCTCGTCGCCGTGGCACACGGCGGCATCATCCGGGCCGTGCTGAGGTCCATCACCGGCCACCCTGCGCCGCGCATCGCGAACGCCGGCGTGAGCGTCGTCGTCCGCGACGACGACGGCTGGTCGGTCCGCACCGTCAACTCGATCCCGGTCCGCCACGGCCGACGGCTCCGCTGACGCGTCAGGAGAGGAACGTCTCCACGGGCGCGGGGCGGCCGTAGAGGTACCCCTGCGCGTACGTGCAGCCGAGTTCGGTGACGATGCGCTCCTGCTCCGTCGTCTCCACGCCCTCGGCGACGGTGCGCATGGTCAGCGCGGTGGCCATGGCCTCGATGGCCGTCACGATGGACACCGACGCGTCGTCGACCGGGACGCGGTCGATGAACGACTTGTCGATCTTGATGACGGTGATGGGCAGATCTCGTAGGCGACCGAGCGAGGAGTACCCCATCCCGAAGTCGTCGAGCACCAGCACGATGTCCTGCTCGGCGAGACGCGCGAGGACCCGATTGGCCACCACCGGATCGGCGATGAGGGCACTCTCGGTCACCTCGAGCCCGAGCACCGACCCGTCCAGACCGTGCGACGCCAGCAGGTCCGCGACGACCTCCGGGAGCCGCTCGTCACGCAGCTGCAGCACGGAGAGGTTCACCGACATCGACATGCGCGGCGCTCCCGCCGCCCGCAGTCGCACCAGATCGCCCAGAGCCGTGTCGAGTACCCAGGTCCCGATCTCGGAGATCATGTTGGTGGCCTCGGCGACCGGGATGAACTCGTCCGGCCCCACCCAGCGGCCGCGATGCTTCCACCGCACCAGGGCCTCGTAGACCAGCACGTCGTGGGTCCGCAGCGACACGATGGGTTGGTAGTGCACCGCCATCTCCCCGCGCGCGACCGCGCCGCGCAGCGCGCTGCCCAGCTCGACCGACCGGGTCGCCGCGGTGCGCAGGGACTCGTCGAAGAACGCGTAGGCCGCCGGCCCGCGGAACTTGGCGTCGTACATCGCCGTGTCGGCCTCGCGGACCAGATCGTCCGCGAGCCCGGCGGGACCGCAGGACGTCGCGATGCCGATGCTGACACTCACGTACAGCGACGCCACACTCAACTCGAACGGTTCCGCGAACGCGGCCAGGAGCAGTTCCGCGAGTTCCTCGGCACGGGCCCGGTCACAGTGCGCCACCACCACGAACTCGTCGCCGGCGTACCGCACCACGTCCTCGTCGGCGGAGACCACGCGCCGGATGCGCTGCGCCGCCGCCTGGATGAGCTCGTCGCCCGCGCGGTGGCCGTACGAGTCGTTGACGACCTTGAAGTTGTCGAGGTCCGCGAACAGCACGGTGGTGGCCGACGCCGACGAGGACGGCCTCCGCGCAGCGCGTTCCAGGATCGACTCGAGCATGGACCGATCGGGGAGACCGGTGAGCGAATCGTGGGTGGCGTCGTGGCGGGCCTTGTCCTCGCTGCGCTGCACCCGGCTCAGCGCCCGCTCACCGCGGACGAACATTCCCACCAGGATCACGGCCAGAAAGGTCGAGCGGACCACCACGTCCGCGGTCCCCACCGCGTCGCCGACGAGCGGCAGCGCGGCGCAGGTGGCGACGAGCGCGACGGACACCGTCATCCGCTGCCGGGTGAGCGCGGCCGTCACACCTCCCGCGCGACCCACCCACGCCATCGACGGATGCAGCGACGCGGCGGCCAGCAGGACGAACGCGAGCAGATACATCGCGTCGAGGACGACCGCGGGCGGGGCGACCGAGCGGGCCGTCGCGATCGCGTAGCCGAGATCGCCGACGATGGTGACGAGCAGTGCGGCGACGAGGAGAACCAGGGACACGTTGAAGCGGCTCTTCGACAACAGCAGGAAGAACGCCATCGTGAACAGGCCGGCGTCGATCGCGGGGAACAGCCCGTTGAGCACCACGGACGGCACGTCCCGCGTGGTCGAGAGGACCGGAGCCACCAGCAGCACCCAGGACACGAACGTCATGCCCAGCGTGACCAGGACCGCGTCGATGATGGTCGGGGTGGGCCGCGAGTTGCCCCCTCGCCGCGACCAGCCGACGATGCCGAGGACGAGCAGCAGGTAGCCGAGCAACACCAGTACCTCCGGCAGCAGCCGGATCGCCGAGGGCAGGTCCGCGCGCACGCTCCGCGCGGACAGGCCCACCAGGAAGGACGTCGCCGCGCCGAGCATGCACCGCCAGGCGTACGTGTCGGTCGGGCTGTTGCGCCGCAGGCCGACCAGGACCACGACCATGCAGCCGATGGCGCCCACCGCGAAGACGCCGGTCCGGATCGATGCGGGCACGATCAGGTAGACGGCCAGCACCACGGCGGCCACCGTGAACGACGCCGCCAGGTAGCGCCCCGGCGACCGGACGGGCCCACCGAGGCGCGATCGGTCCAGCGCCGCAGCGGTCAGTCGTGGGGGAACGGGCGTCGACACCATCGACTCGTCCTCCTCGACCACCGCGCGTGAGCGTGTCCCCCGAACCACGACCTGTCCGACCACAATCTATCCGTCCACAACCTAGCTGAGCAGTGGAAAGACGAGCAGCGCCGAGGCAGCAGTCATGCCTGCGCGGACGGCGCCGAGGCTGCCGACAGTGCCCGAGATCGGATGCCGCCGCTCCCGCGCCGCGACACTGACGACGACGGTCCGTGCGAGGACCAGGTGAGAGGTGGTTTCCGGTGCCGAACGGCCACTGTCGCGGCAACCCGGGCGCCGTAACGACTCGATAACGAAGAGACCGATCGCCCCTCTCGATGCTGAGGTTCGGCCACGACTTCGGTAGGTCTGGGTGAGTGAGTACTTCCGAATCAGGTTCTGTCGACAACCCGACACCGGCGCTGAAGGACGCTCCGCCCGGGGTTCTCCGGCGCGCGATCGGCGCCTCGGCGATGGGCAACGCGACCGAGTGGTTCGACTACGGCGTGTACGCCTACACGGCCACGTACATCTCCCGCGCGTTCTTCCCGGACGACCTCGAGTCCGCCACCCTGCTGACGCTGGGCATCTTCGCGGTGTCCTTCCTCGTGCGTCCGCTCGGCGGCCTCGTCTGGGGACCACTGGGGGACCGTCTCGGCCGCAAGCACGTCCTCGCACTGACCATCATCCTGATGGGCACCGCGACCTTCCTCATCGGTGTCATCCCGAGTTACGCCTCGATCGGCTTCTGGGCACCGGTTCTGCTGGTGATCCTGCGGATGATCCAGGGCTTCTCCACCGGCGGTGAGTACGGCGGCGCAGCCACCTTCATGGCCGAGTACTCCCCCGACCGCAAGCGCGGCTTCTACGGCAGCTTCCTCGAGTTCGGCACACTCGGCGGCTTCTCCCTCGGCGCCCTCGTGGTGCTGGCCGTCGACCTGCTCTCCACCGACGCGTTCATGGACACGTGGGGCTGGCGCCTGCCGTTCTTCGTCGCCGGGCCGCTGGCGCTCATCGGGCTCTACATGCGGTCCAAGCTCGAGGACACCCCGGTGTTCCGTGAACTCGAGAACGAGGACGCGGTGGAGCACAAGACGTCCACCCAGTTCCGCGAACTGATCGCCACCTACTGGCGACCGATCCTCACGCTTATGGGCCTCGTCGTCGCGCTCAACGTCTGCAACTACACCCTGCTGAGCTACATGCCGACCTATCTGGAGAGCCGGATCGGCCTGTCGAGCACGTCGTCGCTGTTCCTCGTCGTCATCGGGCAGTTCGCCATGATGCTCGTCATTCCGTTCGCCGGAGCACTGTCGGACAAGGTGGGGCGCAAGCCACTGTGGCTCGTCTCGATGGTCGGACTGCTGATCTTCGCGATCCCGATGTACATGCTGATGACGGTCAACTTCGGCTGGGCCATCGTCGCGTTCACCGTGCTGGGCCTGCTCTACGTCCTGCAGCTCTCGACCATCTCGGCGACGTTCCCGGCCATGTTCCCGACGCACGTCCGGTTCGCCGGCTTCGCCATCGCCTACAACGTGTCGACCTCGTTGTTCGGTGGCACGGCGCCGGCGGCCAACGAGTGGCTCGTCGAACGGACCGGCAACGATCTCGTCCCGGCGTTCTACATGATGGGCGCCTGCGTCGTCGGACTGATCGCACTGCTCTTCGTCGCCGAGACGGCGGGCGCGTCGATCCGCGGCCGCGGAGTCCCCGGCGTCGACACCGACGCGCATCCCTCGGCGTTGCAGAAGAGCTGATGCACCGCACCCCCGCGAGAATCTCGCGGGGGTGCGCTGGTGTCAGTGCTTGCCGCGGGGCGGTCCGCCGTCGCGCTGCAGCTGAATGAGCACGCCGCTGATCCTGGTGCGGCGCAACGCTTCCAACGTCTCGTCCGCGAGATCCGCCGGGAGCTCGACCAGGCTGTGATCCGGCCGGATGCTGATGTGCCCGAAGTCGCTGCGCCGCAGCCCGCCCTCGTTGGCGATGGCACCGACGATGGCACCGGGCGCCACCTTGTGCCGCTTGCCGACGCTGATCCGGTACACCGCCAGATCCTGATCGCCCTTGCGAGACTTGCGCAACGGCGGTGCGTCCCGATCGTCGAACTTGCGCTCGGGGCGCTCGCGCTTCTCCCGCGGCGGGGGCGGCGGCTCGGGCGACATGAGAAACGCGTCGCCGTCCCGCGACTGCGTCGCCAGCGCCGCGGCGATGTCCGCGAGCGGCACGTCGTGCTCGCGCTCGTAGTCCTCGATGAGTCGACGGAACAGCCCGAGCGACGTCGAGGACAGCGACTGGGTGATGGAGTCGGCGAACTTGGCCACGCGCTGCGCGTTGACGTCGTCGACGCTCGGCAGCTGCATCTCGGTGATGGGCTGCCGCGTCGCCTTCTCGATGGCCTTGAGCAGATGACGCTCCCGCGGCGCGACGAACAGCAGCGCCTCGCCCGCGCGCCCGGCGCGACCGGTCCGCCCGATGCGGTGCACGTAAGACTCGGTGTCGTGCGGGATGTCGTAGTTGACGACGTGCGAGATCCGCTCGACGTCGAGACCGCGGGCCGCGACGTCGGTGGCGACGAGCACGTCGAGCGCACCGTTCTTGAGCTGACCGATGGTCCGCTCGCGCTGGGCCTGCACGATGTCACCGTTGATGGCGGCGGCCGAGTAGCCCCGCGCCCGCAATTTCTCGGCGAGCTCCTCCGTGGCCTGCTTGGTGCGGACGAAGATGATCATCGCCTCGAAGTCCTCGACCTCGAAGATCCGCGTCAACGCGTCGAGCTTGCGCTGATGCGCCACCTGCACGTACCGCTGCGTGATGTTGGGGGCGGTGGACGTCTTCGTCTTCACCGTGATCTCGACCGGATCGTGCAGGTACTGCTGCGAGATCTTGCGGATCGCCGACGGCATGGTGGCCGAGAACAGCGCCACCTGCTTGTACTCGGGGGTGTCCGCGAGGATGCGCTCGACGTCCTCCTGGAATCCCATCTTCAGCATCTCGTCGGCCTCGTCGAGCACGAGGTACTCGAGGTGCGACAGGTCCAGCGTGCCCTTCTCGAGGTGGTCGATGACGCGACCGGGCGTGCCGACGACGATGTGGGCGCCGCGCCGCAGACCGGAGAGTTGGATGCCGTACGCCTGCCCGCCGTAGATGGGCAGGATGTGCAGGCCCTCGATGTGGGTGGCGTACTTGCCGAACGCCTCGGCCACCTGGATGGCCAGCTCGCGGGTGGGCGCGAGGACCAGCGCCTGCGGCACCCGGTTGGCGACGTCGAGGCGCGAGAGGATCGGCACGGCGAACGCGGCGGTCTTGCCGGTGCCGGTCTGCGCGAGGCCGACGACGTCGTTCCCGGCCATCAACGGCGGGATGGTGGCTGCCTGAATGGGCGACGGCGTCTCGTACCCGACGTCTGCGAGGGCCTTCAGCACACGCTCGTCGATACCGAGATCGACGAACGAGGGGGTGTCGGTGGACACCGTTTCCGACTCGGAAGTGCTCATGTGCACCAGAGTCTAGTCCAGCGACCACCTGCAGAACGACAACTGTTCGAACAGGACAAAGCGGATACGGCACTACGATCACCGCAGCATCGCTTCATGTGATCCAATACACAACAAACCTGCTGCTACTGGAAGGTACAGACACCGTGCACGAATACTCGGTACCCGCGTCCTACACGATCCCGGACGACGTCTCGATGGCCGACACCGTGTTCCGCTACGCGAGCGAGACCCCGGAGTGGGTGGCGTTCCAACGGCGAGTCGGCGGCTCGTGGAAGGACGTCACGGCGCGCACGTTCGCCGACGAGGTCGCGGGCGTGGCCAAGGGCCTCATGGCCTCCGGCATCGAGTTCGGTGACCGCGTCGCCATCATGGCCGGCACCCGCTACGAGTGGGTCGTGCTCGACTACGCGATCTGGACCGCCGGTGGCTGCACCGTGTCCATCTACGAGACGTCCGCAGCCGATCAGGCGCAGTGGATCCTCGAGGACTCCGCGACCAAGCTCTTCGTCGTCGAGACCTCCGAACACCTCACCCGCATGAAGGACGTCACCGACAGCGCCGCGGATCTCCGCGAGACGCTGAGCTTCGACGGCGGTGCGATCGACGAGCTCACCACCCGCGGCGCCTCCGTGTCCGACGACGATCTGCACGCCCGTCGTCAGCAGGTGTCCGCGTCGTCGGCCGCCACGCTCATCTACACCTCGGGGACCACCGGCCGCCCGAAGGGTGTCCAGCTCACGCACTCGAACTTCTACGCCGAGACGACGGCCACCCAGGTGGCGCTGCACGACCAGATGACCGAGGGCAAGCGCACCCTGCTGTTCCTCCCGATGGCGCACGTGTTCGCTCGCGCGGTGTCGTTCGGCGCCTTCGAGGCCAAGGTCACGGTGGCGCACACGTCCGACACCACGACGCTCGTCGAGCAGTTCGCCGAGTTCCAGCCCGACTTCATCCTCTCGGTCCCCCGCGTGTTCGAGAAGGTCTACAACTCGGCCAAGCAGAAGGCGCACGACGGCGGCAAGGGCAAGATCTTCGATCAGGCCGCGGACGTCGCGATCGAGTGGAGCATCGCGCAGGACAAGGGCGGCGCCGGCCTGGTGCTCAAGGCGAAGCACACCCTGTTCGACAAGCTGGTCTACTCGAAGCTCCGCGCCGCGCTCGGTGGACGGTGCACCAGTGCGCTGTCCGGCGGCGGCCCCCTCGGCGCTCGACTGGGCCACTTCTTCCGCGGCATCGGCGTTCCGGTGCGTGAAGGCTACGGACTCACCGAGACCAGCGCCGCCGTCACGGTCAACACCACCGACAAGCAGCGCATCGGTTCCGTCGGCCGCCCGCTCGCGGGACACGCCGTGAAGATCGCGGAGGACGGCGAGATCCTGGTGAAGGGTCCCGTCGTGTTCTCGGGGTACTGGCACAACGAGAAGGCCACCGAGGAATCGATCCGCGACGGCTGGTTCCACACCGGTGACCTCGGCTCGCTCGACGACGAGGGCTTCCTCTCGATCACCGGTCGCAAGAAGGAGATCATCGTGACGGCAGGTGGCAAGAACGTCGCGCCCGCCGGCCTCGAGGACTCCATCCGGTCGCACCCGCTGGTCAGCCAATGCCTCGTCGTGGGCGACGCCAAGCCGTTCATCGGGGCGCTCATCACGCTGGATCCCGAGGCTCTGCCCGGCTGGCTCGAGCGTCACGGTCTCGACAAGAGCACGTCCGCGAGTGATCTGACGACCAACGCCGACCTGATCGCCGAGATCGACAAGGCCGTCGACACGGCCAACTCGAAGGTCTCCAAGGCCGAGCAGATCAAGAAGTACACGATCCTGCCCGGTGACTTCACGATCGAGTCGGGAGAACTGACGCCGACCATGAAGCTCAAGCGCAACGTCATCCTGGAGTCGCACGCCACCGAGGTGGCCGACATCTACGGCGGCTGACACTCGTCCGACCCACCCGAGGCGCGCCCGTGAGAACTCCTCACGGGCGCGCCTCGCTCGTTGTGGCTCGTCAACACGCCCACCGGAGCAAGCCGACACTGCCATCGTGACGAATAGCAGTCATGACCACGACGACCACCGAACGCCAGACCTCGGGTGACTCCGCGCGTACGCGCGTCCACCCCTTCGCACGCATGCTCAGCGGAGTGGTCGCCGCCGGCGTCGTGCTCGGCGTGGGCGAGATCCTCTCGCTCCTCTTCAGCTCGGCGTCGTCACCGTTCTTCGCCGTCGGCTCCACCACCGTGGACCGCACGCCCGCGTTCGCCCGCGAGTTCGCGATCGACACCTTCGGCACCAACGACAAGGCCGCCCTGTTCGTCGGCATGTCCATCGGCATCGCGATCATCGCCGCCATCGCCGGCCTGCTCGAGCGCCCGTCCCGTCCCATCGGATCGGTGATCCTGCTGGTGCTCGGTGCCGTCGGCGTCTACGCGGTGCTGCAGCGGCCGACGTCCTCGCTCAGTGATGTCATCCCCACCGTGGTGGGCGTCGTCCTGGGCATCGCGGTCCTGCAAGCCCTCACGCGAGCGCTCGAGGTGCCGGCGGGCACGGTCGACGGGTTCATGCCGCGTCGCAAGTTCCTCGTCCTGTTCGGCGCTGCCGCCGCGGTGGCCGTCGCAGCCGGCACGGTCGGCCGGTACCTCGGCGATCGTGTCGCCGGCGTCGCCGAGGACATCAAGAACTTCCGCCTCCCCACGGTCGCAACCGGCGAGAAAGCCGCCGCCATTCCGGCCGGTACCGACATCGGTGTCGAGGGCGCGACCACCTTCGTCACGCCGAACAACACCTTCTACCGCATCGACACCGCTCTGCAGGTCCCGCAGCTGACCACCGCCGAGTGGCAGCTCAAGATCCACGGCAAGGTCGACCGCGAGATGACGCTGAGCTGGGACGACCTCATGGCTCGCACTCCGATCGAGCGCGTCGTGACGCTGACGTGCGTGTCCAACGAGGTCGGCGGACCGCTCGCCGGCAACGCGACCTGGATCGGGTTCCCCATCAAGGACATCCTCGACGAGGTGGGTGTGCAGGCCGACGCGGACATGCTGCTGTCCACGAGCATCGACGGCATGACCATCGGTTCGCCGGTCGAGGCCCTCACCGACGGCCGCGACGCGATGCTCGCGGTGTCGATGAACGGCGAGCCGCTGCCCGTCGAGCACGGCTACCCGGTGCGTCAGGTCGTGCCCGGTCTGTACGGATTCGTCTCCGCCACCAAGTGGGTCGTCGACTGGGAACTCACGCGCTTCGACGAGGCGACGGCCTACTGGACCGACCGCGGCTGGGGCGACAAGGCACCGATCAAGACGGCGTCACGCATCGACGTGCCGGCCGCCTTCGCCCCCGTCGCACCCGGTCCCGTCCGTGTCGCAGGTACCGCCTGGGCGCAGCAGCGTGGCATCGAGCGCGTCGAGGTCCGTGTCGACAACGGACCGTGGCAGGAGGCGACGCTCGCCGAGCAGTACACGATCGACACCTGGCGCCAGTGGTTCTGGGACTGGGACGCCACTGCGGGCAACCACAACATCCAGGTCCGCGCGACGGATCAGGACGGGAACACGCAGGTCGAGGAGCGCACCCCGCCGATCCCCGGTGGTTCGACCGGGTGGCACACCCGCACCATCATCGTCAGCTGACGTCAGGCGTTCGCGAGGACGTGGTCCGCGGCCGCGTCGGTCACGGTGCGGTGGATCTTCTCGTGCAGCAGGTCGTGTCCGGCGTCGGCGTACTCGCGCAGGGTGATCGTCGGGATGCCGCGCACGAGGTCTCGGACGCCGTCGATCGGCACCATGCGGTCGTCCACACCGTGCAGTGCCAGGGTGGGCGACCGGGTCGCTGCCGTCAGATCCTCGCGGGAGATCGCGCGCGGCGGCATCGCCACCAGCACCACGGCGGGCGCGCCCCCGCCGGTCGCGAGCATCCGCACCGCGGTCGCGGACCCCAGCGAGTGGCCCATCACCGCAGGTCGGTGGCCGGCCTCGACCACGACGTCGAGGAGATGACGTGCGTTCTCCGCCAGCGCGTCGAGGTAGGCGGCGTCGTCGGCCGCCTCTCCTTCGGACAAGCCGTGGCCGATGTGGTCGAGGCCCCAGGTGGCGATGCCGTGTGCTGCCAGGGCAGCGCCGAACCGGTGGTACTGGCCGGTGTGCTGTCCCCGCCCGTGCAGGAACACGAGGGTCGCGGCAGGGTCCTCGGTGGGTCCCCACTGGCGGTAGTGGGCGCGACCTCGGGGTCCTTCGAAGAACGGCATGTGGCCATTGTGGCTGATGTGACTCAATAGTCACCGGTTCGACACAGAACCGAACCCCACGGTTCCCTCCGCCGTGCGAGCATCGGACCATGAGGTTGGTTTTCGTCATCGTCGTCGCCGTCGTCGCGGCTCTTCTCGGGGCGCCCGCCGCCACCGCTGCGGAGCCTGCCCGAGTGGTCGGGGTGCGGCAGCTCTCGCCGACACACTCGGTCGTCGACGTCTACTCCCCCGCCATGAACCGCGTCGTGCCGAACGACGTGCTCCGCCCGGCTCGCGGCGGGTCGCTCCCCACGCTCTACCTTCTCAACGGCGCCCTGGGCAACGAGGACGGAGTCGGCTGGATCAACAACTCCGGCGCCCCGGGATTCTTCGCCGACAAGAACGTCACCGTCGTGCTCCCCATCGGTGGGCGTCTGAGTTTCTACACGGATTGGCTCGCCGACGATCCGATCCTCGGATCCAACAAATGGCAGACCTATCTGACGCAGGAACTGCCCGGCGTCATGGACCAGCACTTCGGCAGTACGCGCCGCAACGCGGTGGCAGGGGTGTCGATGAGCGGCGGTCCGGCACTCGATCTCGCCGTGCAGGCGCCCGGCCTCTACCGTGCCGCGGCGTCCATCAGCGGGTGCCCCGCCTCGTCGAACCCGCTCGCCCAGGCCGCGATCTCGATCATGATCGGCGGCGCCCTGAACAATCCCTTCAACATGTGGGGCCCTCCCGGTGCTCCCGCATGGGCGCAGCACGACCCGTCCCTCCACGCCGACCGCCTCCGCGGAACGGCTGTCTACGCAGGATCCGCGAGCGGTGTTCCCGGCCCCGTCGACCGCATCCCGCCCGGCAGCATTCCCCCGTTCGGTGGAGCAGCCGTCGAAGCCATGGTGAACACGTGCACCGGTATCTTCGCCGACGCGGTGCGGAGGGCGGGCGTGCCTGCGACCATCTCGATGCGCGGCGAGGGCTCGCACAGCTGGGCACTGTTCGAGGACCAGCTGAAGGAAGCGTGGGGCACGACGATCGCACCGGCTCTCGGGACCCGCTGACCTGTCGGCCGGTCTCGTTAGGGTGGCGGCATGTTCGTCACCGGAGACACCCTCGTCCACAGCGCAGGGGACCTCGCGCTGGCGTCCCGGTGCGAGTACGCACTCCTGCGCACGCTCGACGCGAACCTCGGCCGCATCGAGACCGAGCAGGTCGACGACGCGATGTTCGCCCGGCTCGCGCGCCTCGGCAGTCAGCACGAGGCCCGCGAGCTGCTGAGACTGAAGCGCGAGCATCCGGACGGCGTCGTGACCATCGAACGGCCGGCCGAGAGCATCCCGTCCGAGCTGGCCGCCGCCGCACAGGCCACCCTCGCCGCGGCGCAGCAGCGCGTCCCCGTCATCTACCAGGGCACGTTCTTCGACGGCGAGTTTCTCGGGTTCAGCGACTTCCTGATCCACGACCCGTCGACCGACACCTATGCGGTGCACGACACCAAGCTGTCGCGCACCGAGCGCGTCCCGTCGGTCCTGCAGATCGCGGCGTACGCCGACGCGCTCGAGGCTGTCGGAGTTCCCACGTCCGCCACGGGCCACCTCGTCCTCGGTGACGGCACCGACCATCTCGTGCACCTGCCGGACGTCCTCCCCGTCTACCGCCGCGCACGGCGCGAGATGGTGGCCCTGCTGTCCGGCCACCTGACGCAACTGCTCCCGGCATCCTGGGCCGACCTCGACATTCGCGCCTGCTTCCGGTGCGAGCACTGCACCCCCGAGGTCGAGGCACAGCGTGACCTGTTGCTGGTCGCCGGGATGCGCGTCTCCCAGCGGTCCACGTTGCACGCCGCGGGGATCACGACCGTCGACGAGTTGGCCGCACACACCGGTTCCGTCGCGGACCTCTCGGAGCGGTCCCTCGGCACCCTGCGCGCGCAGGCCCTGGCCCAGGTTCAGCAGGAGCAGTCGGGGTCACCGGTGGTCGACGTGCACACCCCGAGTGCTCTCGGCGCACTGCCCGCTCCGGACGAGGGCGACATCTTCTTCGACTTCGAGGGCGACCCGCTGTACGCCGAACGCGGCTCCTCCGACTGGGGGCTCGAGTACCTCTTCGGCGTCATGGAGTCCGACGGCGCGTTCCGGCCGTTCTGGGCCCACGACCGGCACGAGGAGAGGGCCGCCTTCGTCGCCTTCGTCGAGTACGTGCGTGCACGCCGCGAGGCGTTCCCCGGCATGCACGTGTATCACTATGCGGCATACGAGAAGTCGGCTCTGCTACGTCTGGCCTCGCGGTACGGGGTGTACGAGAACGAGGTCGACGACCTTCTCCGGCAGCAGATCCTCGTCGACCTGTATCCCGTCGTGCGGTCCGCCCTGCGCATCGGCGCACCGAGCTACAGCATCAAGAAGCTCGAACCGCTGTACATGACCGATCACCGCGGCGACGTGGCAGACGCCGTCGCTTCCATCACCGAGTACGCGCGCTGGTGCGATCTGCGCGACCGTGGCGACCTCGACGAGGCGGCCGGCGTCCTCGCCGAGATCGCCGACTACAACGAGTACGACTGCCGCTCCACGCTGGAACTGCGCGACTGGTTGCTCGGTCACGCCGAGCGCGCGGGTGTGGTGCCCCGGGGTCCGCTCGGCGCGGCCGAACCGGTCGACGAGGACCGGGACGCGGTGCGAGACGCCCTGTGGGAGTTTGCCGGTGAACCAGTCTCACGCACGACCGACCAGCAGGCGATCGCCCTGCTCGCGGCCGCCGTCGGATATCACCAGCGCGAGGACAAGCCGTACTGGTGGGCGCACTTCGACCGACTGTCCTCTCCGATGGACGAGTGGGCGGACACCCGCGACGTGTTCATGGTCGAGGAAGTGGAGTCCATGACCGAGTGGGCGACACCGCCCGGCAAGCGGGTCCAGCGGCGCACGAGCGTGGTGCGCGGTGAGTTCGGGCCCGGCAGTGGGCGCGTGGGGTCGAAGGTGACCGTGCTCTACGCGCCGCCTGCTCCGGACTGGATCGCGCCCGACAGACGCGCGAACCCGCAGTATCGCTGGACGATGCCCGGAACGATCGTCGAGGTGTCCGAGGACGGCGCCCACCTCACGCTCGAGGAGTCGCTGTCCAAGGGCGCCGAACCCCACTATGTCGCACCGGTCGCCACGACGCCGGATGCCTTCGTCAACACGACCACGCTGCGGGAGGCCATCGCCGCCACCGCGGCGGAGGCAGCGGATCGCCTTCCCGAGGTCCGCGCCTCGGCCGTGGTCGACCTCCTGCGTCGTGATCCTCCCCGGACCCGGTCCGGCGCACCGCTCGCCGAGGTCGTCGACGAGCAGATCGCTGCGGCCATCACGGCGTCGCTCCTCGATCTCGACGATTCCTACATCGCGGTCCAAGGGCCGCCGGGAACGGGGAAGACCTACACCGGATCGCGAGTGATCGCCGCACTCGCACGCGATCACGGGTGGCGCATCGGAGTGGTCGGCCAGTCGCACTCGGTGATCGAGAACCTTCTCGACGGTGTCGTCGCCGCCGGGCTCGATCCCGAGAGCGTCGCCAAGAAGGGGTCGTCCGACAGCACGCACTCGTGGCTCGGCGTGGACTCGTACTCCGGGTACCTGGCCACACACACCGGCGGATGCGTCGTGGGTGCGACGGCCTGGCCGTTCACCAACCGCAAGGAGTTCGCAGAGCAGGAGCTGGACCTGCTGGTCGTCGACGAGGCGGGCCAGTTCTCGCTCGCCAACACCATTGCGGTGGCGCGGGTGGCACGCAACCTCCTGCTGCTCGGCGATCCGCAGCAGCTGCCGCAGGTGAGCCAGGGCAGCCACCCCGAACCGGTGGACACCTCTGCTCTGGGCTGGCTCGCGGACGGCTCCGACACGCTCCCGGCCGACCTCGGGTACTTCCTGGCCACCACTCGCCGCATGCACCCCGAGCTGTGTTCCGTGGTGTCCGACCTGTCCTACGACGGACGGCTCCGCTCGCACGACACAGTGCTGGGACGGCACCTGGACGGCGTCGACCCGGGAGTGCACACAGTTCTCGTCGACCACGAGCACAACGCGACGTCCTCGCGAGAGGAAGCGGTCGAGATCGTCCGACTGGCACGGTCACTGGTGGGATCGGCCTGGACGTGTGACGGGGAGACACGGCCGCTGGGCGCCTCGGACCTGCTCGTGGTGGCGGCCTACAACGCCCAGGTCGCCACCGTGCGCGCGGCGCTCGACGATGCCGGACTGCACGAGGCCTCGTGCGGCACCGTCGACAAGTTCCAGGGTCGGGAGGCCGCCGTCGTGATCGTGTCCATGGCCGCGTCGGCCCCCGAGGACGTGCCGCGCGGCATGCAGTTCCTGTTGTCGCGCAACCGTATCAACGTCGCCTTGTCGCGGGGGCAGTGGGCCGCGTACGTCGTCCGCTCACCCGCGCTGACGCACTATCTGCCCTCGACACCGGCGGAGCTGTCGTTGGTCGGCGCCTTCATGCGGGTGAGCCCCGACGAGTGATGCCGGTCAGCCGAAGGCCCGGCCCTCACCGCGGTAGGTGGGCAGTGTCGTGCGAGAACCGTCCGCGGACACGAGGTGTGCCTCGGTGAAGCGCTCGCACACCTCACCGGCCTTGGCATGCCGGAACCACAGCCGATCCCCCACCGCCGCACCGGATCCCGCCACCGGCGTCTGGACCTCCCCGGCCCCCTCGGTGCGGATCAACGCCCCGCGTCCGATCAGTGACGGCACGCGAGAGGCCCCCGTCGGTCCCGAGGCGATGTACCCACCCGAGAACGCTGTCGCGATGGTCCGCGTCGGCGTGCGGACGACGGGGAGCGCGAAGAACAGCGCCGGTCGTGCAGTGAACGCGTCGTAGCGATCGAACAGCGTCGGCGCGAACAAGCCGGATCCCGCCGTCACCTCGGTCACCGCCGGATCCGCAGCCGACACCTCGATCGACCCGGTGCCGCCACTGTTCACGATCTCGAGCACGCCCACCTCGTCCTGCACGGCATCGACCACGGCGCGTCGCCGGAAGGCCAACTCGGACGCCGACTTCCGCTTCATCCACCGCACTGCTCGTCCGGAATCGGGCAGCCCCGCGATCTGCGCCTCGTAGAACATGACGCCGACGACGGACGCGCCGTGCCGGACCGCCTCCCGCGCCAGCGCGGCCACCTCGGCCGGACGACGTAGCGGCGACCGACGAACACCGATGTGTGCGGGTCCGATGCGGAGCGACGCGTCGACGTCGAGACACACCCGCACCGGAGCTGCCCACGGACCGGCGGCGTCGATCACGTCGAGGTGTGCTCGCGAGTCGATCATGAGAGTGATGCGGCGGCACGCGTCGGCGTCCGCGGCCAGGGTGGCGAGCGCCTGTCGATCCACGGTCGGATAGCCGACGAGGATGTCCGGTACCTCGTTCAGCCACAACGCCTCTCGCAGTGAGTAGGCCATGACGCCCGCGAATCCCCGCACGGCCAGCGCACGCTCGAGGACACCGCGGATACGGACGGATTTCGACGCGAGACGGATGGGCGTACCGCCGGCCCGTCGCACCAGGTCCGCGAGGTTGGCCTCGAGCGACTCCTCGTCGATCGCGAGCAGCGGCGGGTCGAGCTCTGCCGTCGCGGCACCGAGCCGATCGAGCACGGTCACGACGGCACCGCCTTCGCCGCGATGCGCGCGGCCAGGTCGTCGAGTTCCGCGATGACGGCGAGAGTGTCCTGGTCGACGAGCCACCGGAGAACCACCCCGTCGATGGTCGCCAGTGCGGAACGCGTCAACGACGCCATCGGTTCGGTCCACCGCATCCGTGATGCCTCGGCCGCCGCCTCGAGGAAGCTCTCCGTCTCGGTGTCCATGACGCGGTACTGCAGCGTGCCGATGCCGGGTCCGGCTCCCGCGGAGCGCACCGAGTAGGCGGTGATCTCGTAGGTGAGCAGCTGCCGGTCGGCCGTGCTCTCGATGACCGACCAGAGTGCGGCCACGCCGCGGTGCAGTATCTCGCGCAGCGCACGGGGGCCGGCGCAGTCCCGCCGACCGTCGGCGGCGGCAGCGTGCAGGGCCGTGCCGACGGCGGCGCCGAGCTCCTGGACCAACGCCTCGCCCATGGCCGTGACGAGCGCTTCCTTGTTCTCGAAGCAGTAGTGGACGACGCCGAGCGAGACCTCGGCGTGTTCGGCGACGGCGCGCACTGTGACGGCGGCGATCCCGGCCTCCGCTGCCACGGTGAGCCCGGCCTCGATCAGCTGCGAACGCCGGAGATCGGCGGGGAGGCGCACGGTCATGGTCGAAGTCTAGGGGGTTGACCTGGACGGTTGTCCAGTACTTGTATCCATCCATGACCGAATGGACGAACTGGGCGGGAAACCAGCGCGCACGGCCCGTGTCGATCGTGAGACCGCACAGCGCCGACGAGATCCGGGACGTCGTCGTGCGCGCGCAGGGCCGGGTCCACGCGGTCGGAGCAGGCCATTCGTTCACCGGCGCCGCGCTGACGGACGGCGTCCTGGTGGCGCTCGACCATCTGACGGGCATCGAGGGTGTGGCCGCGGGACCGGACGGCACCACCGACGTCACCGTGCGCGCCGGAACGCGGCTGCACACCCTGAACGATCTCCTGCATGCCCGCGGACTGGCGCTGACCAACATGGGCGACATCGACGTGCAGACACTCGCGGGTGCGATCTCGACCGGCACGCACGGCACCGGGGCGCGGTTCGCCGGGCTGTCCGCCCGGGTGGTCGGGGCGCGACTGGTGCTCGCCGACGGCACGGAGGTCACGGTGTCGGACGGGCCGCTGTTCGAGTGCGCGCGACTCGGCCTCGGGGCGTTCGGGATCCTGACCGCCGTGACGATGCGGTGCGTTCCGGCCTTCGCGCTGCACGCCGAGGAGACCCCGGGTCGCCTCGGCGAGGCACTCGAGCGTTTCCCCGACGACATGCGCGACGTCGACCATCCGGAGTTCTACTGGTTCCCGCACACGGATCGGGTGCTGACCAAGCGCAACACGCGGCTGCCCGCCGACACGCCACTGTCTCCCGTGGGCCGCGTGTCGTCGTGGATCGACGACGAACTGTTGTCCAACAACGCCTTCGAGGTGATCAATCGCGTGACGACGCGAATCCCGTCCATCATCCCGAGGGTGAACACGGTGTCGGCGGCGGCCTGGTCGGGTCGCACGTTCACCGATCGCAGCTCGTCCGTGTTCGCGTCCTCCCGTCGGGTCCGCTTCCGCGAGATGGAGTACGCGGTGCCGCCCGAGTCCGTGCCGAGCGTGATCCGCGCGATCGAGGCCTGGATCACGCGGACCGGTTACCGCGTGACCTTCCCGGTCGAGGTCCGCTGCGCCGCCGCCGACGACGTCTGGCTGTCCACCGCGCACGGCCGTGACACCGCCTACGTCGCCGTCCATCAGTACCACCGGCGGCCGGTGGGTGGGTACTTCGACGCGGTGGAGGCGATCGCTCGTGATGTCGGTGGACGACCGCACTGGGGCAAGCTGCACTCCCTCACCGCGGGCACACTTCGTTCGCTGTACCCGCGCTTCGACGACGTCGTGGCCGAACGCGAGCGAGTGGATCCCCACGGCACCTTCGGAAACGACTATTCGGACACGGTGCTCGCGCGACTAGAGTGACACAGTGAACGTGATGCGCAGGGCCCTGTCCGGAATCCTCTCGGCCGCCCTCGTGCTCGGTGTCGGTGAACTCCTTTCCGCCGTGGTCGGCCCGGACTCGTCACCGATCGTCGCTGTGGGGTCGGCCGCGGTGGACAACACCCCCGCAGGCGTCCGCGAGTGGGCCATCGACACGTTCGGCACCTCCGACAAGCTCGCCCTCTTCATCGGTATGGGTGTCGTCATCGCCCTCCTCGCCGCCGGAGCAGGCATCCTCGAACGTGCTCGGCGACCCATCGGATCGGCACTGTTCGTGGTTCTCGGCGTACTCGGGGTCCTGGCGGCGATCTCGCGCTCCGGCAGTGGATCGATCGCAGCCCTCCCCACCGTCGTCGGCGTCGCGGTCGGCATCCTCGTCCTACGGTCGCTCGTCGAGCGCGCGGACCCGGACGCGTCGGAGGGGTTCTCCCGTCGACGCTTCGTGGTGCTCGCCGGGATCAGCGCCGCCGCGGCCGTCGCGACCGGCGCCGCGGGACGGGTGCTCGGCGCCTCCACGCGGGCGGTCACGCAGGACCGCAACGCCTTCACCGTCCCGGTGCCCGACAGCCCGGCGCCGCCCGTGCCCGCCGCCGCGGATCTCCGGCTGCCCGGCCTGTCCCCGTACGTCACGTCGAACGCCGAGTTCTACCGGATCGACACCGCTCTCGTGGTGCCGCGGGTGAACTCGCAGGACTGGAGTCTGCGCATCCACGGCATGGTGGACAACGAGATGATGCTGACGCTGGCCGATCTCGAACAGCGTGTGTCCATCGAACGGATGGTGACGCTCACCTGCGTGTCCAACCCCATCGGCGGCGACCTCGTCGGCAACGCCACCTGGACCGGCTACGCACTGAAAGACATTCTGGCGGAGGCACGTCCGCAGGCATCGGCCGACATGGTGCTGTCCTCGTCGCACGACGACTTCACGGCCGGCACCCCGCTGGACGTCCTCATGGACGGGCGCGACGCCATGCTCGCCGTCGCCATGAACGGGGAGCCGCTGCCGATCGAGCACGGCTACCCGGCGCGCCTCGTCGTCCCCGGCCTGTACGGCTACGTCTCGGCGACCAAGTGGGTCACCGACCTCGAGGTGACCAAGTTCAGCCAGGCTCGCGCGTACTGGACCGACCGCGGATGGTCCGAGCGCGGACCGATCAAGACAGCCTGCCGTATCGACACCCCCGTCGGCAGCAAGGACGTCCAGGCGGGCACGGTGATGATCGCCGGCGTCGCCTGGGCCCAGCATCGAGGCATCTCCCGTGTCGAGGTCCGCGTCGACGACGGCCCCTGGACCGAGACCACCCTCTCCGACGAGTACTCGCGTGACACCTGGCGCCAATGGTCGTACGCCTGGACGGCCACCTCCGGCCAGCACCGCATCGAGGCTCGGGCCACCGACGGCACCGGTGAGGTGCAGACGGACGTGCGCGTCGACACCGTTCCCGACGGTGCGAGCGGGTACGCGAGCATGCCCGTGACGGTGCAGTAGGTCGCTCCTGCGCGGGTTCCCGCGGTACGCACGCCCCTCCGCCGACTGCAGGGGGTGTGCACGTCGCGGAACCGGTGCGCAGTGCCCCATTGCCACGGCGCGCACAGGCTTCGGCGCCCCACACCCCTTCCGGCTCGACGGAAGGGGTGCACTCGTCGTGCCCGCCGCGCGGGTACCGCCGCGTCGACGACGCCTCGATCACAAACGGACAATTGGTATGCGCTGGCTCACATATGGGTTATGGTGAGTGCACTCTCAGCAACCGTGTTGCAGACAGTGCAACACAATCCCATCCTGGAGGCATGCGTGCGCATCTCACCCTCTCGTTCCTCGCACCGGGCGCTCGGCGTCGTGGCAGCAGCGACCCTGGTCGCCGGCGTCGCGGCGGGCTGCGCGGATCGATCGTCCGGCGGCGCCGAGTCCGGCGAGGACTTCCCCACCGGCAACATCACCCTGCTGACGCCGACCGCAGCGGGCGGCGCGACCGACCTCACCGCGCGCACACTGGGCCGGCAGATGGAGGAATCCCTCGGTGTCAGTGTGATCGTCGAGAACCGACCGGGCGGAGCAGGATCCATCGGCATGCAGTACCTCGCCGATCAGGATCCCGACGGATACACCATCGGTGTTCTCCCGGTCGAGGTGAGCCTGCTCGGTCATCAGGGCTACTCGATCGATCCGGCGTCCTACGACTTCCTCGGACAGGTCAACTCCCAGCCCGGCACCATCGCAGTGCCGGCGAACAGCCCGTATCAGACTCTCGACGACCTCCTCGCCGCCGCACAGGCCGATCCGGGCGGCATCACCGTGTCGAACGCCGGACCCGGAAGCATCTGGGAAGCAGGCGCCGTCGAACTCGGCAGGGTCGCCGGTGTCGAGTTCACGGGAGTCCCCTTCGACGGCGGCGCACCCGCGGTCACCGCGGCCGTCGGCTCCCAGGTCGATGCCGTCGTCGCCGGGATCGGCGAGACGGCACCCGCTCATGCCGACGGGCGACTCCGCGTTCTCGCCGTCTTCACCGAGGAGCCCGCCCCCGCGCTGCCGGGCGTCCCCACCGCCATCGAGCTCGGTCAGGACGTGGTGATCGGCAGTTGGGCCGTCATCGCGGCGCCGACCGGCCTGCCCGACGGCGTGGCCACCCGCATCGAGGACGCCATCGAAAGCGCCTCCGCGACAGACGAGTACATCGATCTGATCGAGTCCGGCGGCAACCTGCCGCTGTACCGCTCCGCGGACGAGACCACCACCTTCGTCGGATCCGAGTCGGATCGATTCGCGGACCTGGCGGCACAGGAATGACGACGCACGACCTGACGGATTCGTCCGTGACGATCCCGGGCGACTCCTCCGAGGAGGACGTGCGGCACACGAGCCGCACCTACGAAGCGGTCATCGGCGTCGTCGTGGCCCTCGTCGGCGGCGCCCTGTTCGTCGCCGCACGCGACATCGATCTGGCCCGCGAGGGGCAGGCCTTCGGTCCGCGCTGGTGGCCCACCGCGCTCGCGATCTCGATGGTGATCGCAGGACTCGTCCTCGTCGTGCAGGCGTTCACGGGACGCATCGTCTCCGACGAGGCCGCGATGACCCGATCGGGCGGTGTCGCCCTCACCGCGACGCTGCTGGTCATCGTCGTCTACGGCACCGCCTGGCAGTACCTCGACTTCCGGGTCGTCACCGTGGTGCTGCTCGCCGCGCTCGTCGCGATCTTCGGCGGCCGAGGAATCAAGGCGCTCCTCGTGTTCCCGGTGGTCACCACGGCGGTTCTCTGGGTGATCTTCGGCATGCTCCTGCAGGTGCCGCTGTGAGCGCCGTCAGCGAGGGACTGAGCGCCCTCCTCGACCCCAGCATCGGGCTGTGCCTTCTCATCGGCATCCTGCTCGGCACACTCGTCGGTGCCGTGCCGGGCATCACCGCGGCGATGGCAGTCGCACTCGCGGCCGGCTTCACGCTCACTCTCGAACCGCTGCAGGGCCTCTCGGTCCTCCTGTCGATCTACGTCGCCGCCCAGTTCGGCGATCGGGTGCCGTCCATCCTCATCAACACGCCCGGCACCCCGGCGTCGATCGCCACCACCTTCGACGGGTTCCCGATGGCCAAGCAGGGGCGGGCCGGGATCGCACTGACGAGCTCGGCGCTCGTGTCCGCCATCGGATCCGTGGTGGGCATCTGCATCCTCGTCTTCGCCGCACAACCCATCGCGAGTGTGGCACTCCGGTTCGGGCCGGCCGAGATGTTCGCCCTCGTGGTGTTCGGCATGACGATGATGATCGGCGTCTCGGGTGGGCGCGTCGTGAAGGGTCTGTTCGCCGGCATCCTCGGCCTCGGACTCGGGGCCATCGGCCGCGATCCCATCACCGGCGACGGCCGCTTCACCTTCGGACTGAACGAACTGAGCTCCGGCATACCTTTCATCGCGGCGATCGTCGGCTTGTTCGGCATCGCCGAGGTGTTCAACCAGATGATCTGCCGCCGCCCCGGTCTACTCCCCGCACCGATCACACAGCTCGGAAAGTGGTGGCCGACCAAGGCGGAGCGCCGTGAGCTGCTCAAGCCGGCACTCATCGGATCCGGCGTCGGGTCGGTGGTCGGTGTGGTCCCCGCGGCGGGCGGCGACATCGCCGGAATCGTCTCGTGGGACCAGGCTCGGCGGGCGTCCAAGCATCCCGAGAAGTTCGGGAAGGGCTCACTCGAGGGCCTGGCGGCCGCGGACACCGCCAGCACGGCAACCATGGGCGGATCGGTCACCACCACACTGGCACTGGGTGTTCCGGGCGACGCGGTGATGGCGGTCATGATCGGGTCGATGGTCATCTGGGGCCTGCAGCCGGGCCCGGCCCTGTTCGTCGACTCCCCCGACCTGGTCTACAGCCTCGCGGCGATCATGCTGCTCGCGACGTTCGGTGCACTCGCTCTCGCACTCGTCCGGATGCGCGGCGTGGTGAAGCTGCTCGACCTCCCGCAGCAGTACCTGTGGGCCGTCATCATCACCTTCTGCATGGTCGGGACCTACGCGGTGCAGAACAGCGCATTCGACGTCGGACTCATGCTCGTCTTCGGACTGCTCGGACTAGTGTTGCGACGCAACGGTTTTCCGGCGGGTCCGCTCGTGCTGGGCTTGATTCTGGGTCCGCTGGCCGAGAGCAACATCCGTCGGGCGTTCCTCATCGACGGCGCCGCGAGCATCTACACCAGCGGTATCGCCGTCGGTCTGCTCATGCTGAGCGCGCTGGCCGTCGTCGGCCCGTACCTGCGTGCCGGCCTGAAGAAGAGTCGCACCCGCGCCCCGAAGGAGAGCGTCGATGCCTGAGTTCCTCTGCATCGGAGAGACGATGACGCTCGTCGCACCGGTCGACGCCACCCCACTCCACACGGCGGATCTGTTCACCCTGCACATGGGCGGGGCCGAATCGACCGTCGCTCTCTACCTGGCCGAACTGGGACACGAGGTGTCGTGGGCCAGCGCGGTGGGTGCCGACCCGCTCGGCCGTCGCATCGTCGACGCCATCGCGTCCCACGGCGTCGACACCTCCCACGTCACCGTCCGCGAGGACGCGCCCACCGGCGTGTACTTCAAGGACCCGGACGACGGTGTCACCACCGTCCACTACTACCGGCGGGGCTCTGCTGCGTCGCGCATGTCCCCGGCGACTCTGGACGGACTGCCGTTGCATCGGACCGACGTCGTCCACACGTCCGGTATCACCGCGGGGCTGTCGCCGACGTGTGCGGCAATGACGGATCGACTGTTCGACCTCTGCGCCGGCACGTCGACGATCCTGTCGTTCGACGTGAACTACCGGCCCGGCGTCTGGTCGCGTGAGCGGGCCGCGCCGATCCTGCTCGATCTGGCCCGACGCGCCGACATCGTCTTCGTCGGCCGCGACGAGGCTGCCGACCTGTGGGGCACCGAGGACGCCCGGTCGATCGCCTCCCTCGTCGGAACGTCGGGAACGGTGGTGATCAAGGACAGCGACGTCGGTGCCACGGAGTTCACCCTGTCGGGCGACGTCTTCGTACCGGCGCACACCGTCGAGGTGGTCGAGGTGGTCGGGGCCGGTGACGCATTCGCGGCGGGATACCTGTCCGGACTGCGTGCAGGCAAGGACGCACACGGCAGGCTGTCCATGGGGCACGATCTCGCCTCGAGAGCGTTGTCGAGCACCACCGACTTCGTCCCCGCAGCAGCGCTCGATGCCTGACGGCACGAGCCCCACAGTCGAAGGAGCGTGAACGATGTCGCAGAGCGTGGAACGAGCGGTCGAGATCCTGGAGTTCGTCGCCGTCCAGCCGCGGACCCAGAGCGAGGTCGCGGCGCATCTCGACATCCACCGGTCGACGGCACTGCGGGTGCTGCAGACCCTCACCGACCACGGCCTGACCCGCAAGCGGGCCGACGGGAAGTACGGCGTCGGGTACCGCATCGCCGGGCTGGCTCACGCTGCGCGTGACCAGTTCGACCTCGCGAACACCGCTCGCCCGTATCTGGTCGGACTGGGTGAACAATGCTCGCACACAGTGCATCTCGCTCAGTTGGACGGCGGCCGCATCATCTACGTCGACAAGATCGAACAACCCGGCATGATCAAGCTGTTCTCCCAGATCGGCGCTCCCGTGTGCCTTCACACGGCCGGCGTCAGCAAGGCGGTACTGGCATTCCAGGACCCCGAGGTGGTCGATGCCGTGCTCGACGGCGCGGACTTCTCGCGACACACGGCCACCACCATCACCTCGCGGCAGCAGTTCGACGAGGAACTGCGAGTCGTCGCCGAGCGCGGCTGGTCGGTGGACGACGCCGAGTACGAGGACTACGTCAACTGTGTGGCGATGCCCGTGCGAGACGCGAGTGATCGCGTCGTCGCGGCGGTGTCCATCACCTCGCTGAAGGGGCGCGCGGACCTCGCCGCCCTGCAGAAACTGCTGCCCGACCTCCGGGCAGTCACCGACAACGTGTCGAAGGAGCTCGGATGGAGACCGTGAACGACTGGTTCGACGACGCGTTCTCGTCGCGACCCGTGATGGCCATTCTGCGGGGGTTCTCCCCCGCGCGGTCGGTCGCGCTCGCCCAGCGCGGCTGGGACGCCGGCATCACCTGCATCGAGGTGCCGGTGCAGTCCGCCGCCGCGGTGGACGCCCTGGCCGCGGTGGTGAGTGCGGGAGCCGAGCGCGGCATGACCGTCGGGGCGGGGACGGTGGTCACTCCCGACCTCGTGCGGACGGCACAGCAGGCGGGTGCCGCCTTCACGGTGGCTCCCGGCTTCGACCCCGCCGTCGCGCGGGCGAGCATCGACGCCGGTATGCCGCACCTTCCCGGTGTCGCCACCGGGACCGACGTCCAGGCAGCGGCCGCGTTCGGGCTCGGATGGGTCAAAGCGTTTCCCGCATCCGTCCTGGGCGCCGGCTGGTTCGCCGCGATGAAGGGCCCCTTCCCCGCGATGCGCTTCGTCGCGACGGGCGGCATGAACGCCCGCAACGCCCCCGACTATCTCGCCGCCGGCGCCGACGTCGTCGCCGTCGGGTCCGCCCTCGAGGACGACACCCAGATCGACCTTCTGAAAGACCTCTCCCTCACCCGATAGGAGCCCTCCTTCATGCCCTCCCTGCTCCGTGACGCCTACACCCCGGCGTCGACCCGCTACGACTCGATGGCCTACCGGCCCGTCGGGACCTCGGGCCTCCTGCTGCCTGCCGTGTCACTCGGTATGTGGCACAACTTCGGCGACGACACGCCACTGCAGAAACAGCGCGAGATCATCCGCAGCGCATTCGATCTGGGCATCACCCACTTCGACCTCGCGAACGGCTACGGCCCGCCGATGGGCTCCGCGGAGAAGAACGTCGGCCGCATCCTGGCCGAGGACTTCGCGACACTCCGCGATGAGATCGTCGTCTCCACGAAAGCGGGATACGACTTCTTCCCCGGACCGTACGGCCGCGGCGGTGGTGCGAAGTACCTGCTGGGCAGCCTCGACCACTCGCTGACCAGTCTGCGGCTCGACTACGTCGACATCTTCTACAGCCACCGGTTCGATCCGAACACCCCGCTCGAGGAGACGGCCCGTGCACTCGACACCGCGGTGCGCTCGGGCAAGGCACGGTACGCGGGCATCTCGTCCTACTCCGCGGAGCGGACCGTCGAGATGGCAGCTCTTCTCCGGGATCTCGGCACGCCGCTGGCCATCCATCAGCCGTCGTATTCGTTGCTCAATCGCTGGGTGGAGCAGGGAGTTCCGTCACTTCTGGACGTGCTGGACGCGGAGGGCATCGGCTGCATCGCGTTCTCTGCCCTGGCGCAGGGTCTGCTGACGACCAAGTATCTCGACGGCATCCCCGAGGGATCCCGCGCGACTCAGGGCAAGACCCTGCGTGACGGCATGCTGTCGGAGGAGAACCTCGGCAACGTCGCGGCACTGAACGGCATCGCCGAGCGGCGCGGACAGTCGCTGGCGCACATGGCGCTGGCCTGGGTGCTGCGTCGCCGACAGGTCTCCTCGGTGCTCGTCGGTGCGTCCCGGCCGTCGCAGATCGCGGACAGCGTCGCAGCCCTCGACAGCCCGCCCTTCAGCGATCAGGATCTCGCCGACATCGACGAGTACGCCGTCGACGGCGGTCTGAACATCTGGCTCGCCTCGTCCACCGCATGAGCACCCCGGAACTCGCCGCGGTGATCGCCGACGAGACCGCGGTCAGCTTCGCCTCGTTCGACGTGGACGACGCCTGGGCTCTCGGTTGCCGGATGCGCGAGGCCGCGGCGACGCGTCGGCTCCCCCTCGTCATCGGCGTCGTGCACGGCCACCAGCGGGCGTTCCACACAGCTCTACCGGGGTCGTATCCGGAGAGCGACGAGTGGTTGACCCGCAAGACCAACACCGCCACGAGGTACGGGCGGAGCTCGCTGGGCGTACTCGAGTTCTTCACCGCCACCGGCCGCGACTTCGACGCGCAGTCGCGCCTGCCCGCCGAGACGCACGCCGCCGCGGGTGGAGTCCTGCCGCTGCGGGTGGACGGCGTCGGAGTCGTCGGGTACGCGGGCGTCTCGGGTCTACCGCACCGCGACGATCACGCGTTCGTCGTGGAGCAGCTGCGGGAGTACGCAATGAGCCGATGAGCGCTCGCGCACACAGGTTCCCGCGCCGCACACCCTCGTCCGCCGGATAGAAGGGGTGTGCACATCACGGAACCCGTGCATCCCACGCACGAGAGAGCGGACGCACCCGAATCGGGTGCGTCCGCTCTGTCGTCGTCGAACTAGTTGTGCGAGGCGTCGAATCGCGAGTGCACGTCCGGCACGTGGACGTCACCGAGAACGCGAGCGATCTGGTCCTCGCTGAGACCCAACCGGCGCAGTCGTTCGCACACGGCGTCGAAGCTCAGCATCTTGGAGTCGAGTTCCTGCTGGAGCTCGGCGACCTCGGCGCGCAGCACCTCGGCCTCCTCGAGTGCGTCGAGGGTCTCCGCGGGCTTGGGCAGCAGCAGCGACAGCAGCCGGTCGCGGGCATCGGTGCTCAGTCCGTCGAACGGTGCGGAGCCCTCCGCGGCCTCGTGCTTGCCGACGGGAGCGGTCACCGGTGCGATCTCCGTGGTGTCCGCGGTGTCGGTGCGAGCCTCGTCCTTCTGCATGTCCACGACAGTCTCGCCCTGCACGTCCGAGCCCTCGACGGGCACGGCCTGCTCACCCTGCGGCTTCAGGTCGATCGTGGTGCGCAGCGGGCGGTTCGGGATGAACAGCACCGCGAGCACGGTGACCAGTGCGACGAACCCGGCGATCAGGAAGATGCGTCCGGTGGCGTCACCGTAGGCGGTACGGATGACCGCGGCGATCGGGTCGGGCAGCGATCCGATGTCCAGGGTGCCGCCGCCGTTGGAGCCGGCGGGGACACCGAGGGCGGCGAGTCCGGAGGCCGAGTTGTCGGCGACGCGGGTGGCGAGAACCGAGCCCAGGACCGAGACGCCGATGGCTCCACCGAAGGTACGGAAGAAGGCGACGGTGGACGATGCGGCGCCGATGTTCTGCACGCTGACCGTGTTCTGGACGGCGAGGACGAGGTTCTGCATCAGCATGCCGGTGCCCAGGCCGACGATGGCGATGAAGACGCCCACGAGCCACAGGTTGGTGGCGTGATCGAGCGTGCCCAGCAGACCGAAGCCGACGACGAGCAGGAAGGAACCGGTGACGATGAAGGGCTTCCACTTGCCGAAGCGGGAGATCAGCTGACCGGAGCCGACCGACGAGACGAGCATGCCGGCGACGAGCGGGATGGAGAGCAGGCCTGCCGCGGTGGGCGAGTAGCCACGAGCGGTCTGGAAGTACTGACCCAGGAAGGTGGTGGCGCCGAACAGGCCGACACCCACGGCGACGGAGGCGATGATGGCGAGTCCGGTGGTGCGCTCGGTGACGATCTTGAGCGGGATGATCGGGCTCTTGACCTTCGCCTCGACGAGGACGGTGAGGATCAGCAGAGCGACACCGCCGCCGACGTACATCGCGGTCTCACGGGAGATCCAGTCGTAGTACCCGGCCTTGCCGGCGAACGAGACCCAGATGAGCAGCACGGACACACCGGCGGTGAGGAGAAGCGCGCCGAGCCAGTCGATGGAGACGTCGTCCTTGCGCTCGGTGGTGATGTGCAGCGTGCGCTGCAGCAGCAGCAGAGCGATGACGGCGAGCGGGATGCAGACGAAGAAGCACCAGCGCCACCCGAGGGGGCTGTCGACGATGACGCCGCCGAGGATCGGGCCGCCGGACATCGAGACGGCCATGACGGCGCCCATGTAGCCGGAGTAGCGACCGCGCTCACGAGGAGACACGATGCTGCCGATGATGGCGACGACGAGTGCGGTCAGACCACCCATGCCGATGCCCTGCACCACGCGAGCGGCGAGCAGGATCGGCACGTTGTGCGCGAGGCCGGCCATGACGGAGCCAATGACGAAGATGACGAGTGAGCTCTGGACCAGCAGCTTCTTGTTGAAGAGGTCGGCGAGCTTGCCCCAGATCGGCGTCGAGGCCGCGTTGGCGAGCAGTGCCGTCGTGATGACCCAGGCGTACGCGGTCTGCGAGCCCTTCAGGTCACCGATGATGGTGGGCAGGGCGGTCGAGACGATGGTCGTGCTGAGCAGGGCGGTGAAGAGCCCGGCGAGCAGACCGATCAGGGCCTCGAGGATCTGCCGGTGCGTCATCGGGGTCGAGTCCGCGGCGGCCTCGGCGGGAGCCGAGAGCTGATCGGTGTCACTCACCCGGGAGGGCGGAGTGTCGTGTGTGACGGTCATGTCTGTGGTTCTTCCTATTCTCAGTTATGCGAGAGGATGCGCTGGCCGGAGTGCCGGGCCTGCGCCTCGTCGGTGAAGGTGGACGTGAGTCGACGGATGGAGTCGAGGGCGGCATTCGCCTGGTCCTCGTCCCAGTCCCCCAACATGCGGGACAACCGTGCGACTCGGTGCTCCTTGATGCGGTCCAAGCAGGCGAGTCCGGCGTCGGACACCCGAACCCGGGTGGCACGTCCGTCGTCGGGATCGGGAGTACGCACGACGTGGCCCGCGTCCACCAGCTCGGCGAGCTGGCGGCTGAGCACGGACTGGCTGGTGCACATGGCGTTCGCCAGTTCGGACTGTCGGCACTCGCCGTGGGTGGCGAGCGTTCCCAGTACGCCGACCAGGGCGGCCGGCAACTCGGTGCGGTCGTCCCCCGTCGACACGGCCACGCGCAGTGCGCGGCCGAAGCGGAAGACTTCTTCCATCAGCAGCTCTGCTGTCTCGGTGTGGACGGCCACGGCGATCTCTCCTCGAACTCGTTTACTTGCTGTCTGCAACTATATAGATAGATACCTGAGGTAAACAACTATTAATGTGTCTCTCTTCCCGAGCCGTGGGGCGTGGCCCGGACCAGCAGTCGTCGCCGCCTCCTGTGAGTCCTCCAGAAGACGGCGAGCCCGACCGAACGGGCAATTCCCGCGGATAGGTTTCGTCCTGTGGGAGACGACCGGAACGAGGGGGCGGTCGTGTCCCCCGAACCGGACGGCGGCCCCGCCCGGGTTCCCCTGACGGGTGCGCAACGGCCGTTCTGGCTGGCCCAGCGCCTCGATCCCGACGCGGCTCTCACCGTCGCCCTGTACGTCGACATCTCCGCTCCGGTCGGCTCGGGTGTCGACCTCGCTCGGTTGGAACGGGCGATGTACGCCGCGGGCACCGAGTCCGGCCTGCGGCAGACCCGCCTCGCGCAGGGAGAGGACGACGAGCCGTGTCTGATCCACGTCGAGGACGCCGTCATGAACCTCGACGTGCTCGACCTGCGCGGCGACGCCGACCCCGAGGCGTCCGCTCACGCGTGGATGCGCGCCGAGTTCCGCGAGCCCGTCGATCTCCACGGAACCGTGCTGGTTCGATGCGTGTTCCTCCGACTCGACGATCACCGCACGTTCCTGTATCTGCGAGCCCACCACGTGGTGCTCGACGGCCAGGGCGCCTTCACCCTCCTCGGACGGATCGCCGGCCACTACTCGGGGACGTCGGCTCCGGGACCGGCGCCGACGCCCGACACCGCCGCCCGCATCCACGATGCGGAGGTCGCCTACGCCGCGTCACGTCGCCACGACACCGACCTCGCCCACTGGCGCGAGCACCTCGCCGACGTCGGCGGCCCCACGGCCCTGTCGGCGGCACCCCCGAGCGCACCCCGGCAACCCGTCGCGACGCGCCTGCCGTGGACCCAGCCGAGGGGAACCGCAGCCGACCCGCTCGCCGTCGTCGCCGCTCTCGCCGTGCATCAGTCGCGGGTGCTCGACACCGACGTCGTGGTCCTCGGCTTCCCCGTCACCGGACGCACCACCGCCGCTCTGCGGGCGACGGCCGGGATGATGGCCAATCTGGTGCCGCTGCGGCTGACGGTCGACGCGACCACGACGGTGCGAGAACTGCTCGTACAGGTACGGCGGGAGATCACCGGAGCGCTTCGGCACCAACGCTTCCGGGACTGGGATCAGCTTCTGGCACCGGAGGTGCGGCCGTTCGGAGTCTCCTTCGGCCCCGTAGTGAACATCATGCCGTTCGTCGCCCCGTTGCAGTTCGACGACATCTCGGCTCCAGTCGGGATCCTGTCGTCGGGGCCCGTCCACGACACCGCGATCAACATCTACACCGGCGACACACTGACGCTGGACATCCAGTGGAACCCGGAGCGCTACGACGCCTTCGACATCGACCGGCACGGCGTGCGGCTGACGCGACTCCTCGGCGGCATCGTCGCGGCGGACGACCACACCACCGTGGGCGATCTCGCGTTCCTGGACGACGGCGAGGCGGCCGATCTGCTCGACCGGTCGGGCGGGCCGGCACCGACGGCGACGACGCTGGGCGACCTCATGGCGGCGGTCGCGCGCAGCAATCCGGCCGCGCCGGCCGTGCGCGGCGGAACGGCCACGCTCACGTACGGCGAACTCGACGACGCCTCCGGGCGCCTCGCCCGCACTCTCCGCGATGCGGGGGCGACTCCGGGAACCGTGGTGGCGCTGGCACTTCCGCGGTCCGTCGACCAGGTGATCGCGCTCTGGGCCGTCGTGCGTACCGGTGCCGCGTTCCTCCCGGTCGACCCCGCGGACCCCGTCGAGCGGCTCGCCGCCGTGCTGGCCGAATCCGGGGTGACCCTCGTCGTCACGACGGATCGACATCCCGTCGATCTGCCGAGCGGAACGACCCGGGTGGCCGTCACGGACGTCGCACCGGAGCCGCTGACGAGGGAGCACCCCGCGATCACCGAGCTCGCCTACGTCATGTACACCTCCGGCTCCACCGGCCGTCCGAAGGGCGTCGCCATCACCCACGCCGGACTGCACGGTGTCGTGGCCGGCCACCGCGCACGCGGTGCGGAGACACGGGTTCCGGAGATGGGGGGCAGTCGCGTCCTCGCCGTCGCGGCTCCGACCTTCGACGCGTCGATCTCGGAACACCTTCTCGCCCTCGCACTGTCCGGCTGCCTCGTCGTCGCCGATTCCGACGCGTACTCCGGTGCACCTCTGCAGGATCTGCTGCGACGAGAATCGATCACCCACGCGATCCTGACTCCGCGGGTGCTCGAGACACTGTCCCCGACCGGAGCTCCGTCGCTGCGAGAGGTCCTCAGTGTCGGCGACGTGTGCTCGCCCGCGCTGGCGTCCCGGTGGTCGACGTCACCGGGCCTCCTGCTGCACAACGACTACGGACCCACCGAGACCACGGTGTGGGCCACCGGGACTGCGCCGCTGGCGGAGTCCGGAACCGTCACCATCGGGCGTCCCCTGCCCGGAGTGCGCGCCGTGGTGCTCGACTCCCGCCTGCGCCCCGTCCCGGTCGGAGTTCCGGGTGAGCTGCACCTCGCCGGACCCGGCCTGGCCCGCGGGTACGTCGGACGGTCGGCGGAGACCGCGGCGCGCTTCGTGGCCGGGGTCGACGGAACGCGGCTGTACCGCACGGGTGACCGCGCACGGTGGACGTCGTCCGGTGACCTGGAGTATCTGGGGCGCACCGACAGTCAGGTCAAGGTACGAGGGCGCCGTGTCGAACCCGGCGAGATCGACACGGCCCTCGTCGCGGTTCCCGGTGTGACGCAGGCCGTCACAGTGGTCCGCCGTGACGGCGACAGCGAGCAGCTGGTCTCGTACGTGACCGGTGACGCCGACCCCGCGAACGTTCTCGCCGCCGTCGTCCGGACGCTGCCGAGCCACCTCGTCCCGGTGCACGTGGTGCCGCTGGACGCGCTCCCGCTGACCGCCTCCGGCAAGGTGGACGTCCGCGCACTCCCCGAGCCGGAGCGCCGGACCACGACCCGCCGCGAACCCGCCTCCGACATCGAGCGTCGGCTGCTCGACGCGGTGTCACACGTGCTGTCCCGCAACGATGTCGGGGTCGACGACGACTTCTTCGCGCTCGGCGGTGACAGCATCCTCTCGATCCGACTGGTCACCGTCGCGGCGGCGTCGGGCGTGCGGATCAGCGCTCGTGACGTCGTGGAACAACGCAGTGCCGCCGGGCTCGCGCGCGTGGCGGACACGGTCGGCACCGTCGACGAGCCACCCGGCAGCGGCATCGGCCGCGTCGACCCGACACCCATCGTGCGCCACCTGCTGGAGCGCGGCGGAACACCGGATCGGTTCGCTCAGACCCTCACGCTCTCGCTCCCGGTCGGCATCGACCGCGCATCCCTGGTGTCCACGATCGAGGCCGTGGTCGCGCACCACGACATGCTGCGCTCCGTGCTGGTCCGCGACGCGGACGGCGTACACCTCGAGGTGCGCCCGCGGGATGCCGTCCGGGTCGACGGACTGCTGCGCCGCGGTGCCGATCTCGCGGTGGAGAACATCGTCGCGACACTCGCTCCCGAGAACGGCGTGATGCTCGGTCTCGGCTGGAACGACCTCGGCGAGCACACGGCGGGACGCCTCGTGATCGCGGCGCACCACCTGGTGGTGGACGTGGTGTCGTGGGGCGTCCTCGTCGCCGATCTCGTCGCGGCGTGGGCCGCGGTGCGCGACGGGGTCGCACCGACTCTCGCCCCCGTCCGCACGTCGATGCGGCGCTGGTCGTCCGGTCTCGCAGCGCACGACGCGAGCGCGCGGCTGCCGTACTGGACCGGCGTTCTGGACGGCCCCGATCCCGTTCTCGGACAACGACTCCTCGACCCCGTCGTCGATCGGGTACGGGACACGACGGTCCGGGACGTCGCCTTTCCAGCAGAGATCGCCGACGCACTACTGGTCCGCGCGCCCACCCTGTTCCACGCCGGACCGACCGACGCCCTCCTCGCCGCGCTCGCCCTCGCGCTGGCCGCGTGGCGACAGGACGACGCACCGACCAGGCTCGTCCAACTCGAGGGACACGGACGGGAGGACGACCTGGTTCCCGGCGCCGACACCGGGCGCACCGTCGGCTGGTTCACCACGGTGTTCCCCGTACGACTGGACCTCACGGGTCTCGACATCGCCGCGGCGCTGCGCGGCGGACCTGCTGCGGGCGAGGCGATTCTGCGGGTCAAGGAGCACCTCGCACGAGTTCCCGACCACGGCGCGAGCTACGGGCTGCTGCGACACGGGGCAGACGACGACGCGCGCCACGCCCTGCGCTGGACACCGCAGATCTCGTTCGCGCACCTCGGCAGGATGACGACGACGGACACCGGTGACTGGCTCCCGGTTCCCGGCATCTCCCCGCTGTCGGGACCACGGCCCGAGGGCCTGGGTGCGGCCGCCGTGCTCGAGATCGACACCGTCGTCCTCGGGGACACCCTGATCGCACGACTGAGCACGCTCGACGCGGTCCTGGCGGACGCGGACGTCGAGGCCTTCGTCTCGCTGTGGGTCGAGGCGGCGACGGCCGTCGCGCGGCACGTCGACACCCCCGGCGCCGGCGGGCGGTCACCGTCGGACTTCCCGCTGGCCGATGCGACACCATTCGATGTCGACGGGTGGACCGGGCGTCATCCCACGCTGATCGACGTCCTGCCCACCGCGCCACTGCAGGCGGGCCTGCTGGTGCATGCCCGCCTCGCCGCCGGGAGCGTCGATCCCTATGTGGTGCAGACGATCGTGCACCTCGGTGGAGCGCTCGATGCCGACCGTCTGCGGCGGGCCGCGTACTCGCTGGTGGACCGTCACGACGCGCTGCGGGTCGCCTTCGACACCACCGCCGACGGGACGGACGTCCAGGTGATCGCGGCCTCCGTCACGGTGCCGTGGACGGAGGTGGACGTCCGGGCCGATCCCGACCCTGCCGCCGTGCTCGACGCCTTCCTCGCGCACGATCGCGGCGTCGCCGTCGACGTGGCCGCCGCACCGCTGCTGCGCGTCGCTCTGCTGCACACCGGGGACGAGCGGCACACCCTGGTGCTCACCCATCACCATCTGCTCCTCGACGGCTGGTCCCTGCCGATCGTCCTCGCCGACCTCCTGGCCGACTACTCCGGCGAGGACCCCCGGCGCGCGCCGCCTCCGCTCCGCGGCTTCCTGCAGTGGGTGAGCGAACGCGACACCACGGCCTCGCTCGCGGCATGGTCGGAGGCCCTGACCGGGTCGACCGAGGCGACGCTGCTCGCTCCCGCGCACGGTTCCGGAATCGACGAGGCACCCGGACAGCGCATCGCGACCCTGAGCACCGAGCGCACCGCCGAACTCGTGGCGCGCGCCGGCGCCGCGGGGGTCACGGTCAACACCCTCGTGCAACTCGCGTGGGCACTCGTACTGGGCTCCGCGGTGGGCCGTACCGACATCGTCTTCGGAGCCACCGTCTCGGGCCGACCGGCCGAGCTGGACGGTTCCGCATCCATGGTGGGGCTCCTCATCTCCACCGTTCCGGTTCGCGTGCGGCTCGAACGCGCAGCGACGGTGCGGGAGTCGGCTCAGCGACTGCAGCGTGAGCAGGCCGCGCTGCTCGATCATCATCACCTCGCTCCGTCCGCCATCGAGGCGGAGGTCGGGCCGGGCGCCGGATTCGACACGTCGCTCGCCTTCGAGTCGTATCCACTGGATCGCACCGCTCTGACCGCGGCGGCGGGTGACCTCTCCGTTCTCGGCGTCGAGGCACGCGACGCGACGCACTACCCGCTGTCCCTGGCGGTCGAACCGGGAGAGAGCCTCGTCGTGCGCGCGACGCACCGCCGCGACGTCCTCGACACCGACGCCGTGGACCGACTGCTGGCCCGACTCCTGCGAGTGCTGGCGGCACTCGACCCCTCGCGTGTGCTCGCCGAGATCGACCTGCTCGGGGCGACGGAGCGCACCCTCGTCACCGAGACGTGGAACTCCACCCGGCACCCCCTCGTCCCCACCACACTCCCGGACGCCGTACCGGCTCTCGATCCGTCCCGTGTGGCCTTCACTCACGGCGATCGACACGTCACCCGAGCCGAGTTCTCGGCTCGTGTCCACCGCCTCGCCCGGTACCTGATCAGCCGCGGCGCCGGACCGGAGACGGCCGTCGCGGTGGCGCTCGAGCGGTCGATCGATCTGCTCGTCGCCGTGCACGCCGTCGTGGCCACCGGCGCGCACTACGTCCCGCTCGATCCCTGCCATCCCGCCGAGAGGCTTCGACACGCGGTGACCATGTCGGGTGCGCGGCTCGGTATCGGGAGTGCGGCAATGCTTCCCGAGGACGTCGAGTGGATCACGATCACCGATGCGCCCCTCGGGTCCTTCTCCGACACACCCCTCACCGACGACGATCGCCTCGCACCCCTGCGCCCGGACCACCTCGCCTACGTGCTCTTCACGTCCGGATCCACCGGGCAGCCCAAGGGTGTCGGGGTGTCGCACGCCGCGATCGTGAACCAACTGCGCTGGCGCGCCGAGTGCGTCGGTGTCACCGCGGACGACGTCGTGCTCCACAAGACACCCGCCACCTTCGACGTCTCGGTGTGGGAGCTGTTCCTGCCGTGGCAGATCGGTGCCCGCGTCGTCGTCGCGGATCCGGACGACCACCGCGACGCCGATCTGATGGTGGAACTGATCGCACGGCACCGCGTCAGCGTGGTGCACGCCGTCCCGTCGATGCTGGCGCTCATGGCGGACGCACCGGGCCTCGCCGCCTGCACGTTGCTGCGCACGATCCTCTCGTCGGGCGAGGCGCTGCCCGCGCGGGTCGCCGCCGCCGTCCGCGCCGTGCTCCCCGTACGAGTGGTGAACCTGTACGGGCCGACCGAAGCGGCGGTGGACGTCACCGCCCACGTCGTGACCGACGCCGACACGACGGACGTCCCCCTCGGGCGGCCGGTGTGGAACACGACGACCCTCGTGCTGGACGACGCCCTGCGCCCCGTTCCCGTCGACGTCCCCGGTGAGCTGTATCTCGGTGGTGCGCAGCTCGCCCGCGGCTACGCGCATCGCTCCGCGCTGACCGCGGAACGGTTCGTGGCCGGACCGGACGGATCACGTCTCTACCGGACCGGCGATCGCGTCCGCTGGTCCGCCGCCGGCGACCTGTACTTCCTCGGCCGGAGCGACGACCAGCTGTCCGTGCGCGGCGTGCGCGTCGAGCCGGCGGAGATCGAGGCCGTGCTGACGCGGTCGGGCCTGATCGACCGCGCGGTGGCAACGGTCGTCGGAGATCGACTGGTCGCGTACGTCGTTCCGACACGGGGCCGTTCAGCCGTCCCGGAGGCGTTGCTGCAGTCGCTGCGCTCGTCGCTTCCGCGCCATCTGGTTCCCGACGACATCGTGGAGATCGAGACCATTCCCCTCACCGCGTCGGGCAAGGTCGACAAGCGTGCGCTGCCCGCACCCGCGCGCCGCGGCCGGGTCCACCGCACTCCCTTCACACCGACCCAGCGTGTCGTGGCGGACATCGTGGAGGCCGTCCTGCAGACGTCCGCTCCGGTGGGTGCCGACGACGACGTCTTCGCGCTCGGCGCCACCTCCCTCAGCGCGGCGCGGGTCGTCGCGCGCATCCGGTCGGCGACCGGACGCGACCTGACGCTCCGCACGCTCTTCGACGTCCCGACCATCGCGGGGCTGGCTGCCGCCGTCGATGCGGGAGACGCGTACACCGACCACGGGTTCCACGCTGCGCGTCCCGACCGCATCCCGCTCACGCACGCCCAACACCGGATGTGGTTCCTCGACCGGTACGAACCGGGGTCCTACGTCATGCCGCTGGCGTTGCGCGTCCGCGGCGACCTGGATCTCGGCGCGCTGTCGTTCGCGATCGGTCACGTCATGACTCGCCACGAGATCCTCCGTACCGTCTACGCCGATGCGGACGGTGTCGTGCACCAGGTCGTGCTACCGCCCCCGGCGCCGACCACCCTCACGGTCACCGCCGTCACACCCGACGCACTGGTGGAGCGACTCTCGGATGCCCGGACCACGCGGTTCGACCTGGCCACCGAACCACCTCTACGAGCCGAGGTGCTGCGCCTCGCCGACGACGAGCACGTCCTGCTGCTGACCGTGCACCACATCGCGGCGGACGGTCTGTCTCTCGCCCCTCTCACGCGAGACCTGCTGTCGGCGTACCAGTCCCATCGCTCTGGACGGGTACCGGCACAGTCGCCACTGTCGGTGCAGTACGCCGACGTCGCTGTGCGGCAGACGGAACTGGGCGTCGACTCCGACGCGGCGGCGTGGTGGAAGTGCCGTCTCTCCGGACTGCCCGACGTCCTCGACATGCCGCTCGACCGACCGCGCCCGGAGCGGCGCGGCCGGGCGAGTGACGCGGTGCGCCTCGATCTCGACGACGCGACCGTGGCCGCACTGAGCGAGCTCGCCGTCGCTCACCGGGCCACGGTGTTCATGGTCGTGCACACCGCCCTCGCCGTCGCCCTCGCGCGCTGGACCGGGTCGACGGACATCGCGGTGGGATCACCGATCTCGGGTCGACCGGATCCTGCGCTCGACGACCTCGTCGGCCTGTTCGTCGACACCGTCGTGCTGCGCACCCGCGTGGATCCGTCGGAGTCGTTCGCCGAGTTGCTCTCCCGCACCCGAGACGAGACGGTGGACGCCTTCGCGCACGCGCACGTCCCGTTCGACCACGTGGTCGACACCCTCGGTGCGGCTCGCACGTCGGCTCATCACCCGGTCTTCCAGGTCGTGCTGGCCTTCCAGGACATGGATCCGCTCTCGGGCAGTCCCGACATCGAGGTGCTCGACGTCGGGCCTGCACCCGCGACCTTCGACCTCACCGTCGACGTCCGCCCCGCCGGCGCCGGCCTCGCGGTCGTCCTCACCTACGCGTGCGACCTGTTCGATCACACGACCGCGGAATGCCTCTCGTCCGTCCTCGAGCACGTGCTGCGCGCGGCGGCCCGGGGTTCCGAGATCGCAGTGGGCGACATCGCGATCCGCGGAGCGGACGAGCCCGACACGTGGACGCATCCCGACGCCCGCACGACCCCGACGACGCTCCCCGCCCTGCTCGACTCCCACACGGACGGCTCCGCAGTCGCGGTGATCGAGGGCGACACCGTTCTCACGCGGGACGAGTGGGCACGAGCGTCGAACCGGTGGGCGCGCCGTCTGATCGCGCTCGGTGCCGGTCCCGAGACCGTCGTCGCGGTGGCCGTCGCCAGGTCTGCGCGGTACCTCGTTCTCGTCGCGGCGATCAGCCGCGCGGGAGCCGCGTTCCTCCCGATCGATCCCGGGCAGCCGCGGGCTCGGCTCGCGGACATCCTCACCGAGGCGGCGCCCACGCTGGTGCTCACGGACACGGCGGCGCCGTTCCCGACAGACGTCGTCCGGATCACGGTCGATGATCCCGCCACGCTCGCCGCGGTCGCAGCGCTGTCGGACGCACCGATCACCGATCGCGACCGTCGCTCGACGCTGCGACCCGACCACCTCGCCTACGTCCTCTACACCTCGGGATCCACCGGACGGCCCAAGGGCGTCGCCGTCACGCACCGCGGACTCCACAACGCCGTCCAGGACCAACGGGCTCGGCACGCACCGGCATCCGATGCCCGGGTGCTCGCGGTGTCGTGGACGACGTTCGACGCGTCCGTCGGCGAACTGGTCATCGCACTCGCGCTGGACGCCGCACTCGTCGTCGCCCCTCCCGAGGTCTACGCCGGTGTCGAACTCCGCGACCTGATGCGGCGGCACCGTGTCACCCACACCCTGATGACACCCCGCGCGCTGGACGCGACACCCGATCCCGGCGGTGACCTGCGCGTGGTCATGAGCGCCGGCGAGGCGTGCCCGCCGAGTCTCGTCGACACGTGGGCACCCGGCCGGACGATGACCAACGTCTACGGACCCACCGAGGCGACCATCTGGTCGACGACAGCACTCCTGGCCGCCGGGAATCCCGTGACCGTCGGGTCCCCGACTCTCGGCGTCGAGGTCTCGCTTCGCGACGTCCGCCTGCACGCAGTTCCGGACGGTGTGGTCGGTGAGCTGTACGTCGCAGGCGACCATCTCGCACGCGGGTACCTCGGTAGGCCGGGACTCACCGCGTCCCGCCTCGTCGCGGCTCCCGACGGACAGCGGACGTACCGTACCGGAGACCTGATGCGCCGCAACGCCGTCGGCGACCTGCTGTATCTCGGACGGTCCGATCACCAGATCACGGTGCGCGGCCTGCGGATCGAGCTCGGGGACGTCGAGTCCGCGCTCGTCGGCGCCGCGGGCGTCGGCGCCGCCGCGGCCGGGGTGATCGACGAACGCCTCGTCGGCTACGTGGTCGCTGCCGACGGGCACAGCATCGACGCGGCAGAGGTGTCGGCCGCCGCCGCCGCGGCACTGCCGCGGTATCTGGTTCCCGCCGCGGTGGTCGTGATGGACGCACTGCCGATGACGACGTCGGGCAAACTCGACCGCGCGCGGCTGCCCCGCCCGGCCCTCGACACGGCCGAGTTCCGCGCTCCGTCCACCGCCGGGCAGGTCGCCGTCGCGGCCGTCTTCGCGACGGTCCTGGAACTCGCGGACCCCGTCGGACTCGACGACGACTTCTTCGCGCTCGGTGGCCACTCCCTCAGTGCCACCAGAGTCGCTGCCCGACTGCAGGTTCCGGTCCGTACCGTGTTCGAGGCACCGACCGTGCACGCACTCGCCGCGCAGATCGACGCCGTGCCTCGGAGCGCTCTCGCACCGCGGCGGACACGGCCGCGCCCCGACGTGGTGCCTCTGTCGTTCGCCCAACAGCGCATGTGGTTCCTGAACACGGTCTCCAGCGACAGCGGCTACGTCATCCCGCTCGCACTCGGGCTGCGCGGTGTCCTCGACCACGGCGCGCTGCAGGGCGCACTCGCCGACGTGGTCGACCGCCACGAGATACTGCGCACCGTCTACCCCGCCGTGAACGGTGTTCCGCAGCAACACGTTCTCGATCACGCGCGGACCGCGATCGACCGGGAGTCGGAGACACCGGAGGCCGTCCTCGACCGGATGGCGTCGGCACCGTTCGACCTGGCAAAGGATCTCCCGCTGCGCGCCTCCGTCGTGGCGGTGACCGAGAAGCATCACGTCCTGCTTCTCGTGCTGCACCACATCGCCGCGGACGGCTGGTCCCTGGCGCCGCTCACCCGCGATCTCACGGCGTCTTACGCGGCGCGCCGGTCCGGTCGAGAGTGGACTGTCGACCCCCTGCCCATGCAGTACGCGGATCACGCCGTGTGGCAACAGGATCACGCGGACGACATCCGTGGTCGAGTCGCGTTCTGGACGGACCGCCTGGCCGGTCTCCCGGACGTGCTGCCGTTGCCGACCGATCGACCGCGGCCGCCGGTGGCCTCGCACTGCGGGGCGCGTGTACGCGTGACGGTGCCGGACGCCACGACCGCGGCGCTGCGTGCGCTCGCCACCGCCCACCACGCGACGCTCGTCATGGTCCTGCAGGCGGCGTGGGCCGTCACTCTCGCCCGCGTGACGGGAAGCGAGGACATCGCCGTCGGAACACCGGTGGCAGGCCGCGGTCACGAGGATCTCGACGAGCTGGTCGGCATGTTCGTCGACACGGTCGTGCACCGCGCGTTCGTCACCGGTACCGATACCGTCGCGGCTCTGGTCGATCAGGTGCGCAAGGACACCGTGGGGGCCCTCGACCACGCCGACGTGCCGTTCGAGCTGATCGTCGACGCTCTCGATCCGGTGCGCTCCACCGCGCACCACCCCGTCGTGCAGGTCATGTTCGCGTTCCAGAACCAGACTCCGCCCACTCTCGTGGCCGCCGGACTGGAGATCGACGTCCTGGACTCGGGTCCCGTGGCCGCGCCGGTGGACCTGACCCTGGATCTCACGGAGACCGGGGACGGACTGAGCGGCGCACTGACCTACGCCGTCGACCTCTTCGACCGGCGGACCGCGGCCGGAATCGTCGACGTCCTGCTCCGCGTCCTCGACGCGGTGGCGCGCAGGCCCTTCGACCGGATCGGCGCCCTCGAGATCCTGCACCCGTCGGAGCGGGCACTGTTGCTCTCCCAGCACGGCAGCGCCGGACTACCACCGCGCGTGCTGCCTCGTCTGCTGGCCGACGCGGTGGCCGGCAACCCGGACGGGCCCGCCCTGATCGGGGAGCGGACGCTCACCTACACCGAGCTGGACCGCCGCTCCAACCGCTGGGCGCGGGCACTGATCGCCCTCGGCGCCGCGCCCGACACCGTCGTCGCCGTCGCGCTGCCGCGCTCGGTGGACCAGATCACCGCGGTGTGGGCGGTGGCGAAGACCGGCGCGGCGTTCCTGCCGATCGACCCCGACGGGCCACCGGACCGACTGCGGCACATGCTCACCGAGACGGGCGCCGCCGTCGCCGTCACCGCCGTGACGGTTCCCGCCGCACTGGTACGTCTCGCCACGGTGTCACCGACGGTCCTCGACACGGGCGCGGAGTCCGAGGCCGACGTGACGCCCGCCGACCGGCTCGGTGCCATCCGTCCCGACACCCTCGCGTACGTCATCCACACCTCCGGCTCCACCGGAACCCCCAAGGGCGTGGGCGTCACACACCGCGGCCTCGTGGACGCGTTGTGGGACCAGCGACTGCGCGGCGCTGCGCGGCCGGACCAGCGACTGCGCGAGGCTGCGGAGGCACGTGTGCTCGCGGTTGCGTCCCCCACGTTCGACGCGTCCATCGCCGAGCTGCTCATCGCCGTGGCCCTGTCCGCTCCCCTGGTGGTCGCTCCACCAGACGTGTTCGGCGGACCGGCACTGGGTCGCCTCGTGGCTGAGTCGGCGGTGACCCACGCTCTCCTCACGCCGCGAGTGCTCGACTCGCTGATCCCCGAAGACGTTCCGTCACTCCACGTCCTGGTCACCGCCGGTGAGGCCTGCCCACCGGCACTGGCCGCCCGGTGGGCCCCCGGTCGACGCCTGTTCAACGACTACGGTCCCACCGAGACCACCGTCTGGGCCACGAGCAGCGGCCCGCTCCGGGCGGACGACGCCGTGACCATCGGGCGGCCCGTCCGCGGGGTCGGCGCGCGGGTGCTCGACACGTTCCTGCGTCCGGTGCCGATCGGGGTGGTCGGCGAGCTCTACCTCGACGGCACCCACCTCGCGCGCGGGTACGTCGGCCGCCCCACCGCGACGGCCGAGCGGTTCGTCGCCGCGGCTCAGGGCGCGCGGCTCTACCGCACCGGCGACCGCGTGCGCTGGACCAGCGGCGGAGATCTGGAGTATCTGGGCCGCACCGACGTCCAGGTCAAGCTGCGCGGGTTGCGCATCGAGCCCGGCGAGATCGAGGCGGCACTCGCCGCGCACCCGTCGGTCGATCGCGCCGTGGTGCTGGTGCAGGACGACCACCTCGTGGCGTACGTGGTGCCGTCCGGCACGAGTGCCGTCGACCCCGCCGACCTCCGGCACGACGCCGCGCGCCGCCTGCCGCGGTACATGGTGCCCGCGCACATCGTCACCGTGGACGCGATCCCGTTGACGGCGTCGGGCAAGCTCGACCGTCGCGCACTCCCGTCGGCCCCTCGCCGACCGACCTCCGGCCTTCCCGGGACCGTGGCGACGGTTCCGCGTCGCGAGGCGGTCAGCCCGGCCGAGCGCGCCGTCGCCGAGGCGTTCGAAACCGTGCTCGAGTTGCCGGAGCTGCCGGGGCTGGACGACGACTTCTTCGCTCTCGGTGGCCATTCGCTGTCCGCGACCCGGGTGGCCGCGCGGGTGTCGGCGGCGACGAAGCGCGAGGTGTCGGTGCGCGCGGTGTTCGACCACCCCACCGTGGGTGCACTCGCCTCGGCGCTGGTCGCGGCGCCGACCGCGGCGCGCACTCCCCTGACGTCGCCGCGCCCGGACAGGGTGCCGCTCTCCTTCGCTCAGCACCGGATGTGGTTCCTCGGCCGCGTCGACGCCGACCGCGGTGGACAGCTGATCCCGCTCGCGCTGAGGCTGACCGGTCCGCTGGACGTCGACGCGCTCCGGTCCGCCCTCGACGACGTGACCCTCCGGCACGAGATCCTGCGCACCGTCCATCCCGCCCTCGACGGCGTGCCGCACCAGGTGGTGTCGCCCACGGTCGACGTTCCCCTCGAGATCGTGCGCACCTCTGCCGCAGACGTCCCCGCGGCGGTACGCACGGCCGCGGCGGCGCGCATCGACGTCACCACCGAGACTCCGCTGCGCGCCACTCTTCTCGTCGTGTCGCCGACCGATCACGTGCTGGTGATCCTCGTGCACCACATCGCCGCGGACGGGTGGTCGATGGCGCCGCTCACGCGCGACGTCGTCACGGCGTACTCCGCTCGCGCGGAGGGACGGCCACTCGACCTACCACCGCTGCCCGTTCAGTACGCCGACCACGCCCTGGCGCAGCGCACGGCGCTGGGATCGCTCGACGACCCCGGCTCGGCCTCGTCGCGCCACCTCGCGCACTGGCGGGAGCGGTTGGCCGGCGCACCCCTCGATCTGGCGCTGCCGACCGATCGCGCCCGGCCGAGAACCCCGTCGCAGCAGGGCGATCGGGTGCGGACCGTTCTCGATGCGGACGCGCTGGGCGCACTCCGGTCCGTCGCGCAGGCCCACGACGTCACCCTCTTCATGGTCGCGCACACCGCGCTGTCGATCGTGCTCGCCCAGTGGGCGGGAACGCGCGATCTCCTCGTCGGGACGGCCGTCGCGGGTCGCACCGATCCGGCACTCGACGACGTGGTCGGCATGTTCGTGGACACGGTGGTCCTGCGGTCCACGATCGACGAGGACGGCACCGTCGCGGACCACCTCGCCGCGGCGCGCGAGACCACCCTGGACGCCTTCGCGCATGCCGCTCTGCCGTTCGAGACCCTGGTGACGGCCCTCGACCCGGTGCGTTCCACTGCGAGTCACCCTGTGGTGCAGGTGATGCTGACTCTGCAGAACACCGCGCCGCCGCGATTCCCCGTCACCACACCGGCCGTCGAGGTGCTCGATCTCGGCGGCGCTCCCGTGCAGTTCGATCTCGCCGTGACGCTGCGCGAGGACCAGGGGCGCCTGCTGATCGAGCTGTCCTACGCGACCGATCTGTTCGACCGGAGCACCATCGAGCGGGTCTCGCGCCGACTGGTGTGGACACTGCGGTCGATGACACGCGACACCTCGGTCAGGATCGGGGACCTCGAAACGGTGGAGCCCTCGGAGCGTGCCGCGATGCGTCCCCGCAGCGGTGCCCCCGCGCTGGCGGCCCGGACTCTCGACCACCTCGTGGCCGACGCGGTAGCGGCCCGTCCCGGCGCGATCGCCCTGCGGGCGAACGGCATCGACCTGAGCTACGCGGACCTGTCCGCGCGCGCGAATCGTCTCGCGCGGGAACTCATCGCCTGCGGCGCAGGACCCGACGTCGTGGTCGCGCTGGCGATGCCGCGCTCGATCGACCATGTCCTGTCCGTGTGGGCCGTCGCCGCGGCCGGGGCCGCGTTCCTGTCGGTCGATCCCGCGCAACCCGCCGACCGAATTGCGCACATCCTCCAGGACTCCGGCGCCGTCGTCGTGATCACGGACTCCCGGTCCGAGCAGGCCAATTCGACCGCCGCGCCGTGGATTCCGCGCATCGTGCTCGACGATCCGGACGTCGTGTCGGCGCTCGACCGTCACCCGGCCCACACGGTGCTCGCGTCGGAGCGTCGTCCGGGGCTGCATCCGAGCTCGATCGCGTACGTCATCTACACCTCCGGCTCCACGGGCCGACCCAAGGGCGTCGCCGTGACCCACGCGGGCCTGGCGGATGCGCTGGCGGACCAACGTTCCCGGCGCGGCGACGTGCCGGACGTGCGGGTGCTCGCGGTGGCCTCGCCGACCTTCGACGCCTCGATCGCCGAGATGCTGATGGCGCTGGCGCACTGCGGCACTCTCATTCTCGCGCCGGCGCACGTACACAGCGGCGACGAGGTCGGCGCGCTGATTCGCCACGAGAGGGTCACGCACACGATCATCACGCCCCGCGTGCTCGACTCCCTGGACCCCGCCGGCCTCGACTGCGTGCGCGTCCTCGTCGTGGGCGGCGAGGCCCTCCCGGATCACCTCGCGGCGACGTGGTCCGCCGGACGCGAGATGTACGACGACTACGGCCCCACCGAGACGACCGTCTGGGCCACCGTGCACGGACCGATCACGCCGGACCGCCCCGTCGGCATCGGCACACCGGTCCGCGGTGTGGACGCGGTGGTGCTCGACGGCCGACTGCGGCCGGTACCTCTCGGGGCTGTCGGTGAGTTGTACCTGTCCGGACCACATCTCGCCCGCGGGTACGTCGAGCAGACCGGGCTGACGGCGAGCCGGTTCGTCGCCGCGCCGTACGGACCGCCGGGCGCGCGCCTGTACCGCACCGGCGACCTGGTGCGGTGGAACTCGGCCGGTGAGCTGGCGTATCTGGGACGTAGCGACTTCCAGATCAAGCTCCGCGGACTGCGCATCGAGCCGGGCGATATCGAGAACGCCGCCCTCGCCCATCCCGCGGTGACGCAGGCGGTGGTCCTCCTCCACCGCGACGCCGGAACCGGATCGGATCATCTCGTCGCGTACGTCGCCGGCGACGGGATCGACGTCGCATCTGTCAGAGAGGCGGTGGCGGAACGGGTTCCGCAGTACATGGTGCCGTCGCGCGTCATCGCTCTGGACGCGGTTCCGCGCACCACCGCGGGCAAGGTGGATCGGGCGGCCCTTCCCACACCGACGTTCGCACCGACGGTGTATCGCGCGACGACGACCTCGACGGAACACATGGTCGCCGAGGCCTTCGCCCTCGTGCTGGGCGTCGGCGACATCGGACTCGACGACGACTTCTTCGCCCTCGGCGGGACCTCACTGACCGCGACCAGGGTGGCCGCACACCTCGGTCGTGCCGCCGGGGTCGACCGCGTGCTCCGACTCCTGTTCTCGCACGGCACCGTCGGCGCCGTCGCCGAGCATCTCGACCGCGAGGACGACGACGAGTCGATCGCCTCGTCCGACGCAGTCGGTCCCGTTCTCCGACTGGGCGGCGGAGACGAGCTCGCCCCGGTGTTCTGCATCCACCCGATGATGGGGCTGGCCTGGCCGTACTTCGAGCTCGGCCGCCACCTCGAGACCGGCCGCCCCCTGTACGGCGTGCAGACGCCGGCGGTGGCGGACCCCGACTTCGCACCACGGTCGATGGACGACGTCGTCGAGCGCTACGTCGAGGAGATCCGGCACGTGGATCCCGTCGGCCCGTACCACCTCGTCGGATGGTCGGTCGGCGGTGTGCTGGCCCATGCCGTCGCGGCCCGGATGCAATCGCAGGGCCACACCGTCGCGTCGCTGTCGCTGCTCGACCCGGTGCACAGCATCGTGCCGGGCAGTGCGGTCAAGAAGGCGCAGGCGGACGCCATGTTCGGCGCGTACCAGCACCTGACCGACGACCTGGCGGACATGACGCCGGACGCGCTGTGGTCGGTGTGGTCGGCGATGGGCGGCGACCAGCTACCGGTCTCGGACATCCAGGCGCGACTGATCACCAAGGCGATGCTCACGCTGTTCGCCCTCGTCGACGAGCACGTGCCGCCGACCTACAGCGGCGCCGTCCTGATGATCGACTCCGACGTCACCGCCGTCGAACTCGGCCGCATGTCGGACTTCTGGTCGCAGTACTGCACCGGACCCGCCGACGTGGAGTCCGTGCCGTGGCGACACGGCGAACTGCTGTCGAGCGACGCCGTGGGGGACATCGGTCCCCTGGTGGGACGGTGGCTCGGACGCGTGGAGACCGCGTCGTTACTGTCGACGGGTGAGTGAACGCAGCACGGATGGTTCCGAACCCGGCCAGTTCCACCTGCACGGCGCGTGGAACGTCCGTGACACCGGCGGCCTGCGCACGTCCGACGGCGGACGCACCCGCAGCGGACTGCTCTTCCGCGCGTCGGCACTCACGCACCTCTCTGACGAGGGCCGGGCCACGCTGGCCGGACTCGGGGTCAGCGACGTGTTCGACCTGCGCGGCGACGCCGAGGTGACGCGGTGGGGCTCGGACCGGGCCCCGGACACGGTCACCGTGCATCGCGTCCCCTACATCGCCGCGGAACGCGACGCGCCGCACGAGCGCGCCGTGCCCGCCACCACCGCCCAGGGCTACCTCGACGGCGCCTACCGCGCCTTTCCGACGCTGCCCGGTGCGAGGGTGGCGATCAGGGCGGTGGTCGAGGCCCTGTCGTCCGGCACCTCGTCGCTGGTGCACTGCGCCGCCGGCAAGGACCGCGCGGGGTGGACCGTCGCCACCGTGCTGCGCGCCGCCGGCGTCGTCGAGGAGGACATCGTCGCGGACTACCTGCGCAGCAACGCCGCCGTCGCTCCACTCCGGCGCCACATTCTCGATCACGACGAGGTGGCCCCCGCCGACCTCGACGACGACCTGCTCGGCGTGCGGGAGGAGTACTACCGCGCCGGGCTCGAGGCGATGACCACGGCGCACGGCTCGTTCGACGGCTACCTGGACTGGCTCGGCCTCGACCACGACGCCCTCACGGGACTGCGACGTGCGCTGGTGGACCCCCAGCGCTGATCAGCGCCCGGTGTAGGTCGCCTTGCCGGGCCCCACATCGAGGAAGCTGCGCACCGCGCCCTGCAGATCCTCGGTCTCGAACAAAGCACCCGACACCGCAGACGTCACCGAATCCGCATGGCGCACACCGCCGGAGCGCCACGCACCGATGATCTCCTTCGTGGCCGCGTGGGCGCGCGTCGGCCCGTCCGCGAGCCGTGCGACGAGAGCCCTGGCGGCGGAGTCCACGTCCTCGTGGATCTGGTTGACGACTCCCCATTCGCGCAGCGTCTCCGCCGTGTACAGGTCGCCCGTCATGACGAACTCACGTGCCCGGCCGCTGCCCGCACGCTCCGCCATCCGCTGCGGACCACCCATCGACGGAGTCAGACCCACCACCGTCTCCACCAGACCGAACTTCGCCTTCGGCGACGCGAGGATGATGTCGCAGGCCAGGGCGATCTCCAACGCGGCCGTCAACGTCAGACCGTGCGCGGCGAACACCACCGGGCAGGGCAGCGCCTCGAGCGGATGGGCGATGGCCGCGAAGAGCCCCTCCCACAACGCCGTTCCCTCGGCCTCCGACAGCCCCGAGAAGACGTGCACGTCGACCCCACCCGAGACAACCTTGCCCTCCGCGCGCAGCAGCAGCGCACGCGGAGGAGCGGCCACCAGCTCGGCGACGTCGGCCGTCACGGCATCGAACATGGCCTGGTCGAACAGGTTCAGGGCGCCGTGGGCGAACGTGAGGATCGCGACCTCGGCGCCCGCGTCGGTGGTGGTGCGCTCGAGACGGGTGGGCTTCTCACTCATGGATCGGAGCATGCCAGGTGCGCACACATCCTCGTTCTCCGGCCTCCGGCCTGCCCGCCTACCCCGACCGGCCTCCGGCCTGCCCGCCTCAGCGGACGGGCGTCGTCCCGGCCGGAACACTCGCCTCGACCGACGGATCCGGAACCGCAGCCCCGTGCCCACCGAAGTTGGGGCGCGCGTAGAAGAGCGTCGCGATCGCTCCGACCAGCAGGACCGCGGCCGGGAGGTACAGCGACTGGGCGAGCGCGGTGGCGAACGGTTCCGCCACCTGTGCCGGCACCCGGCCCGTGGACAGCTCGCCCGACGCGCCGGCCGCACCGGCGAACGGCACCTCGGCGGAGATGCGGGACTGCATCAGCACGCCGATACCCGCACTGCCCAGCACGGACCCGATCATGCGGGTGGTGTTGTAGACGCCGCTGCCCGCGCCGGCCTGCGACATCGGCAGGTTGCGGGTGGCCGTGGCACCGAGCGGAGACCAGATGAGCGCGTTGGCCACACCCATCAGTGCGATGGGCATGAGGAGCCGGACGATCGCCGTGGTCGGTGTCATCTCCATCGCGAGCCAGACGAGGGCGACGGTGAGCAGGGTCAGGCCGGTACCGGCGATGTAGCGCGGGTGCACGCGGTCCACCAGACGGCCGACGTTCGGCGCGAGCACGCCGGTGAGCACCGCCATGGGCACGAACAGCAGGGCCGAACGCGTGGGCGTCAGTCCGGTGACGCTCTGCGCGTAGAACATGATCGGCAGCATCATGCCCGTCATCGCGAAGCCCATGGCCGCGATGCCGATGTTGCTGAGCGAGAAGTTCCGGTCGCGGAACAACCCGAGCGGCACCAGAGGCTCGTTGCGGTTGCGCGACTGCCACACGATGAACGCGGCGAAGACGACCACGCCGACGGCGATGGAGGTCCAGATCCACCCGTTCCAGTCGTACTTCTGCCCCTCCTGCAGACCGAAGACGATGAAGAACAGGCCGGCGGCGGACAGCACGACGCCGGGGATGTCGAACTTGTGGTCGTTGGTGGGGAGCGTCGGCACGAACTTGACGGCCAGTGCGATGGCGACGACACCGACGGGGAGGTTGATGAAGAAGATCCACTCCCACCCGAACGCGTCGACCAGCACGCCGCCGAGCAGTGGACCCACCAGGGTGGCGACGCCGGCGACCGCGCCCCAGGCACCCATCGCGGCACCGCGCTTGTCCTTGGGGAAGATGCGGGTGATGACGGCCATGGTCTGCGGCGTGATCATCGCGGCGCCCAGGCCCTGCACGGCGCGCGCGGCGATGAGCATCTCGATCGACCCCGAGACGCCACACCACAGCGAGGCGAGAGTGAAGACGACGAGCCCGCCGATGTAGAGGTTCTTCGGTCCGAACCGGTCGCCCAGTCGGCCGGTCACGAGGAGCGGTACCGCGTACGCGAGCAGGTACGCACTGGTCACCCAGATGACGTTCGAGATGTCGGTCTGCAGACCCTCGAGGATCGCCGGCTGCGCGACGGCGACGATGGTGGTGTCCACGAGAATCATGAAGAAGCCGAGGCACAGGGTCCAGAGCGCGATCCAGGGGGACGCCTCCTTCACGGCCGGGCTGGTGGTGCTGGTCATCGGTGGTCCTGTCGTTCGGTGAGAATGCGGTCCAGCCAGGGGAGACGTCCGGAGTCGATGTCGTCGACGAAGGCCCGGAGCCAGGTGAGTTCGGCCTCGCGCAGGGCGAGGGTGTAGTCGAGGCCCACGGAGAAGAGCCGGGGAACGTGGCGATCGACGGCCATCGCATCGATGACGCGCATCTCGTCGAGATCCTTCTCCAGCAGAGCGATACGGGTACGGACGAGTGTCGCGACCTCCGGCCCGGGGAGGTTGTGCGACTCGGACAAGGCGAGGGTGAACTGCGAGTACTCGGGCGTGGGTTCCGCCAGGAGAGTACGCAGGGTGTCCGACAGAGCCGCCCGACCCGAGTCGGTCACCGAGTAGGTGGTGCGCTCGGGCCGATTACCTTCCCGTTCGGTGCCGACCGCCACGATCAGCTCACGCTCCGCCAGGCGGTCGACCGCGTGGTAGAGCGACCCCGGACGTACCTTGAGCAGTCGGTCGTCCTTGCGCTCGAGCAGGAGCTGATACATCTCGTACGGGTGCATCGGCCGCTCGAACAGGCACGCGAGCACGGCAATGGCCAGCGGTGTCACGCGTTCCATGTCGATCCCCTCGCCCGTATATTCCGCTTGGAATATACGGCGCCGAGCATGGTCGCCACAAGCGGCGCTAGCGTGGACGGCGATGAACTCCCACCAGATCGACATCGTCCGTCTCGCCTGGGCGCGAGAACTGGGTCTTCCCGACGACGCCTCGCTCGACGACGCGGAGCGGTTGCACGTGGTCGACGACGACGCGACCCGCCTCACGTTCGTCGTCCTGGACGGCCACGCGGTCCTGGTCGGACCCGGCGACATCCTCGACCGCGCCGAGGCACTGGGCAACGACGTGCTCGCGACGCGGGACGGTCTCGCCGAGCTCGTGGGACAGCGCCGGGGTCGTTGCGGTGGACCACGGGTCCTCGCCTTCCTCGACGACAGTCGCGACGACGTGCGCGTCGAACACCCTCTGATCTCCCACGACGGGCACGATGTGGACCGCGTCCTCGCACTGGTGCCTCCCGACGACGCCACCGGGATCCGCGCGGTCGGCGTCGACTCGTGGTTCACGGTGTTCGACGACGCCGACGGTGAGGACGACGCTCTCCCCGCGGCCGCTGCCGGGTACGTCGAGTGGCGCGGCTTCCTCGCCGACACCGTCGCGGTCACCGTGCCGTCACGACGCCGGCGGGGGTACGGCTCGACCGCCGCACGGCTGGCCACGAACGAGGCCATCGACGCGGGACTCGTGCCGCAGTGGTCGGTGCCGATGGACAACGCGACCGCCCGGCTGTTCGGCCTCTCGCTCGGCTTCACCGAACTGGGAGTGCACATCGGGATGGAATTGACCGACCCCGGGTAAGTTACGACCATGAGCACCGACAGCGGTACCCCGTCCTACGTGGAGAAGGGCGGCTTCGACCGCGACACGAACTACATCGAGGACCGCATCATCGACGATCCGTCGTCGCGCTACCCGGTGGAGCCCGGTCGTTACCGCCTCGTCGTGGCCCGCGCCTGCCCGTGGGCCAACCGCGCCATCATCGTGCGTCGGCTCCTGGGTCTCGAGGACGCCATCTCGATGGGAGTGTGCGGACCGACCCACGACAAGCGGAGCTGGACCTTCGATCTCGATCCGGACGGCCTCGACCCGGTGCTGAAGATCCCACGTCTGCAGGACGCGTTCCTCGCGCGCTTCCCCGACTACCCACGCGGGATCACCGTGCCCGCCATGGTGGAGGTGTCGACGGGCGAGGTGGTCACCAACGACTACCCGCAGATGACGCTCGACTTCTCGACGGAGTGGACGCGGTACCACCGTGAGGGCGCACCCGACCTGTACCCGGAAGCGTTGCGCGGCGAGATCGACGAGGTGGCGGAACTGATCTTCCACGACGTCAACAACGGCGTCTACAAGTGCGGTTTCGCCGGCTCCCAGAGTGCGTACGAGAAGGCGTACGACGCTCTCTTCGCGCGACTGGACTGGCTGAGCGACCGCCTCGAGAACCAGCGATTCCTGGTGGGCGACACCATCACCGAAGCCGACGTCCGCCTGTTCACGACGCTGGCGCGGTTCGATCCCGTCTACCACGGCCACTTCAAGTGCAACCGGAGCAAGCTCTCCGAGATGCCGGTGCTGTGGGCCTACGCCCGAGACCTGTTCCAGACACCGGGATTCGGCGACACCACGGACTTCGTGCACATCAAGTCGCACTACTACGAGGTGCACACCGACATCAACCCGACCGGCATCGTGCCCAAGGGGCCGGACCTGTCGAGCTGGTTGAGCCCACACGGCCGGGAAGCGTTGGGCGGCAGGCCGTTCGGAGACGGCACTCCCCCGCCGCCGCCGAAGGAGTCGGAGCAGGTTCCGGCCGAGCACTGGGCCTGACGACCCGGACGGGTCGGAAGGATCTGCGTCAGGGACGCAGAGTGAGAATCCTCGGCCCGTCCTCGGTGACGGCGACCGTGTGCTCCCAGTGCGCGGATCGCGATCCGTCCGTGGTGACCACGGTCCAGTCGTCGTCCAACACGCGGGTCTCGTGGGTGCCCAGTGTCAGCATCGGCTCGATGGCGAGCGTCGACCCCACCACCAGCTCGGGGCCCTTGCCCGGCGCACCCTCGTTGGCGAGGAACGGCTCCATGTGCATCTCGCGGCCGATGCCGTGGCCGCCGTAGCCGTCGACGATGCCGTACGCGCGGCCGTGCGCCGCCGAGGCGGCCAGCGTGCCCTGCTCGATGGCGTGCGAGACGTCGGTCAGGCGGTTGCCCGGGAGCATCGCGGCAATACCGGCCTCCATCGACAACCGAGTGGCCTCGCTCAGCTGCTCGTCGGCCTCGATGACGGCACCGACACCGAACGTCCAGGCGGAGTCGCCGTGCCAGCCGTCGAGAATGGCGCCACAGTCGATCGAGATGAGGTCGCCCTCGGCGAGCACGTCGGACGAGTTCGGAATGCCGTGCACGACGCGATCGTTGATCGAGCTGCAGATGCTGCCCGTGAAGCCGTGGTACCCGAGGAACGACGGGACAGCGCCCGCGTCCCGGATCACCGCCTCGGCCACCGCGTCGAGCTCGAGAGTGGACACGCCGGGCTTCGCCGCGTCGCGCACCGCGACGAGAGCGGCGCCCACGACGGCCCCGGCCGCAGCCATGGCATCGAGCTCACCGGCGCTGCGGAACGGAACCACCTTGCGCTTACGTCCGAAAGCCATGGGTCAGTCGTCGCCCTGGATCGCGTCGATGACCTTCTTGTTGACATCCTCGACCTCGCCGACGGCGTCGACGGTCACGAGTAGTCCCGACCGGCCTTCGGCCTGCCCGCTGCGACCATGGCTCTTGTAGTACTCGAGCAGCGGAGCCGTCTCGTCGCGGTAGACCTTCATCCGGTTCCGGATGACGCTCTCCTTGTCGTCCTCGCGCCCACGGGCGAGCATGCGCTCGACCACGACGTCCTCGTCGATGACGAAGGAGACGACGGCGTCGAGCGTCGTGCCCGCGTCCTCGAGGATGGAGGCGAGTGAGTCGGCCTGATCGGTCGATCGCGGGAAGCCGTCGAGGATGAAGCCGTTGGTGGCGTCGGGCTCGGCCAGACGGTCGCGCACCATGTCCACGGTCAGCGCACTCGGGACCAGGTCGCCCGCGTCGAGGTACTTCTTGGCCTCGATGCCCAGGGGCGTCTTCTGGCCGATGTTCGCGCGGAAGAGATCGCCCGTCGAGACGTGGGGAATTCCCAGCTTCTCCGACAGCAGCGTCGCCTGCGTACCTTTGCCTGCTCCGGGAGGACCGAGGAGGACGAGTCTCACTTGAGGAACCCTTCGTAGTTGCGCTGCATCAGCTGGCTTTCGATCTGCTTCACCGTGTCGAGTCCCACGCTCACCATGATGAGCACCGCGGTTCCGCCGAAGGGCAGGTTCTGGGCGCCACCGGAGTTACCGATGTCGAGGAACAGGTTGGGAAGCACAGCGATGGTGCCGAGGTAGATGGCACCGGGCAGCGTGATGCGACTGAGAACGAAATTGAGGTAGTCGGCCGTCGGACGTCCCGGCCTGATGCCCGGGATGAATCCGCCGTACTTCTTCATCTCGTCGGCACGTTCCTCGGGGTTGAACGTGATGGCGACGTAGAAGTAGGTGAAGAAGACGATGAGGCCGAAGTAGATCGCGATGTACACCGGGTTCGCCGGGTTCACCAGATACGTGTTGATGGCGCGTTGCCACCAACTCGGATCCGCCGCCGTGCTGGCATTGGTCAGCTGGGCGATGAGATTGGGGAGGTACAGCAGCGACGACGCGAAGATCACCGGGATGACACCGGCCTGGTTGACCTTCAGCGGCAGGTAGGTGGACGAGCCGCCGTACATGCGGCGGCCGACCATGCGCTTGGCGTACTGCACCGGGATGCGGCGCTGGCCCTGCTCGACGAAGACGACGCCGATGATGATGGCGAGAGCGGCGAGGCAGACGAGCGCGAAGACGATGCCGCCGCGACTGTCGAGAATCGACTTGCCCTCGGACGGGATGCGCGAGGCGATGCCGGCGAAGATGAGCAGCGACATGCCGTTGCCGACGCCGCGCTCGGTGATGAGCTCGCCGAACCACATGACCAGGGCAGCACCCGCGGTCATGACCAGCACGATGGTGACCAGTCCGAAGATGGACGAGTCCGCGATGATGTCGAGGTTGCAGCCCTGGAGCAGCTGCCCGCGCGAGGCGAGCGCAACGAGACCCGTGGCCTGCAGGATCGCCAGCGCGATGGAGAGATAGCGCGTGTACTGCGTCATCTTCGCCTGGCCGGCCTGGCCCTCCTTGCGGAGTTCCTCGAACCGCGGGATGACCACGGTGAGGAGCTGGACGATGATGCTCGCGGTGATGAAGGGCATGATGCCGATCGCGAACACGGACAGCTGCAGCAGAGCGCCGCCCGAGAACAGGTTGATCAGCGAGTAGATGCCGGCGGAGTCGCCGCCCGACACCTGGTCGATGCACTGACGGACGTTGCCGTAGTCGACACCGGGCGACGGCAGCGTCGCGCCGAAGCGGTACAGAGCGATGAGGCCGAGAGTGAAGAGGATCTTCCGTCTCAGGTCAGGTGTCCTGAGGGCCGACACAAAGGCGGAAAGCAACGATCCTCCTGGACGGGGTGACTAACGAGGGAGATGGTCGGGGCGCACTGGCACCCCGTCGAACTCTAACAGCGCCGCGGAGTGCGCAGCCCGGGCCGAGCCGGACAACCACTCACCGTGGCACCGAACGGCCGATGGCCGCAGCACGAGAGTCGTACCACGGCCATCGGTCCGTACTGCCGGAGGCCCGCTCACTCGTCGAGTGGGCGGGCCGCCGAACTCACAACTCGGTGACGGATCCGCCGGCTGCGTTGATCTTTTCCTTGGCACTGCCGGTGAACTTGTCGGCGGTGATGGACACCTTCACCGACAGGTCGCCGTCGCCGAGGATCTTGACGAGACGGTTCTTGCGCACCGCACCCTTGGCGACCAGATCGTCCTTGGAGATCTCGCCACCCTCGGGGAACAGTCGCTCGATGTCGACCAGGTTCACGACCTGGTACTCGACCCGGTTGCGGTTGGTGAAGCCCTTGAGCTTCGGCAGCCGCATGTGGATCGGCATCTGGCCACCCTCGAAGCCGGCCGGGACGTTCTTACGAGCGCCCGTGCCCTTGGTGCCACGACCTGCGGTCTTGCCGCGCTTTCCGCCTTCACCGCGACCGACGCGGATCTTCGCGCTCTTCGAACCCGGTGCGGGGCGAAGATGATGCAATTTGATGGTCACTTGGTGACCTCCTCAACGACGACGAGGTGACGCACCACGTTGATCAGCCCGCGGGTCTGCGGGGTGTCCTCGCGAATCACCGACTGGCGGATCTTCTTGAGGCCCAGCGTGCGAATGCTGTCACGCTGGTTCTTCTTCTGACCGATGGTGCTCTTGATCTGGGTCACTCTGAGGTCAGCCATGAGCTGCTCCTGCTGCTGCCTGGGCGCGAGCGCGCAGCATGCCGGCGGGAGCGACGTCCTCGATCGGCAGACCACGACGAGCCGCGACCTCTTCCGGACGCTGCAGGCTCTTGAGAGCCGCAACGGTGGCGTGCACGACGTTGATCGCGTTGTCGCTACCCAGCGACTTCGCGAGGATGTCGTGGACACCTGCACACTCGAGCACGGCACGCACCGCGCCACCGGCGATGACACCGGTACCGGGGCTTGCCGGGCGCAGCATGACCACACCGGCCGCAGCCTCACCCTGGACGGGGTGCGTGATCGTGCTACCGATCAGCGGGACGCGGAAGAAGCTCTTGCGAGCCTCCTCGACACCCTTCTGAATGGCGGCCGGAACTTCCTTGGCCTTGCCGTAGCCGACGCCGACCAGACCGTTGCCGTCTCCGACGATCACGAGGGCGGTGAAGCTGAAGCGACGACCACCCTTCACGACCTTGGAGACGCGGTTGATCGCGACGACGCGCTCGAGGTTGTTCTTCTCGGGAGCGTTGCCGCCCCGCGAGTCGCGACGGTCGCGACCTCCACGGTTGTCTCCGCCGCGGTTGTCACCTCCGCCTGCATTGGGTCCTGCGTTGGCTCCGGCGGGTCCGCTGCCGCCGTCACGCCGTTGACGTCCCGGCATCAGGCTGTCCTTCCGTTGGTGAGCTGAATCTTCGCTGCGTTGGTCATCAGAACGTCAGCCCGCCTTCGCGAGCTGCATCGGCGAGTGCCGCGATGCGTCCGGCGTAACCGTGGCCACCGCGGTCGAAGACCACTGCCTCGATGCCGGCCGCCTTGGCACGCTCGGCGATGAGAGCGCCGACCTTCGCGCCACGGGCCTTCTTGTCGCCCTCGGTCGCGCGCACATCGGCCTCGATGCTGGACGCGGACGCGAGAGTGCGGCCGGTCAGATCGTCGATCAGCTGTGCGTGCAGGTGACGCGAGGAACGGTTGACGACCAGACGGGGACGCTCGGCGGTTCCGGAGACCTTCTTGCGAAGACGGAAGTGGCGGCGCGTCTTGGACAGGCGACGACGCGTGGAGGCGTCCTTGCCCAACGGGATGCGCTTCGGGTTCGCGTCGGAACCCTTCGTTGCTGCGGAGTTGCTCATCACTTACCTGTCTTTCCGACCTTGCGGCGGATCTGCTCACCCTCGTACCGAACGCCCTTGCCCTTGTACGGGTCGGGACGACGGAGACGACGGATGTTGGCAGAGATCTGGCCGACCTTCTGCTTGTCGATACCCGAGACCGAGAATCGGGTGGGCGTCTCGACCGCGAAGGTGATGCCGTCGGGCGCCGTGATCGGCACCGGGTGGCTGTAGCCGAGAGCGAACTCGAGGTCGCTGCCCTTCAGTGCCACGCGGTAACCGACGCCGTGAATCTCCATCTTCGTGGTGTAACCGGTGGTCACACCCGTGATGAGGTTCGCGACGAGAGTGCGCGAGAGGCCGTGGAGCGAGCGGCTACGACGCTCGTCGTCCGGCCGGTTGACCGAGAGGGATCCGTCATCGTTCTTGGCGATGGTGATCGGCTCGGCGATGGTGAGACTCAAGGTGCCCTTGGGTCCCTTGACGGTGACATCCTGGCCGGCGATGGTGACATCGACTCCGGCGGGAACTGTCACAGGAAGCTTTCCGATACGCGACATAGTGGTGGCCTCCCTTACCAGACGTACGCGAGGACTTCGCCGCCGACGCCCTGATTGGCCGCCTGGCGATCGGTCAGCAGGCCGGTGGACGTGGAGATGATCGCCACGCCGAGGCCGCCGAGCACCTTGGGCAGATTGGTGGATTTTGCGTACACACGCAGTCCGGGCTTGGACACCCGACGCACACCGGCGAGGCTGCGCTCGCGGCTGGGGCCGTACTTGAGGTCGACGATGAGGGTCTTGCCCACCTCGGCGTCCTCGGTGCGGTACTCGGAGATGTAGCCCTCACGCTTGAGGATCTCGGCGATGTTCGCCTTGATCTTCGAGTGAGGCAGCTTCACCTGATCGTGGTACGCCGAATTGGCGTTGCGCAGACGCGTCAAGAAGTCTGCGATCGGGTCGGTCATGGTCATGACAGAGTTCATGGCCCTTTCTCGCAGCGGTTCCCATGCAGCACGTGCGAGCTGGTGCCCTGGTAGCAGGGCCTGACTCGTCCCGTCGTGGGCCTACAGCGAAGTGTTCTGTCCTGACCGACTGTTGCCGGTCAGGGGTTGCGCTCCTGCCAGTGCAGACGTGAGCACTGGCGGGTGTTTCGAGCATCATGGCAAGAAACCTGAGTAGCTCGGGTCGTATGCAGGCATGACGGTACCCGGGCAACCGGTCAAGTGTAAGGGAGTGACCTGCGGGGACCAAATCGGTGCAGGTAGGGCGGGTGGTGCCGGTACTGCAGGGGTGTGCGCACCGGTTCCGGTGGGCGGACACCCTCTGCAGCCTGCGGCGAGGGGTGTGCGCATCACCGAACGAGTGCGCGGCGGCGGTGTCGGCCGGGTGCGGCGTGGGTGCCGGTGTGGCACTCGCCAGTGCCGCAGGGGGTGTGCACACAGGTTGCGGTGAGCGAACACCCCCTCCGGCCTGCCGCGACAGGTGTGAGCCTCACGGGAGGTGTGCACGGTGCCCAGCGCCCGCGCGGACAGACGCACCGGTTCACCGCGACATCGGTCGGGTTCAGCCGGGGAACCAAGTTCGATGACCGATTGGTCCGTTTCGCTCCGCCATTCTCGTTCAGCCTTTTAGTGTCCATTCACAACGTTTATCGCGCACGACGAGTGATGGAGGACGATGTGAAGACCGGTGTACGCACATTCGGCAAGGTCGGAATGGTGGGAGCGGCAGCTGCTGCGGCGCTGTTGGCAGGGTCGGGAACGGCGTCGGCGGCGGTGCTCGCCGTCGTCGCGGTACCCACGCCCGGCGTCGAATCGATCAGCACGCTGGTGACCGTGACACCCGCTCTCGCCTTCACGGGCGCGGTGGACTGCACCGTCACCGCGACCGAAGTGGGTGACGAGACCAACACGGCGAGCGCCTCGGGCCCCGCCACGCCATTCCTGCCGATCGCTCCCGCCGTCGGCACCATCGTCATCGACGGACTCGAGGCCGGGCTCTACAGCGTCGCGGTGACGTGTGACGACGGCGGCACATCGGTCGACACGCTCGTCGACCTCCCCGTCACAGTGCTTCCGGAGGGCAGCCTCCCGCCTGTCGTCCCACCTGTCGGTGGCGGTGGCTCTCTGCCGTTGGACATCTTCGAGAGCTGACGCTCGACGACGCGAGCCCCGGTCCTCAGGGAGGTCCGGGGCTCGTCTCGTGCGCGGGTCGACCCCGCCGGTCAGTCCTTGCCGTCTCCCCGATCACGCACCCGGTCACCGAGGTTCGCCTTCTCGTCGCGGTCGAGCGCATCCACGTCGATGAAGCGCGACTTGCCCTGCGTGGCACGGTTGACGAAGAACGTCACCACCCACAGCGCCACACCGAGGAGCAGCATCGCGCCGGCGATGCGGTACTGGATCATCTGCGCATCGGTCCGCGCCCACGGTCCGACGAGGAACAGGCACAGCGTGCCGCCCGTCACCGGAACCCACAGCGGTGCACTGAAGCCCGTCGTCTCCTTCTTGCGCTTGAGCACCAGGTTGGCGACGTTGACCACCGCGAACACGCAGAGCAGCAGCAGCCCGGTCGTTCCGGACAGAGCGCTGACGACCGAGTTCCCCTGCAGCTGGTTGACCACCACGATCAGCACCAGTGCCATGACAGTGGAGAACATGATGGCCGCCCACGGCGAGCGACGCGTCGGCAGAACAGCGCTCAGCGACTTGGTCAGGATGCGCTGACGCCCGAGGCCGTAGATCAACCGACTCGCCATCAGCATGTTGATGAGCGCGGTGTTGGCGACGGCGAACACCGTCAGGTACGGGAAGATCTCGTCGATCGGCAGTCCCGGTGCGCCGAGTCGCACGACGTGGAGCAGGATGCCCTCGCTGCCGGAGTCGTAGTCCAGCGGCAGGACCGCGATCACGGCCACGACGACGAGAACGTAGATGAGGCAGGCGATGCCGAGTCCGGAGAGCATCATCTTCGGGAAGATCTTCTCGGGCTCCTTGGTCTCCTCGACCATGTTCACCGAGTCCTCGAAGCCGACCATCGCGAAGAAAGCAATGGTGGTCGCGACGGTGACGGCGAGGAACCAGCCCTTCTCGTTGGCGTCGTCGAACACGACCAGATTGGCGATGTCGCCCTCGGCGCTACCACTTCCCACCGCGACGAAGCCGATCGCGATGACGATGGCGAGCGCTGCCATCTCGATGATCGTCAGGATCACGTTGAACTTGACCGACTCGCCGACACCGCGCAGATTGATCGCCGCCAGCAGCAGCATGAAGGCCAGTGCGACCACCAATTGCGCTGTGTCACCGGTGGGTACGTCGAACCACCCGATGCCGTCCTCGGTACTGAAGGTCTCGTGCAGGCCGGCCAACAGGTTGCCCGCCACCACGTTCGAGGACGTCGAGGCGCTGGTGATGCCGGAGCAGATGACGGCGAACGCGACGAGGAACGTCGCGAAATGGATACCGAAGGCCTTGTGCGTGTACAGCGCGGCGCCGGCGGCCTGCGGGTACTTGCACACCAGCTCGAGATAGGAGAACGCGGTCAGCGTCGCCACGACGAAGGCGAGGATGAACGGCAGCCACGCCATTCCGCCGACATTGGCGATCATGTCGCCTGTCACGGCGTAGACGCCGGCGCCCAGGATGTCGCCGACGATGAAGAGCAACAGCAGTCCGGGTCCGAGGACCCGCTTGAGTTCCGGCGTGGCCGAGGTCTCGGTCTCCGCGGTCTGAGTCATGATTCCTCCGCTCGCTCCCCCGTCGCGCAACACTAGGCCCGGTGAGGCGCCGGCGCGAGGCATACGGCGGGAGACACGCAGAGAGGAACAGACCGTTCGGACCGCGCGACATTCCTCGACGCACTGCACCCGTGAACGCCGACAGGCCCGAGCCGTGATGGCTCGGGCCTGTCGGGGTGTGTCAGGTGATCAGATCACCAGGAGCTCTTGTGCACTCCGGGTAGCTCGCCGCGGTGCGCCATCTCGCGCACGCAGATACGGCAGAGGCCGAACTTGCGGAACACGGAGTGCGGACGGCCGCAACGCTGGCAGCGGGTGTACGCGCGAACCGCGAACTTCGGCTTCTTGTTGGCCTTGTTGACCAGTGCCTTCTTAGCCATACGCTCAGTTCTCCTTGAACGGGAAGCCGAGGTGCTTGAGCAGCGCGCGGCCTTCGTCGTTGTTGGTGGCCGTCGTGACGACGGTGATGTCCATGCCGCGAGGGCGATCGATCTTGTCGACGTCGATCTCGTGGAACATCGACTGCTCGTTCAGGCCGAACGTGTAGTTGCCGTTGCCGTCGAACTGCGTGCCCGACAGGCCACGGAAGTCCCTGATGCGGGGAAGCGCGATGGACACGAGACGGTCCAGGAACTCCCACATACGGTCGCCGCGCAGCGTGACGCGCGCGCCGATGGGCATGCCCTCGCGGAGCTTGAACTGCGCGATGGACTTGCGGGCCTTGCGGATCTCGGGCTTCTGGCCGGTGATCGCGGCGAGGTCTGCGACCGCACCGTTGATCAGCTTCGCGTCACGGGCGGCGTCGCCGACACCCATGTTGACGACGACCTTGACGATGCCGGGGATCTGCATGACGTTGGCGTACTCGAACTCGGTGTTCAGCGCGTCCTTGATCTCCTCGCGGTAGCGAGTCTTCAGGCGCGGAACCAGCTTGTTCTCGGTGGTCGTCATCAGATGTCCTTCCCGTTCTTACGGGAAATCCGAACGCGCTTGCCGTTGTCGTCGGTGCGGTAGCCCACGCGGGTGGGGTTGCCGTCCGAGTCGATGACCGCGACGTTGGAAACGTGAATGGGGGCTTCCTGCGTGACGATGCCGCCCGAGGAGGCGCCGCGCTCGTTGGCCGAGACAGCGGTGTGCTTCTTGATGCGGTTGACGCCCTCGACGAGGACCTTGGAGGTCTCGGGGTAGGCCGTGATGACCTTGCCCTTCGCTCCCTTGTCCTTACCGGAGATGACGAGAACCGTGTCGCCCTTGTGCACCTTCATCTCACAACACCTCCGGAGCCAGCGACACGATGCGCATGAACTTCTTCTCACGCAGCTCGCGGCCGACCGGGCCGAAGATGCGGGTACCGCGGGGATCGTTGTCAGGCTTGATGAGAACGGCAGCGTTCTCGTCGAACTTGATGTACGAACCGTCGGCGCGGCGACGCTCCTTCGTGGTGCGGACGATGACGGCCTTGACGACCTCGCCCTTCTTGATGTTTCCACCGGGGATCGCGTCCTTGACGGTGGCGACGATGACGTCGCCGATCCCGGCGTAACGGCGTGACGAGCCACCGAGAACGCGAATGCACAAGATTTCCTTGGCACCCGTGTTGTCGGCGACGCGAAGCCGCGACTCCTGCTGAATCATGGGTCTCCTAGTGACCTGGATGTACGTACGCGGCGGATACCGACCCGACGCGCGCGGTCTGCGGCCCTGGCCGACGCATGCGTCTACCACGGGCAACCGCTCTAGTGTAGGGAACACGCGGACGGGATCCAAATCCCCACCACGCGCGACGGCACAGGTCTCTGTCAGGCGCCGGTGGCACACTGATGTCCGTGGACAGCCTCGCACGGGGGGAGAACCGCCCCGCACCCTCGGACAGCCTCGACATCTCCGTGTCCGGCGCCGCCGTGGACGTCTCGGCGCTCCTGCTGAACTCCGCGGGCCGGGTTCGATCGGACGCGGACCTGGTCTTCTTCAACAACCCGGTCGGCCCCGGAGTGACGTACGGCAGCGGCGGGATCCGCGTGGACACCCGTGCGGTGCCCCGCGACGTCGACACCGTGGCCGTCACCGCCAGCCTGGACGGATCGGGCCCCACCACGTTCGGCGGCCTGGAGCCGACCATCTCCATCGGACCGGACCTGTCGTTCCGGATGAGCGGACTCACGAGCGAGACCGCCGTCGTGTGCGTCGAGATCTACCGACGCGGCGACGCCTGGAAGGTCCGCGCCGTGGGCCAGGGCTTCGACGACGGGCTCGCGGGCATCGCGACGAACTTCGGCATCACCGTCGACGACGAGCCCGCGCCGGCCACGACACCGGCACCGACACCGACACCGACCGTCGTCCCCACCACAGCACCACCACCACCCGTACCGACGCAGGGAGCACTGGCCGTGAGAAGTGAACTGTTCGCCCCCACCCACGCCGAGGTCCAGGGAGTCGGCATCCAGAAGCAGGGCAGCAAGATGGCCCGCGTCGCGATGAACGGCGAGATCATGGCGCGCTCGGGATCGATGGTGGCCTACCAGGGCGACCTGAAGTTCGAGGCGCAGGGATCCGGCGGCATCGGCAACATGATCCGTCGCACGGTGACGGGCGAGGGTGTGCCGCTGATGAAGGTGTCCGGTCGCGGCGACCTCTTCCTCGCGAACGCCGCCCAGGACGTGCACATCATCGACCTCGACGGCAGCGACGGTCTCACCATCAACGGCGCCAACGTGCTCGCATTCGACTCGTCGCTGTCGTACCGCATCGGCCGGGTCCAGGGTGCGGCCGCCAGCAGCAACGCTGGCCTGTTCAACTGCATCTTCACCGGGCAGGGACGCATCGCCATCACCACCGACGGGCAACCCGTCGTGCTGAACGTCGACCAGCCCACCTTCGCGGATCCGCAGGCTGCGGTCGCGTGGTCGTCGAGCCTGCAGACCTCGGTGAAGAGCAACGATCAACTCAACTTCGGCACCCTCATCGGCCGCAGCACCGGCGAGCGCTTCACCCTGCAGTTCTCCGGGCAGGGGTTCGTCGTCGTGCAGCCGTCGGAGCAGCCGCCCGGCGGGTTCGTCGGCGGCACGGGCGGCGGGCAGCAGGCCGGTGTCGGCGGCGCGCTGGGTGGCCTGCTCGGACGGTGACCCGCGCGACACGGGTTCCCGTCCCCGGGTACGGTTTCGGGGATGGTAACCGACAGGGCAGGCCTGAAGTCGGCCGAAATCGGCCGCGGGGCGGTGGCCGGTCCGGTCGGCCTCGACACCAGGGCGGGGGTGATGACGTGACGACACGCGTCGACACCGCGACGCCCTGGTGGCACGACGCCCCGCTCGACCGGGTCGTACGACTGTCCGGCGCCGCGATGAGGGATCTCGCCGAGTCGGTGGACCCGCTGCCGTCCGATGCTCCGGCCGCACTCTTCTTCACCCTGACGAACGGCTCCGCGTCGGAGATGGTGGACGCCGTCGTCGCCGCGATCGAGCAGGCCGCGCTCGACCTCGTCCCCTTCCTGCTGCCCGGCGATGTCGGCGACCGCTCGTCGCTAGCGCGCGACGCCGCGCGGACCCGAGCGCGGCAGTGGGCGTCGACGAGCGAACACTTCGGTCCGTACCTCGCCCATCTCGCGGGCGCGTCGACGTCGGGTCGTCCCCTGCGTGTCGACGCCTTCGCTCGCGAGACCCGAGCCGCCGGTGCCGCCCGCGTGATCGCCGACGTCCACGGGCGAGAGCGCGCCGTCCTCGTCGTGGACGTCCCCGCCGACGCCGACCCGGCAGCGGTGGCGACCGCCGCGGAATGGTGGTGCAGCACCGGGACGGGCGTGTGGTTGACCGGGGCCGGTGAACCAGCCGTGGACAGGTTCCCGGTGCTGACCGTGCGCACTCCGTCGACCCCGGACGACGTCGACACCATCGTCGACCGCTTCCGGCCGCTGAGCTACCCGCCCGTCGAGGGGCGTCCGCACGCGGCCAGCGCGGCGGAGATCCTGCTGGATCGCGTCCTCTCCACCCGCGAGTGGGCGGCGGGCCGACGCCACAACCGGTCCGTCCGGCCGACGACGTTGAGCAGACCGTTCACGCTGGACGTGTCGTGGGTCGATGAGAAGGTCGCCATCGAGATCGACGGCCACGAGCACCGTGCGCGTGCTCAGTTCGCCGACGACCGGTCCCGTGACAACCTGCTGCAGACGCACGGCTGGATCGTGCTGCGCTTCACCAACGAGGACGTGCTCGCGGACCACGAGAGCGTGATGACGATGATCGAACAGGCACTGCACCGACGACGATCGAAGGGGACTCCCACGTGAGCGCGAACGAGTTGACCGGCACCGAGGTGTCCGTGCTGATGGTGCTGATGGCCGAGGCACGCGCGGTGCGCAACCCCGAACTGTCGACGCTCGGGCCCGAGTTGAAGAAGCCCCACCGGGACCACCTCGCGTCGCTCGGCCTGATCGAGGTGGGCAAGCAGGGTCGGACGATGACCGTCGAGCTCACCGACAAGGGCTGGAAGCACTGCTCCGACCTGATGGGCACGCAGGCGCCGAAGGGTGCGGCCGGCCCCGGCAAGGCCCTGTTCACCGTCATGGCAGGCCTCGGCCGGTGGTTCCACCGCGACGACGTACGTCCCGCCGAGGTCTTCTTCCCGCGCGACACTCCGACGTCGATCACGGCGCCGCCGACGCCACCCAACGCCATCGTCGCCCCCGCGGTCCGCAGTGAACTGTCCGCCGCGGACGTCGAACAGCGGATCCGGTCGACGTACGCGGACCTCGCTCGTGAGCCCGGGGCCTGGGTGCGGCTGTCGCGGCTGCGGCCCGCCCTGTCCGACATCTCGCGCACGGATCTCGACGAGGCGCTCGCCCGGCTGCGACGCGCCCCCGACGTCTCCCTCATCCCCGAGGAGAACCAGAAGACGCTGACCGACGAGGACCGCGCCGCGGCCGTCGATGTCGGCAACCAGCAGAACCACCTCTTGGCGATCGAACAGTGATGGGCGGCTCCACGATGACGACCACGAAGTCCGAACAGATCCGCGCTCTCGAGTCGGTGCGGCTGAGCTGGGCCCCCACACCCGACGACGTGTGGCGCTCCCAGTCGGACGTCCACGTGCCCGGGATGCACGAGCGGGTGTTCACCGAGGTCATGAGTGCGTACACCGACGCCGAGAACTCGGACGACGCCAGTCCGCTCGGCGTCGTCGTGCAGGGCCCCGCGGGTTCCGGCAAGACGCACCTTCTCGGGCAGGTCCGCGAGGAGGTGCAGTCGCGCGGCGGCTACTTCTTCCTCATCCGGCTCCTCGACGCCGCGGGTTTCTGGCGCTCGACGCTCATGGGCATGCTCGACGACCTCAACCGCCCGTCGGGTCGCGGTGACGACAGTCAGCTCTGCCTGGTCCTGCGGCGGCTCTGCGACATCGCCGGCGTGAGCGAGGACCAGCGGCGACAGGTCATGGGCGAGAACATGATCGACGCCGACACGCTGAACGAGTTCGTCACCGGCGTCTACAAGGCCCACCCCCGCCATCGTCGGACCTCCCAGCACACCCTGCGTGCCCTGGTCCTCTCGATCGCACCCGACGCGGCCGTGCAGGACATCGGTGACGCCTACCTGCAGTCGATCGACGACGTGGACGCCGACGAGTTCGAGTCGTGGGGCATCCGCCGCGCGGAGCTCGGTCACCAGGGCATCGCGGAGAACATCTCCCGACTGCTCGCGATCACGGGTCCCACCATCCTCGCCATCGACCAGATCGACACCCTCGTCGCGCAGGCGCGCACCGGCGCCGACAAGGACTACGCGGACGAGCAGGAGGACAAGGTGGTCGAGCAGCTCGCCCACGGTCTGATGACTCTCCGTGAGACATTGCCGCGCACCGCCTCCGTGTTGTCGGCGCTGTCGAGCGCGTGGGATCTGATCGCCGCTCGCGGGGTCGCACCGATGCGTGACCGGTTCCGGGTGACGCAGCGGCTCAAGCCGATTCCGTCGTCGGACGTCGGCCGCCTGCTGCTCGAGCGTCGCCTCGAGGCGTGCTTCCGCGAGGTCGGCTTCGCCACCCCGCACCCGACATGGCCGGTGGCCGTCGACGCGTTCGACAAGGCGCCGGACTTCACTCCCCGCCAGCTGCTCATCGCCGTCGACAAGCACATCCGCCACTGCCTCGAGACGGGGGTCGCGACGGAACTGACCGACTTCGCCTCCAGCGGAGGGGGATCCGACACACCGTCGCTCCCCACGGCCAAGCGATCCGAACTCGAGGCGCTCGACGAGCGGTACGCGCAGTTGCGCAGCGCCGCGGACGTCTCGACACCGCTCGAACCCGGCACCGAGGACAGCCTCGTCCCGGCACTGCTCTCCGCCGGTCTCGACGCCTGGATCCACGAGCACCAGTCGTCCGACGACAGCCTCGCGCAGGATCCTCCGCCGAGCGGCCGCCCAGCATTGCACGCACGGCTCCGCCACACCGTCGACAGCGACACCGACGACGAGGAACACTGGTGCTTCCGCGCCGTCTCCTCCACCAATGCCCGTGCGGCCCTGGCCCGTATCGAGCGGGCCGTCACCGCGGCGGGTCTCCACATCGACATGCCGCGCCGTCGGTTGATCCTCATCCGCAACGCACCGTGGCCCAAGGGCGCGAAGACGGAACAGACCGTGGCGGCGCTGCACCGCGCCGGTGGTGTCGAGGTGCCGCTGAGCGAGGACGATCGCCGCTCGCTGCACGCCCTGGGCGCTCTCCGGTCGGAGAACTCGCCGGCCCTCACGTCGTGGCTGCTCGCTCGCAAGCCGGCGCACGAGATCGCGTTGTTCCGCGAGGTGCTGCCCGACGCGAGCGTCGTCGACGACGATCAGGCACTCATCGAACCCGAGGTGTCGCAGGCTCCCGCGACAACTCCGCGCCGGGAGCAGATCGAGATGGGGACGGAGCTCAGCACCAACGCCGAGGTCCGCATTCCGCTCGAGGCGCTGCGCAAGCACACGGCGATCTTCGCCGGATCGGGTAGCGGCAAGACCGTGCTCATCCGTCGGCTGGTCGAGGAGTGTGCCCTGCACGGTGTCTCGTCGATCGTGCTCGACATCAACAACGATCTCGCTCGCCTCGGGACACCGTGGCCGGAGGACGAACGCACGTGGCCGCCGGGCGACGAGGCGAAAGCTGCTGCGTACCTGCGGGACACGGACGTCGTCATCTGGACTCCGCGCAAGTCGTCGGGGCGGCCGCTCAGTTTCCAGCCGCTCCCCGACTTCGCCAGCGTCGTGAACGACAAGGACGAGTTCGACGCGTCCGTCGAGTCGGGCCTCGCGGCGCTGGCTCCCGCCGCGCTGGCGACGGGCACCACGGAGAAGGCGAAGCACCGCCAGGCGGTGCTGCGCGCGGCACTCGACGGGTTCGGCCGGCGCTCGGCCGGCGACATGTCCGACTTCATCGATCTGCTGGAGAATCTCCCCGCCGACGCCAGCGATCTGCGCGACGCCGTGCGCATCGCGGCCGATCTCGCCGAGAACCTCAAGGCCGCGATGACGAACGACCCGATGTTCGCCGGGTCCGGCACTCCTGTCGATCCGGGCGTGCTGCTCACCCCGGCCGAGGGAAAGAAGGCGCGCGTGTCCGTCATCAACCTCTCGGGGCTCACCACCGAGGAGCACAAGCAGAGCTTCGTCAATCAGCTGCAGATGGGTCTGTTCGCCTGGATCAAGAAGAACCCGGCGGGTGATCGACCGCTCGGCGGACTCTTCGTCATGGACGAGGCGCAGAACTACGCGCCCTCGGACAAGGCGACACCGGCCACGCACAGCACGCTCGCACTCGCGTCGCAGGCCCGGAAGTACGGCCTGGGCCTCGTCTTTGCGACACAGGCCCCCAAGGGGCTGCACAACCGTATCGCCGGGAACGCGGCCACCCAGTTCTACGGCCTGCTGAACAGCCCCGCCCAGATCCAGGCGGCGCAGGAGATGGCGCGCGCCAAGGGCGGTTCCGTACCCGACGTCGGACGTCTCCCCGCAGGTCAGTTCTACGCGGCCGTCGAGGGTTCGGAGTTCCGGCGTACGGCCACTCCCCTGTGCCTCACCTTCCACCCGAAGAGTCCCCCCACCGAAGAGGAGGTCCTCGCGCTGGCGCGCGAGTGAGAGGGAAAGTCCTGGCGCCGGTGCGCGAGTAGCGTTGTTCGCATGGCTTACAGATTTCTGGGCAACAGCGGACTCAAGGTTTCCGAGATCACCTACGGCAACTGGCTCACCCACGGGTCGCAGGTGGAGAACGACGTCGCGACCGCCTGCGTGAAGGCGGCTCTCGACGCCGGCATCACGACGTTCGACACCGCGGACGTCTACGCCAACGGCGCGGCCGAGACCGTGCTGGGCAAGGCGGTGGCGGGCGAGCGTCGTGAAGGTCTCGAGATCTTCACCAAGGTGTATTTCCCGGTCGGCGAGAAGGGCCCGAACGACACGGGGCTCTCGCGCAAACACATCTTCGAGGGCATCGAGAACTCGCTGCGACGCCTGGGCACCGACTACGTCGACCTCTACCAGGCGCACCGATACGACCACGAGACGCCGCTCGAGGAGACCATCGCCGCCTTCGGTGACGTCGTCCAGCAGGGCAAGGCGTTGTACATCGGCGTGTCCGAGTGGACCGCGGACCAGCTCCGCGAAGCGCAGACACTGGCCCGGCAGCGCGGTTTCTCCATCGTCTCCAATCAGCCTCAGTACTCGGCACTCTGGCGCGTCATCGAGTCCGACGTGGTCCCGGCGTCCAAGGAACTCGGTATCTCGCAGGTCGTCTGGTCACCGCTGGCTCAGGGCGTCCTCACGGGCAAGTACGTTCCCGGACAGCCGCTTCCCGAGGGCTCGCGCGCGACCGACGACAAGGGCGGCGCGGACATGATCTCGCGCTACATGAACGACGAGACGCTGACGCGCGTGCAGAAGCTGAAGCCGATCGCCGACGACCTGGGCATCACGATGTCCCAGCTCGCCATCGCCTGGGTGCTGGCCAACGACAACATCGCGGCCGCTCTCGTCGGCGCGTCTCGTCCCGAGCAGATCGCCGACAACGTCAAGGCGCAGGACGTCACCCTCGACGCCGACGTGCTCGCCAAGATCGACGAGGCGTTGGGCGACATCGTCGAGAAGGATCCGTCGAAGACGGTGAGTCCCGAGAAGCGTCTGGTCTGAGGTCAAGATCAGGTAAAGGATCGGTCAGATACGTCTGAAGGCGTGCAGGATCCGGGATGCCGGGGTCGAATGAGACATGACTTCCGTACCCCGGATCCTTGCGGCCGACGGTGGCACCCTCACCACCATCGAGAATGCCATCAATTCCACCTTCGAACCCGTCACCGAGGCGGTCACCACCGTCGTCTTCTTCTCCGTCGACATCGGCGGCGCGTCGGTACCACTGGTCGTGCTCTGGCTCCTGGCCGCCGCGATCATCTTCACGGTCACCTTCAAGTTCCTGCAGGTACGCGGCGCCACACACGCGGTGGAACTGGTCCGCGGGAAACACGACGACCCCACAGCACCCGGCGAGGTGAGCCACTTCCGCGCCCTGACCGCCGCCGTGTCCGGCACCGTCGGGCTCGGCAACATCGCCGGTGTCGCGGTCGCCGTCACCCTGGGCGGACCCGGTGCCACGCTGTGGATGATCCTCGCCGGCTTCCTCGGTATGGCCACCAAGTTCGTCGAGTGCACGCTGGGTGTGAAGTACCGCGACGTCCACGAGGACGGCACCGTCTCCGGTGGTCCCATGAAGTACTTGACCAAGGGGCTCGCGGAACGCGGGATGAGCCGGGTCGGAAAGATCATGGCCACCGTCTACGCGGTGATCATCATCTTCTTCGGCATCTCCGGCGGAAACATGTTCCAGGCGAACCAGACCTACGCTCAGGTGCGCAGTGTCACCGGTGGCGACGACGGCTTCCTCGGCTCGGACGGCGCGAAGTTCGGTTTCGGGCTAGTCGTCGCCGTGGTGATCGGGCTGGTCATCATCGGCGGGATGAAGTCCATCTCCGCCGTGACGGCCAAGCTGGTTCCCGCCATGGCCATCGTCTACGTGCTGGGATGCGCCGTGGTGATCGCCGTCAACATCGAGCAGGTCCCCGGCGCCATGAGTGCGATCGTGACGGGCGCCTTCTCCCCCACGGGCGTGGCGGGTGGCGTACTGGGCGTCATGATCATCGGCATCCAGCGCGCCGCGTTCTCGAACGAGGCGGGACTGGGATCGGCCTCCATCGCGCACTCGGCAGTCAAGACGCGTCATCCGGTCACCGAGGGATTCGTGGCCATGCTCGAACCGTTCATCGACACGGTCGTGATCTGCACGGCCACCGCTCTGACGATCGTCATCGCGAACACGCAGTCCTGGCAGGACCAGCGCGCCATCGTCGCGGAGACCGGCGCTCTTCCTGCCGGCGGCGTCACACTCACCTCGGACGCGTTCGAGACGGTGCTCCCCTGGTTCCCGTACATTCTGACCGTCGCGGTGGCGCTCTTCGCGCTGTCCACCGCCATCACGTGGGCCTACTACGGGTCGCAGGCGTGGACGTCCCTCTTCGGCCGCAGCGCCCTCGCCAAGCACAGCTTCAACGTCATCTTCTGCCTCTTCACCGTCGTCGGCACAGTGCTGTCGCTCGGATCCGTACTGGACTTCGCGGATGCGGCGCTGTTCGCCCTGGCCTTCGTCAACATCATCGGCCTCTACCTGCTGCTTCCCGTCGTGAGGCGGGAGCTGCGCGACTACATGGCGCATCGCCGGGGCGAGACGGTGGCGGTCGACGACGTGGACGTCACGGGCTGACCGCGCCTACGCCTCCAATGCCCCCGCGATCCGCTGTTCGATCTGTGCGTACGCAGTCGTCGGCAGCGTCACCAGGCCCTCGAGCTCGGTGCGCGCCTTGCGGTACGCCGCCTGTCGCTCGGCGGGGGTCGAGGCGCCGTCCAAGGCCATGCGCAGCAGCGACTGCGCGCGAGTGAGTCGGTTCTGCTCCGCCTCACTGAAGTTCCCGCGGCGGCGACGCTTGGCCTCGGACTCGGCGGCGGTGAACGCCACGGCGTAGTCGTGCACGGCCGAGCGGTAGAGCCGCTGCGCCTCGACATCGCCGACCAGTTCGTCCGCCGCCGACGGCCGGAGGGAGTCGGCTTCGAGCTTGGCTCGGTGGAAGGCCACCGTCATCGGGTCGCGCATGTTCGTCATCATCGGAAACTCGAGCAGGTTGATGACGTCGGTCTCGTAGGCGAACCACCGAGCGTTCACGTCGTCGTGCTCGGCGAGCGCCTTCTCGACGGATCGACGTTGTGTCTCCGCGTCCTGCTTCGTGGACTTCGAGAGTTCGAGCGCTGCGACCTTGGCCTGCTGCTTGATGCGGTACCGCTCGAGGCGACGATCCGCACGTCGCTCGTTGGCGGCGCTGACCGCCTTGGCCGCACCCGCGATGGACCCGCCGAAGACGAACCACAGCCACCAGTACTGGCCGGCGAACTGCATCACACTGTCCATGCCGATCCCCTCTCGTCCGGCCATCGTAGCGAGGACCGGAGAACGCAGAACGACCCCGCACTCACGAGGAGTGCGGGGTCGTCCATGGGTGCTGCAGGTCTTACTTGGCCTTCTCGAGGACCTCGACCAGTCGCCAGTGCTTCGTGGCGGACAGGGGGCGGGTCTCCATGAGCTGAACGCGATCGCCGACGCCGGCGACTCCGTTCTCGTCATGGGCCTTGACCTTGGTGGTGCGTCGGATGATCTTGCCGTAGAGGGCGTGCTTCACACGGTCCTCCAGCTCGACGACGATCGTCTTCTGCATCTTGTCGGAGACGACGTATCCGATACGCGTCTTCCGGCTGTTGCGGGTGGTCTCTTCAGTCACTGTTTCCTCGCTCATGCTGCGTCACCCGCCGTGTCCTCGGAAGGTCCGGCGGCAAGCCCGAGCTCGCGCTCGCGCATCACGGTGTAGATGCGCGCGATCTCGTGGCGGACGACGCGCAGCCGACGGTTGTTGTCCAGCTGGCCGGTGGCCATCTGGAAGCGGAGGTTGAACAGCTCCTCCTTCGACTCACGAAGGCGGGTGATCAGTTCTTCGTCGCCGAGCTCGCGGAGCTCGGCAGCCGGGGTACCGGTAGCCATCAGAACTGAACCTCCCTCGTGATGATGCGTGCCTTGATCGGCAGCTTGTGAATCGCGCGCGTCAGTGCTTCACGAGCGATCTGCTCGTCCGGGTAGCTGAGCTCGAAGAGCACGCGGCCGGGCTTGACGTTGGCGACCCACCACTCCGGCGAACCCTTACCGGAACCCATGCGGGTCTCGGCAGGCTTCTTCGTGAGCGGACGGTCCGGGTAGATGTTGATCCAGACCTTGCCACCACGCTTGATGTGGCGGGTGACGGCGATACGGGCTGCCTCGATCTGACGGTTGGTGATGTAGGCGGGCTCGAGAGCCTGGATGCCGTATTCACCGAAGGTCACCTGAGTTCCGCCCTTGGCGGCACCCGAACGCTTGGGGTGGTGCTGCTTGCGGTGCTTGACCCGACGGGGGATCAACATGCGTCAGCCCTCCTTCTGCTCGGTCGTAGCGGGTGCATCAGCGGTTGCGGTCGCTGCGCGGCCGGCCTCGGTGCTGGTCGCCGTGGTGCCCGAGGCACCGCTGCGACGCGGACGAGACGGACGCTCACGACGGGGACGATCGCCTGCCGGAGCAGCGGCGGCGACAGCTTCACGCTTGCCACCGACGATGTCGCCCTTGTAGATCCAGACCTTCACGCCGATGCGACCGAAGGTGGTCTTCGCCTCGTAGAGGCCGTAGTCGATGTCCGCACGCAGCGTGTGCAGCGGAACGCGACCTTCGCGGTAGAACTCGGAACGGCTCATCTCCGCGCCGCCGAGGCGACCGGAGCACTGAACGCGGATGCCCTTGACGTTCGGCTGACGCATGGCCGACTGAATGGCCTTGCGCATCGCACGACGGAAAGCGACACGGTTCGAGAGCTGCTCGGCCACACCCTGTGCGACGAGCTGTGCCTCGGACTCGGCGTTCTTGACCTCGAGGATGTTCAGCTGGACCTGCTTGCCGGTCAGCTTCTCGAGCTCGGAACGGATGCGATCCGCCTCGGCGCCGCGGCGACCGATGACGATGCCCGGACGCGCGGTGTGGATGTCGACGCGAACCCGATCACGGGTGCGCTCGATCTCCACCTTGGCGATGCCGGCGCGCTCCATGCCCGTGGCGAGGAGCTTGCGGATCTGCACGTCTTCCTTGACGTACTCCGCGTACTGCTTGTCTGCGTACCAGCGGGACTTCCAGTCGGTCGTGATGCCGAGGCGGAAGCCGTGCGGGTTGATCTTCTGGCCCACTACTGAGCTCCCTTCCGGCGACCACGTGTCGAGCCGCCGGTCTTGGGCAGGCTCTCCACGATGACCGTGATGTGAGATGTGCGCTTACGAATGCGGAACGCACGACCCTGGGCACGAGGCTGGAAACGCTTGAGGGTCGCGCCCTCGTCGACGAATGCAGCCGAGACGATCAACGTGCTCGGATCGAGATCCAGGTTGTTCTCCGCGTTGGCCGCTGCCGAGGCAACGACCTTGGCGACGGGCTCGCTGGCAGCCTGCGGTGCGAACTTGAGGATGTTCAGGGCATCCTCGACGCTCTTTCCGCGGACCAGGTCCACGACGCGACGGGCCTTCATCGGCGTCACGCGAACGTGCTTGGCCGTGGCCCGGGCGATCGGGTTGTCGGTGGGGGTGAAGTTGGTCATCGCCGCTTCGCCTTCCGGTCGTCCTTGATGTGACCCTTGAAGGTCCTCGTCGGCGCGAATTCACCGAGCTTGTGTCCGACCATCGCATCCGAGACGAACACCGGGACGTGCTTGCGACCGTCGTGGACGGCGAAGGTGTGACCGATGAAGTCGGGGGTGATGGTCGAGCGGCGTGACCAGGTCTTGATGACCTGCTTCGTGCCCTTGTCGTTCTGAACGTCCACCTTTTTCAGGAGGTGGTCGTCGACGAACGGGCCTTTCTTCAGACTGCGTGGCATCTGCTACTCCCTCCTGATTATCGCTTGTTCTTGCCGGTGCGGCGGCGGCGGACGATGAGCTGATCGCTCGGCTTGTTCTTGCGGGTACGGCCTTCCGGCTGTCCCCACGGGCTGACCGGGTGGCGACCACCGGAGGTCTTGCCCTCGCCACCACCGTGCGGGTGGTCGACCGGGTTCATGACGACACCACGGACGGTCGGGCGCTTGCCCTTCCAGCGCATACGGCCGGCCTTGCCCCAGTTGATGTTGGACTGCTCGGCGTTGCCCACCTCGCCGACGGTGGCGCGGCAGCGCACGTCGACTCGACGGATCTCACCGGACGGCATACGCAGCGTGGCGTAGGCGCCTTCCTTACCGAGGAGCTGAGCACCGGCACCGGCGGAGCGGACCATCTTGGCGCCGCCACCCGGACGAAGCTCCACCGCGTGGATGGTGGTACCCGTCGGGATGTTGCGGAGCGGGAGGTTGTTGCCGGGCTTGATGTCGGCCGTGGCACCCGACTCGATGGGCGAACCCTGCGAGATGCCCTTCGGCGCGATGATGTAGCGCTTCTCACCGTCTGCGAAGTGCAGCAGCGCGATGTTGGCGGTGCGGTTGGGGTCGTACTCGATGTGAGCGACCTTGGCCGGCACGCCGTCCTTGTCGTTGCGGCGGAAGTCGATGAGCCGGTAGGCGCGCTTGTGACCGCCACCCTTGTGACGGGTGGTGATGCGGCCGTGTGCGTTGCGGCCACCGCGGCCGTGCAGCGGGCGGATGAGCGACTTCTCCGGTGTCGAGCGCGTGATCTCCGCGAAATCGGAGACACTCGCGCCACGACGACCGGGAGTGGTCGGCTTGTACTTACGAATTGCCATGTTTGTCTCGTCCCTTGATCCTCGAGGACCCTCTGAGCTCCGGCCGCTTACGCGACCGGGCCTCCGAAGATCTCGATGGGCTTGCTGTCGGCCGAGAGGGTCACGAGCGCGCGCTTGGTGCTCTTACGCGTGCCGTAGCCGAATCGGGTCCGCTTGCGCTTGCCCTGCCGGTTGGCGGTGTTCACGCTGGTCACAGTCACGCCGAAGACCTTCTCGACAGCGATCTTGATCTGCGTCTTGTTCGAGTCGGGGTGCACGATGAACGTGTAGGTCCCCTGCTCGATGAGCCCGTACGACTTCTCCGAGATGACCGGGGCCAGCAGGATGTCGCGGGGATCGGCAATGGTGCTCACTTGTCCTCCTCCTGTGAATCCGTTGCTGCCTTGGCCGGTCCTGCGATGAACGTGTTCAGTGCCTCGACACTGAAGATCACGTCGTCTGCCTCGAGGACGTCGTAGGTGTTGAGCTGATCGGGCGCGATGGGGTGAACGCCGTCGAGGTTCTGGACGGACTTCCATGCGGCCAGGTCTGCGCGGCCGATGACCAGCAGAACCTTCTTGCGATCGGTGAGCTCCGCGAGGAACGTGCGAGCACCCTTGGTGGAGGGCACCTGTCCCGCGACGAGCTCGGTGATCACGTGGATGCGCTCGCTGCGCGCCCGGTCGGAGAGGGCACCGCGGAGAGCTGCAGCGATCATCTTCTTGGGGGTGCGCTGGCTGTAGTCGCGCGGCTGCGGGCCGTGGACGGTGCCACCGCCGACGAACTGCGGTGCGCGGGTCGAGCCCTGACGTGCACGGCCGGTGCCCTTCTGGCGGTACGGCTTCTTGCCGCCACCGCGGACCTCGCCACGCGTCTTCGTCGAGTGCGTTCCCTGACGTGCCGCAGCGAGCTGCGCGACGACGACCTGGTGCATCAGCGCGATGTTCGCGGTGCGATCGAAGATCTCGGCGGGGAGATCGACGGTGCCGTTGGTCTTGCCACCGAGCTCCTTGACGTCGAGCGTCAGGTTGGCTTCGGTCTTCTTCTCGAGACTGGTCATGCTCGCGCACCACCCTTCACTGCGCTCTTGACGATCACGACGCCGCCCTTGCGGCCCGGGATCGCACCCTTGATCAGCAGCAGACCGTTCTCGGCATCGACCTTGTGCACCGAGAGGTTCTGCGTGGTGATGCGGTCGCTACCCATGCGGCCCGACATGCGCATGCCCTTGAAGACACGGCCGGGGGTCGCGCAGCCACCGATGGAACCGGGGCGGCGGTGGACAGCCTGCGCACCGTGGCTCGCGCCCTGGCCCTTGAAGCCGTGGCGCTTCATCGTTCCCGCGAAGCCCTTGCCCTTGCTGACTCCGGTGACGTCGACGAAAGCGCCGTCCTCGAACTCGGCAGCGGTGAGCTCCTGGCCGATCTCGTAGCCTGCGGCGTCGGCGACGCGCAGCTCCGCGAGATGGCGGCGAGGCGTGACGCCTGCCTTGGCGAACTGGCCGGTGACCGGCTTGTTCACCTTGCGGGGATCGATGGCACCGAAGGCGACCTGGACGGCGCTGTAGCCGTCGCGCTCCTCGGTACGGATCGCGGTCACGACGTTCGGGTCAGCCTTCACGACGGTGACCGGGACGACGCGGTTGTTCTCGTCGAAGACCTGGGTCATGCCGAGCTTGGTGCCCAGAATGCCCTTGGCCGGACGCTTGATGTTGTCAGTCATGGTTGTCTCCGCGCTCACTGAATGTTGACGTCGACGCTTGCCGGCAGGTCGATGCGCATGAGCGCGTCGACCGTCTTCGGCGTCGGGTCGAGAATGTCGATGAGTCGCTTGTGCGTGCGCATCTCGAAGTGCTCGCGAGAGTCCTTGTACTTGTGCGGCGAACGGATGACGCAGTACACGTTCTTCTCGGTGGGCAACGGCACAGGTCCGACCACGCGTGCCCCGGTGCGGGTCACGGTCTCGACGATCTTGCGCGCGGACGCGTCGATCGCCTCGTGGTCGTAGGCCTTGAGCCTGATGCGGATCTTTTGTCCCGCCACGCTTATGTCCTCTTCCTTGCCCTGGTTAACCGTTGGTCAGGTCTCTCGTCTCCGGATGTCGATCCGGAGAACCCGGCAGTGTGCTGACCCGACGCCGGCATGAAGCCGAGCGCGAGGCGCATCCATGAGGACGAACGTGGCGGACTCTCGCATCCACGCACACGCGTGGCCAGGAGGAATCCGTTGCCGCTGTTCATCTGTCATGGTTCTCCGGTCCACGCGGTCGGGCGTGTCGCATTCCCGCACATGATTCTCCCTCGGCCCGAACTCGACCGGCGGGAGAACGCGGACCGGATGCGCCCATCGTGCCGGCGCAATCACTGCATGTCGTTCTCGTCGCATACCTCGACCGCGAGATCACGTCGCAACACGCACGACAGAGATCACCTCGGTCAAGGCAACCCGAACAGTATGACCCACGCCGGGGGTCGAGTTCAAATCGAGGCGGTACCGCGGCCGGAACGCACGGTCGATCGCAGCGATCCGCGCAGGTGGTACCCATCGGCACGTGTTGCAACCAGCGCGGACGACCGGTCAGCGCGCGGATTTACCGCGCCCGACCAACTTACCGCCGAGTAAGGTGCAGCCATGGCAACGGTCACCAGCACGTACGCGCTCTGGCAGCGACTCCCCGGCGGGATCACCCGCTCCCTGGCGTTCTCCGCGGGAATGTGTGTCCGCGTGCCCTTCTTCGCCACGGTCCTCCCCCGCGTACGGGAGCTCGCCCCCGGGCGGTGCGTGGTCTCCGGGCCCACGTGGTTCGGAGTGCACAACCACCTGGGCACCTTCCACGCCATCGCGGCCTGCAATCTGGCCGAGGTGGCGATGGGGATGCTCGCCGAGGCGACGATCCCCACGACCCACCGGTGGATCCCCAAGGGCATGAACGTCCAGTACCTGGCCCCCGGCAGATCCGGGCTCACCGCCACCGCGCTGCTCGACGATCGGCCGGACTGGGAATCGGTGACCAGCGGCGTGGAACTCGTCATCCCGGTCAGCCTGCGCGACGCCGGCGGCACCGAGGTCGTCCACGCCGACATCACCGTGTGGGTCAGCCCGCGGTGACTTCCGACCGGCCTCCGGCCTGCCCGCGGTGACATTCGACCGGCCTCCGGCCTGCCCGCGGTGACTTCCGACCGGCCTCCGGCCTGCCCGCCGTGACTTCCGGTGCTCTGCTGTCGGTCAGCTCCCGGGAGGTGCTTCCGACAGCGCTGCCGGCCGGAACTCCTGGCGACTGACGAGCCGGCGCACCGAGAAGCGCCGCGTGGTCGGATCGTATGCGCGGTAGGGGAACCAGAAGACCGCGTGCGAGAGCCACGTCACAGGCGCGACCAGCCAACGCAACGTCCAGTGTCCTCGACCATGGATCTCGAAGCTGGTGATGCCGGCCCGAACGAACGAGGTGTACTGCAAGGGGGGAGTCAACGCTCGCCGAGGAGACACGTCGGCCCACATGTCGGCCGGCTGAATGATCGCGAAACCTGCCTCCCTGAGGCACAAGGCGAAGTCGATGTCCTCGTGTACATCCGCACGCGGGGTGAGTTGGTCCTCGACCGCGTCCCACGCCTCGCGGCTGACTGCCATGTTGGCACCGTGCATGTTGGCGATCGTCTTGCCGGTTCCGATGGCTTTCGTGCGCACGAGTACCTCGACCAGCAGCTTCTTCGATCTGCTGAACGGAGAATCGTAAGGAGCGCTGAGCCCCGTCACGCCACCCAACCTCCGAGCCGGATCGGTGGTCTCGAACGCGCGTCGAACGGCGGCGACCCAGTCGGGCGCGATACGCGTGTCCGCGTCGATCCGACCGACGATGTCGGTCGTGGCGGCCCGGAAACCTGCTGCGCGCGAGTGGAAGAGTCCCTTACGGGGCTCGTGCACCAAGCGGATTCGAGGCTCTCGCGCAATGTATGCCTCGACGATCTCGACAGTGCGATCGCTCGACCCGTTGTCGACGACGATCACTTCCGTCACCTCGTCGATCTGGGGCAGCACATGGTCCAGACACGGAGCGATGAAAAGCTCCTCGTTCAGCACGGGCACGACGATCGAGACGGTGGGTCGTCTGTCGGTGTTCACGCTGTCATCACTCCAGTTCTCCGACTGTCTGCTCACTTGTCGAGGCCCAGGGATCCGGCCACCATCGGCCAGGACTCGTGCAGATCGTCCTGCCAGTAGGCCCACGAGTGCGTGCCACCGTTGCGGAAGTTGACAGTTGCCGGAATACCCAGATCGAAGAGCTTTCCAGCGAACGCACGCGTGCAGGAGTCCGTGATGGACTCGATACCGCCGCCGACGAGAACCCTGTTGACCAACGCCGGGACGTCGCCGGCTATGCGCGCACTCGCCAAGGTGTCGTCGAAGCCGGGCAGACCGTTGCCCGTCGACAAGTACAGGGGGGTACCCCGCAGCTTCTCGGCATTGAGAAGTGCGTCGTTGGCGATCCACTCGGGTCCGCCGTCAGGGCCCCACATGTTGGTGGTGTCGCCGCCACCGCGGGCCTCCACCACCAGTTTCACCCACGCACGGCCGAGGTCGTCGGACGTGCTCGCGCAACCACTGAACGACGCCACCGAGGCGTACAGACCGGGGGCGTCGGCCGCGAGCATGAGAACGGCACTGGCTGCCATCGAGATGCCCCCGATCGCTTGGGTACCGGTGGTCCCGAGAGATGAATTGATCACCGGGGGCAACTCTTCCGTCAGGAACGTCTTCCACTTGTTGCGTCCCAGTTCCGGGTCATCTGCGATCCAGTCGGTGTAGTAACTGAATGCTCCGTCCCTCGGAATGACGACATTGACGTTCTTGTCGGCGAAGAAGGATTCGACGTCGGTCTGATCGGGCCAGTTGCTGGAGGGATCCTCTCCGCCACTCGCACCGTTCAGGAGGTAGTACGTCGGTCGGGGCGCGGATGTGTCGGCTGGACGAAAGATCTGCAGCGGGACCACCGTGTCCATCGACGGTGAGTAGACGTCGACGAGGTATCGCAGCCCGCCCACGTGCTCGACATCGACGACGCGTGCTCCGCCAGGCGTCCCGGCGACCACCGCCGGGGAACTCGACGGTCCGTTCTGCGCGCCCGCGACCCCGGCGTTGCCGATGGTCACGAGAGACGCGATGAGAACCCCCGCGATGGACAACCGCGTCGTTCTGGTCAGTTTCGACATCATTTCCCTGTGGTCGTGAGCGCGTGCGTTCATCGGAGTGTAAGGCGCACGACGGCGACCCGTCCTCTCATCCTCCGAGTACCCGTATCAGTCCTCGTTCGAGCCCGCCGTAAAAGGTGTATGGTTTGTTTCGGTTCGGGAAAAAGTCGACAAGCTAGGAGCCGTCGTGTCGAACGGTGCAGGTGGATCGATCGGTGAACCGCTCACCTCGCGGGACGCCTTGAACTATTACTTCGAATCGGCTCGTACGCCGGGCAGCATCGTCCACGGCTACGTGCTCGGAGAAAGACCGCACCGCGGTCACGAAGTCTCGATCGGGGAGGCAGTGTCCTTTGCCGAGTCGGTGACGAGCTTCCACCCGTTGTTCACCCGTCGACTGGTGCCCACGCCCCTCGACCTGACCATGCCGCACTGGGTTTCGTGCGACGTCGACATCGAGCGCCACGTTTTCCTGCATCGGGCCCCCACGGACTCCGGCGGCAGTTACCTCGCGGAGTGTGTCGCGAGGGTCTCGTCCCAGCCTTTCGACTACTCACGACCCACGTGGGAGATCCATTTCGTCACTGGACTGAACGGTGCCGAGGGTGTTCCCGACAATGGCACCGTCATGCTGTTCAAGGTCCACCACTGCGCGATCGACGGTATGGGAACCTCGGCGCTCGCCCACCGCATGCTGGCGCCGTCGGACGCGGATGTCAGCAGATTCCACGACGACGACTTCGTGCGACGGATACGACCGATACCCACGACAGCGGCGGCAGTGGCGCGACTACCGCGGGAGCTGGCTGTCTTCGCGAAGGCGGTGATGGTGCGCCACAGAGCACAGCGGAGAGCTGAGCTCGAGGGCACGATCCCGTCGCGCTCCACCACGACGTTCCCGGCCACCAGATTCAATCGACGGGTCACGCCGGACATGACCTTCGGCTACTTCGTCGCCGATGTCGACGATCTGCGGACAGTGCGCTCCGCTGTCCCCGGTGCCACCGTGAACGACGTGCTGCTGTCGGTCGTCGGTCTCGGTCTGTCGTCCTACCTCGCCACTGTCGACGAAACACCTGACGAGACACTCGGCGTCTCCTTCCCGGTCAACGTGCGCTCCGGAAGCGGGTCCACCACGGCGAATCAGCTGGCGTTCGCCGTGGTGTCCATGCACACCCACATACCGGACCCATTGGACCGTGTCCGTGCCGTCGCCTCGTCGACGTCACGGGCGAAGTCCGAAGTCACCACGAGGGTGGGAGCCCTGCCACCGAACGCGGCGTCGGTGGCGCCGGCGGTGTTCCAGCGCATCGCGGCGCGTCTGCAACCGTCCGCGCCTCCTGACCCTGTTCGAGTGAGTATGAACACCATGGTCAGCAATATCCCGTACGGTGCAGCGCGGATGGAGGTGTGTGGTGCACCGGTCACCGGAGTCTTCGCGCCTCTGCCCACCGTCGACGGCGTCAACCTGGCCCATGTCGCCGTCAGTCACGGCTCGCGGATGATCGTCACCGTGTCTTCCCACGTCCAGTTGCTACCGGACCCGGAACGCTACGTCGAATGCCTTCGCGCAGCCCTCGACACATTGCTCGACGCGGCGCAGGGTTTCCGGCGAACACCCATGCTCCCTGCTACCGGCTGAGGTACGCGGAGTCACGATGTCCTGAAGGGACAGCGAGTGCGCCGGGTAACGTTCGAACCGCTGACGAAGATGTCATAGTCAGTGATCGACACCCGAGCGCCGACAATGGAGATCGAATGCCGCAAGTGGACACCGCCGTATCCGTGGAGGACGTACACAAGTCCTTCGGATCGGTCAATGCCCTCCAAGGCATCAATTTCTCCGTCCCCGAAGGTTCGATCCTCGGCATACTCGGCCCCAACGGCGCCGGTAAGACCACCATGGTGAAGATCTTGTCCACTCTGACCCGCATCGACAGCGGGCGAGCGATGGTGGCCGGTCACGACGTGTCTCGCGACCCGGCGGCAGTCCGTCGGTCCATTCTCATGACCGGTCAGTACGCGGCGCTCGACGATTCGCTGACCGGTCGGGAGAACCTCCACCTGTTCGGCCGCCTCATGGGCCTCACGCGCAGGTCAGCGCGTAGCCGTGCCGTGGACCTGCTCGTGGACTTCGACCTCGAGGACGCCGCGGACCGTCGGGTCTCCGAGTACTCGGGGGGCATGCGCCGACGGATCGACATCGCGTGCGGACTCGTCGTGAGGCCCAAGGTCGTGTTCCTCGACGAGCCCACCACCGGCCTGGATCCTCGCAGCCGCAAAGCTGTGTGGTCTCTCGTGTCGTCGCTGCGCGACCAGGGGATCACGACGTTGCTCACCACTCAGTATCTCGAAGAGGCGGACCTGTTGAGCGATGACATCATCGTCATCGACACCGGCCGCGTCATCGCCCAGGGAAGCGCCGATCAGCTCAAGAGTCGCATCGGAGCGAAGACGGTCGAGATCACACTGGACAGCGTCGCCGACCTCGACAGCGCTGTCCGCTCGTTCCAGGGGCTCAATCCGACGATCGCAGCGGCCAATTCTTCCGACGCTCCGGTCGTGTCCCTGCCGGCCGACGACGGGCCGACCGTCTTGAGCGAAGCGCTTCGTCGACTCGAGATCGCTGGGATCGCCGTCGAGGACATCGCATTCCGTAAACCCTCCCTCGACGACGTCTTCCTCTCACTCACCGGTACCGGCGCGTCCGAGACCACCCAACAGCCTCCTGTCGAACATCAGGCGGGATCTCTGTGACCGGCGTCCTGTCTGCGCGCGACGAGACGCGCGCGTCTCATCGCGCGGTGGAGCCCACGGCGTTCAACCAGTGGGCGAGTCTCTCCGAGCGCAACCTGCGGCACATGGTCAAATCCGGACATCTTCTGGTCGCGATCATTGCTCCCGCGGTCTACACCGCTGGGTTCTACCTGCCGCTCAAATTCGTCATGCAGCTTCAGGGCATCGATTACGCCCAATTCCTCATGCCGATCATCTGCTTGCAGACAATGGCTTTCACCGCGATCTCCGCCGCACAGCGCGCCGCGATGGAGGGCACCTCGGGAATGACCTCGCGTCTACAGACGATGCCCATCAAACTCTGGGTACCGCTCCTCGCGCGGTCCACGGCGAACTTCGTCCACGCTTTCGTGTCACTGGTGGCAGCAATCCTCTACGGCACGCTCATCGGCTTCCGTTTCTCGGGCGGCCTCGCATCCGCGGCGGCGTTCTTCGCCTTCGCGCTCCTCGTCGGATTCGCACTGTCGACGGGTGGCGACGCCATCGGATCGCTGTCGCGCAGCCCAGAGGCCACCAGCCAGGCCCTGACGCTGCCGCAATTGATTCTGGGCATGTTGTCGTCCGGGTTCGTTCCCGAAACAGGCTTTCCGGAGTGGATCAGGCCGTTCGTACGCAACCAACCCATATCCATCTTCGCCGGCGCGATGCGCGACCTCGCCGACACGGGTGTGGTGTGGGCGACCTTGCTGCCCGCCGTGATCTGGGCTCTGGGTCTGATCGCCGTTCTGATTCCTCTGGCAGTGTGGGCGAGCGTGAGACGGTCATGACGGACGCGAGAACGACCGATTCGGCACTGACCCTCCGCCATCTTCCGGAACCCGACGCTGCCCCCAGCGAACGCAGCATTGCTGCGTTGCTGCTGCAGAGCGGTCTTCACTGCGGACGCCTCCTGACACGCTGGCGGCGTGATCCGGGCACGATCATCCAGGCGGTCATCTATCCGGTGCTATTCCTGCTCATGCTGCGTACGGTGCTCGGAAATTCTGTGACACAGGCCACTGGAGTCGACGCCATTTTCGGCACCGTTCCCTTGATCGCTCTCGTCGCCGCCATGAGCGGTTCTCTCGCCAGCGCCATCGGACTGCGACGCGAGCGCAAGGCCGGTCTCCTGGGACGTTTCTACACTTTGCCGACACATCGAGCCGCGGGCCTGGTCGGACGCCTGATGGCCGAGGCGCTTCGCGTCGTACTGACGACCTGCCTCATCTACGCAGTGGGATTCGCTCTCGGCTTCCGGTTCGATCAAGGAATTGCTGCCGGAATTCTCTCGATGGGTGTTCCGCTCATGTTCGGAACTGCGTTCGCGGTGTTCGTCACCTTCCTGGCCATCTCGTCGAGCACGCTCCCCCTCGTGGAGGTGGTCGGAATGACGTTCACCATATTGATGTTCTTCAATTCCGGCTTCGTGCCCACCAATGCTTATCCACCGTCCCTTCGGCCGGTCGTGGAGCACAATCCGATATCGACGTCGGTCGACACCATGAAGGCGCTGACACTCGGCGGCCCGCTGCAGTCTCCCGCGATCCAGAGTGTGGTATTCGCCGTAGCGCTGCTCGTGCTGTTCCTCGGACCTGCAATTCGCGGCTATCGAAAGGCCGCAGGGAGCCCCACCTGACTCGGCACGTCTGATGTGATGTGTGTCACTTTTTTCACGAGCTGGACGTTTTTTTCGAGCCGGTTCTCGTGGTCTGCGACCGGTGAAGCGCGGGTTCACGACTCGTCGGACACCCGGACGGCCTCTTTCCAGTGACCGGCACCGGACCCGCGATCGTGTCGCGGCCTCGCTCCGCACCCGGTCGATCTCTGCCTGAACGGCGAATGATCGACACTCGGTAGGGTCGACAAGTAACGGGTGACGCCGTGCCCGATGGTGCAGAACGCCACGCGACGTCGCCACCGCCCTTGTGGCGTCACCGAACGTGCGGCACCTGAAAGGACGGTCGATCCCGTCGATGACCTCATTGATCTCTCGCCCTCGTGGCGTTCGTCTGCATCCCCGAGACGCTGTGAACATTCTCGCGGAGAGCGAACGAATGGTTGCCAATCTCGTCGAGGTCGTGGTCTTTCATCCCCATCCGGGCACCGAGGCCGACACGCTCGACCTCGGAACGATCGCCGAGTGGCTGGTTCCTCGCCTCGAGACCGTTCCCCAATTCCGACGCGTCCTGCGTCGATCGCGGTGGGACCTGGGAGATTCGTTCTGGATCGACTCGCCGAGGCCCGACCACGCGGCAGGGTTGTCCGTGACGCAGGTGAGCGAACCCGGTTGGGCGCCCGTCGAGAACGCGGTCACGTCGATGATGAACGAGCGTATGAACCTCTCGGAGCGCACGTGGGAGATCAGGTTCCTGACCGGCACATCCCACATCCAGGGTGTCCCGGACGGCGCGTGCTTCGCCCTGGTCAAGGTTCACCACTCGATCATGGACGGCCTGGGTCTGGCGGACGCTCTGAAGACGATCTTCGGTGACGACGTCTCGCTCCCCCGTCGTGAGGACGAGACGTGGGGACATCATGCCGCGGAGCGAGTACCGACCTCTCTCAAGAACGCGGTCACGTTGCCTTACGGATTGCTCAAGTACGTGCGCCGCTACCTTCTCGAACGCAAGGACGGTGACGCGTCGGAAGAAGGACGCCCGACACATCCGGCGACACGCTTCGACGGCCGCACCGATCGCGGCACCGTCTGCCGTGTGATGTGGTTCGACGTCGACGACATCAAACGGTCCAGGGCCGCCGTGCCCGGCAGCACGACCAACGACGTTCTCCTGGGCATAGTGTCGGGTGCGATGCAACGCTATCTCGAGGAGATCGGGGAGCGTCCTGAGGGTTCGCTGGGCTCCACTGTGCCGATCGCGCTCGACGGGACCGAGTCGGCCAACCGCGCGTCGTTCCTCACGGTGTCTCTGCATTCGGACGTGTCCGACGTGCGAAAACGCCTCGCTGCCATTCAGCGGTCGACGGCCATGGCGAAAGCCGGCATCGCGAAGAAGACGCAGTCTGCGCGGAGGCGTTCCATCGACGTGATCCCGCCGATCGTCGTCAAAGTTTTCATGTCATTGCAATCTCGCAACCGCGCCACGCCCGTCAACGTCGCGTCGAACACCGTTCTGTCGAACATGATGCACGGCGACAGCCGGCTCGAACTGCTCGGCAGGCCGGCGTTCGGAATCTTCACACCCATGCCGATCGTGGACGGATTCGGCTTGTGCCACCACGCGGGCACCCTCGGTGACACGTTGGCACTGACCATCACGGCCGATGCCTCGATGCTGACCGACCCCGACCGCTACTGCGCGCTGATCGAGGAAGCGCAACACTCGCTGAACTCGCTGGCCAGCTGACCTCGGGCTCGACCTGGTCACGCCGTTCGTCGGCCTCCGCACGCGGACCGACGAACGGCGTCGCCGTCACCGGCGGACGAACACGTCCCTGAGTGCGGGGCCGATGATCGTCAGGGCTCGGTCGCTCGTCATCTGCCAGTGGCTCACATCGACGGGTATGTCCGTGACCACGTCCGCGAACGGCTCCCACGATGCAGCCGGACCCGCTTCGTCCCCACGCCCTTCCACTGCTGAGAACATCACGATCTCACCGTGGTACCTACCCGGATGATGCTCGGCACCCAGCGCACCGTTGACGGTCGCCGTCGTGATCACATTCCGAATGATTTGCGGATCCACCTGTCCCGCGAGAGCTGTGCTCGTCGAGAGATAGTCGACCAGGGCATCGGCCGACTCGGACGCGGACGCGACATCGTCGGGTGCTGTCAGGGACCCGTCGACGAGCCCGGATGCAGCCAGGAAATCGGTCAGATGATCCGCGTCCTCGGCGTCGTTCGTCGTGTCCAGCGAGTGGGCGTAGGAGTCCAGCATCACCAACGACTCGACGACCGCGCCACGCTGTTGCAGCTGAACAGCCATCTCGTGGGCGATCCTGCCACCGAGTGACCACCCGAGCAGACGGTACGGGCCCTCGGTCTGCACGGAGAGTATGGCGTCGACGTAGGTCCGGGCCAAGGCCGCGACAGAAGTTGCCTGAGCGTCGACGTCGAGTAGGCCGGGCGGCTGCAGTCCGTACAGCGGAACCTCGTCGAGGTGGGGTGCGAGAGCCCCGAAGCTCCAGGACAGACCGGACACAGGGTGCACGCAGAAGACCGGTCGCCCTTCCCCGCCGGCAAGTGGCAGCACGACTCCCAACATGTCCTGCAGCCCCGTGGTCGACGCGGTGGTCGAGCCGTCGCCGACGCTGCGGATGTGATCGGCGATGTCGGCCGGAGTCGGACCCAGGAAGATCTGCCGCAGCGGAACCTCCACGCCGAGGTCGCGTCGGAGTGCTGCGGTGAGCTCCATGACGCCCAGCGAGTTTCCTCCCAAGCCGAAAAAGCTGTCGTCCGGACCGACGGCGTCGGATTCGAGAACATCGGCCATCGCAGCGCAGATCCGGCGCTCGAGCTCGTCGCGTGGCTCCCGCGACGCGAACCTCTGCGTGGTCGGCTCCGGGAGTGCCCGCCTGTCGACCTTGCCACTGGCGTTCAGCGGCAATGCATCGAGCGCGACTATCCGGGCAGGGACAAGGAAGTCCGGGACCGTCTCCGACAACCGTCGTCTCATCTCGGTCTCGTCCGGGTTCGGCTCACTGGACACGACGTAGCCCAGTAGACGACTGCGCCCACCGGTTCTCCGCACCACGACCGCGGCATCGGTGATGCCGTCGAGACCGCGCAGAGCAGACTCCACCTCACCCAGTTCCACTCTGACACCGTTGACCTTGACCTGATCGTCGGTTCGGCCCGAGTAGATCAGCTCACCCTCACCGTCCCACCGCACGACATCGCCCGTGCGGTACATGCGCGAGCCCGGAGTGCCGCTCGGATCGGCAACGAACCTGGTGGCGGTGTCGCCGGGCCGCGAGGCGTATCCACGTGCGAGCTGAGGTCCCGCGAGGTACAGCTCGCCGTGCACCGAGGGTCCGACCAGTCGGAGTGTCGTGTTCCTCACCGTCGCCGCGGTCGTTCCCATGGGAGGACCGATCGGGACAGCACCGGATTCGGAGCCCGTCGAGCGGTGCCGAGCAACGGACAGTGTCGTCTCCGTGGGACCGTACTCGTTGGTCGGCCGCACGATCCCGAGCGCCGCGACCGAGGCCACCAGATCGGTCGGGAGTCGCTCACCTCCACTGACGAGCAGGCGAAGTGAACTGCACCTCCCCGGCGCGATCGCGTCGACGAAGAGACGCAGCACCGAGGGAACGAAGTGCATCACCGTGACCTGTCGTTCGTCCACGACGTCAGCGAGATACCGCATGTCGAGGTGGCCACCGGGTCGTGCGATCACCAGCCGGGCGCCGACCAGCAGCGGCCACCACAATTCCCTCACCGATGCGTCGAAGGTCATCGGCGTCTTGTGGAACACGACGTCGCTCGCGTCGAGCGAGTACTCGTTCTGACGCCATTCCATACTGGTCGACACAGCATCGTGAGGCACGACGACGCCTTTGGGACGACCGGTCGATCCCGAGGTGAACATGACGTAGGCGGGCGTCGAGGGGTGGATCTCGCGCTGGCGCCGCAGAACCTGAGCGAGCGCGGTGTCATCGTCCGTACCGGACATGGCATCGAGATCGAGACGGGTTCGCCCGTCCGCGACGGAATCCAGTCCGGACTCGTTCATCGATTCTCGGTCCGAGAGAAGGTAGCGCGCGCCACTGTCCAGCACCAGGACCTCGTTGCGGTCCACTGCGTGACTCGGGTCCACCGGAACGTACGCAGCACCGGCCGCCACCACGGCGTGGAACGCGACGAGCTGTCGTGCCGATCGTGGAAGGACGACCGCGACCGTCGATTCCGGGCCGACTCCCGCAGCCATCAGTTCGGACGCCACCGAGACGATCTCCTCGGAGAGCTGTCCGTAGGTCAGTGTGGTCTCGGAGGCGTCGCAGAAGACTGCGACGTCGTCAGGCGCGGCGAGCACGGTCCGACGGAACTGTTCGAACAGAGTCTCTGTACCGCCCGATCCTCGACGATCGAGCCCGCCGAACGCGGTGACCGTTCGGATGTCCTCCTCGGACGGAGCAATGAGGGAATCGATGCGGGCAGTGGGATCGCCGACCGCAGCGTCGAGGACGCTCGTGAACTCGTCCGCGATACGCCTGACCGTCTCCTCGTCGAACAGGTCGACGGCGTAGATGAACCGTGCGAGATATCCACCGATTCCGTCGGGATCGTCCGCCATGGTCAATTGCAGGTCGAACTTGGCGATGCCAGGGTCGATCTCGAGGCCCTCGACCGACAGCTCGGGGAGCGTCAGGCGCTCGTTCCTCAGGTTCTGGAACGCGAGCATGACCTGGAAGAGAGGGTGCCGTGACGTGGCCCTGGGCAGGTCCATCATCTCGACCACCTGCTCGAACGGGACGTCGGCATGAGCGAACGCACCGAGTGCACGCTCCTTCGCGTGACCGAGAACGTCCGCGAAGGTGGCCGACGGTGCCATCTCGGTTCGCAGAACGAGTGTGTTCACGAACATGCCGATCATCTGATCCAGCTCGGCGAGGCCTCGTCCCGCGTACGGAGTGCCGATCGCCACGTCGTTCTCCCCGGTGAGACGGTGGAGAGTCACAGCGAGGGCTGCGTGCACGACCATGAACGGGGTGGCATTGGCGGCCCGCGCCAGATCCCGCACTCGCGATCCCGTGCCGGCGTCCACTCGCACGTCCACGGTCGAGCCGCGGTTCGACGGTGTGGCAGTGCGAGGACGGTCGAAGGGCAATCCGATCTCGTCCACGAGGCCCTCGAGTACAGATGTCCAGTAGACACCCTGCGAGGCCAACAACGAGGACGGGTCGTCGGGCGCCCCCAACACAGCACGCTGCCACAGCGTGTAGTCGACGTACTGCACATCGAGCGGTTGCCACGTCGGACTGTTCCCCAGCGCTCTCGAGACGTAGGCGACAGCGATGTCACGAGCGAGCGGACCGGCACTGAATCCGTCCGCAGCGATGTGGTGCACCACGACCACCAGGACGTGCGACCTCGAGTCGACGGTGAGCACCGCCACCCGCAGCGGCGGAGCAGTCGTGACGTCGAAGGGTGTCGAGGCCATCGACGTGACCATTCGAACGACCGCACTCTCGGCGTCGTCCTCGGTCCGCAGGTCGACCTCCGTCACGTCGACGCCTCGACCTGCAGGCAGCACGACCTGTTCGGGCGCCCCACTGTCGGCGGGATACACGGTCCTGAGGCTCTCGTGTCGGTCGACGACGTCGTCGATGGCATCGCGAAGCGCGTCCACGTTCAGATCGCCTGTGAAGCGCACCGCGATCGGAATGTTGTACGAGGACGACTCCGGCTCCAGACGGTTGAGGAACCACATGCGCGACTGCGCGAGCGAGAGCGGCACGTGGGCAGGACGTTCGACGGGCACCAGCGGTGCACGGGTGTCCGACGTCGACGCCGACTCGGCGCGCGCCGCGAACGTCGCGACGTCGGCCGACTCGAACATCTCGCGGATGCCGATGCGGGTGTTCAGCCGGGCGTTGACCCGCGCCACCACCTGCGTCGCCGACAGCGAGTTGCCACCGAGCTCGAAGAAGTTGTCGTCCATGCCGACTCGCTCGACACCGAGCACAGCGGCGTACGCGGCGGCGACGATCTCCTCGACCGGGGTGGACGGCGCGCGGTACTCCCGCGCCACGTCCAGATCGATCGACGGCAGCCGGCGACGGTCGAGCTTGCCGTTGACGCTCAGCGGCAACTCGTCGATCACCACGATGCGCGCGGGAACCATGTAGCCCGGAACCGCTTCGGCCGCAGCGGATCGCACCGCGTCGACGTCGAGGGTGACGTCCTTCTCGGGCACCACGTAGCCCACCAGCAGCTCGCCGCCGGCGGTACGGGCGACGGTGGCGGCCGATGCGGCGACACCGTCGGCGGTGGTCAGCGCGGCCTCGACCTCGCCGAGTTCGATACGGAAACCGCGCACCTTGACCTGGTCGTCGGTGCGGGCGACGAACTCGAGCACCCGTGCGTCACCGCGGGTGACCCAGCGGACCGCGTCACCGGTGCGGTAGAGCCTGCCGGACCCGAACGGATCGGCGACGAAGCGCTCCGCCGTCAGGGTGGTGTTGCCGAAGTAGCCGAGCGCCAGCTGATCGCCCGCGAGGTAGAGCTCACCCGCGACACCGACGGGTACCGGCTGCAGTCGCGAATCGAGAACGTAGACCTGCACGTTCGCCTCGGGTCCACCGATGGACACCGGACCCGTCTCGTCGGACGCGATGTGGTGCACGGTGACCGAGACCGCAGCCTCCGTCGGTCCGTAGAGGTTCACCACCGGAGCGTCGGACAGTCGGCCGAACGCGGTGACCACATCGCGCGGCAGCGCCTCGCCGATGCACAGGACCGCTCGCAGTGACGCGACGTCCTCGGCCGACGCCACCGAGGCGAACGCACCGAGGAGCGACGGCACGAAGTCGGCGACGGTGACGTTCTGCTCGCGCATCAGTCGCGCGAGTTCGGTGGGGTCCCGGTTCGCCTCGGGCGAACCGATCACCAACCGGGCGCCCGCGGTCAGCGGCCACCACAGCTCCCACACCGACAGGTCGAACGTGGACGGTGTCTTCTGCACCATCGCGTCGTCCGCCGTGAGTTCGAACTCGTTCTGGATCCACCAGAGCTGGTTCGCCACAGCGCGATGCGGCAGCGCGACGCCCTTGGGACGTCCGGTCGACCCCGAGGTGTAGATGACGTACACGGGGTCCTCGGCCGACAGCGGGCGGCTGCGCTCGTCGTCGGTGACGGGAGCGTCGGAGAAGTCCGAGAGCTCCGCCGTGAGCACGTCGATCGTCGGGACGTCCGAGGGCGCCGACAGAGCTCGACCGCCCAGCAGGATCAGCGACGGCCGGGCATCACCCAGCACGTACTCCGTGCGCTCGGCCGGGTGGTCGAGGTCGATCGGCAGGTAGGCCGCACCGGCCTGGACCACCGCGTACATCGCGACCATCGACTCGGTCGACCGCGGCATCGCCACGGCGACGAGATCACCGGTCCGCACGCCGTCGGCGAGCAACCTGCGCGCCAGACGTGCGACGCGAGAGCCGAACTCGCCGTACGTGAGTGAGACGTCACCCTCGGTCAGGGCCGCGACGCCGGGACGCTCGGCGACGCGGTCGGCGAACATCCGTGCGACGGAGGTGGGCGAGCCGACGACACGAGTGTCGTTGGTGTCCACCAGGATCGACCGACGCTCGTCCGCACTCAGGACGTCCGCGGTGTGCACCGGTGCGTCCGGACGGGCGATCAGCGCGTCGACCACGCGGGAGAAGCGCTCGGTGAACGACTCGGCCGTGGCGCGGTCGAACAGCGCCTCGGCGAAGGTGAGCACCGACTGCAGCGAGCCGTCCTCGGCTCCCTCACTCACGATGAGGTGCAGATCGAACTGCGAGACCGCGGCCTCGAGCCCGACGTCCCCGACGGTGAGGTCGGGGAGCTCGAACGTCACCGGCGCGAGGTTCTGGAACGAGAAGCCCACCTGGAAGATCGGGTGGTACGCGGTCGACCGACGCGGGTCGACGGCCTCGACGAGCTGCTCGAACGGCACATCGGCGTGACCGAACGCGGCCAGGTCGACCGAGCGGGCGGCCGCGACCAGATCGGCGAACGACGCATCCGGATCGACGTCGAGACGCAGTGCCAGCGTGTTGACGAACATGCCGACCATGTCGTCGAGTTCGCGCTCGCCACGTCCGGCGATCGGGGTTCCGACGGCGATGTCGCGCGAGCCCGACAGGGCACCGAGCAGCACGGACCACGCCGCGTGCACGGCCATGAACAGCGTGCCCTGACGCGACGCGGCGACGGCGCGCAGTCCGGCCGTCTGCTCGGGGGTCAGCGCGAACTGCACCGAGTGGCCGAGCATGGACTGAACCGCCGGGCGCGGCCTGTCGGTCGGCAGCTCGATCGGATCGTCCAGACCGGCGAGCTGCTGCTTCCAGTACGCGATCTGCTGGGCGGTCAACGACTCCGGGTCGCTCTCCGATCCCAGCACCTCGCGCTGCCACAGCGCGTAGTCGGCGTACTGCACGGGCAGGGGTGCCCACTCCGGGATCGCTCCGGCGACGCGCGCCGAGTAGGCGACCATGACGTCACGTGCCAGCGGGCCGAGCGAGAATCCGTCCGCGGAGATGTGGTGCACGACGATGGACAGCACGTACTCCGCCGCGTCGCCGGCCGGGTCGACGAACTCGAGCAGCAGACCGCGCACGGGCACGGCGGCCGTGACGTCGAACCCGGACGCGATGAACTCGAACAACGCGCCGGGCACACCGGCGGTCTCGACCGGACGTGGCGCCAGGTCAAGGGGAACGTCGTCCACACCCAGGATCACCTGGTAGGGACCCTCTTCCGACCCGGGGTACACCGTGCGCAGCGTCTCGTGCCGGGCGAGGACGTCGCGGACGGCCTCCTCCAGCGCGGCGACGTCGAGCGTGCCGGTGAGGCGCACTGCCAGCGGGATGTTGTACGCGGGCGAGCTGGTGTCGAACTGGTTGAGGAACCACATGCGGCGCTGTGCGAGCGACAGCGGCACCGGATCGGGCCGCTCGCCCGCGACGAGCGCGGGGCGACGACCGACTCCACCCGAGAGTGCGCGCGCCGCGAGTTCGCCCACGGTCGACGCGTCGAAGATGTCGCGCACGCCGATGTGGGTGTCCAGTGCCGCGTTGATACGCGCGACGGCCTGGGTGGCCACGAGCGAGTTGCCGCCGAGATCGAAGAAGCTGTCGTCCACACCGACCCGCTCCACGCCGAGAAGATCGGCGAACACCTCGGCGACGGCCTGGTCCTCGGGCGTCTCCGGGGCGCGGTACTCGGCCTGCTGCCGCACCAGGGTGGGCTCCGGCAACGCGGCACGGTCGAGCTTGCCGACCGGGTTCAGCGGCACGGAGGTGAGCGGCATGATCACCGCGGGCACCATGTGCGCGGGCAGGCTCTCCTTGACAGATGCGTGCACGGCCGCGACGTCCAGGGTCGCGCCCGCCTCGAGCAGGGACGCCGCCGGCAAGACGTAGGACACGAGATCGGTGACGCCACCGACGGATCGGTGGCCGACCGTCACGGCGAAGTCGACGTCCGGATGGGACGTGAGCGCGGCATCGATCTCGCCGAGCTCGATGCGCTGGCCACGGATCTTGACCTGGAAGTCGCTGCGGCCGATGTACTCGACGGTGCCGGCCTCGGTCCAGCGGACCACGTCGCCGGTGCGGTACAGACGGCTCCCCGCGGGACCGTACGGATCGGCGACGAAGCGCTCGGAGGTGAGCGTCGGGCGGCCGAAGTAGCCGCGCGCGACACCCGGACCTCCGGCGTAGAGCTCACCGGGAACGCCGACGGGCACGGGCCGCAGTCGGCCGTCCAGCACGTACTCGCGAGTGCCCTTGCTGGGACCGCCCACCGTGATCGGATCGCCTGCGGAGAGGGGCACCGACGCGTTGATCATGATCGTCGTCTCGGCGGGTCCGTACCCGTTGACGACGGTGCGGCCGGACGTCGCCCACGCCGCCATCAGATCCGGCGGAAGAGCCTCGCCGACGGGCATGACGGCGCGCACGGACGGCACCGCGTCCGGCTCGACGGTCGCCAGCGCGGACGGCGTGATCACCATGTGGGTGACACCCTCGTCGGTGACGAAGCGCGCCAGATCGGGTCCGCCGTAGAACCCGGCGGGCGCCGGTGCGAGCGGAACCGCGTTGCCGGCGGCCAGCAGGATCTCGAAGATCGACGCGTCGAAGCTCGTCGACGCCACGGCCAGAATGATCGACGCGTGATCGATCCCCAGCGAGTCCGTCTGTGCGGCCACCAGATTGGCGAGACCGGTGTGCGGGACGACGACACCCTTGGGGCGACCGGTCGATCCGGACGTGTAGATCATGTACGCCGCGTTGCTCATGCGTACGGTGCCGAGACGCTCACCGTCGGTGAGGCGCTCGGGCGAGCGGGAGTCGACGTCGGCCGCGAACTGCTCGTCGTCGAGGACGAGCCACCGCAGCCCGTCGACGTCGGCGGGGCGGTCGGCGACCGTCGTGATGCCGAGCGCCGCCGTCGAGTCGTGCACCATGTAGTCGATGCGCTCGGCAGGGTGTGCCGGGTCGACGGGCACCACGTAACCGCCCGCCTTGGCGACCGCCCAGACGCAGAGCACGAACTCGGGTGACCGCGGAACCGCCACGGCCACCACGACGTCCGGTCCGACACCCGCGTCGACGAGGACGCGTGCGAGGCGCGCGGCACGAGCGTCGAGCTCTTCGTACGTCCACTGCACCGATCCCTGGCGGACGGCGAGTCTGCTGGGAGCGTGATCCGCGGCGTCCTCCAGGATCCGGACGAGCGTGCGCTCGTCGACGTCGGCGGATCCGCGGCGCGACAGCAGGTCAGCACGCTCGTCGGCGAGCAGCGTCTCGATGCGGCCGACGGGCGCACCCGGTGACGTGGCGAACGCCGCGAACACGGCCTGCAGGCGACTGCCCAGTGCGGACACGTACTCGTCGGAGAACAGGTCGCGCAGGTAGCGCAACGTCATGCGGATCTGCGTGTCCGCGAACGTGACCACGTTGATCGGGTAGTGCGTCGCGTCGAGCACCTGAGCACCGGTGACGGCCATGCCGTCGATGGACGCGGCGGCCTTCAAGCCCTCCTCGTCCACCGGGTAGGACTCGAGAACGGTGATCGAGTCGAACACCGCGCCCGGGCCGACAGCGGTGGTGATGTCCGCCAGCCCCAGGTAGTGGTGGTCGAGCAACGCCGTCTGCTCCTCCTGCAACCGGAGCAGGAAGGACTCGATGCTGTCGGACTCGTCGATGCGCACGCGGACGGGCAGCGTGTTGATGAACAGGCCGACCATGGTCTCGACGCCCTCGAGGTCGGCGGGGCGACCGGAGACCGTCCCACCGAACGCCACGTCGTCGCGGCCCAACTGGCGCGCGAGCACGAGACCCCACGCCGCCTGCACGATCGTGCTGAGCGTGACACCGAGACGCGACCCCAGATCGGTCAGCTCGGACGTGACCTTCTCGTCCATGACGACCTCGACCCGACCCGTGTCGGTCGAGACCCCGGACGTATCGGTGATGCCCGACAACAGCGTCGGCTCCTCAGCGCCGGCGAAAGCGGTGGTCCACGCCTTGACCGAGACGGCGCGGTCGCGGACCGACAGCCACTCCAGGAAGGAGCGGTAGGACCGGACCTCGGGAAGCAGCGACGCATCTCCGCGCAGGGCGTACAGCGTGAGGAGATCCTTGAGCACCAGCGGCATCGACCATCCGTCGATGACGATGTGATGCGCCATGAACGACAGCGTGACCGCGTCGTCGGCGGTGCGGATCATCCGGAAGCGCACCAGCGGCGCACTGTCCATCGCGAACCGGCGGTCCCGCTCGGTCTCGAGCTCGACGCGCAGGTCGCCCTCGATGTCGTCGTGGCCGCGCAGGTCGACGTCGACCCACGGAACCTCGGCGGAACTCGGAACCAGTTGCACCGCACGACCGTCCGCGGTGGTGCGGAACGATGTCCGCAGCCCGTCGTAGCGCGCGAGCAGCGCACCGGCCGCGGCGACGAACCGGTCCCGGTCGACGTCGCCGGTCAGGTCCATCACGACCTGCATGACGTAGACGTCGGGAGCGCCGGCCGGCTGCATCGACGAGTGGAACAGCAGACCCGCCTGCAGCGGAGCAAGGGACCAGACGTCCTCGAGATGAGACCCGGCATCGGACATCTCGTTCTCGAAGACCTCGATGTCCTTCTGCGACACCGGCACCAGCGGTACGTCCGACGGCGTGAGGCCGCCGGCATCGCCGCTCCCGACGTGCTGAGCGAGCGCCGTGAGCGCCTCGACCCAGTAGGTGCCGAGCGCGGACACGTCCTCCGACGACAGGATGCCGCGGGGGAAGGCGAACGTGGCACCGAGCTGCTCGTCCGCGAGGACTGCGTTGATGTCGAGCACGGCGATCGCCGGCATGTCGGCATCGAGAGGCACGTCCGCGAGGGTGGTGATGTCGGACGACGGGAGGAAGCCCAGACCCTCCGCACCCTCGGGCAGCTCGCCCGCGGACAGGCGGCCCAGGTAGTTGAAGCTGATCTGGCCGACGGATCGCGCGAGAACCGAGCGTCCCGTCTCGTCGAGGTAGCGCAGCATGCCGTAGCCCATACCGCGATCGGGCACCGCGAGCAGCTGTTCCTTGACGGCCTTGACAGCTCGGCCGGCCGCGGCGCCACCGGCGAACGCGTCGTCGAGGTCGACGTCGGTGAGGTCGAGCAGCACGGGAAAGATCGACGTGAACCAGCCGACGGTCCGCGACAGATCCGCGAGTCCGGCGTCACCGAGCACGTCCTCCTCGCGGCCGTGGCCCTCGAGGCGCAGCAGCAGCGACGACGTCTCGGTGCCGCGCTCACGGCGCCACTTCGCCACGGCCAGAGCCAGTGCGGACAACAGTCCGTCGTTCACGCCGCCCCGGAACACCTGCGGCAGAGCGGTGACGACGGCGGTCGTGACGTCCGCCGGGACGGTGACGCGCACCTTGTCGAGCGTGGCCTGCACGTCGACGGCAGGGTCGAGATCGCGGTCGCCGAGCAGCACGTCCTCGGACCGCACGACGGAACTCCAGAACGGCAGTTCCGAACGACGCGACGGCGCCTGGTCCACGAGCGCGTGCGCCCAGGTACGCATCGACGTGCCCACCGGTTGCAGAGTCGGCTCGGTCCCGGAGGACACGCCGAACCACGCGGTGACCAGGTCCGGCACGATGATGCGCCACGAGACACCGTCGACGGCGAGGTGATGGCCGGCGACGACGAGGTGGCCGCCGGTCGACGGCCCCCGGTCCAGCCAGACGAACTGCACGAGACGACCGTCGGCCGTCGAGAGGCGATCCAGTGCCGAGTCGAGTGCCGTGCGGGCCACCTTCTCGAGGTCGTCGCCCGTGACGTCGGCGTCGACGTCGACTCGGGTGAGCAGCGACGCGGCGTCCACCGAACCCGGTGCCGCGGTGACGATCTCGAAGCCGTCGTCGAGCGACCCGGTGAGGCTCGCGCGGAACATGTCGTGACGGTCCAGCACGGCCTGCAGTGTCGCGGTCATGCCGGGCTCGTCGATACCCGTCGGCAGGTCCAGTACGACGCTCTGCGAGAAGCGCTCGTAGGCGCCGCCGCGGCGGGTCATGAAGTGCTCCACCGGGGTCAGCGGACGCGATCCGACGCCGCCACCCTCGAGTTCGGGCAGCATGCGGACGGCGTTCTCCCCCGACGACACGACGGCCGCCAGCGCGGCGACGGTGCGGCGCTCGAAGACGTCACGCGGGCTGAGGGACAGTCCGGCGGCGCGAGCACGCGATACCAGCTGGATGGAGACGATGGAATCGCCGCCCAGGGCGAAGAAGTCGTCGTCGGCGCCCACGCGCTCGACCCCGAGAACATCGGAGAACACAGCAGCGAGGGCACGCTCGGTCTCGGTGCCGGGCTCGCGGTAGGTGTCGGTGTCGGTGCCGAACTCGGGCGTCGGCAGAGACCGTCGGTCGACCTTGCCGGTGGCGCCCAGCGGCACCTCGTCCATGAGGACCACGGCCGACGGAACCATGTGAGCCGGCAGCGATTCCGCAGCCCACTCGGTGACGTCCGATTCCCGCAGACGAGATCCGGGAGTGAGCGTGACGTACGTGACCAGCACCGTCGAGCCCGCTGCCGTGGTGAACGGGGTGGTCACCGCGAACTGCACCTCGGGATGGGAGGAGACGACGACATCGATCTCGCCGGGCTCGATGCGGAAGCCGCGAACTTTGATCTGCGAGTCACCTCGGCCGACGTACTCGAGTTCGAGCTCGTCCGTCCCCGGACGTCGCCACCAGCGCACGACATCGCCGGTCCGGTACATGCGGGTTCCGGGCTGACCGTACGGGTCGGCGACGAAGCGCTCGGACGAGAGTGCCCGGCGCTCGTGGTAGTGCTGCGCCACACCGGGTCCCGCGGTGTAGAGCTCACCCGGAACACCGACCGGAACGGGGCCCAGTCGACTGTCGAGCACCATGGCACGACCGCCGCGGATCGGGCCACCCATGGACACCGGGCCGTCCGGACTCAGCGGGCCGCCCAGGTGCGAGACGATCGTGGTCTCGGTGGGGCCGTACGCGTTCAACATCCGACGGCCCGGCGCGAACCGAGCCACGAGGTTCCGATCGAAGGATTCTCCACCCACCGCCACCGTCTGCAGCGACGGAAGGCCCTGGTGATCCATCGACGTCAACGCCGCCGGGGTGATGAACGCGTGCGTCACCTCGTGTCGGCGGATGAACTGTGCGAAGTCCTCTCCACCGTAGATCGACGTCGGTGCGACCACCATCGCCGCGGACGACGAGAACGACAACAGCACTTCCAGCAGGGAGGCGTCGAAGCTCGGAGAGGCGAAGTGCAGTACCCGAGAGTGCCGATCGACCCGATACGTCTCCGCCTGGGTGGCTGCGAGATTCGCCAGACCACGATGGGACACCGAGACGCCCTTGGGCAGACCGGTGGAACCGGAGGTGTAGATGATGTACGCGCGGTCGGCCGGCGTGACGGCCGTCGGGCGGTCGGCGTCGGTGATCGGATTCGCCGACGCGGCCGAGACCTGTGCCCGGATCTCGTCGGAATCGACGACGAGCCAGTCGATCTCGTCGGGCAGGGACGCCCGGTGCACGCCGAGCGTCAGGCCGACACGGACGCCCGAGTCGGTCACCATGTGCTCGATGCGATCGGCCGGGTAGTTGGGGTCGATCGGGACGAAGGCCGCACCCGTACGGGTCACCGCCCACATCAACGCGACCGACTCCGCGGAGCGCGGGACGGACAGCGCCACGGCGGATCCGGCTCCGATGCCCCGGTCGATGAGCACGCGGGCGAGTCGAGCCGAGAACTCGCCGAGTTCGCGGTAGGACACCGACGTCCCGTCGAACAGGACCGCGGAGTCGAAGACCAGTGCCGGGCCGTCGGGGTTGCTCTCGACGGCATCGACGAGGAGGTCGCCGAGCGTCCGCTCCGCCACCGCGTCGTCCCCGGTGACGGGTGCCAACGACGCCGCCTCCTCGGAGTCGAGCAGTGGGATGTCGCCGACGGCGCGGTCGGGCGTCTCGATCGCCGCGGCCAGCACGCGCTCGAAGCGCTCGCAGAACAGCGTGACGGTCTCCGCGTCGAACAGGTCGGTGGAGTACGTCACCTCCATCGTCATGCCCGCGGCCTGTACGTCACCCGACCGGCCTCCGGCCTGCCCGCCGTCCTCCACCGTCTCGGTGATCTCGATGGACAGGTCGAACTTCGCGGAGTGGATGCCGGCGTCGTACCGGGCGACCTCGAGGCCGCCGAGTTCGAACGTCGTGCGCTCGAGGTTCTGGAACGCCAGCGCCACCTGGAAGAGCGGGTTGTGCGATGTCGAGCGCTCCGGAGCGAGGACCTCGACGAGCCGCTCGAAGGGGATGTCCGCGTTGCCGAAGGCGCCGAGGTCCACGGTCTTCGTCTCGGCGAGCAGCTCGGTGAACGTGGCGTGCGGCGAGACCTGCGTGCGCAGCACGAGCGTGTTGACGAACATGCCGACGAGGTCGTCGAGCGCTTCCTCGCCGCGACCGGCGATGGGGGCACCGACGGCGATGTCGGTGGTGTTCGACAGTCGGGCGAGTACGACGGCGAGCGCACTGTGCACGACCATGAAGAGGCTCGCGTCGTGGGCGCGTGCGAAGTCTGCCGCGCGAGTGTGGATCTCGGCATCGATCGTGTGGTGGACCGCGGACCCGGCCCCGGTGGACACCGCGGGACGCGGGCGGTCCGACGGGAGCGTGAGCACCTCTGGCAGATCGTCGAGCTGCGTCACCCAGTACGACTCCTGCTGCGACGCCAGTGATTCCGGGTCGGACTCGGAGCCCAGCATCTCGCGCTGCCACAGGGAGAAATCCGCGTACTGCACGGTCAGCGGACGCAGCGGGCCGTTCTCGGACCACGCCGGCGTGCCGGCCTGACGTGCCGCGTAGGCGGTCATGACGTCGCGGGCGAGCGGGCCCATCGAGAATCCGTCGGCACTGACGTGGTGCACGACGAACGCCAGCACGGCCTCGGTGTCCGACGTCCGCAGCAGTGCGCCGCGCAGCGGCACCTCCGCGGTGACGTCGAAGCCGGAGGTCACCATGTCGAGGACGCGCGCCTGCACGTCGTCCGCGGCGACCTCGGTCACGGCGAATTGTCCGGCGACCCGGTCGGCGGGCAGGATCACCTGGTACGGCGTGCCGTCCACCTGCGGGTAGAGCGTACGCAGAGACTCGTGGCGCTCGAGCACGTCGCCGACGGCCGCGCGCAGCACGTCCACGTCGAGCGCACCGCGCAGCGTGATGACGAGCGGGATGTTGTAGGCCGCCGACTCGGTGTCGAACTGGTTGACGAACCACATGCGGGACTGCGCGAGCGACAGCGGAATTCGCTCCGGGCGCTCCCTCGGCGCCAGCACGGGCCGGGTACGGCCGGTGTGTGCCGCGGCGTCGATCCGGGCGGCGAGCGCAGCCACCGTGGGCTTCTCGAACAGATCGCGGACGCCGATGGAGCTGGACAGCGCCTCGTTGACCCGCGCGACGGCGCGCATGCCGACCAGCGAGTTGCCGCCGAGTTCGAAGAACGAGTCGTCGATGCCGACGCGCGGGGCGTCGAGTAGTGCGGAGAAGACGTCCGCGACGACCTTCTCGGACACCGTCTCCGGAGCCCGGTACTCCCGCGGTCCCGACACGTCGACGGGCTCGGGCAGAGCGCGGCGGTCGAGCTTGCCGCTGGGGCTGAGCGGGATCTCGTCGAGCACCGTCAGGTGCGACGGCACCATGTACGCGGGGACGCGCTCGGCGACCAGGTCGAGGACACTCGCCAGTTCCGGTGCGCGCCCGGCCTCCGGCACGATGTACGCCACCAGAGCTTCGCCGGTGCGCTCGTCGGAGTGCACGATGGCCACGGCGCGGGCCACGTCCGGGTGCGCGGTGAGAGCGGACTCGATCTCGCCGAGCTCGATGCGCAGACCACGGAGCTTGACCTGAAAGTCGGTGCGGCCGAGGAACTCCAGCTCACCCGACGCGGTGACCGAGACGAGGTCGCCGGTCCGGTACATCCGCTCACCGGTCGTGCGGGGATCGGCGACGAAGCGATCGGCGGTGAGGTCGGGCCGACCGAAGTACCCACGAGCCAGCTGCGCGCCCGTGAGATAGAGCTCTCCCGGGACACCGACCGGAACGTCGTGCAGACGCGAGTCCAGCACGCGCGCACCGGTGTTACGGATCGGGCGACCGATGGGCACGGTACGGACGTCGGCGTCGGTGGTCCGGTGCAGCGTGGACGTGACCGTCGCCTCGGTGGGGCCGTACGTGTTGTCGAGCTCGGCGGCCGACGAGGCCGCGAACCGACGCACCAGATCGGCGGACAACGCCTCGCCGCCCACCGACAGGTAGCGCAGCGATCCCGGCAGGGCCAGACCGGCATCGGACATGAAGAGCTCGAGCATGGACGGTACGAACTCGAGGATCGCGATGCCGTGCGAGCGCGCCTGGTCGAGCAGGTACTGCACGTCGAGGTGGCCGTCCGGACGCGCGACGACGAGGGTGGCGCCGAGCTGCAAGGGCAGGAAGAGTTCCCACACCGACGCGTCGAACGTCACCGGCGTCTTCTGCAGCATCGTGTCGCCGACCGTGAGGTCGTACGTCTCGTGCATCCAGAGCATCTGGTTCAGGACGGAGCGGTGCGAGACCGCCACGCCCTTGGGGCGGCCGGTCGAGCCCGATGTGTAGATGATGTAGGCGATGTTGGACGGCACGAGCGTGCCCGTCCGCTCCGCGTCCGTCAGCGGCTCCGCGGACACGTCGGCGAGATCGACCGTGTCGACGTCGATCACGTTGTGGTGCTCGGGCAGGTCCCGGTGATCGCGCGTGGTGGTCAGCACGACGACGGGTGCGGCGCTGGACAGGACGTACTCGGTGCGCTCGTGCGGGTGGTCCGGATCCACCGGCACGTAGGCGCCACCGGCCTCGAGCACCGCGTAGATCCCGATCATCATCTCGAGCGAGCGGCGCATGCCGACGGCCACGCGGGCGTCGGGACCGACCCCCAGTGCGACGAGGTGCCGTGCCAACCGGTTCACCCGCGTGGAGAACTCGGCATACGTGAGAGAGGTCCCCTCGTACACGAGCGCGGTCCGACTCGGATCCTGTGCGGCGCCGCGGCGGAACGCGTCGACGAGGGTCTCGGCGGGCAGCGGAGCGTCGATGCCGCGCAGCGCGGCGAGCTGCGTCTGCTCGCCGGAGGTGGTCAGCGGGAGATCGCCGACGGCGGTGGAGGAATCGGCCACGACGGCGGCGAGGATGCCGACGTAACGTTCCGCGATGGTGCGTGCGGTGGGTTCGTCGAACAGATCCGTCGCGTACAGCAGCGACCCGTCGATGGGACCGGGCGACCCGTCGGGGTTCACCTGCTCCATGAGCGTCAGCGTCAGGTCGAGCTTCGCGACCGGCACGTCCGAGTCGAGGAGACCGATGGTGACGTCGGGCAGCTCGATCTCGGTGCGTTCGAAGTTCTGCAGCATGAGCAGCACCTGGAACAGCGGCGCGTAGGCGAGCGAGCGCTGGGGTCGCAGGATCTCGACCAGCCGGTCCAGCGGCAGGTCCGAGTTGCCCAGCGCATCGAGGTCCGCGGTGCGGGTGCGGAGCAGGAAGTCCTCGAACGACTCCCCCGGCTCCAGATGCGATCGCAGGACCAGCGTGTTGCCGAACATGCCGACGAGCGGATCGAGCGCCTGCTCGCCGCGGCCCGCGATCTGCGTGCCGACGGACACGTCGTCGGTGGCGGCCATGCGCGAGAGCAGCACGGCCAGGGCGGCGTGCACCACCATGAACAGCGTCGAGTTGGTGCGTCGCGCGAGGTCGTTCAGACCCTCGACGACATCCGTCTCGAGTCGGAACGGCACCGTCGCACCGCGGGACGACGGCTGCGCCGGTCGCGGCCGGTCGGTGGGGAGTTCGATGACCTCGGGAGTGCCGGCGAGGGCGCGCGTCCAGAAGTCGATCTGCTTGGCGCTCAGCGACTCCGGGTCACTCTCGTCGCCGAGGAGCTCGCGGTGCCACATCGCGTAGTCCGCGTACTGCACCTCGAGCTCGGGCAGCTCGGGAGCCGCACCGGCGCTGCGCGACACGTAGGCCGTGGTGAGATCGCGTACCAGCGGGGCGAGCGATCCACCGTCACTGGCGATGTGGTGCATGACCACGGCGAGGACGTAGTCCTGGTCCGCGATCTGGAAGAGCTTGGCACGGAAGGGCACCGAGGACGACACGTCGAAGCCGTCGAGCACCACCGGGGTCAGTCGCTCGTACACCGAGCTCTCGTCGATCCGCTCCGGATCGAGCACCACCGACACCGACGACGCGGGCTCGATGCGCTGCACCGGACCACTGTCGGTCTGCGGGTAGACGGTGCGCAGCGTCTCGTGCCGCGTGATGAGATCCTCGAACGCGTGGCCGAGCGCCTCGAGATCCAGCGCACCCGTCATCCGCAGCACGACAGGCTGGTTGTACGCGGGCGACGCCACGTCGTACTGGTTGGTGAGCCACATCCGCTGCTGGGCGTAGGACAGCGGCAGGTCACCCGAGCGATCACGACGCACGAGCGGCGGCCGCTCCGGGGCACCGAGCGAGAGATCGACCCGCGCAGCGAGATCCGCGACGGAGGTCGCCTCGAACACGTCCCGCACCGCGATGCGGGACTGCGCCGCCTGGTTGATCCGGGCGACCACCTGGGTCGCGAGCAGCGAGTTGCCACCGAGTTCGAAGAAGGTGTCGTCCAGACCCACGCGCTCGGCCGACAACAGGTCCGCCAGCACCTCGGACACCGTGATCTCGGTCCGCGTCTCGGGAGCCCGGTACTCCTTCGTCGACGTGCCGATGGTCGGCTGCGGCAGCGCCGCGCGATCGAGCTTGCCGACGGGTGTGAGGGGCACGGCGTCGATGACGATGATCTCGGACGGCACCATGTACGCGGTGAGGCTGCGGCCGACGAAGGCCGTGACGTCGTCGACGTCGATCTCGTGGCCCGGCTCGGGCTGCACATAGGCCACGAGCACCGTCGAGCCGTCGGGCAGCTGATGTCCGGCCGCCGCGGCGAAGCGGACGTCCGGGTGCGCGGTCAGGGCGGCGTCGATCTCGCCGAGTTCGATGCGGAACCCACGGACCTTCACCTGGAAGTCGGAGCGACCCAGGTAGTCGACCGCGCCGCCGCTGCGCACGCGGGCGAGGTCGCCCGTGCGGTACACGCGCGAGCCGGGTTCACCGAAGGGGTCCGCGACGAAACGCTCCGCCGTGAGCGACGGCCGACCGTGATACCCGCGGGCCAGACCGGGACCCGCCGCGTACAGCTCACCGGCGACACCGGCCGGGACGTCGCGCAGGCGGCCGTCGAGCACGGGCGTGCGGAAGTCGCGGATCGCGCCGCCGATGGAGACGGGCGCGTCCGGGAACAGCTCCGCGCAGTTGGTCATGATGGTGGCCTCGGTCGGACCGAAGCCGTTGAACATGCGGCGGGTGTCGGTCACGAAGCGGGACACCAGTTCCGGCGGGCACGCCTCACCGGCGGTGACCACGACCCGCAGGTCGGGCAACTCCGACGGCGTGACCGAGGCCAGCACGGACGGGGTGATGACGGCATGGGTCACCCGCTGCTCGCGCAGCAGAGCCGTCAGATCGTCGCCGCCGAAGACGTCGGGCGGCGAGACGACCATCGTCGCTCCGGACCCCACGGCCATGAGCAGTTCGAAGACCGAGGCGTCGAAGCTCGGGGACGCGACGGCGAGGGTGCGGGCGGACGCGTCGATACCGAAGCGCTCACGCTGCTCGGCGACCAGGCTCGAGAGGCCGGCGTGCGTCACCTCGACGCCCTTGGGTCGACCCGTCGATCCGGACGTGTAGATCATGTAGGCCGTGTTCGCGGGGCCGAGCACCCGCACGCGATCGGCGTAGGTGACCGGCTCGGCGGACCGTGCGTCGACGGCGGCGTCCAGGTCGGCGTCGCCCAGGACGAGCCAGCTGGGGCCCACTCCCTCCGGCAGGGTCTCGCGGTGCTCCGTGGTGGTGATCCCGAGGGTGGCCCCCGAATCGGTGAGCATGTACTCGATGCGGTCCGCGGGGTACTTCGGATCGACCGGCACGTATGCCGCACCGGTCTTAGCGACCGCCCAGATCGACAGGATCGACTCGGCGGACCGCGTGACGGCCAGCGCCACCACGTCCTCGGCGCCGATGCCGCGCGCGATCAGCTCGCGCGCCAGCTTCGACGACGCCGCGTCGAGCTCGCGGTAGGTCCACTCGGTGGTCGCGCCGGACTCGTCGCGGAACACGAGAGCCACACCGTCGGCGTTCGCCTCCACGGCGGCCGCGAGGATCTGCGGCAGGGTGGCCGCGCGAGGACGCTGCCGGCGACGCGGGCGCTCCCTGGTCGGACGCTCGCGGCGGGGTGCCCCCGCGCGTCCCGGACGTTCCGCCCGCGACCGGTCCTCGTTCGAGGTCTCGTCGGGAGTGCCATCCGTCATCGTCGTGCTCCTCGTGAATCGATACCGAGCCTCGCCCCTGGTTGCCCACCGACGATCCCGCTGCGTACTCGCGACACTCCCCGCGGATGCGCGCACGCGTGCTTCATGGGGCGTCGCCCCATCTGATCCACCCTATCGAGCAGGGCGGCGCGCACGCCGCTCACCCGGGTGGTGTGAACGGCGCCTGTCTCCGTGGTGTGGACGGATCCCGTCATGAGCTCCGCATGGCGAGTCCGATACCCGTCGAGGTCAACGGCACGACGTCGATCTCGGTGCCGTCGGCGAAGCCGTCGCACGACTCGCTGTCGCCCCGGCCCGCGTCGGTGACCACCACGGCGAGATCCTCGAACTCCCCGGCGTCCACCGCCGACAGGTCCGACGGGGTGGCGAACAGGTGCGTCACCCACTGATCGAGCAGCACGTCCGTCAGCGACTCCGCCGCACCGTCCTGCACCAGCACAGCGGCGCCCGCGACACCGGCGACCAGCGCCCGCAGCGCCTGCGACACGGTCGAGACCGCCGCCGTCGCGAACAACCGGGACTCGTAGTCCACGGCGAGTCGATCGAGTTCGGCGGACACGATGCCGGAGAGCTCGTCGAACGTGAGCACGCCGACCGAGCCCGTCCCGGTCGGCAGGACCAGCGCCGGATCGGCTCCGTTCTGCGGGCGTGCCCGATCCGCGTACGTGACGGGGCGCGCGGAGAACTGCGCCACGTCGTCGGCGGCGTCGTCCACCGACAGGATCAGCGGCGCCCGACTCCCGTTGCGGGATGCGCCGGACAGCACGATCACGTCGGGTGCGACTCGGCCGATGTCCAACGCCGCGCCTGCCTTGAGGATCCCCCACCACAGGGCCAGGGTGTCCGTGTCGAGGCCGGAGTCGCCGGACCGGACCGCGACCGTCGACCCGGCACCGACTCCTGCCCCCGCGAGCCAGCGCGCCAGGCGGTTGGAACGAGCGTCGAGGTCGGCGTAGCTGACCTCGTTCTCGCCGATCACGACGGCGGGGGCGTCCGGATCCGATTCCACGGCCGACGCGAACGACGTGACCACCGACGGTCCCGAGTACGCCGCGGGAGTCGTGGGCTCCACCACGGGCGCCGCGGTGACCACCTCGGCGAGCGGCAGATCGGCGACGACGCGCGTGGGTTCGGTGACCCCGGCCCGCAGCACCGACGCCAGATGCCGGCCGAAGGTCTCCACCGTCTCCTCGTCGAACAGCTCGGTCGAGTACGTGAACATCATCGTCATGTCGCCGCCCGGCTTCCGCGAGCCGTCGTCGTCGACCGTGAGCAACAGATCGAAGTTGGCGGGCTCGAACGGATTCTCCAGTTCGGACACGGTGATCTCGGGCAGCTCCACCCGCGCCGGCGTGATGTTGCGGAACGCCAGTGCGGTCTGGAAGAGCGGCGGCACCGATCCCGTGCGCTGCGGCGCGACGGCGTCGACGACGGTCTCGAACGGCACCTCCGAGTGCGCGAACGCGTCGACGTCCACGCGACGGGCTGCGGCCACCAGTTCGGCGAAGCTCAGATCCTCGTCGACCCGCAGACGCAGGGCCACCGTGTTGACGAGCATGCCGACCAGGTTGTCGAGCGCCGGATCTCCGCGGCCCGCGAGAGCGGTGCCGATCGCGATGTCCGTCGATCCGGACAGGCGGGAGAGGACGACGGCGAGTGCCGCGTGCACCACCATGAATCGCGTCGCGTTGTGGTCGCGCGCCAGTGCCTCCACCCGGTCCGCCGCGAACCCGTCCACTGCGAAGTGGACGGACGCACCCTCGCGGGTGGGCGACGCCGGCCGCTCCCGGTCACGCGGCAGGTCCAGCTCCGGGGGCAGGCCGTCGAGAGCCTGCTTCCAGTAGGCGATCTGGGCGGACGCGACCGACTCGGCGTCGCGGGGCGAGCCGATGACGTCGCGCTGCCACACCGCGTAGTCGGCGTACTGGACGGGGAGCGGAGCCCACGCGGGGTCGACGCCCTCGGTGCGTGCGAGGTAGGCGGTGACGAGGTCGCGGGTCAGCGCCACGCGGCTCACGCCGTCCGCGGCGATGTGGTGCACGACGATCGCGAGCACGGCCTTGGTGGAGACTTCCGGATCTCGGAACACCGCGAGCCGCAGCGGGACCGCCGTGGTGACGTCGAAGCCGCGCGTCGCGAGGGCGACGAACTCGTCGATCCACCGCGCGGACGGAACATCCTGGACGGCGAGCTCGACGCCCGCCTCGTCGACCGTCAGGATCTCCTGCCGCGGTACGCCGTCCGTCTGCGGGTACACGGTGCGGAGGATCTCGTGTCTCGTGACGAGGTCACGAACAGCACGACGCAGTGCCATGAGATCGAGACGGCCTTCGAGCCGGATACCCAACGGCAGGTTGTACATCGGCGACGACGGGTCGAGCCGGTTGCTCAGCCACATGCGCTGCTGTGCGAGTGCCAGCGGAATCACATCGGGACGGGGACCCGCGACGAGCGCGGGTCGATCGGACGCACCGAGCTCGGCGACGACCGCCGCGAGACGCGAGACGGTGGTCGCATCGAACACGGCGCGGACCGGAACGTGCACGCCCAGTTCGGTACCGATGCGGGACGCGACCTGGGTCGCGACGAGCGAGTTGCCGCCGAGTCCGAAGAAATCGTCGTCCAGGCCGACGGGTGTGACGTCGAGGATGTCCTCGAAGACACCCGCGATCGCCTTCTCCACCCGCGTCTCGGGTGCGCGGTACGTGCGATCGGAGTCCTCGGTGACCTCGGGCAGCGCCTTGCGGTCGAGCTTGCCGTTCACGGTCAGCGGCAGACGGTCCAGCTCGACGATACGCGCGGGAACCATGTACGCCGGCAACAGCGAGGCGACGTGTTCGGTGACTGCCACCGCGTCGACCGTGGAGCCCGATTCGGGCACCACGAACGCGACCAGGACGTCGCCGGCCGGGCGCCGCACCACCGACGCGGCGGCGCCCGCGACACCGGGCGTGGACGCCACGACGGTCTCGATCTCGCCCAGTTCCACGCGGAAACCGCGGATCTGGACCTGGGCGTCAGCACGTGCGAGGTACTCCAGTGCACCGTCGCGGTTCCACCGCACGACGTCACCGGACCGGTACATCCGCTGACCGGCCAGGTACGGGTTGGCCACGAACCGGGTGGCGTTCAGGTCGGGGCGACCGACGTAGCCCTGTGCCAACTGATCACCCAGGACGTAGAGCTCACCTGGAACCCCGACGGGTACGGGCCGCAGGGCGTCGTCGAGCACAATGCCGCCGAGACCCGGGACGGGAACGCCGATGACGCTGCCCTGGGCCGCGGCCGCGAATGCCGCCGTCAACTCCTGGTAGGTGACGTGCACCGTCGTCTCGGTGATGCCGTACATGTTCACGAGCCGGGGACTGTCGTCCGCGTGCCGCGCGTACCAGCGCTGCAGCTGCGACAGATCCAACGCCTCACCGCCGAAGACGACGTGGCGCAGGGACAGCTCGGTGCCCGCACGGTCGCGCTCGGCCTCGGCGAGTTGATAGAACGCCGACGGTGTCTGGTTGAGCACCGTCACGCCCCGGTCGGCGAGCATGTCGAGGAAGTCGCCCGGCGAGCGAGCGGTCCAGTGGTCCACCACGACGACGCTGCCGCCCGTGGTGAGCGCGCCCCACAACTCCCACACCGAGAAGTCGAAGGCGTAGGAGTGGAACATCGTCCAGACGTCGTCGGGTCCGAAGCCGAAGTACTGCTCGGTGTTCGTCAGCAACGTCACCACGTTGGTGTGCGGGATCGCCACACCCTTGGGGTTACCGGTGGATCCGGAGGTGTAGATGATGTACGCGACGTCGTCCGGCCGCGCCACGGGCAGCAGCGCGGTGGACCCCGACTCCGAATCCGATTCCGCCGCCACGACATCGGTGTCCACGACGACGGTCAGGCCGTCGCGCCGCACCTGGTCCTCGAGCCGAGCGGAGACCACGGCGAAGCGCGCACCGGAGTCGGCCACGACGTAGTCGACCCGGTCGCCCGGATACTCGGGGTCGATCGGCACGTAGGTCGCGCCTGCCCTCATGACGGAGAACAGCACGGCGACCAGATCCACCGACCGGTCGCACACCACCGCGACCCGATCGCCGGACCGCACCCCCAGCGCGTACAGCCTCGCTGCAGCGGCGCGCGAACGAGAGTCCAACTCGCCGTAAGTGATCGACACCTCGCCGAACCGCACTGCACTCGCTTCGGGGTGGCTCGCCGCGTGATCGAGCACCCGCGAGACGATGGTGTCGTCGCCCACGGGACGGCCCTCGGACACTCGCTGGATCGACCTCTCGGCGACCACGCGGTCACTGGCGTCGAGCACGTCGATGTCGGCGACAGACACACTGGGATCGTCGACGATCGTGGTCAGCACCTGCACGAACCGGCGTGTGACGGCCTCGATGGTCGAGGCGTCGAACAGTGTCGACGCGTACGAGAACGTGGCCGGCATACCGGCAGGACGGCCCGCGTCGTCGGTGCGGTCGGTCATGGTCAGCTGCAGATCGAATTTGACCACCTGCAGATCGAGATCGACCGTGGACAGGCGCAGTCCGGTGAGTTCCACCGTCGAGTGACCCATGTTCTCGAACGCCAGCATCACCTGGAAGATCGGGTGACGCGACTCCGACCGCGCCGGGGACAGCACCTCCACGAGGCGCTCGAACGGCACGTCGCTGTTGGCGAACGCCTGCAGGTCACGCTCGCGGACGTGGTCCAGCAGCGCGTCGAACGGCTGGCGGCTGCCCACGGTGGTGCGCAGAGCCAACGTGTTGACGAACATGCCGACGAGGTCGTCGATCGCCGCGTCGCCGCGTCCCGCGACCGGGGTGCCGATGACGATGTCGTCGGTCGAGCTGATCTTGGCGAGCGTCACGGCCAGCGCCGCGTGCACCACCATGAAGAGCGTGGTGCGATGGCGGCCGGCCAGGTCGATCATCTTCGCGTGGAGCTCGGCGTCGATCTCGAACGCGTGCGCTCCTCCGCTGAGCGACGACCGGGACGGACGAGCACGGTCGATCGGGAGCGGCAGCAGATCCGGTGCGTCGCGCAGGGTCTCGACCCAGTAGCGCTCCTGCTGCGCGATGAGCGACGTGGGATCGTCCTCGGACCCCAGCACCTCCCGCTGCCACAACGTGTAGTCGACGTACTGCACGGGCAGCGGGGTCCACGTGGGCGCATAGAACGCGATGCGGGCGCTGTAGGCCGCCATCAGGTCGCGCGCGAGGGGCGTCAGAGACGCACCATCTGCGGAGATGTGGTGCACCACGATCGCGAGCACGTGATCGGTCTCGCTGATCTGGAACAAACGACCGACCAGCGGGACGTGCTCCGTGACCTGGAAGGTGGTCATCGCGAAGGAGATCAGCACGCCGTGCAGGTCGTCCGCGTCGACCGGTACGGGTGTCAGATCCGGTACCACGGCCTCGGGCTCGTGGGTGACCTGGACCGGTCCGTTCTCGGTGTCCGGGTAGGACGTCCGGAGCGCTTCGTGACGGTCGACCACGTCCATGATCGCGACCTGCAGCGCGGCGATGTCGAGATCGCCCTCCAGACGCAGGGCCAGCGGGATGTTGTAGGCGACGGACGACGGGTCGAACTGATTGAGGAACCACATACGCCGCTGTGCGAGCGACAAGGGCACAGGACCGGTCCGTTCACGGCGCACGAGCGGCATGCGGGTCTCGCCGCGCGCACCCTGCTGCAACCGGGACGCGAGCGACTCGACGGTGGGCGCTTCGAAGAGGGTGCGCACCGAGACCTGGGTTCCCAGAGCGGCGCCGAGGCGGGAGACGGCGCGCGTCGCGATGAGCGAGTTGCCGCCGAGAGCGAAGAAGTCGTCGTCGAGTCCGACCCGCTCGACGCCCATCAACTGCGTGAACACTGTCGCGACGATCTCCTCCACGACAGTCGTCGGCGCGCGAAATTCGCGTGTCGCCAGCACCGGCTCGGGCAGACGGCGGTGATCGATCTTGCCGTTGACGGTGACCGGCAGATGGTCGAGCACCACCACCGCGGCGGGGATCATGTGCGACGGTAGATGCTGCGCGGCGTGGCGGAGCAGTTCCGAGTGCTCGAGCGTGATGTCCGGGCGCAGCACGATGTACGCCGCGAGCACCGTGGCCCCGGACGACTGCTTGTGCGCCACGGTGACGGCGGTACGGACACTGGGATGCTCCGCGAGCACCGCGTCGATCTCACCGAGTTCGATGCGGAAGCCGCGAATCTTCACCTGCGAGTCGGCGCGACCGACGTAGATCAGGTCCCGATCCTCGGTCCACCGAACCAGGTCGCCCGTGCGGTACATGCGCCCGCCCGACTCGGCCCACGGCCCGGCCACGAAGCGCGTGGCGGTGAGGGCGAATCGGTTGGCGTAGCCGCGGGCGAGATCCACGCCGGCGAGATACAGTTCGCCCACCACACCCACGGGTACTGGGCGAAGTCGGTTGTCCAACACCACCTGTCGCGTTCCACGGATAGGGGAACCGATGGTCACGGGCGCACCGGGCTCCAGTGGGTCAGAGATCGACCCGATCATGGTGGTCTCGGTTGGGCCGTAGGCGTTCCGCAGCGCGGTGCGGGAAGCCCAGCGTGCCGCCACCTCGGACGGCAGTGCCTCACCGGCGCTGATGATGGACTCGATCTGCTCCAGCCCCTCCGGCTCGAGTGATCCCAGTGCCGCAGGCGTGATCACGACGTGCGTGACTCTCTTCTCGCGGATGTAGTCCGCCAGGTCCTCGCCGCCGAACACTTCCGACGGAGCCAACGCCAGCGTCGTGCCGGCGGACAGAGCCATCAACTGCTCGAAGATCGACGCATCGAAGCTCGGGGAGGCGACACCGAGGACGACGGACTTCGTCGACACACCGTACGTCACCGTCATCTCGCCGATGATGTTCGACAGACCGTCGTGACCGACCGTCACGCCCTTCGGCAGACCGGTGGAACCCGAGGTGTAGATCATCCATGCTGCCGTGAACGATCGCACCGGCGCCGTGCGGTCGGCGTCGGTCAGCCGTGCGGGCGAGCAGACGGCCAGATCGTCGCCGAACTCCGGATCGTCCACGACGAGCCACTCGATCGTGTCCGGGAGGTCCTTCACGTGTCTGCGTGTGGTCAGCCCGATCCGTGCGCCGGAATCACCCAACATGTGCGCGATGCGTTCGACGGGATAGGCCGGGTCGATCGGGAGGAACGCGCCACCGGATGCCACGATCGACCACGTCGCGTGGATCATCTCGACCGATCGACCGAGTGCGACCGCGACGACGCTCTCCGGTCCGACGCCCCGCGAGATCAGCAACCGGGCCAGGCGGTTGGAGCGCGCGTCGAGTTCGGCGTACGTGACCGATTCCGACCCGCACGTGACGGCCACCGTGTCGGGGGCGGCGTCGACGGCGCGGGCGATGATGGCGCCGAAGGTGACCTGCGGGAAGCTTTCGCCGCCCAGCGCGGGAACGAAACGCTGCCGCTCGTCGTCGGTCAGCACCTCGAGTGATCCGAGCGGAGCATCGGGTTCGGCACCGATCAGGGCGTCGAGGAAGCGCACGAAGCGGGCACGATGCGCGTTCAGCTGGTCCTGCGTGTACCGCAGCGGGTTCGCCTCGAAGTCGATCCGCAGCTCCCGACTGTCCGCGCCGGGATAGATGTTCAGCGCCAGATCCTCCACCGGACCGGTGGTCAGCACGTTGTACGAACCGTTGACGGCGCCGAGCCGCAATTCGTCGTGGAACAGCATGATGTTGATCGACGGACCGAACAGTCCACGCTGGGTGGCCGACTCACCGCTGTCTCGGCGGATGTCCTCGTGGCGGTATCGCTGACGACGCAGGGCGCCGGTGAGTTCGAGTTGCGCCTGGGATGCGGACTCGGCGACCGTGCAGCTCGGCGGCAGTGCCAGACGCAGCGGCACGACGTTGGAGACCATGCCACCCGACCGGCGCATGACCGCGGTCGTGCGAGCTGACACCGGGAGGCTCAGGACCGTGTCCTCGGCTCCGGTCATGCGGGAGACGAACGCTGCGAAGGCAGCGACGACGAAGGGAGCCGAGGCGGTCCCGAGCGAGGTCACGCGCGCGTCGAGCCGTTCTGCCAGATCGGTGGACACGAAACCGCCGGCGATCAACGCGGGCGACGTCGGCGGCGCTGTGACGGATGACAGCGACGGCGGGTCCGGGAGGCTGCGTACCTTCTCGGCCCAATACGCGGCGTCCTTCTCGAAGCGGTCCGACGATCGGTACTTGGCGTCGTCGACGTACAGGTTGTGAAGATCGACGGCCTTGGACGGTTCGGGCTCCTCGCCGTCCATCGCAGCCGTGTACAGCGCAGCCGTACGTTGGATCATCGTCATCGCGCCGAAACCGTCCAGCGCGACGTGATGGATGCGGGAGTACCAGAACCAGCGCTCATCGCTCAACCGAAGGACGTGGGAGACCACCAGTCGGTCGACCAGCATGTCCACGGGTGCGCTGTACTCGCGTGTCATCCACTCCATCGCCGCTGCTTCCGGATCGGACTCGGAGCGCAGATCGAAATAGGAGATGTGGTCGCGCATGCTCAGATCGACGTACTGGTACGGCTCGCCGTCCACCTCGGTGAGACGCAGGTAGCCCGATCCGAACTCGCGCCCGGCCCGGTCGAGAGCGTACTCGAGAACGTCCAGGTCGAGGCTTCCGTTCAGTTCGACATAGTGCGCGATGGAAATCGGGACGTCACCGGCGAGTTGCTGGGAGAACCAGATACCGCGCTGCGCTCCGGACAGCGGGAACGCACCGTCCGGAAGCACCGTTCCATCACTCGTCAGGGGACCTTCGCCGGCCGGTCCGCCATCGAACCGTGCACCGTCATCCACTCGTCTACTCCCCGTGATCTCTCGTGGCCCCGTGTTGACACACGGCACCCCGGCAGACCGAGTCCGCCTTCATGGCCGTCCAGACGACGATTCCCCCGTTTCGTCGTCCGCACTCGACGTCGTGCCCGTCGCTCTCACCCGGTCGTTCGTTACACATCAGAGGTGCCGTCACGACCCCGCCAGCTGCCACGGCTGTGAACAGCGGCGATGAAAATGCGTGATCGATGACGATCCTCTCGTTGTCGGGCAGCCTTTCATGTTAGTTGACGGTGACGAGTCCCACCCAATCACTCGCGGCGATGGGCTCTGCTGTCCACGCCGCCGTGAACGACATCGCGGCGTACTCATACCTCACACATCGACACTACCGCCGGGTAGCGACACGGGTCGGGTTGCTCGGCCACCGCGTGTGTCTCCGACACGGTGGCGAAGGCTCAGGACACGTGGGTCGCGCGCCCACCGCTGATCGTGGCGATCACCGGAACGGACCGCAGGTCGGCGTTCGACAGGACGTACGGGGACTCGGCGAGCACGACGAGATCGGCGGCGGATCCGACGTCGACACCTGCGCGCCCACCCGATGCCGCCCGCAGTGCGACGTCCATCGGCACCGCCTCGCCCGGATGCCAGGACGGTCGCTCGTCGTCGGTGCGGAACACGGCGTCGGCGACGGCCGACCGCGGATCGGGCGGGGAGACGGGAGCGTCGGACCCGAACTGCAGCAGCGCGCCGTGGCGGTGCAGCGAGTGGTAGCCGTACGCGATCGATCGTCGGCCGGACCACAGCACGTCGGCGACGTCGCGGTCGGTCACCGCGTGCTGAGGCTGGACCGAGGCGACGACGCCCAGCGCCGCGAACCGGTCCAGGTCTTCCGGGCGGACCTGCTGCGCGTGCTCGACGCGTCCACCGACGACGGGGAGAGCACCCGAGTCCATGAGCGCGCGCACGGTCTCGAAGGCGTCGAGCACGACGGTGTTGGCGCGGTCACCGATGGCGTGCACCGCGGCGGCGATTCCACCGCCCGCCGCGCGCGAGATCAATCGCACCAGCTCCGGATGGTCGACGAGCAGCAGCCCGTGTGCCTCGGCGTCGTGCGTCGCCGGCGCCGCGTGCCCCGCGTCGGGATAGGGGTCGTGGCAGCAGGCCGTCCGCGTGTTGAGCGACCCGTCGGCCATGATCTTCAGCGGCCCCATGCGGAGCATGCGGCCCGTGTCCGCGGCGACGTCGCCGGTCCGGTGGCCGGCCGCCAGTGTCTCCTCGAGCCACGTCGGCCACGTCGACGCGCTCACCCGCACTGCCGGACGACCGGAGGCGAAGCGCCGCGTCCACGCGGTGAGGTTGTCGTCGAACTCGAAGTCGAGGACCTCGGTCACGCCCCGCGCGGCGAGATCCTCGGTGGCCTCGCACACGTACTCGTCGAGCACGCCCGTACCGACACGCGCGTCGACGGCACTCGCGATCGCGATGGCGTCGTGATCGCGGAAGACACCGGTGGGGTGATCGACCGCGAGCTCGCGCAGCAACGCCGGGGAGAGCCAGACGGTGTGCAGATCCATGCTCGTCACCGCGACGGACACACCCGGCAGCGCGGCCTCGAGCATGTCCTTGTGCGGTGCGTCCGGCCAGAGGGCACCCCGGAAGCCCTGTGCACGAACGTCGCCGGTGAGGCCCGACGCCACCAGCAGGTCGACGAGATGCCGTGCACTGGTGGCCGCGCCGACGTCCAGTCGGCGGCGCGCGAGTGCCCACTGCGCCATGTGCAGGTGACCGTCGACGAACCCGGGCAGCACCACTCCCCCGCGCCCGTCGACGACGGTCTCGGCGGAGGCGGGAGTCAGTCGCTCCCCGGGTGCCGAGATCTCGCTCACCAGGTCGTCGACGATGCGGACGTCCGAGAGGTCGTCCCGCGCGGGATCGACGCGCACACGTTGCAGCAGCACGATGTCAGACCCTAACGGTGCGCGGGTCAGGTCAGTTCGCGAGAGGAGTCCTTGAGATCGACGCCGGACCGCCCGAGCGTGCGCGCACCCGCGACCAACGATGCCGTCACCCGCGCCGCATGGTCGTAGTGCATGCCGCCGGGCGGGTGAATGTTCGAGATGCAGTTGCGCTCGGAATCGTTACGGCCCGGCTTCGGACCGTGCGTCAGGTAGATGCCGAGGCTGTCCGCCACCGAGAGACCGGGACGCTCGCCGATGACGACGATCAGCGTGGACACCCCGAGCGCAGCGCCCACGTGGTCACCCAGCGCCACCCTGGCCTGGGTCGCGATCACCGGAGGCGCGATCGTGAACGTACCCAGCGACTCCTTCAGCGCAGCGAGCAATCCTGCGCCGTGATCCATCAGTGCCCGCGGGGACAGACCGTCGCACAACACGATTCCGATGTCCGCGTCGACCGTGTCGACGCCGGACAGGTCCTCGGGCTGCCGTCCCAGATCGGGACGACGCAGATACTCGCTGCGGGTGGACGCCATGCTGGACACGACCACCGGATCACCGAGTCCGACAGCCGCGATCTCCCGAGCGAAGCTGTCGGTGTCGAGCGGCATGTGGACAGCGTCCCGCGCCGCGGCGTGGGCGGCCCGGAACTCGAGCACCCGCGTCGTCGGCAGGGCGTCCCCCGCCCGGCCGAGCCCGATGCGCGCCTGCGTCGTGACACGCAGGTCGGTCCAGAAGTCCGGGGTGCTCATGCCGGCGTCGTCAGTGCTCGCAGCGGCGACGACGCGGCGTCGACGGGCAGGACCCGCCCCGCGTCGTCGGTCATCCCCAGCCGGTGCATCCACGCCTCGAACTCGGGAGCGGGCTTGAGGCCCAACACCTGTCGGACGTAGAGGGCATCGTGGAAGGACAGGCTCTGGTAGCCGAGCATGATGTCGTCGGCACCCGGCACGGCGATGACGAAGGCGGCGCCCGCGGCACCGAGCAGCGTCAACAGGGTGTCCATGTCGTCCTGGTCCGCTTCGGCATGGTTGGTGTAGCAGACGTCGACACCCATGGGCAGGCCCAGGATCTTGCCGCAGAAGTGATCCTCGAGGCCGGCACGGATGATCTGCTTGCCGTCGTACAGGTACTCGGGTCCGATGAAGCCCACGACGGTGTTGACCAACAGCGGATCGAGCGCCCGCGCCAACCCGTACGCGCGGGTCTCGAGCGTCTGCTGATCGACCGGCTTGCCCCCGGTCCCGAAGTGCGAGTTCGCGGACAGCGCCGAACCCTGGCCCGTTTCCAGGTACATGACGTTGTTCCCGACGGTGCCGCGGTGCAACGACTTTCCCGCCTCGTTCGCCTCGAGGAGCATCGGCACCGTCACCCCGAAACTGGAGTTCGCCCCCTCCGTTCCGGCGATGGACTGGAACACGAGATCCACCGGGACACCCTTGCCGATGAGATCCACGGTGGTGGTGACGTGGGACAGCACGCACGACTGCACCGGGATCTCGAAACGCTGCCGGATCTCGTCCAGCAGGTACAGCAGATCCGCTGTCGCGGCGGGTGAATCGGTGGCCGGGTTGATGCCGATGACGGCGTCGCCCGAGCCCATCAGCAGACCGTCGAGCGTCGCCGCGGCGATACCGTGCGGGTCGTCCGTCGGATGATTGGGCTGCAGCCGGGTTGCCATCGTTCCGGGCAGACCGATGGTGGTGCGGAACGCCGAGATCACCGTCGCCGCCCGCGCCACCGCGATGAGATCCTGGTTGCGCATGATCTTGCTCGTCGCGGCCACCATCTCCGGGGTGAGCCCCGGCGCGACCTCCCGCAGTGTCCGGGCGCTGTCGGGTTCCGCTGCGACCGTGAGCAACCAGTCCCGCAGACCGCCCACCGTCAGATGCGAGACAGCGTCGAATGCCTGCGCGTCATGGCTGTCGATGATGAGGCGGGTGACCTCGTCGCTCTCGTACGGCACCACCTGCTCGTCGAGGAAAGTCTGCAACGGGAGATCCGCCAGAACCCAGGCGGCGGCGGCACGTTCGGCGTCCGACTCCGCCGCGCAGCCTGCGAGTTGATCGCCCGATCGCGCCGGGGTGGCCTTCGCCATGACCTCGACGAGACCGTCGAAGGTGTAGGTCGATCCCGAGATCTGCTGGTGGTAGGTGCTCACCCGAGTTCGTCCTCGGCAGCGGCGAGCGCCGCGAACTCCTCGTCCGGAGAATTGGCCACCAGGTGATGGCGGCTGTAGACGCCGAAGTAGACTATGAAGAGCGCGAAGACGACCAGGCACCACAGCGCCGCCTGGCTGTCCACGAGGAACGTCGCGATCACGGCGAAGGCCGCGATGACGAGCGCGAATCCGGTCGTGACCGTGCCGCCCGGGGTGCGGTACGGGCGCGGCATGTCGGGCTCGCGGCGACGCAGCACGATGTGGCTCACCATCATCAGAACGTAGCTCAGCGCCGCCCCGAAGACGGCCATGTTCAACAACATCGAGCCCTTGCCGGTGAACGTCAGGGCGAAGCCGATGACGCCGGGCACGATCAGTGCCAGCGTCGGCGCCTTCCGGCTGTTGACCACCGACATGGACTTCGGCAGGTAGCCGGCGCGGCTCAGCGCGAACAGCTGCCGGGAGTAGGCGTACATGATGGAGAAGAAGCTGGCGATCAGACCGGCGAGGCCGATGTAGTTGACCACCGTCGCGGCGCCGCTGTCTCCCAGCGCCTCCACCAACGGGTTGCCCGACGCCTGCATCGCGTCGGCTCCGCCGGCGCCCGTCACGAGGATCAGCATGGCGGTGGCGGTCACCAGCAGCACCGCCATGGCGGCGATGATGCCGCGTGGCACGTTGCGCGCCGGATCCTTCGCTTCCTCGGCCGCGAGCGGCACGCCCTCGATCGCGAGGAAGAACCAGATCGCGAACGGCACCGCGGCCCAGATCCCCAGGTACCCCATCGGCAGGAAACTCGAGGCGCCCGCGGCATCCGTCGGGGCGATGTCGGTGAGGTTGGAGGCGTCGAACTGGAAGATCGCGGCGACAGCGAAGATGACGAGGCCTACGAGAGCGATGCCGGTGATGACGAACATGACCTTCAGCGCTTCACCGACACCGGCGAGGTGCACGCCGATGAAGATGGCGTAGACGGCGAGGTACACCCACCACCCGTCGGTGATCCCGAACAGGCCGAGCGACTCGACGTAGGCGCCGATGAAGGTCGCGATGGCCGCGGGGGCGATGGCATACTCGATGAGAATGGCTGTGCCGGTGGCGAATCCGCCCCACGGCCCGAGCGCGCGCCGGGCGAACGTGTATCCGCCGCCCGCGGCCGGGAGCGCAGACGACATCTCCGCCATGCCCAGCACCATCGCCAGGTACATGCCGGCGATCAGGATGCCCGCGATCAGCAGACCACCGAACCCACCCTGCTCGAGCCCGAAGTTCCATCCCGAATAGTCACCCGAGATGACGTAGCTGACGCCCAGCCCGGCCAGCAGCACCCACCCCGCGCTGCCGGTCTTGAGCGTGCGCTTGGCCAGGTAGTCGGACGATTCTGCCTGAGAATCGGACGCCACGGGGCGCGGTTCCTTCACGGCCATGGGTGAGCCTCTTTCGGAGTGTGAGCGGGTGGTGAGGTGAGGCTAGGACTGCCGTGTTGCGGGGACGTTGCTGCTGTTTTGCCGATCCGGTGCAGAAATGTTCGCTGAGCGACGATTTCCGCACCGGATTCGGGCGAACGGGAACCTCGCGGAGCGAAGAACCGTCCATCTCGCATGCTGAACGAGGTGATCGGAAGCCAGGACGGGGTGATCACGGCAGCGCAGGCCCTCGCATGCGGTCTGTCGCGTCAAAGTATCGACCGCCGTGTACGTGGCGGGGTCTGGATCCGGGTGGCGCCCAACGTGTACTTCGTGAACGACCGCGAGTTCACCGACCGGGCACGTATCCGCAGTGCGGTGTGGGGCTCGGGCGCAGGTGCCACCGCATGCGGTATGACTGCTGCGTTCTGGCTCGACCTCGTCACCACACCACCCCGCATCGTCGACGTCACCACCCCTCGCCGGGGACGAAGCCACGCGCTGAGCGGTACCCGGGTACGGCGTCGCGACCTCACCTACTCGGACGTCGTCGTGCGCAGAGGCGTTCGAGTCACGGCTCTGGCGCTGACCGTTCTCGAGGCATCCGTCGACCCGGCCGGAGGCATCGCTGTGATGGACCGCGCACTCGGCAGACACACGACCGTGTCGGCTCTGCGTGCCGCACACTCCCGCAACGCCGGCCGCCGCGGAGCCGCCGCAGCCGAACGGATGCTGCGCGCCGCCGAGGGTGGTGCGCGGTCGGAGGCCGAGCGGTTGTTCGTCAGGTTGTTGCGAGCCGGCGGCATCACCGGTTGGATCGCGAACTACCGCTTCGGCGCCTACGTCATCGACTTCGCCTTCCCGGCAGTAGGACTGGCGATCGAGATCGACGGATGGGCGTTCCACTCGGATGTGACCGCCTTCCGACACGACCGGCGCCGTCAGAACGACCTGAGCCGGGACTGGACCGTGCTTCGCTACACGTGGGCGGACCTCGTCGAGCGTCCCGCGGCGGTGCTGGAGGAGATCCGGTGCAGAATCCCTCGCTGAGCGACGATTTCTGCACCGGATTCACGTCAACCCTGAATCGCCATCCCCGGCACCGGGCAGGCGTCGACGGCCTCGGCGACCACGATCGACTCGGTGGGGACGGGCGGGCGAGCGCCCTCCTCCCACTGCGCGCCGGTGATGGGGTCCTGCGACTCGAGTTCCGCGTTCTCCTCGGGGGTGTAGGCGCGCCCACGACTGAGGAACCGCAGCCCCTCCGGCGTCTCGAGGGAGAAGCCGCTGCCCCGGCCCGGCACCACGTCGAGCACCATCTGGGTGTGCTTCCACGCCTGGAACTGCGACCCGGAGATCCACACCGGAACGGCGTCGCCGTCGCTCGGCAGGTCGTCCGCGACGGTGCCCACCTCCGCGCGCAGGTCGAGGAGCCCGAGCAGGACGTCGCGGTCCCCGACGATGAATTCGCCTGCGGGGTAACACATCGGCGACGACCCGTCGCAGCATCCGCCGCTCTGATGCATCATCAGCGCGCCGTGGAGCCCGCCGAGGCGACGGAGAAGCTCCATCGCCCCGGCGGTTGCTTTGAGCCTCGGAGGCGGTGCCGACCCGTGGTTCGGCTGCATCAGAAGAAGCCCTGAGCCTTCGGGGCGTAGCTCACCAGCAGGTTCTTGGTCTGCTGGTAGTGGTCGAGCATCATCTTGTGGTTCTCGCGGCCGATGCCCGACTGCTTGTAGCCACCGAAGGCCGCGTGGGCCGGGTACTGGTGGTACGTGTTGGTCCACACACGACCGGCCTGGATGTCGCGGCCGGCGCGGTAGGCGACGCCGCCGTCACGCGACCATACACCGGCGCCGAGGCCGTAGAGCGTGTCGTTGGCGATCTCGATGGCGTTGGCGTAGTCGGTGAAGGAGGTGACCGAGACGACGGGTCCGAAGATCTCCTCCTGGAAGATGCGCATGTTGTTCTTGCCGGTGAAGATGGTGGGCTGCACGTAGTAGCCGCCGTTGAGGTCGCCGCCGAGCTGCGCGCGCTCGCCGCCCGTGACGATCTTGGCGCCCTCGCCCTTGCCGATCTCGATGTACGACAGGATCTTCTCGAGCTGGTCGTTCGAGGCCTGGGCGCCGATCATCGTCTCGGTGTCCAGCGGATCACCCTGGCGGACAGCCTTGGTGCGGATCGCGGCGAGTGCAAGGAAGTCGTCGTAGATGTCCTGCTGGATCAGCGACCGCGACGGGCAGGTGCAGACCTCGCCCTGGTTGAGGGCGAACATCGTGAAGCCCTCGAGGGCCTTGTCCTGGTAGTCGTCGTTCTGCGACAGCACGTCGGAGAAGAAGATGTTGGGGCTCTTGCCACCGAGCTCGAGCGTCACCGGGATGAGGTTCTGCGAGGCGTACTGCATGATCAGGCGCCCGGTCGTGGTCTCACCGGTGAAGGCGATCTTCTTGATGCGCGGGCTCGACGCGAGGGGCTTGCCTGCCTCGGTGCCGAAGCCGTTGACGATGTTGAGCACGCCCGGAGGCAGCAGGTCACCGATGACGCTGATCAGGTACATGATCGACGCGGGTGTCTGCTCGGCCGGCTTGAGGACGACGGCGTTGCCGGCGGCGAGTGCGGGGGCGAGCTTCCACACGGCCATCAGGATCGGGAAGTTCCACGGGATGATCTGGCCGACGACGCCGAGCGGCTCGTGGAAGTGGTACGCGACGGTGTCACTGTCGATCTCGGACAGCGAACCCTCCTGCGCACGAATGCATCCGGCGAAGTAGCGGAAGTGATCGATCGCGAGCGGGATGTCGGCGTTGAGCGTCTCGCGGATCGGCTTGCCGTTGTCCCACGACTCGGCGAGCGCGATGGAGTCGAGGTTCTCGGCGATGCGGTCGGCGATCTTGTTCAGGATGACGGCGCGCTCGGCGGGCGAGGTCTTGCCCCACGCCGGCGCGGCCTTGTGTGCGGCGTCCAGGGCGAGGTCGATGTCCTCGGCGGTGGAGCGCGCGATCTCGCAGAAGTTCTGTCCCGTGACGGGCGTCGGGTTCTCGAAGTACTGACCCTTGACCGGAGCGACCCACTCGTTGCCGATCCAGTTGTCGTAGCGGGCCTCGAAAGACATGGCGGCGTCGGGCGTACCCGGGCGAGCGAAGACAGTCATCGAACATGCTCCTTCATCGGTGATCCACCCCCACGGTCATCGGGGGCTGTGATGCAGGACACTAGAACGACGACGGTTGCATGACCGTTGCAGAGCCGACTCGGTCAGCCCAGCAGGGCGAGGCGAGCCTGGACCTGCCCGTACAGCGCCGAGGACGGGCTGAGCGTGGCGAGGTAGGCCGACCACGCGGCGGCGTCCTCGCGGCCGTGCACCGACGCCGTCCACCGCGCCAGCAGCACCGGGTCACCGGACCGCAGCAGCGCCGCCTGGACGCGCACTCGCAACTCCTCGCGGATCTCCGCGATACCCGGGGCGTACGACGACGGGAGCACCACGCCGGAGTAGAGCCGCAGCGCCGCGTCGATGTCCCCGCGGTCGAGAGCCGCCCGCACGTCCTCGACGTCCGACGACAGTTCCGCCACCAGTCGATAGGGCCGCGAGGCCACGCCGTCGGCACCGAAAACCTTGCGCAGGCGCGACATCTCGGCTCGGACGGTGACCGAGTCCAGCTCGTTCTCGTCGAGCAGCACGGCGAGATGGTCGGAGCTCAGCCCCTCGGGATGCGCCCGCAACAGCAGCAGCATCTCGGCGTGCCGTCCGGACAGGGCGACGCGTTCACCGCCGCGGACCAACGACGGGCGCCCGGCCCCGAGTACCTCCAGCCGGACTCCGGTGTCGAGATCGGGACGCGGGGACTCGAGCAGATGCAATCGCAGTTCGGACTCGGCCGCCGCCACCGTCGCGCGGACCAACGAGAGCACCTCGGGAACCGCGACGCGCGGACCGCCCGTGATGTCGATGGCCCCCAGGATGCGGCCGGTGACGGGGTGATGGACGGGAGCCGCACTGCAACTCCACTCGTGCACGGGCCGCGAGAAGTGCTCGGCGGCGAAGATCTGCACGCAGTGATCGATGGCCAGCGCGGTGCCGGGGGCGTTGGTGCCCATCCGCCCCTCGCTCCAGTCAGCGCCCTCGGTGAAGTTCATGGCGTTCGCGCGATCCTTCGCCGCGGTGTCGCCCTCGACCCACAGCAGCCGGCCCGACGCGTCGGTGATGGCCACGAGAAGACCGGTGTCGGCGGCGTCCTCGACGAGGAGTTTGCGCACCACGGGTCGGATGACGGACATCGGGTGATCGGCGCGGTACTGCGCGAGCGTGACGTCGTCGAGGAGATCGTCCGCACCACGATCGGGGTCGACGCCCATGTCGCGGCTGCGCAGCCAGGAGTCGAGAACGACGGACCGCACGGGCGACTGGGGATCGACGGGACGGGCGAGTCCCACGGTCGACAGGCCCGGCCCGACGAAGGTCTCGTGAGCGCGGGAGACGGAGCGCGCGAGCGTGGCGGCGTCGTCCCCGGGCCTCATCGCGACCCACGGATTGACCGTCACCACAGACCCCGCTTCCGTCAACAGCCTCGCCCGGCAGATCGGCACACTCGACCGGCCTCCACTGTAACCCAGCTCACAGAGCGGCTGGCAGGGACTACTGGTTGCCGAGACGCGGCACCAGAGCACGGGGGTCGCGGTGCGACACGGCACCCACCCAGAGTCCGGTGCCGTAGGCGACGTCGTCGATGCGCTTGTACGCCGCGTAGCGCACCGGACCGAGGCCGCCCGGCTCCCGGTGCTCGACCCAGTCCCGCACACCCTCCGCCACCGCGATGGCCAGCGCCAGACGTCGGATGCGCCGGGAGAACAGCACGGCCACCAGCGTGACCGGCCAGTAGTGACGCACCGCCGCGGAGGCCAACTGCCAAGCGCCCCCGACGGTTCCGCGTGCCGCGAACACCGCGGCGAGGCGAGTGGGGTGATCCAGATCGACGAACAGGCGCCGTAGGCGGACCACCGTGGTGATCAGCGTGACCAGCGCACCGACCATGCCCGCACGCGTCCCCGAGGCGGCCAGCAGCAGTGCGAGCAGGGTCGACCGCGCCATGGCCACGGGCGGCACCTTCCCGTGGTGGCGGGAGGCCAGCTCGGTGGCACCGGTACCGTAGAACAGCTTGCGGCCGAACCACTTTCGCAGAGTGACGCGGTGATCGTGGGCGACGCGGGCCACCGGCTCGTACCGCAGGCGCCATCCCGCGTCCTGCAGTCGCCAGCACAGATCGACGTCCTCGGCCACGTGCATCGCCTCGTCGAAGCCTCCGCAGTCGAGCACGGCCCGTCGCCGGGCGACGACCGCCGCACTGGGGACGTACGACACGGGGCCACCCGCGAACACCGGGGCCTCCCGGCGACCGAGATCGAGGGAGGACCGTGCGCGCTCGTAGCGGGCGAGCGCACTGCCCTCCGGCTCGAGCGCCACGATGCGCGGAGCGACCAGCCCGACGGAGGGGTCGGAGAAATGGCTGAGGACGACTTCGAGCCAGCCCTTGCGCGGCACCACGTCGGAGTCGAGGAACGCGACGAAGTCGGTCGTGGCCGCGGCGAGGCCGGCGTTGCGCGCCGCGGACGGTCCCCGCGGGGCGTCGTGCCGCACCACCGCGACCGAGGCACACAGTTCGTCCACGGCGATCTCGGCGTGCCGGACGGGAAAGCGGGACCCGTCGTCCACGACGATCACGCGGAGTCCACGCAGCGCGCGCATCAGCCGCAGCAGTCCCTCGTGGTTGTCGCGGACCGGGATCACGACCGTCACGTCCGCGGCGGACGGAGTGCTCATCGGCCGGGGGTTCGCGACACCGGAGTCGAGCAGTCGACGCGCCACCGTGGCGGAGTCGGGATCGGACACCCGCAGGAATCCGTCGCCGATCATCGCGGCCGCGGCGGGTGCCAGCATCACCATCCTGGTGGGCGATCCGCCGAGGAGAACTCGACCGTTCGAGAGAGTCCGCACTCGAGGATCGATACGCACTCCGAATCCATCGGGAAGACGACCGTCGCGCATCGGGTCATCGTAAGGGCCTTTCTCGGTATTTGTCATAAGTCGGGCAGGATCGGCCCGAACACCCGCCGACGCGGGAATCGCGCTGTGGTCCGTTCGAGGGACACCCGCCCCGCGCGCACCGTGCATCGGCGCTGCTCGGCGCGCCGTGACCCCGGCCGGTCGGTGTGACCGGTCTCGACTGTCAAGCGAGACTTGAGGTTCGCTCGGATCGAGCAGCCGCCGACCGGATCGTCCACGGCAGATCGACGTGCACCGGGGAGCCCGCGCCGCGAGCTCGGGCAGGCGAGCCGACTGCCCGGCAGCGGATCGATCGACCGGCGTCCGCCGACGTGAACGTTCACCAACTCTCGTCGCACCGATGCGGCGACACGCGAGCGTCCGACGACTCCCCCGGTTAGAGTCGCCATGTCCCGTCCCGGTTCGCAGAAGGGGTCACGATGCCGCCGCGTCGCCGCTCGGCCCTGCTCGCGAAACTGTCCCGCGACGTCGCGGGTGGTTCACAGGAGGAGATCCTCACCGAACTCCGCCGGGTCATCCTGTCGGGTGACGCCCCGCCGGGAACGCCCATTCCCCTGGGCGACGTCGCCGACGTGTTCGGAGTCAGCCGCATCCCGGTGCGCGAATCGCTGAAGACCCTCATCGGCGAGAATCTGGTGTCGCATCGACCCAACCTCGGATACACGGTCGCGCAGTTGACGTCTCAGGAACTGCGCGAGATGTACATCGTTCGGGAGGTGCTCGAGAACGCCGCCCTCGCGGTGGCGGCCGAGGCCGCCACCGACGGGGAACGGCGTCGTGCCGAACAGATCGAGCGAGACCTCCGATCCTCGATCGCGGACGACGATCCCCAGCGCTACCACCGGTTGAGCCGCGAGTTCCACGTCGCCCTCACCGCGCCGTCCCGGATGTACCGCCTGCTCCACATGCTCGACGTCGCGTGGAACGTCACGGAGCCGGTCCAACCGATGGTGCACGTGAAGGGTGCGGACCGCGCGGCGTTGAACGACGATCACTCCGTCATGGTCCGCGCGTTCGTCGACCGCGACTCGGCGGCACTCCTGGCGGCGGCAGGGCACCACAACGAGCGGCTGAACGACGTCATCGCGACGCTTCCGGCGGGTTCCGGCCTGCTCTCCTGAGCCGGAACCGGACAGACCGGACCCGGAAACCTGCCGGTAAAGAGATATATCGGTTTCGTCACGACACGGAAATACAACGGGCTCAGACTTCTCCGCAGCACCGACCACGGTCCGCACCAGCGACGGAGACACGATGACCGACACCATTCCGCACACCGGCCCGTTCGACCCGCCTCCCGGGTCCCGCTCCGGTGTGAACGATCTGATCGAGGCACACGGGTACGCCGGAGGCGGGTCGACAGCAGAGGGACATCCGGTGGGGGGTGGAGTGATCAAGGAGGGGTACGACCCGAGGCTCACCAACGAGGACCTCGCCCCGCTGCGGAAGCAGACCTGGTCGTCCTACAACATCTTCGCGTTCTGGATGTCCGACGTGCACTCCGTGGGCGGATACGTCACCGCGGGCAGCCTTTTCGCGCTGGGACTGGCCAGTTGGCAGGTGCTCGTCTGTCTCCTCGTCGGCATCTCGATCGTCTACGTCTTCTGCAACCTGGTGGCCAAGCCCAGTCAGGTCGCAGGTGTCCCGTACCCGGTGATCTGTCGATCGGTCTTCGGCGTCCTCGGGGCAAACGTTCCCGCCATCATCCGAGGACTGATCGCGGTGGCGTGGTACGGGATCCAGACCTTCCTGGCCTCCGCCGCGCTCGACATCGTGTTGATCAAGCTGTTCCCGGCGCTCGGTCCGTGGGCGGACCGAGACCTCCACGGCTTCGCGGGACTGTCCACTCTGGGGTGGGGCAGCTTCATGCTCCTGTGGGTCCTGCAGGCGGCGGTCTTCTGGCGCGGCATGGAGTCCATCCGCAAGTTCATCGACTTCTGCGGCCCGGCCGTCTACGTCGTCATGTTCCTGTTGTGCGGCTACCTGATTCACGAAGCCGGCTGGAGCGCCATCGACCTGAACCTCGGCGACGTCACCTACACGGGGTTCGCCGCGGTGCCCGTCATGCTCGGCGCGATCGCGCTCGTCGTCTCCTACTTCTCGGGTCCGATGCTCAACTTCGGCGACTTCTCGCGCTACGGAAAGAGCTACGCCGCCGTGAAGCGCGGCAACTTCCTGGGCCTGCCCGTCAACTTCCTGCTCTTCTCGATCCTCGTCGTCGTCACCGCGTCCCTCACCGTTCCCGTCTTCGGCGAGCTCATCACGGACCCCGTCACGACGGTGGCGCGCATCGACAGCACCTTCGCGATCGTGTTGGGCGCGTTGACCTTCACGATCGCCACGATCGGTATCAACATCGTCGCGAACTTCATCTCGCCGGCCTTCGACTTCTCCAACGTCAGCCCGCAGAAGATCAGCTGGCGCGCCGGCGGCATGATCGCCGCCGTCGGCTCCGTGCTCATCACGCCGTGGAACCTCTACAACAATCCCGACGTCATCCACTACACGCTCGAGACCCTGGGAGCGTTCATCGGACCGCTGTTCGGCATCCTCATCGCGGACTATTACCTCATCCGCAAGCAGAAGGTCATCGTCGACGACCTGTTCACCATGGACGAGAGCGGCACGTACCACTACGCCAAGGGCTACAACCCGGCCGCGCTGATCGCCACCGCCGTCGGTGCCGTCTTCGCGATGTTCCCCGTGCTCACGGGCGGCACCCTCACCGGAATGCACACCGCGGCGCAGTACAGCTGGTTCATCGGCTGCGGCATCGGCTTCGCCCTCTACTGGGTGCTGGCCACGAAGACCTCGCTACGGGTGCGGAACGTCCCCGCCTGACCGCGGATCCGGCGCCAGTCCCGGCATGAGCGAGCGCAGGAACAGCTCCTCGTAGTCGGGGCCGGCGTCGGTGCGGGCGTCGCCGAGACGGACCACCTCGGCGTGCAGTCGCTCCATCGTGATGTCGAGCGTGCCCGCGGCCATCGCCGCCTCGCGCAACTCGTCCCGCAGGCGCTGCGGCACCTCACCGTCGTACTTGTAGAAGATCTTGTGTTCGAGACTCGCCCAGAAGTCCATCGCGATGGTCCGGATCTGCAGCTCCACGAAGACGTGCTCCGTGCGGTCGGACAGGAACACCGGAATTTCGATGGTGAGGTGGAGACTGCGGTACCCGTTGGGCTTCGGATTCGCGATGTAGTCCTCGAATTCGAGCACTCGGATGTCGCTCTGCGACGCCAGCATCTCCTTCACCGCATAGGTGTCGGCGATGAAACTACAGGTGATCCGGACGCCGGCGATGTCGAACAGACCGGCGCGAATCGCCTGGAACGTCAACGGAATCCCCTTGCGCACGGCCTTCTCGGCGATGCTGCGCGGCGTCTTCAGCCGCGACACCACGTGCTCGATGGGGCTGTAGGAATGCAGGTGCGTGAACTCGTCCTTCAGGATGTCGATCTTGGTGGTGAGCTCCTGCATGCCGAAGCGGTAGGACATCATGAAGCGGGTGAACTCGTCGCGCGCCGCGGTGAGGTCGAACACCACCGGCTCGTCCACGCTCATCGCGCGTCCTCCCGGAGAACCTTCTGCATCCGGAGGGACGCGGTGTCGTACCCCAGCGACTCGTACAGCCGACGCGCCGCCGTGTTGAAGCCGAACACGTTGAGCCCGAGCACCGTTCCGCCGTTCTCCCGTACCGCGTCCTCCGCCAGGAGCATCGCCGCCCGGCCGAGACCGCGACCCCGGTACCGCTCGTCGATGGCGACGTCCCAGACCCACCAGTCGGTCGTGGTCGCGATCGACTGGGGCCCGATCCACAGTGACCCCACCACGGTCTCGCCGTCCAGCACGTCGTACACCTGATGATGCGGTGCCGGACGACCGTCGGGGAAGTAGGCGGAGAAACTCTGCTCGGCGTTGTCGGTCGCCTGTTCGAGGGTGTCACCCGCCCGGACGCGATCCGCGCGGTAGTCACCGCGGCTGCGCTCGACCCATTCGGGAAGTCGATCGTCGGGCATGGTCCTCAGCACCACTCGGGCCTGCGTGGAGTCTCCGTCGGCTGCGCTCACCCCTCCAGTGTCCCGGGTGCCGCACAGAGGTGGTTGAGCGTTCTACTTTCGGGTACCGCATCCTGGTGAGTGTCGTGTCCCGCCGTCCGATCCCGCATGCCGGTGGCCAAGGGGCGAGGTCCCTCGTCGACGTCGCCGACCGCGCGGGCGGATCGGTCACAGGTCCCGCCGAGCCGGTCACGGTGGACGATCTCTGTGACGATTCGCGTGCGGTGCGGCCCGGCGATCTGTATGTCGCGCTCCCCGGAACACGCTGGCACGGTCTCGATTTCGAGGAGGACGCCCAGCGCGCCGGCGCGGTGGCCGTGCTCAGCGATCGGCCCGGCACCCGGTTGCCGAGCATCGTGGTCGCGGATCCGCGGGTCGTCGTCGGTCCGCTGGCCGCATGGTTCCACGGGAGCCCGTCCTCGTCGATGGCCGTGTTCGGAGCGACGGGCACCAACGGCAAGACCAGCACGACGCACTTCCACCACGCCGGCCTGCGCGCCGCGGGTCATCGTGCGGGGATGATCTCCGGGGTCGCGGTCAGCGGCGCCGGCAGCGACGAGGCCCCGGTGCGCACCACTCCCGAGGCGACGGTGCTCCAACGCACGCTGTCGACGTTCGTCCACAACGGATGCACGGCCGCCGCCCTCGAGGTGTCCTCGCACGCCATCGCCCAGCACCGCGTCGACGGGGTGGAGTTCGCCGTCACCGCCTTCACCAATCTCGGCCGGGACCACCTCGACTTCCACGGCTCGATGGAGGAGTACTACCGGACCAAGGCCTCACTGTTCACCCCGGACCGCACCGGACGGGCCGTCGTCATGATCGACGACGAGTACGGGCGGCGGCTCGCGTCGGAGTGCGCGGTGCCGACGGTGACGTGCTCGGTGTCCGATCCTTCGGCGGACTTCCGCGCCGATCGCATCGACTGCACGACGCATCGCACCCGCTTCCGCGCCCGGACCCCGGTGGGCGACATCCCGCTCTCACTGCAGGTTCTCGGCCCCCACCAGGTGGCGAACGCTCTGGTCGCACTCGCCTCCCTCGTCTCCGGTGGGGTGGACGCGGAGCGTGCGGCCGCCGGCATCTCGGCGCTGCACAGCATTCCGGGCCGGTGCGAGACCGTGTCGGCCGGCCAGGACTTCACCGCCCTCGTCGACTACATGCACAACGTGTCCGGCCAGCGCGCGATCCTGCCGTACCTGCGGCGCATCACCCCGGGGCGCCTGATCCTGGTCATCGGGGCGACCGGTGACCGTGACGTGGGCAAGCGCGTCGAGCTGGGCACGGTCGCCGCGGCCTATGCGAACGACATCGTCGTCACGGACGAGAGTGCCAACGGCGAGGATCCGCACTCGATTCGCGCCGACGTCGTCCGCGGCGCCCGGTCCGGTGATCGGGGCGTCCGCGTGGTGGAGATCGCGGACCGGCGCGCAGCATTCCACCACGCCGTGGCGGACGCGGCGGCCGGGGACACCGTCGTCGTGGCGGGGCGAGGCAGCGACACCTGGCAGCACTTCGGCACCCGAACCGTGTACTTCGACGATCATGCCGAACTGCACGACGCGATCGTCGCCCGATGACTCCCGCGGGTCAGCTCGCCGGCGTCTCCCGCTCGAACCGGTCGTCGATGCGCGCCGCCTTGTAGTAGACGATCGAGCCGATCCAGACCACCACGAACACGACCACCACGATCTGGCCCGCCAGGGTGAGATCCACTGCGGCCACCGCGTCCCAGATGCCGCCGGACAGTCCGAGTTCCTCACCGAGCAACGACAGGATCTGCACGGTGCCCACCACGAGGGCGAGGAAGATCGACAGGCCCGTCATCGTGATGTTGTAGTAGATCTTCCGGACCGGCGTGACGAAGGCCCAGCCGTACGCCTTGGACATGAAGACGCCGTCGAGCGTGTCCATCGTCGACATGCCGGCCGCGAACAGCACCGGCAGCGCGATGATGGCCATCGGCGGCAGGCCACCGGCGATGGCGCTGGTGCCCGCCACGGCGAGCAGACCGACCTGCGTGGCGGTGTCGAACCCCAGGCCGAAGAGCAGCCCCAGCGGATACATCTGCCACGAGTGGCTGATCATCCGGTCGTAGCGGCCGCGGAAGATCCGATTGAGCAGTCCTCTGCGTGCGAGGAGATCGTCGAGCGTCTCGTCGGAGAACTGTCCGCGCCGCGCGGCACGCCACATGCGCACGATGCCGACGAGGACGACCAGGTTCAGGGCCGCGATGAGGTAGAGGAACGTGCCGGAGACGAGGGTGCCGATGATGCCGCCGGTGTCCGCGAAGGCGTCCCGGAAGTCCGTCGCGCGCGATGCGGCGAACGCGATCGCGGCGACGAACGCGAACACGACCGTCGAGTGCCCGAGCGAGAAGAACAGTCCGACCGACAGGGGCCGCCTGCCCTTCTGCAGCAACAGTCGGGTGGTGTCGTCGATGGCCGCGATGTGGTCGGCGTCGAAGGCGTGCCGCATGCCCAACGTGTAGGCCAACACCCCGGCGCCCGCGTAGACGAGAGTGCCGTCCGCGCCGGTGAGGCCGTGGATCGCCGGGATCGAGTCGTAGTGCAGGAACAGGCCCCACCCGACGACGTGCAGCGCAACGAGCACTGCTGCCAGGCCCAGGAGCCGGGGGATCTCGTCGCGGGTGAAACGCGCACGTCCGGTCACGGTGTCGGCAGACGTCATGGGACACCAATATTCCTCATGGAGCCCGTCCGCGCAGTGCTGGATCAGACGCGCGCGGGTGAACGGAGCACCGTCGTCGTGACGGCACCCGATGCCAGCGCCACGACGACCGCTCCGTAGACCGTCGCGGTGACGAGGAGACCGGCCGAGTGGATCGCAACACCCGCGACGATGGCCGGCACGCTGAAGGCGAGGTAACTCAGCACGAGCGTCGTGGCGAAGACACTGCCGCGATGCTCCGGCGGTGCGAGAGCGCCGATGATGCTCATCGCGCCGAGGAACGTCGCGCCCCAGCCGAACCCGGACACCGCGGTCCCGACGAAGTACAGCGGCGCCGACGCGATGTGCAGCCCGACGAGATTCACCACGATGCCCGCGGCGAGAGTGAGTGCACCGGCGGTCATGGCCGTGCGCGGGAGAAGAGTACGAGCGGACGCGGCACCGATCGCTCCGGCCGTGAACATCGTGAAGATGTCCAGCCCGCCCACGACGGCGCCGCGGAGATCGAAGACCGTGCCCATGATGGACGGCCCCAGCGACAGGTGGAACCCGCCCAGCGACCACGTCGCGACGAGCGCGGGGACGACCGGCCAGAAGTGGGCACGGATCGACACGGGCAGCCCGAGGGTCGGCGTCAGCACCCGCACGACGTGTCGACGGTCGTCGAAGCCTGCCCGGACCGCGGATTCCGGCACGGCCACGACGAGCGCCGTGAGGACGACCAGCGCGACGATCATCACGACGTACACGAGCGTGGTGGGGAACGGCGCGAACTGCACCAGCAGTCCGGCCGCGATACCGCCTGCTCCCAGCCCAAAGGCCGGTGCGACCGAGCTCACCAGGGGGCCGAGACGGTCGGTCGGCTGCAGATCGATGATCGCGGCGGTCAGGGCACCCATGGCCGCGCCGGCCGCCAGACCCTGCACGACGCGCGCGGCGACGAGCCAGCCGACCCCGTCGGCGAACACGAAGACGACCTGGCTGGCGATCAGCACGAGCAGCGACGTCACGATCACGGGCTTACGGCCGAGGTGGTCGGACAGCGACCCGACGGTCAACAGGGCGGCGAGTAGTGCGAAGACGTACACGGCGAAGACGATGGTCAGCGTCGACGCGCCGAATCCCCATCGGGACTGGTACACGGGGTACAGCGGGGACGGCGCCGCCGACGATCCCATGACGGTGAAGAACACGAGGGCCACCACCCAGAACGAGCGAACGGGGGTCATCCAGGACTGGGGTCGCACCTCGGTCGTCGTCACCGTGGGTCCAACTCCCCCCACCGACTCCTCATTCCCGGCACGGTGACGGCGTCAGAGCGTCGCGGGCACCGCGAGCGATCGCCCGGCCGCGAAGCGCAACGCACTGTCGGGGAGGGAACCGTCGCGTCCCGACAGGGTCACCGACACGCTCCCGTGTCCCTCACGCGGCGACGACACCTCGTCGAGGCGGCGCAGAGTCTGGGCCGCGACGGCCTCGGCGCTGTCGAACATCCGCACACCCGGCGGCAGCGCCGCCATGATCTCGTCCGCTACCAGCGGATAATGGGTGCACCCCAGGACGATGCCCTGCACGTCGTCCGGCGTCCGCGCCGCTGCCGACGCGATGGCCGCGCTGACGGCCGCGAGATCACCACGGTCGATGGCATCGGCGAGCCCGTGGCACGCGACGGCCGACACCGTGCGACCCGACGCGAACTCCGCGATCAAGCGCGCCTGATACGACGACGCGGTGGTCGCCGCCGTCGCCCACACCGTGATCGAGTCACACTGCAGTGCAGCGGGTTTGATGGCCGGAACCGTCCCGACCACGGGGGTGGACCCCAGGGCCGCGCGGGTCGCGTCGAGCGCGATGACGCTGGCGGTGTTGCACGGCAGCACCACCACCTCGGCTCCACCGTCGACGGCGCGCCGCGCCGTCTCCACGACGTGCGCCTCCGTCCACGCAGTGGGCTTGGGTCCCCACGGCGCGTTGTCCGGGTCGAGGTACAGATGAAGGTCGAGCGACGGGCGCAGTCGACGCAGGCGGGCTGCCGTGGGCAACGACCCCAGGCCCGAGTCGATCAGCGCGACGTTCACGGTGACAATCTACCGCCCCGGCACCGGCCGACCTCCGGACGTCGGCGCGCGGCCACGATGGATGCGGGAAGGCCGGAGGCCGGTCGGAATGTGACAGAGCGCAGACTCAGCGGATGACCGCTCCGCTCGAGCCCGATGAGGCCGACCTCATCGCCGCGGCGGTGCTCGCGGTCCCCGGTGTGGCCGGCCTGCACTCCGGCCTCTTCGGTGAGGCCGTGACACTGCTGCCGGGTCGACGCATCGAGGGCGTGGTGGTGGGGCACGAGTCCTGCGCCGTGCACATCACGGTCCGCTGTCCGGGAGATCCCGACTCCGTCGTCCACGCCGTCCAGGAGACGCTCGCGCGTGTCGTCCGGATTCCCGTTGTGGTCACGGTGGAGGATTTCGCCGTCGAGTGAGTCGGCGTCACAACGCTTTTCGGCACGGTTGCCGTCGCGACCCGAGAGGACGAGGGTTGCGCGCGCGCCGACGCGGGATCGGCGCGGAAACGGAACTCACATGATGCGCACGATCCTTCGCCGCACTGTCGGCACGACCCTCACCGCCCTCGTGGCACTCACGCTCGGAGCATCCCCTGCATCGGCCGCTCCGGGCGGTGCTCCGCCCATCGCGCAGGTGCGCACTCTCTCCGCCGGCGCCACGGTCACCGTGGTCGGCACGGTCACCACACCGCCCGGCGCCTTCGCATCGAGCTTCCTCGACGTCGGGTTCGGGATCCAGGACCGCACCGCCGGCATCTACATCAGCGCCTCGGCGCCCACCGACGTCGTGCCGGGTACATCGGTGCGTGTCACGGGGTCGCTCGCGGACCAGTCCGGACTTCTGGTGGTGCGACCGACGAGCATCGTGTCGCTGGGACCGGTCGATGCGGTGGCACCCAGACCGGTGGTGGTCCGCGTGGTCGGCGAGTCCACCGAGGCGTCGCTGGTGACGGTCGTCGGACGCGTCACGAGCGCCGTGGTGGACGATCTGCCGTACGGGTACAAGTTCACGATCGCGGACCGGACCGGGGAGACCACCGTCTTCGTCAACACGCAGACGGGCATCGACGTGAGCGCGATCCGCGCGGGGCAGACACTGCGCGTCACCGGCATGAGCAGCCAGTACGAGGACCACTACGAGATCGATCCGCGCTCTCCCGCGGACGTCGTCGTGCTGCCCTGATTCCACACACGCCGAACGGCGCCCACCCCGCAGGGTGAGCGCCGTTCGGTGTGAGGCGGTCTTACTTGTTGATCTTCGTGACGCGACCGGCGCCGACGGTGCGGCCACCCTCGCGGATCGCGAAGCGCAGGCCCTCGTCCATGGCGACCGGCTGGATCAGCACGACGGACATCTCGGTGTTGTCACCGGGCATGACCATCTCGGTGCCCTCGGGGAGGGTCACGACGCCCGTCACGTCCGTGGTACGGAAGTAGAACTGCGGGCGGTAGTTGTTGAAGAACGGGGTGTGGCGACCGCCCTCGTCCTTCGACAGGATGTATGCCTGGCCCTCGAACTCCGTGTGGGGAGTGGTGGTGCCGGGCTTGACGACGACCTGTCCACGCTCGACATCTTCGCGCTTGATGCCGCGGACGAGGAGGCCGACGTTGTCGCCCGCCTGGCCCGAGTCGAGCAGCTTGCGGAACATCTCGATGCCGGTGACCGTGGTCTTGGTCGACTTCTCCTTGATGCCGACGATCTCGACATCCTCGTTGACGTTGACCGAGCCACGCTCGATACGGCCGGTGACGACGGTGCCGCGACCGGTGATGGTGAAGACGTCCTCGACGGGCATGAGGAAGGGCTTCTCGGTCTCACGGACGGGGTCCGGAACCGAGTCGTCCACTGCCTGCATGAGCTCGAGAACCGACTCGGCCCACTTCTCGTCGCCCTCGAGGGCCTTGAGAGCGGAGACCTTGACGACGGGAGCGTCCTCGTCGAACTCCTGTGCGGCGAGGAGCTCGCGCACCTCCATCTCGACGAGCTCGATGATCTCGTCGTCGTCCACCATGTCGGCCTTGTTCAGCGCGACGAGGATGTACGGCACGCCGACCTGGCGAGCGAGCAGGACATGCTCGCGCGTCTGGGGCATGGGGCCGTCGGTCGCTGCGACGACGAGGATCGCGCCGTCCATCTGTGCCGCGCCGGTGATCATGTTCTTGATGTAGTCGGCGTGGCCGGGAGCGTCGACGTGTGCGTAGTGACGCTTCTCGGTCTGGTACTCGACGTGGGAGATGTTGATCGTGATACCACGAGCCTTCTCCTCCGGAGCCTTGTCGATCTGGTCGAAGGCCGACGCCTCGTTCAGGTCCGGGAACTTGTCGTGCAGAACCTTGGTGATTGCAGCCGTCAGCGTCGTCTTACCGTGGTCAACGTGACCGATGGTGCCGATGTTGACGTGCGGCTTGGTCCGATCGAACTTCGCCTTGGCCACTGTGTCCTCCTGGACTGTTATTGCCTGCGTTATGCAGCATTACGGATGTACTTACGGGTGGTGCGGTGTGACGGTGGTACCGGGTCCAGCTTCGGAGACTATTCTCCGGTGGCCTTCGCGATGATCTCCTTCGAGACGTTCGAGGGAACCTCTGCGTAGGAGTCGAAGACCATGGAGTAGTTCGCTCGGCCCTGGGTGCGAGACCGCAGGTCACCGATGTAACCGAACATCTCCGACAGCGGAACCAGCGCCTTGACGACACGGGCACCACTGCGTTCCTCCATGGCCTGGATCTGGCCACGGCGGGAGTTCACATCGCCGATCACGTCGCCCATGTACTCCTCGGGCGTGATCACCTCGACCGCCATGAGCGGTTCGAGGATGACCGGACCGGCCTTGCGGGCAGCTTCCTTGAAGGCCTGCGAACCCGCGATCTTGAACGCCATCTCGGACGAGTCGACGTCGTGGTACGCGCCGTCGAGCAGGATCAGCTTGACGTTCACCAGCGGGTAGCCGGCGAGAACGCCGTACTGCATCGCGTCCTGCGCGCCGGCATCCACGGACGGGATGTACTCGCGCGGGATACGACCGCCGGAAACCTTGTTCTCGAACTCGTAGGTCGCGCCGTCCTCGCCGATGAAGGGCTCGAGGCCGATGATGACCTTCGCGAACTGGCCGGAGCCACCCGTCTGCTTCTTGTGGGTGAACTCCTGCTTCTCGACGATCTTGGTGATCGTCTCGCGGTAGGCCACCTGCGGCTTGCCGACGTTGGCCTCGACCTTGAACTCGCGACGCATGCGGTCGACGAGGATGTCGAGGTGGAGCTCGCCCATGCCGCCGATGACGGTCTGGCCGGTCTCCTCGTCGAGCTTGACCGAGAAGGTCGGGTCCTCTTCGGCCAGCTTCTGGATGGCCGTGCCGAGCTTCTCCTGGTCGGACTTCGTCTTCGGCTCGATCGACACCTGGATGACCGGGTCCGGGAACGTCATCGACTCGAGGATGATCTGGTTCTGCGGATCGCAGAGCGTGTCACCCGTCGTCGTGTCCTTCAGACCGATCACGGCGTAGATGTGGCCGGCGCTGGCGGTCGCGACCGGGTTCTCCTTGTTGGAGTGCATCTGGAAGAGCTTGCCCAGACGCTCCTTCTTGCCCTTGGTCGAGTTGATGACCTGCGAGCCGGAGTCGACCTTGCCCGAGTACACGCGCACGTACGTCAGCTTGCCGAAGAACGGGTGCGTCGCGATCTTGAACGCGAGCGCCGCGAACGGCTCGTCGGCGGACGGCTTGCGGGTGAGTTCCTTCTCCTCGTCGCCCACGGCGTGACCGATGGTCTCGGCGACGTCGAGCGGGGACGGGAGGTAGTCGATGACCGCGTCGAGCATGGGCTGGACGCCCTTGTTCTTGAACGCGGAACCGCACAGGATCGGGTACAGCTCGGAGTTGACCGTCATCTTGCGAATCGCGGTCTTGACCTCGTCGATGGTCAGCTCGTCACCGCTGAAGTGCTTCTCCAGCAGTGCCTCGTCGGACTCGGCGACGGTCTCGAGCAGCTCGGTGCGGTACTGCTCGGCCCGCTCCTTCAGCTCCTCGGGGATCTCGACGGTCTCGTAGGTCTCGCCGAGCTTCGTCTCTCCGCGCCAGACCTTCGCGTTCATCTCGATCAGGTCGACGATGCCCTCGAAGCTGTCCTCTGCGCCGATCGGCAACTGGATGACCAACGGCTTGGCGCCGAGGCGATCCTTGATGGTCTGCACGGTGAAGTAGAAGTCCGCACCGAGCTTGTCCATCTTGTTGACGAAACAGATGCGCGGCACGTCGTACTTGTCGGCCTGACGCCACACCTGCTCGGACTGGGGCTCGACGCCCTCCTTGCCGTCGAACACGGCGACGGCACCGTCGAGGACGCGGAGCGAACGCTCCACCTCGACCGTGAAGTCGACGTGCCCGGGGGTGTCGATGATGTTGATCTGGTTGTCGTTCCAGAAGCACGTCGTGGCAGCAGACGTGATGGTGATGCCACGCTCCTGCTCCTGCTCCATCCAGTCCATGGTGGCTGCGCCGTCATGGACCTCACCGATCTTGTACGAGATACCGGTGTAGAAGAGGATGCGCTCGGTAGTGGTGGTCTTACCGGCATCGATGTGGGCCATGATGCCGATGTTGCGGACCTTGTTCAGGTCGGTCAGCACGTCCTGTGCCACGAATTCATCCCGCCTTGGTGTTGGAAGAAGTGAGTCGAAGGTTCAACGCTCGGGTGGCGCCGGATGTTTCCCGGCGCCCCCGAGACGCGATCACCAGCGGTAGTGCGCGAATGCCTTGTTGGCTTCCGCCATCTTGTGCGTGTCCTCGCGACGCTTGACTGCTGCGCCGAGACCGTTGCTGGCATCGAGGAGTTCGTTGGCCAGACGCTCGACCATCGTCTTCTCGCGACGAGCGCGGGAGAACGAGACGAGCCAGCGCAGAGCCAGCGTGGTGGAGCGGCCCGGACGAACCTCGACCGGAACCTGGTAGGTGGCGCCACCGACACGACGGCTGCGGACCTCGAGGGCCGGCTTGACGTTGTCCAGTGCGCGCTTGAGCGTCACGACGGGATCGGTGCCCGTCTTCTCGCGTGCCTGCTCGAGAGCCTGGTACACGATGCGCTCCGCGGTCGACTTCTTGCCGTCCAGCAGGATCTTGTTGACCAGCTGGGTGACCAGCGGCGAACCGTAGACGGGATCGTTGATCAGCGGGCGCTTGGGTGCTGGGCCTTTACGTGGCATGTCAGCTCTTCTCCTTCTTGGCGCCGTACTTGCTGCGAGCCTGCTTGCGGTTCTTCACGCCCTGCGTGTCGAGCGAGCCACGGATGATCTTGTAACGGACACCCGGGAGGTCCTTCACGCGACCACCGCGCACGAGCACCATGGAGTGCTCCTGCAGGTTGTGGCCCTCACCGGGGATGTAGGCGGTGACCTCGACGGACGTGGTCAGGCGGACGCGAGCGACCTTACGAAGCGCGGAGTTCGGCTTCTTCGGGGTGGTGGTGTACACGCGAGTGCACACACCACGGCGCTGCGGGCTGCCCTTCAGGGCAGCGGTCTTCAGCTTCGCGACCTTGTCGGTGCGACCCTTGCGGACCAGCTGGTTGATTGTTGGCATGAACCGGCTTTCTTCGTGTCGAGAAACAGGGATCTAGCAGTTGGGGCAAGAGAACGCTGCCCCTCACCCAGTAGTGCTTCCGCGGGCTTCGTGCACCCCGCGGTCGGGTGTGTCGCATACCCCCACACGGCAGCCGCGGTTCTTGCTCGATGGTGAACTCGAACACGGCTGTACCTCGCATAGGCACACAGACGTACCGGCTGGGCCGGGCACGACCTGTAACGGTACCCGGCGGCGCGCCTGATGGTCAAAACGCCCCTGCATCGGGTACAGGAGTTCACCCTTCCGTCGTCACGCCGACAGATTGAGCGAGAGCTGCATCAACCGCGTGGCCGACTCACAGGGATCGGTCGGGTTCCCCGGCCGATACTGCACCCACCAGCCGATGACCCCGGAATCTGGCGACTGCGCCGCCACGCCGCACGATGCCGGATCGTCCGGTTGACGGATCTCGAGGGCCTTCCGCGAGGACACCTCGACGTCGCTCACCTTCCACCCCATACGTTCGTTCGCCTCGCGCTCGGCCGCGAGCGACCCCGTCTCGAACCAGTCGAACGTCACCTTGACCGCGCCGCCCGGGCCGGTCAGGTCCCACCGGCAGATGGCCCCGATGAAGCCCTGGTCGATGGCGTCGCCGCCCACGACGTCGGCGATCTGCTCCGGCGTCACGGTGTCGCACTCCTCGAGGAGCGAGCGGAACTCGCCGTCCGCGCCACTCACGCCCGCTGCCACGGGCGTGCCCTCGATGGTCGACCCGCATCCGGCGAGCACCGCGGTGACCGACAGCGCCGCCAGCACGCGTCCGGCCCTCACTGCGCGCGCTCCGCGACGAGCGTCATCAGACTCTCGGCGACGGCGCACGGATCCGCGGTGGGAGCGCTGTCGGCGTACATGACGGAGAAGTGGACGAAGTCGTCGCCGTACTGCAGACCGTTCTCGCAGAGGTACGTCACACCCGTCGCGTTCTCGGATCGCGCCTCGAACCCCGGTCGACCCTCGATCTCGATGTCCGCGGCCGGTCGGCCGATCAGTTCCGACCCCATGCGCTCACGCCCGATCGGGCTCCCGCGGTACCAGGAGAAGCTGACCGACGGGCCGGTCGGACCCGACACCTCCCACTCGCAGCCCACCGAGTTGCGGGTCACGATCGCGAACGACGGCACGGCAAACGCAGTGCGGACCTCCTCGTCCGACAGACCGCCGCAGACGCCGAAGAACGGGCCGGGTCCCTGCGACGCGGACGTGGACGGCGCGTCGTCGGTGGCGGCGTCGGAGTCGGATCCGCAACCGGTGAGCCCGAGCAGCACCACTGCTGCCACGCCGGCCCACCGCACGGAGTTCATGGCGGCAGCCTATCGGAGTGCGGACTGTCGCGAGTACGCCGAAAGTGCCGTGATGCGAGCGCCGATCACGACAGTTCGGACGTACTCGCGGGGGTGCTGGTGCTGGTGGTGGGGGTATCGAGGGCCAGGGAGGCGTCGAGCACCGAGGCCCACACCTTCACGATCTCGGCGCGGCGGCGCGAGTCGTCGCTGAGCACGTCGGCGAGACCGAGCCCGCGGGCCAGGTCGAGGGTGGCCTGCACGAGTCGGTGGGTGCGCGGATCACTGTCGTCGGCGCCGAGGTGATCGACCGCCGTGCGGTGCGCCACGCGACCGAACTTCTCCTCGAGAGGCAGGACCCGGGCTCGCATCTCGGGATCCGCGGCCGCGGCGGTCCAGACCTGCAGCGCGGCACGGAAGATGGGGCTCGTGTAGTAGTCGACCAGCCGGGTGACCACGGCCTCGGTCCGCCCGGCGCTCTGCGGGAGCGCACTGCTCTCGGCTCGCGCCTCCCCCATGCGCGTGTCGAACATGTACTCGAGCGCCGCGGTGATGAGGTCCTCCCGCGTCGGGAAGTGGTGCTGGGTGGCACCGCGAGAGACGCCGGCCCGCTCGGCCACGACGGCGACCGTCGTCGCCGCCCATCCCTCGGTGGCGAGCGCGTCGATCGTGGACTCGAGCAGACGCAGTCGCGTGGCGCGGCTGCGATCCTGCTTCGGGCTGCGGGTGTCACCGACCCGGTGACGAGTGGGCACGGTCATGGCCGTCACGTCTCCTTCCCCACAGCGGCACCGGACGACTCCGCCGGTGCGGCCCACGACGGGCTGCGCTTCTGCAGAAAGGCCATCATCCCCTCCCGCGCCTCGTCCGAAGCGAACAGCCTCGCGGACTCCTCCGCCAGGTCCGCGCCCCGGCGGTCGAACTCCTCGAGCATCGCGGCGGTGGTGAGGCGTTTCGACGCCGCGAGACCCTGCGGTGACGATGGACGGATCGCCGCGACGAGTTCGGCCACCGTGGCCCCGGTGTCGGCCGCAGCCTCGGTGACGAGCCCGATGGCCTCCGCCTCGTGCGCGCCGAACGTCTCCGTCGTCAGGAAGTACCGGCTCGCCGCACGCGAGGTCATCCTCGGCACCACCGTCAAGGAGACGATGGACGCGGCCAACCCCAGCCGCGCCTCCGTCAGCGCGAACGAACTCTTCGGCCCGGCCACCACCAGATCGCACGCGCCCACGAGGCCCATACCGCCGGCACGCACATGCCCGTCGATCCTGCCGATCACCGGCTTCGGCGTCTCGAGGATCGCCCGCAGCAGCGTCAGCATCTGCTCGGTGCGCGAGGAGACCGAACTGCCCGCCTCCGTGAGATCGGCACCTGCACAGAACGTTCCGCCAGTGTGGGTGAGGACCACGGCGCGGACGTCCCGATCCGCGCCCGCGTCGCGGAGCCCCGCCGTCAGGTCGTCGACCAGGGCGGTGGAGAGGGCGTTGCGATTGTGCGGGGTGTCGAGTGTCAGAGTCACCACGCCCTCCGACCGATCGACCCGCACAGGTGGTCCGTCGCCCCGACCGGCCTCCGGCCTGCCCGGGCCCCGACCGGCCTCCGGCCTGCCCGCCATCAGTAGCTCTTCGGCAGGCCCAGCGAGTGCTGGGACACGAAGTTCAGGATCATCTCCCGACTGACGGGAGCCACGCGGGCGATGCGCGCCGCACCGAGCATGGACGCGAGGCCGTACTCCTCGGTCAAGCCTGCACCGCCGTGCGTCTGGATGGCCTGGTCGATGGCCTTGATGCTGGCCTCGGCGGCCGCGTACTTCGCCATGTTGGCCGCTTCCGCCGCACCGAAATCGTCACCGCTGTCGTAGAGCACCGCGGCCTTCTGCATCATCAGCTTCGCCAGTTCGAGCTCGATCTTGCATTGCGCCAACGGATGCGCGATCCCCTGGTGCGCCCCGATGGGGCTCTTCCACACGGTGCGCTCGTTCGCGTACTTCACCGCGGCGTCGAGGGCGTAGCGGCCCATGCCGACGGCCATCGCCGCACCGAGGATGCGCTCGGGGTTGAGACCCGCGAACAACTGCATCAACGCCGCGTCGGGCTCGCCGACCAGCGCCTCGGCCGGCAGCCGGACGTCGTCGAGGAAGAGCGTGAACTGATGATCGGGCTCGATGATGTCCATGCGCATCTGCGTCTTGTTCAGGCCCGGTGCATCGGTCGGCACGATGAACAGCGCCGGCTTGAGCTTCCCGGTCTTCGCGTCCTCCGTACGGGAGACGATGAGCACCGCGTCGGCCTGGTCGACGCCGGAGATGTAGATCTTGCTGCCGCGCAGCACCCACTCGTCACCGTCGCGTCGCGCGGTGGTGGTGATCTGGTGGGAGTTGGAGCCGGCGTCGGGCTCGGTGATGCCGAACGCCATGATCGCGGAGCCGTCCGAGAGGCGGGGCAGCCAGGACTGCTTCTGTTCGGGGGTGCCGTACTTCGCGATGATGGTGCCGCAGATCGCCGGGCTGACGACCACGAGCAGCAGGCCCGCACCGAACGAGGACATCTCCTCCTGGACCAGTGCGAGCTCGTAGATGCCGGCACCGCCGCCGCCGTACTCCTCGGGGAGGTTCACCCCGAGGAAGCCCAACTGCCCGGCCTCGTGCCACAGTTCGGTGAGTGCCTCACCCTTGCGTGCCTTGGGCAGCACGTAGTCGATGTAGTTGTGGCGCTTGCCCAGTCCGGCCACCGCGGCGCGGAGGCTCTTCTGCTCGTCCGTCTCGATGAAGCTCATGCCTGATCTCCTTCTGCTGCGACGACCGCCAGTACGGCGTCGACGTCCACCTGGTGTCCCACAGTGACCGTGAGCTCGGTCAGCACGCCCGCCGCGGGTGCGGTGATCGTGTGTTCCATCTTCATGGCCTCGAGCCACAGGATCGGTTGGCCGGCGGTGACGGTGTCGCCGACGGCAGCACCGATCCGCACGACGCTGCCGGGCATCGGTGCCAGCAGCGATCCGGCGGCGACGATCTCGCTCGGATCGACGAACACCGGAACCCGTTCGAGCCGTACCGGTCCGATCGACGAGTCGACGAACACGGCGTCGCCGTGGACCGCGACGTGGAACTCGCGTCGCACACCGTCGGCCAGCAGCACCACCCGGTCGGACTCGGCCCGGACCAGCGCGCAGTCGTCGACGTCGGTGACGAGGGTTCCGCGCGACAGTCGGTACTCGGCGACGATCTCGGTGCCGTTCACCGCGTACGTCTTGCGTTGCGGCACGGAGGCGAGGTTGCGCCAGCCGCTGGGGAGGGATCGGCCCACCGTCGCCAGTTCTCTCGATCGGGTGGCGTCCGCGAGCGCTGCGGCGAGTGCGGACAGCCGCACACCCCGGTCGTCGACGAGCGGCCGAGCGAGGACCGCCAGATCGTGCGTCGCGAAGAACGCGGTGTCGGTGTCGCCCGCGAGGAACGCGGGGTGTCTCAGCACCGTGACGAGCAGGTCGCGGTTGGTGCGCACCCCGTGAATGCGCGAGCGCAGCAGCGCTTTCGCCAGGATTCCGGCCGCCTGCTCCCGGGTGGGCGCGTACGAGATCACCTTGGCGAGCATCGGGTCGTAGTGGGTCCCCACCACGCTGCCGTCGACGATGCCCGAGTCGACTCGCAGGCCTGTCCGCGTGAGCACCTCGAACTCTCGCGCTCCGTCGAACTCGACGTGGTGCACGACGCCGCTCTGCGGCTGCCAGTCGCGCGCCGGATCCTCCGCGTACAGACGCACTTCGATCGAGTGTCCGCGCGTGGTGGGCTGCTCGGCCGGGAGCGCTCCGCCCGCGGCGACGTGGATCTGCAGTGCCACCAGATCGAGACCGGTGGTGCACTCGGTCACCGGGTGCTCGACCTGCAGGCGCGTGTTCATCTCGAGGAAGTAGAAGTTGCCGCGCTCGTCGCTGAGGAATTCGACGGTGCCGGCCCCCTCGTAGTCGAGCGCCTCGGTGGCGATGCGTGCCGCCTCGAACAGCTTCTCCCGCATACCCGGAACGCGCTCGACGAGCGGAGACGGCGCCTCCTCGACCACCTTCTGGTGGCGTCGTTGGATGGAGCACTCCCGCTCGCCCACCGCCCACACCGTGCCGTGGCGGTCCGCCATGACCTGGACCTCGATGTGGCGGCCCGTCTCGAGATAGCGCTCGCAGAAGACCGTCGCGTCACCGAAGGCGGACAGCGCCTCCCGCGACGCCGCGTCGATCTCGTCCTGCAGGGCGTCGAGTTCACGCACCACGCGCATACCGCGACCACCACCACCGGCGGACGCCTTCACGAGCACCGGCAGATCGTCCTGCGTGACGGACGCGGGGTCGAGCCGATCGAGCACCGGCACACCGGCGCTCTGCATCATGGCCTTGGACTCGACCTTCGACCCCATCGACTCGATCGCCTTCACCGGCGGACCGATCCAGGTGAGGCCCGCATCCTGCACGGCGCGCGCGAACTCCGCGTTCTCGGACAGGAACCCGTAACCGGGGTGGATCGCGTCGGCGCCCGCGCGCTGCGCCGCCTCGATGATCAGGTCTCCGCGGAGGTACGTCTCCGACGACGCGGAACCGGGCAACCGGACGGCGACGTCGGCGTCGGCGACGTGCGGTGACGCGGAGTCCGGATCGGAGAACACGGCGACCGTGTCGATGCCCTCTGCGCGGCAGGTCGTGAACACGCGGAGGGCGATCTCGCCGCGGTTGGCAACGAGTACTGACGAAATGGTCATGACGGTCACATCCGGAAGACACCGAAGTTGGCGGTGCCCTCGATCGGGGCGGAGGCGATGGCCGACAGGCACATCCCCACCACCGTGCGGGTGTCTCGGGGGTCGATCACGCCGTCGTCGTACAGGCGTCCGGACAGGAACATGGGAACCGACTCGGCCTCGATCTGCTGCTCGATCATCGCGCGCAGACCCGCGTCGGCCTCCTCGTCGAACGCCTGTCCGCGGGCCTCGGCGGAGGCGCGGGAGACGATCGAGATGACGCCCGCGAGTTGGGCACCGCCCATGACCGCGGACTTCGCGCTGGGCCAGGCGAAGAGGAAGCGCGGGTCGAAGGCACGACCGCACATGCCGTAGTGCCCGGCGCCGTACGACGCACCGAGCAGCACCGAGATGTGCGGGACGGTGGAGTTGGAGACGGCGTTGATCATCATCGACCCGTGCTTGATCATCCCGCCCTCCTCGTACTCCTTGCCCACCATGTAGCCGGTGGTGTTGTGCAGGAACAGCAGTGGCGTGTTCGAACGGTTCGCCAGTTGGATGAACTGCGTCGCCTTCTGCGACTCCTCGCTGAAGAGGACGCCGCGGGCGTTGGCGAGGATGCCGACCGGATACCCGTGCAGTTCCGCCCATCCGGTGACCAGAGACGAGCCGTAGAGCGGCTTGAACTCGTCGAAGTCGCTGTCGTCGACGATGCGCGCGATGACGTCGCGGGGGTCGAACGGGATCTTGAGGTCGGCCGGCACGATACCGAGCAGTTCCTCCTCGTCGTACCGGGGCGGGAGCACCTCGGTGCGCGGCGCCGGACCCTTCTTGTGCCAGTTGAGCCGCTTCACGATGCCGCGGCCGATGCGGATGGCGTCCTTCTCGTCCACGGCGAGATGGTCTGCGAGACCGGAGGTCCGGGCGTGCATGCGGGCGCCGCCGAGCGATTCGTCGTCGGTCTCCTCGCCGGTGGCCATCTTCACCAGCGGCGGTCCGGCGAGGAACACCTTGGACCGCTCCTCGATCATGACGACGTGATCGGACATGCCGGGGATGTAGGCGCCGCCGGCGGTGGAGTTGCCGAACACGAGGGCGATGGTGGGGATGCCGGCCGCGGAGAGGCGCGTCAGATCACGGAAGATGCGGCCACCCGGGATGAACACCTCCTTCTGCGTGGGGAGGTCGGCACCGCCGGACTCGACCAGTGAGATGACCGGCAGCCGGTTCTGCATCGCGATGTCGTTCGCTCGCAGTGTCTTCCGCAGGGTCCACGGATTGCTCGTGCCGCCCCGCACGGTGGGGTCGTTGGCGACGATCAGGCACTCGACGCCGCTGACGACACCGATGCCGACGACCACGCTGGCGCCGACCGGGAAGTCCGTGCCCCAGGCCGCGAGCGGGCACAGCTCGAGGAACGGCGAGTCCGGGTCGACGAGCATCTCGATGCGCTCGCGCGGGGTCATCTTGCCGCGGCCGCGGTGCCGTGCGACGTACTTCTCGCCCCCGCCGCCCAGTGCCTTGGCGTGTTCGGTCTCCACCTCGGAGAGCTTCGCGATCATGGTGTCGGCGGCCGAGACGTACGCGTCACCGGAGCTGTCGAGTCGGGAGGTCAGAGTCGTCATGCGGTGTACCCCAGTCGCTTCGCGGCCAGCGAGGTGAGGATCTCGGTGGTGCCGCCGCCGATGCCGATGATGCGCATGTCGCGGTACTGACGCTCGACCTCGCTCTCGGCCATGTAGCCGAGTCCACCGAACAGCTGTACCGCCTGCGAGGCGACCCATTCACCGGCCTCGACCGCGGTGTTCTTCGCGAAGCACACCTCGGCGATGCAGTCGTCGCCGTCCTCGACGTGGCGATCGATCAGTGCGTGCGTGTACGTGCGGGCCACGTCGATCTTGCGGTGCATCTCGCTGAGCGTGTTCTGCACCGCCTGACGGGCGATGAGCGGCTTGCCGAACGTCGAGCGGTCCCGCGTCCACGCCACCGTCAGATCGAGGCACCGCTGCGCCGAGGAGTAGGCCTGCGCGGCCAGTGCCGCCCGTTCGGAGACGAAGGCCTGCGCGATCTGGGCGAACCCGGAGTTCTCCGGGCCCACCAGGTTCTCCACGGGCACGCGCACGTCGGTGTACGACAGTTCGGCGGTGTCGGAGGACCGCCATCCCATCTTGTCGAGCTTGCGGGACACCTCGAATCCCGGTGTGCCGCGCTCGACGACGAGCAGCGAGACGCCGGCCGCGCCGTCTCCCCCGGTGCGGACGGCGGTGACCACGAAGTCGGCCCGGCACCCCGAGGTGATGTAGGTCTTCGCGCCGTTGACGACGAAGTGGTCCCCGTCGCGCACCGCTCGGGTGCGCAGGTGTCCCACGTCGGATCCGCCGCCGGGCTCGGTGATGGCCAGCGACCCGATCAGCTCGCCGTCGAGCGTGGGCCGGACCCACTTCTCGAGGTGGTCGGGGTTGCCCGCAGCGACCATGTGCGGCAACGCGATCCCACAGGTGAACAAGGACGCGAACAGGCCGCCGGACGCACCCGCCTCGTGCATCTCCTCGCAGATGACCGTGGCGTCGACCAGCGAGCCGCCGCCACCGCCGACCGCCTCGGGGAACGGCGCCCCGAGCAGACCGATCTCGGCTGCCGCGCGGTGCAGGCTGCGGGGAATCTCGCCGTCACGCTCCCACTCGGTGAGGTGCGGCAGCACCTCCCGGTCCACGAACCCCCGGACCGTCTTACGGAGTTGCGCTCGGTCGGGGCCACCCCAGGTGCTCATGCGAGTCCACTTTCTGCGAGTACTGATTCGGGTATCGGGACGTGCCGCGATCGCAGCCACTCCCCCAGGCCCTTGGCCTGGGGATCGAAGCGAGCGCCGGATGCGACGCCCTCTCCGAGAATCCCGTCGACGACGATGTTCACGGCCCGCAGGTGCGGGAACTCGTACCGGTGCACGCGCAGGCCCGCCGTCTCCGGGAGCAGCGTCGTCACCAGCTCGGTGGTGAGAGTCGACCGGAGCCAGGCCCACGCGGCGTCGCCGCGCACCCAGACCCCGACGTTGGCGCTGCCGCCCTTGTCACCGCTGCGCGCCGCCGCCACCGTGCCGAGCGGCAGCGTGCGTGTGGGTTCGGCCGGCGGGCGGCCTGCGGGCGCGTCGGACGGGTCCGCCTCGACAGCCGTGGTGACGGTGGGCGGTGCGACGTCGACGCGCGTGCCGTCCGCGAGAACCGCCACGTGCCGCGGCACCGCCTGATCGACGAACCCGGCCTCGAAGACGCCGTAGGGCGACCCCTGACCCGGAGGCGTCGTCACACAGAAACCGGGGTAGCTCGCCAGCGCGAGTTCCACTGCGGCAGCGCTGAACACGCGACCCACACGCTGCGGATCAGCGTCGCGGACGACGACACGGAGCACCGCACTGGCGGCCTCCTCGGTGTCGGCGTCAGGGTGATCGGTGCGCGCGAGAGTCCAGTCGACCTCGCGCGGCGGCGGCGTCAGCGCCTCGGTCATCTGAGTGCGCACCAGGTCGGCCTTGGCCTCGATGTCGAGGCCGGTGAGCACGAAGGTCATCTCGTTGCGGAACCCGCCGAGCGTGTTCCGGGAGACCTTGAGGGTGGGCGGCGGCGCCTCGCCGCGAGCCCCCGTGACCAGCACGCGGTCGGGTCCGTCCTGCGAGACCCGCACCGTGTCGAGCCGCGCGGTCACGTCCGGGCCGAGGTAGCGCGGGCCGGTGATCTCGTACATCAACTGCGCCGTCACCGTTCCGACCGTCACGGCGCCGCCGGTGTTCTCGTGCTTGGTGATCACCGACGACCCGTCCGACCGGATCTCCGCGAGGGGGAACCCCGGTCGACGCAGATCCTCGATCTCACCGAAGAAGGAGTAGTTCCCGCCGGTCGCCTGGGTTCCGCATTCGATGATGTGGCCGGCGACGACGGCGCCCGCGAGTTCGTCGAGGTGATCGCGGGTCCACCCGAACCTGGAGATCGCCGGGGCCACCACCACCGACGCGTCCGTGACGCGTCCGGTGACCACGACCTGCGCCCCGGCGTCCAGGCACGCCGCGACACCGAAGGCGCCGAGATAGGCATTGGCGGTCAGCGGGGAGCCGAGGCCCAGCTCCTCGGCGCGGTCGTGCAGATCGTCTCCCTCCACGTGGGCGACCGAGACGGTCAGACCGAGACGGTCGGCGAGGGACCGGATCTCGTGCGCCAGTCGTGCGGGCGCCAACCCACCGGCATTGCTGACCAGGGTGACGCCCTTGTCGAGCGCAGTGCCCAGGCACTCCTCGAGCTGCCGCAGATACGTCTTGGCGTAGCCGCGCGTCGGATCCTTCATCCGGTCGCGTCCGAGAATGAGCATCGTCAGCTCGGCCAGGTAGTCGCCCGTGAGGACGTCGAGATCACCGCCGTCGAGCATCTCGCGCATGGCCGACGCGCGGTCACCGTAGAAGCCGGAGCAGTTCCCGACCCTGATCATCTCCGTCACGACGCCACCCGCACGTCCCGGCCACCGCCGGGGGCCCCCGCGAACGCCTGCGCGAGACCCAGCCACGTCGCCGCGTCGTCGCCGACGGCCACCAGGTCGGTGTCGTCACGGTGCACGCGCTGCGTGACGAGCAGGCAGAAGTCCAAAGCGGAACCCGTGACACTCTGCTCCGCGTCTTCCGGCCCCCACGACCACTCACTCCCGTCGGGAGCGGTGAGCACGACGCGGAACGGTGCCGACGGCGGCGTCAGGCCGCGGATCGCGTAGGCGAAGTCGCGGGTGCGTACGCCGATGTGCGCGACGTGACGCAGCCGCACGGTGGGTTCCCGGACCACACCGAGGGCGTCCGCGACGTCCTGACCGTGTGCCCAGGTCTCCATGATGCGCGCGGTGGCCATCGACATCGCGCTCATCGGCGGGCCGAACCAGCGGATCTTCACGCCGTCGGGCACGTGTGTCAGGACGTCGAGCAGTTGCACTCGGCCGAGCCGCCATCGCGACAACAGGGTGCTGACCTGCTCTCCAGCGAGTGCGTCGGCAGCGGAGTCCACGAACGAGTCCGGACTGCCCATCGCGTCGGCGATCACCGCGTCGAATGCCGCTTCGGCGTCCTCGTCACCGGAGGCGCCGGCCGTCGTCAGCGCGGCGACGTGGTCGGTCCAGTGCAGGTGAGCGATCTGATGCGCCACCGTCCAACCGGCCGCCGGGGTGTCCGTGCGCCACGCGGCGTCGTCGGCATCGGCGACCAGCGCGTCCAGCGCGTCGCCCTCCGCACGCAGGTCCTGCAGCAACACCTCGAGAGCAGCCATGCCTGGAACGGTCGCACCCACGGGCCAAAAAAGCAAGCATGCTTGCTTGTTCTTGGACGTTGTGACGAACTCCAAAACAATCCGTGGCACCATCCATCCGCAGCGCAGGTCCGAAAGCCTGGTTTACGGTGAATCCCACAGGCGGTTGGACGCTTTACCGCACGACACCCATCACGACGCTCGCGACACGCCGGGCGGGACGAGGCCGCCCGCGAATGCGGGCACCGAAGGGAACGGGACCCGACATGGTCAGTGCACGAGACGGACGACCGGGGCAGGCCTACAGCGCGCCGGGCGCCTTCACCACGGCCTTCAGTCCGGGCGTCGGACCCCGAGCCGAGTACCCGGCGCCGGAACCGGTGCGGCACGACGAGACCGGGTACGACGAACCCCGGTACGACGACGACGACGAGCCGATCGGCGAACTCGAGGCTCGCTACGAGTGGATCGTCGGCCTCATGTCGTCGTTCACCGATCAGCGCGTCGTGCGGTGGATCATCGCCTTCTTCACCGCGTCGATGGGCGTGTGCGCCACCCTCGAGATCCTGTACGGCTTCGGCGGCACCACCACGTTCACGGTGGGCGTGCAGATCGGCTGCGCGGTCTTCGCATTCGCCGCCGCTCTCTGGTGGACGGTGACCTCCTGGCCGCGGCTGCACACCGCCTTCGCCTTCGTCGTCCTGTCCAACCTGGGCATCCTCGCCGCGAACCTCAGCGCCGACATGCCGCCCGCCTACGCCGTCGGGAAGACCACCTTCTTCGTGGTGCTCGGCCTGTTCGCCGGTGTCTTCCTCGACCGCTGGATGCTGGCCACTCACATCGCGATCGCCGGTGTCGCCGTCACGTCCATCATCGGCTACAACATGCTGTTCGAGGACGTCCCCCCGCTGGGCGCGCTGGTCGTGTGGGCACCGGTCATGTCACTGGTCATCGCCGTTCCCGCACTGCTCTACACGTTCGTGCGAGCAGTGCGGCTCGACCAGTCCTGAGCCACTCTCCGCGAGTACGTCCGTGCTGTCGTGATCGCGAGTGGAATCACGACACTGTCGACGTACTCGCGGTGGGGGGGTGGCCTCGGGGCTCACTCGTCGATGCTGGACATGTCTCCGTAGCGTGCTCCGGCCACGGCCGACGCGGGCACCGCTGCCTCGAGTTCGTCGAGGACCTCCTGCGTCACCGCGACGCCCGCCGCTGCCACGTTCTCCTCGAGGTAGCGCACGCGCTTGGTTCCGGGGATCGGCGCGACGTCCTCGCCCTGCGCCAGCACCCACGCCAGAGCCAGCTGACCGGGCGTGCATCCCAGCCGGTCCGCGATCTCACGGATGCGCGCCACGAGCGCCAGGTTCGCCTCGAGCGCCTCGCCCTGGAACCGCGGGAAGTACGCGGTGCGGCGCGAGTCCTTCTCCGCCAACTCCGACTCGTGCGCGATGGCGCCGGTCAACAGCCCGCGACCGAGCGGCGAGTACGGGACCAACCCGATGCCGAGCTCACGGAGCGTCGGGAGCACGGCCTCCTCGAGATCCCGCGTGAACAGGGAGTACTCGGTCTGCACGGCCGTGATCGGGTGCACCGCGTGCGCCCGACGGATGGTCGCGGCCGATGCCTCGGACATCCCGAGATGGCGCACCTTGCCCGCCTGCACCAGTTCCGCCATCGCGCCGACCGTGTCCTCGATGGGGACCGACTTGTCGACGCGGTGCTGGTAGTACAGGTCGATGTGGTCGACACCGAGCCGCGACAACGACGCGTCGCAGGCCGCGCGGACGTACTCGGGGGTGCCGTTGATGCCGAGACGGGTGCCGTCGGCGAGTCGCTCGTTGCCGAACTTGGTGGCGAGCACCACCTGGTCCCGACGGCCGGCGATGGCCTCGCCGACCAGCTCCTCGTTGACGAACGGGCCGTACATGTCGGCCGTGTCGAGGAAGGTCACACCGAGTTCGAGAGCGCGGTGGATGGTGGCGATGCCGGAGGCGCGGTCGGTGTCGCCGTAGAACTCGGACATACCCATGCAGCCGAGGCCGAGGGCGGAGACGGTGAGAGGGGACTGCGTACCGAGGGTGCGTGAGGTGAGCGTCATGCCCCCACTCAACGTGCTGGAGTGCGCTCCAGGTCAAGCCTGCCGACGTAGAGCTCGATCTTGTGGTCGATCGCGCGCAGATGGCCGGTCACCTCGGCGAGCTGCGCCAGCACCCGTTCCCGATGCGCGCGGAGGGCGTCGAGCCGCTGCTGCTCCGTCCCCTCGCCCTGACGCACCAGGTCGGCGTAGTGCCGCACCTCCGCGATCGACATCCCGGTGGCGCGCAGTCGGGTGATGAGGACGATCCACGTGATGTCGTCGTCGCTGTAGCGGCGCTGTCCGGTGGACGACCGCGGCACCGCGCGCAGGAGCAACCCGTCACGCTCGTAGTACCGCAGCGTGTCGATGGTCAGCCCGGTCTGCTCGGACGCCTCCGCGATGCTGTGACTCACCCCGTCAGCTTAGGCATCAGCGGAAGAGCGGGAACTTCCTCTTGGTGGCGAGCGCGTCCATGCCCGACTGGATGGAGCGCCGCACCTCCTCGTACTTGGCCTCCACGTACTCCTCGTCGTCCACGCGGGCGAGATCGTGATCCACCTCGACGGGCGGCATGAAGCGGGTCCGGATCTTGGCGGGCAGCGGGATCTGCGGAAGTGCGGCCGGCGCGATGATCCACGGCAGCGACACGGCAATGGGGAACACCTTGAGTCGCGCGATCTTGTCCAGCCCCAGCATCTTCGAGAGCTTGTCACCGCGGACCAGCACGGGCATGGCGTCGGCGCCGCCGACGGTGGCGATCGGCACGATCGGCACCCCGCAGCGGATGGCGAGCTTGATGAAGCCGGTGCGCCCGCCGAGGGTGGCGACGTCACGTTCGCTCCACGGTCGCAGCGAGTCGACCTCACCTCCGGGCCACACGATGACGTCGCGCCCCTCGGCCAGTGCCGTGGACATCGAGTCGGGAGCAGCGGGCAGGACACCCATCGACCGGAACACCGTGCCGATGAGAGGGAAGGCCATCAGCGCATCGTGCGCGGTGCCGTGCAACGTGCGTGACGGGCCGAACCGTCGCCACCACTGCGCCCCCACCGTCCAGGCGTCCCACACGAACGGTGCACCCGAATGCACGCCGACCAGCAGCACCGGTGGCGGCGGGATGGTCTCCCACCCGTCGATCTCCATGCGGAAGTACTTGTCGACGAGCGGGTTCCAGAACTTCTCCTGGCGCCGCATGCTGTCGACGTCCTGGTCCGTGAGGTCCCAGTCGCCGGCGCGCGAGGCGACCAGGCCACTGAGTCCACCGGACGCGTTCTCGCGCTTGTCCTTCATCGTCAGCCGGGCAGCGGCGGCGACCCGCTCGGCCTGGTCCTGCAGCTCGGGATCGCGATGGTCGGCAGGGGAAACGTCTGTGTGATCGGCGCCACTCATGAGGCCGAACCTACTGCACGGTCAGATGCGCCGTACCCCGGTTGCACACACAGGCCGTGACGAATCAGCACATCCGGCCCCGGGGCGGTGGTTCGTGTGCAGCCTGCGCACGCCTCACCTCGTCGAGGTCCGCCGCACGACGTGCCACTCCGGTGTCGCGACCGGCTCACCCGCGAGCACGGCCCGCGCAGCGCTGCGCCCCTGCTCGTACAGCGACTGGGCCACCGTCGTCAGCCCTGCGCCCGCCGCTTCCTCGGTGTCGTCCCACCCGACCATCGCCAGGTCGCCCGGCACCTGCATGCCGCGGTCCCGCACCACCGACAATGCCCCGAGCGCCATCTCGTCACTCATCGCCAGCACCGTGTCCGGCCGCAGCGCGTCCAGGTGATCCTGCATCGCGCGCGTGCCCTCCGAGCGGAAGCTGCCGGTGCCGAACGCCACCGGCACCGCGGACCAGTCGAGCCCCAGCGCCTCGGCAGCCGCACGGTAGCCCCGCAGACGGTTCCTCGTCACCGGGAAGTCGATCGTCTCCGGATCCGGTCCGTGCACGAGGCGCCGCTCCCGATGCTCGTCGGCAGGAAAAGCGAGCACCAGCGGTCGCGCGGCACCCGCGAGGGCGATCAGGGCGACCGCCTCGGCCGCGGCGGCGTCGTCGATGCTGACCAACGTCGTGCCGTCGTGCTCCGGACCGCCCTGCACGCACACGGGTCGCCCAGTGGCGACGGCCGCGTCGAGCAGTGGGTCCCCGGTGACCGTGGTCCAGAAGACGTACCCGTCCACGGCGGCGTCGCGCACCCGGTCGACGTCGCGGGCGACGCGCGTGTTCGGCAGGATCACCAGGCCGGTGTCGGTGTCGAGGCACGCATCGGCCACTCCTGACAGGAACCGGCGGGCCTGCGGGTCGTCGAACGCGTACGTCAGCTTCTCCGTCAGAAGCACGGCGAGGTTGTTGCTGCGGCCGCTGCGGAGCGACTGCGCGCCCCGGTGCGGGCCGGTGTAGCCGAGTCGCTCGGCGGCGTCGAACACCTTCGCCCGCGTCTCGTCCGACACCCGCTCCGGCCGCCCGTACGCGTAGGACACGCTCATGACCGAGACGCCGGCCGCCGCCGCGACGTCGGCCATGGTGACGCGTGTGTGCGAGGTCATCATCGCCACTCTATCGCCCACCCCCGTCCGTGTGTATCGTTACACAGCATGTCCACGGCACCTCCGCGCGCGAACACGCCCGCTCTGCTCGTCCTCGGCGCGACCGCGTTCATCTACGTCACGGCGGAGACGCTGCCGGTGGGACTGCTCCCCGAGATGTCCGCCGACCTCGGTGTCGGCGAATCGGCCATCGGGCTGCTGCTGACCTTCTACGCGTACGCGGTCGCCGTGATCACGTTGCCGCTGATGGCAGCGGTGAAGTCGTGGGACCGTCGCAAGGTCGTCGTCATCACCGCCGGCGCACTCGCGGTGTCGCAACTCGTGTCGGCGGTGTCCGTCGGCTATCCGATGCTGGTCGGAGCACGACTGATCTGCGCGGCCACCCACGGTGTGTTCTGGGCCGTGGTGGCTCCGGTCGCGGCGTCACTCGCCGCACCGGGTAAGCGCGCGAAGGCGATCGCGCTCGTCTACGCCGGGACGTCGTTGGCACTCGTCGCGGGCAATCCGCTGACCGCCGCCCTCGGACAGTGGACGCACTGGCGCGTCGCCGCCGCGACGCTCGGCGTCGTCGCGCTGGCCATCACCGTCGCCCTGACCCGGTTGCTGCCCGCTCTCCCGGTCGCGACTCCGGTCGCCACCACGGCCACGTCGCGCCCCGGCATCAGCCGGGTGCTCGTCCTGCTGTGCGGCATCACGTTCCTCGCCGCGCTGGGCCACTTCGCCGGCTACACCTACTTCGCGCTCGTGGTCGGCGAGGGCATCGGCACATCGGGGAGCGTGCTCTCGACCATGCTGTTCGTCTACGGACTCGCCGGCGTCGCCGGCATCTGGCTCATCGGTCGCACGTACGACCGCGGTCCGTGGCGCTCGACGATCGTCGTCCTGACCGCCATCACCACGGCGCTCGCGGCGCTGGTCCTGGCGCTGTCCACCGGATCCGGCGTGCTGGCGATCGTCGCCATCGCTCTGTGGGGCATGGCCTTCACCACCATCCCGGTGTGCATCCAGTCCGCCGTCCTGCACTCGGCACCGGCCGGGGCCGCGGCGGACCGCGCGTCGGCGATCTACGTCGTGACCTTCCAGGTGGCCATCGCGACGGGTGCCCTGGTGGGCGGCGGCATCGTCGACACCCTGTCGGTGACGGCGGTGCTGGTCTTCGCGGCCGTCACCATGCTGCTGGCACTGCTCGGGGTCCTCGCCGGGCGGTCGGCCTTCACGGCTCCGACGGCTCCCGTGCCGGTCGCTGCGACCGTATCCGCTCCCTGACCTCACGCCAGGTCCGGGGCGAGATCCCCGCGTCGCGACGGGTCTTGCGGCGGGCCACCAGCACACCCGTCGCCGCCACGGCCCAGACCGCGTACTGCGTGAGCCACGCGACGCGGAACGCCTCGAAGGTGTAGCCGCCCATCGCGTTCAGAATGGCGCCCATGGCCTGCATCACCAGCAGCGACGCGAGGAATCCGCCGATGTTCACCATGCCCTGGGCGGTGCCGAGCGCGACCGACGGGTTGAACGTGCGCGCGTAGTCGAAGCCGATGGCCGACCCCGGGCCACCGACCGAGATGACGATCACCAGGACGAAGAGCAACCACGTCGGCGCGGGTCCCGGAAGAGCGAGCACCACCGCCCACATGAGGGCGTTGCTGGCCATGATCGCCAGCACCATCCACGACCGACGCATGGGATAACGCCCCGTCAGGATGCCGACGACGATGCCCGACACGATGGCCGACACCACCGACGTGGTGAGCAGCGCGCCCACCACTGCGGACGACACCCCCTGCGCCGAACTCAGGTAGGGCACTCCCCACATCAGCGCGAACACGGTGATGGAGAACTGCGTCCCCATGTGGGAGAAGAAGCCGAGCCGGGTACCGGGCCGCGACCAGACGACGGAGATGTTGCGCACCGTCTCGCGGAACGTCACCCGCGGCGCGCTGTCGGGTCCGGGATCGGGCGAATTCGAGACGGCGAGGAACGCGGCCAGCGCGACCACCACCCCGCTGCCCGCGGCCGCGCCGTAAGCGACGGACCACCCCCCGCCGTGCAGCAGCGTCAGGAACGGCACCGCGGACAGCACCTGCCCGACCTGCCCGAAGATGCCCGTCAGCTGCGAGACCAGCGGAACCCGGCGGGGCGCGAACCACTTCGGCACCAGCCGCAGCACCGAGATGAACGTCAGCGCATCACCGACACCCACGACGGCACGGGCCGCCACCGCCACCGGCAGCGAGTCGGTGAACGCCAGGATCATCTGCCCCGACGCCATGACCAGCGCTCCCGTGACGATCATCGCGCGCGGACCCACCCTGTCGAGCAGCACTCCCGCGGGGATCTGCATGGCCGCGTAGACGACGACCTGCAGGACGACGAACGACGACAGCACCGACGGACTCGCGGCGTACCGATCCGCCGCGTCGAGCCCCGACACACCGAACGACGTGCGATGCAGGACGCCGACGATGTAGGCGAGGACACCTGTTCCCCAGACGATCCACGCGCGCATGCTGCTCAGTCTCCCGGGTAGAGTCCGCACCCATGACCCACGGTCACGCCCACCACGACACGCTGCCTGACGACGGCCGGCCTCCGGCCTCCCCGCTGCCCATCCTGGTGCTCAACGGTCCGAACCTGAACATGCTCGGAACCCGCCAACCCGAGGTCTACGGCACCGAGACGCTCGACGACGTGGTCGCGCTGTGCCGCGAGACCGCGGAACGCCACGGACGCACGATCCGTGCCGAGCAGTCCAACCACGAGGGCGCGTTGATCGACTGGATTCACGAGGCGCGCGGGACGGCGTCGGGAATCGTCATCAACCCGGGCGGTCTGACCCACACGTCGGTCGTTCTGCGCGATGCTCTGGTCGTGCCCGAGATCCCCGTCGTCGAGATCCACATCTCGAACGTGCACGCCCGCGAGGAGTTCCGACACCACAGCTTCGTCTCGGGGATCGCCGTGTCGGTGATCGCCGGGTGCGGCGTCCGCGGGTACCGCTACGCCGTCGACGAGATCTGCGCCCGCACGTCCTGACCATCACGTCGGAAATGAGCACCATGGACCTCTCCCCCGTCACCAGCCACGAACTCGCACCACAGCCGCCGACGGGCGAGGGGTTCGAGACCGCGTGGCCCATCCGCGCCGGCGACGTCGACACCGCGAACCGGCTGCGCTACGACTCCGTCGCCCGGTACCTGCAGGACATCGGGTCGGACAACCTCGACGCCTCCGGACTCGGGGAGACGGATCCGTTCTGGATCGTGCGCCGCACGATCATGGACATCGACCGACCGTCGGTCTGGCCCGAGCGGATCACGTTGCGGCGCTGGTGTTCCGGTCTGTCGACGCGATGGTCGAACATGCGCGTCGACATCACCGGCGACAAGGGCGCGCACATCCGCACCGAGGGATTCTGGATCAGCATCTCGTCGACGACGGGCATGCCGACGCGCATCTCCGACGAGGGGCTCGCGCTGCTCACCCGCACAGCGGGCGAGACCAGACTCAAGTGGAAGCAGTGGCTCCGCGATCCGGCCCCGGAGTCCTCACTGACAGATCTCGCGTTCCCGCTGCGCATCACCGACGTCGACGCGTTCAACCACGTGAACAACGCCGCCTATTGGCAGGCCGTCGAGGAGGTGCTCGCCCGCGCGGAGTCCGGCGAGATCACCGGCGGACCGCACCGCGCGGTCATCGAGTACCTCTCGCCGATCATGGCGCCGGATCACGTCACGCTCCGCTGGCGTCGGCACGACGTGGACGGTGCACCGGCGGTGACGGTGTGGTTCATGGTGGACGACGCGGTACGCACGATCGCGTGCGTGGTGGCGCGCGCCGGCGCGAGTGGCGTTTCCGCTCCTCTCGCCGACTGAATCGGCGGGATCCCGCTCGCAGGCGGCGCGAGGAGAGCAGAAACCCCAGCCGGTCGTGAACGTCAGCTGCGGCGCTGCAGCCGCACGGGCTGCCCGTCCTTGGGATACGGCAGGGAGGTGAAGTCGATCGGTGTCGCACGATCGGCCGGCACCGACCACGTGTGGTGGCGCAGGAGGTGGTGCAGCACCATCGTGATCTCGATGGCCGAGAAGAACTGACCCAGGCACGTGTGGACCCCGCCGCCGAACGGTTGCCACGCGAACTTGTGTGGCAGCGCGCGACCGTCGAAGCGGGTGGGGTCGAAGACCTCAGGGTCCGACCAGTAGGTGGGATCGTGATGCGTGTAGTGCGGCGTGGCCACCACCATCACGTCGGCAGGCACGTGATGGCCGCGGATCACCGTGTCCCGCACCGTCCATCGCGCCATGGTGGGCAGCGGAGCGAGCATGCGCAGCGATTCCTTCATCACCGCGTCGAGTGCCGTCAGACCCGCCCGCGCCTCGGGTGCGGAGACATCGGGACCCGCAGCCAGCGACTGCCCGCGACATTCCTCCTGCCACTCCGGGTGTCGGCCGAGCTGATCGACCATCGTGGAGATGGTGATGGTCGACGTGTCGTGCGCTGCCATCAGCAGGAAGATCATGTGGTCGATGATCGCGTCGTCGGAGAAGCGCTCGCCGTCGTCGTCCTCGAGGTGGGCGAGCACCGAGAACAGATCTCGGCCGTCGCCGCGCCGCCGATCCGGAAGATAGTCCCGCAGAAAGTCTTCGAGGAAGCGTCGACCCTTCAGACCCCGGCGCCACCGACCACCGGGCACGTCGAGCCGGACGATGGACGTCGCCGCCTGAACACAGTCGACGAAGGCCTTGTTGACGGCGTCCAGCCGGGTGTCACCGTCGCGCACCCCGCCCATGAACACCTCGGTCGCGAGGCCGAGCGTCAACGACTTCACAGCGGGATAGATCTCGAAGTGCTCCGACGAGTCCCACTCCTGCACGGTGCGGGCGATCAGCGGTTCCATCGCCGCGGCGTAGGACGCGAGACGGTCCTTGGTGAACGCCTGCTGCAGCAGCCGCCGGTGGTGGCGATGCTCGCCGAGGTCCATGAGCATGAGCCCGTTGTCGAAGAACGGCCCGATGAGCGGCCGCCAGCCGAGTGCGTTGCTGAACGCCTTGTCCCGGTTGGTCAGGATCTCCTCGCAACCGTCGGCGCCGAGCACCAGCACCACGCGCCGACCCGCCATCGTGTGCCACGAGACCTGCCCGTAGCGCCGCTCCTGCTGACGCCACAGGGCGAGGGGGTCCCGGATGTACTGCATCGAACGGCCGACGTAGGGGATGCCCGCGCTGCCCATGACGGGACGGAGATCGGAGCCGAGCGGTGGGGCGGCGAGCGCGTGAGCCATGGGGCCTCCTGAGTATCTGACAGGGCATCCTGTCAGATGTAGTGTGCGTCACAGGAGAGGCACTCGTCAAGACCTGCGAGACTGACGGCATGGCGGAACCCGCGAGCAGGACCTACGGCGGAGTGGACGCGGCGGACCGCGCCGTCCGCCGCCGGGCCGCACTGATCGAGGCGGGCCTGGACCTCATGTCCTCGGTGGGCACCGACAAGATGACGATGACCGCGGTCTGCGCCGCAGCCGGGCTCACCGAGCGGTATTTCTACGAGAGCTTCCGCACCAAGTCGGACCTGCTGCTCGCCGTGCTCGACAGCGTTGCCGACGAGGTGAGAAGCGCTGCGATCCATGCCGTCTCGTCCACGGACGGAGACGTCGCCGACCGCGTGCGGGCCGCTCTGAGCGCCGTGGTGTCGATCATGCTCTCCGACCCCCGCAAGGGCCGGATCGCGTTCGTCGAGTCGATGGCGTCACCGACCCTGCGAGCTCGACGTCAGGCGACCATCGACGCCGTCGCGGACGTGGTCGTCGAACGCTCGCACGAACTCTGGGCCGACCGCGCACTCCCGCCGCCGCAGGACCGGCTCATGGCGTTGATGTTCATCGGCGCCTGCTCCGAACTCGTCTCCGCCCGGTTGCAGGACCACATCGGTGCGACCCCCGACGAGATCGTCGATGCTGCTACGCAACTGTTCCTCACCGGAATGCTGCGCCCGACGAGCTGACTCAGAGATGGCCCTTCAGCAACAGGTGCCAGTACGTGAACGGCAGGCCGAACCGGTCGCCCGCCCACGAGAGCCGACGGGGCTTCAGCGGGTCCAGGAACGACGGCAACGACGACGTGATCTCGCCGGTGCGATCGAACTCGGCCGCGATGAGACGCCGCGCGTCCACCGGGATCGGCGCCACGGTGTAGCCGTCGTACTCCCCCAGCGCCTCGTTCGATCGTTGCGCCAGCACGTTGTCGACGAGGATCGACACCTGGCGCCGTAGTCCGCCGCCCGAGGGATCGGTGTCGATGGACGCGCCGTCGCCCACGGCCCACACGCCCTCGTGTGTGCGGTGCCGAAAGGTCCGCGGATCCACGTCCACCACTGCGTGCGTGCCGGGATCAGCGCTCGCCAGGCCGGTCTCCTCGACCCACCGCGGTCCGCGGTAGGGCGGCACCAGATGCAGCATGTCGTAGCCGATCCGCTCGGTGCGACCGTCCGCGCCGGTCACCGTGATCGATCGCTCGCCCGGCGCGAGCGCCGTCACGGCGGTGCGGTGAAGCACTCGGACATCCAGCTCCCGCAGGTACTTCCGCAGCCGGGCGTCGAGGGCCGGCACTCCCACGAGATCCGGGCGGTCGACCACCAGCGTCATCGACGGCGCGGCACCCACCTTCCGCCAGTGCGCGGCGGCGAGGAACAGCGGCTTGATGGTGGTGCCGGTGCAGCTCACCGGCGCACGAGGAACCGTGAAGACGGCGTGCCCGTCGGGACGCATCGTCTGCACGAGGTGCCAGGTACGCGTCGCCTCGTCGAGGTAGTTGCTCGCCACCGACGACGACGCGAGCGCCGCGTCGATTCCGGGCAGTGCGTCGTGATCGGGCACGAGACCGGATCCCACGACGAGGTCGCGGTAGCGCACCTCCGTGCCCGACTCGGTGCGCACCGTCCGCATCACGGTGTCCACCGAGACGACACGCTCCTGGATCCAGGTACAGCCTTTCGGTGTCACCGAGCGCTGGGAGCGCTGCGCGGACGCGAGGGACGCCTGCCCGCCGCCGACGTAGGACAGCAGCGGCCGATAGGTGTGCACCTCCTGCGGTTCGATGACCACCACGTCGGAGACGCCCTTGTTCAGGAAACGGGCGGCGGCGCTGATGCCCGCGTTGCCCCCGCCGATGATGACGATGTCGTGCTCGGTGGTCATGGTGCCTCCGGTGTCCTGTGACTCGAATGGTTCGGGGGTCTCACCACGACAGGTCCGGCTGATGCGGACCCGCCGCGATGCCGACCTCGTCGGCCGGTACGTCCGTGATGCCGAACAGGTCGGCGAGGGCCTGCTGCGGGGTGCGATCCAGTGCGTCGGCCCACCGGCGGGCCCGGCGCACGGCGCGCCACGACCACCACTCGACACTGCCGCCCGGCACGCTCGACCGCACCAGACCGGGGCCTTGCGGAGGCGTCGACGCCTCCAGCGTCCGCGCTGCATCCGGGGCCAGGACGACCGGACCGACGAGGTCGAGCCCGAAGCGGCTGCGCCGTACGTCGTCGCCGCCGGGGACACCGAGGCGGATTCGCGGGTCGTCGGTCCGCCACGATGCGACGAGATCCGCGGCGTCCGTCCCGTCCACCCACACGGTGACGTCCCCCTGCGCGAGCACCGATCCCACCGTCACCAACAGCGATGCGGCACTGTGTCCGTCGGCGTGCACGACGGCCGTGAGGTCGGGAACGGCGTACCGGACGCCGTGGGTGCGCGCAGCGGGGTCGGTGACGAGTGGAAGCAGGGACAGAGCCTCCGCGTTCTTCTGCTCGGTGCGTTGCTCACCGGGTCGGCCCGCCCAGTCGGGACCGTCGTGCCAGGCGACGGCGTCCGGCACGTGCGCGATCAGGGCGCCGGCGAGGTAGGCGCGATTCGCCAGCTCCCAGTCCTCTCCGCCGTATCCGCCGAACGACTCGTCGAAGCCGCCGATCTCCTCGAAGAATGCTGCGGTGCAACACATCACCGCGCTGATGACGTGGCGATAGGAGCGATGATCGGCATCGAGCAGATCGCGCGAACCGCGGTACGCGTCGATCAACCAGCGCGGCTCGTCGAGGATCTCGTCGTCCGGCCCCGGAAGTCGGCCCAGCGCGGACAGGTCCGCGTGTCGCCGTCGACCGACCGTGAGTGCATCGGGAACCAGCGACGGCAGACGCACGAGCGCCTGGAGGTACCCGGGCTCGGGAACCGTGTCGGCGTCGAGGAAACAGAGCACGTCACCGGACGCGGCACGCGCCCCGAGATTGCGCGCCGCGGCGGCGCGGAAGCCACGGTCCTCCTGCGAGACCACCGTGACGTCGAGTGCACTGCGGACGAGCGGCGCCGTGGCCGAGCCGTCGTCCGCGACGATCACCTCGAACGCGCGGTACGTCTGCTGCTCGAGCGCCGCGAGAACCAGATCCAGCGACCGTTGCTGTTCGAAATAGGGCACGACGACGCTGACCGACGGGCGCGGAGCATCGATGTCGCGCAGCAGATCCCACCTGTTTCCGGGCACCGCGTGGCCGAGCGGGGTGGGGACGGCGGTGGTGATCACGCGTGCACCACGGCCGACTCCGCGTACACCCGCACGTGCGCGGCGCCGACCTCCGCGCGCGTGGGGTGCGCGACGACCCCGTCCTCCAGCCACGTCGACTCGGGGTCACCCGCCGCGTCGGCCAGCGCCTCGGCGAGACGGTCCTCCTCGTACAGGGTCACGGTGCCGGGCGAGCGCCGGGCGAACTCACGGGTGTACGCGCCGGCCACCACCAGCGGTCGACGGCCGTGCTCGATCCAGGTGTTGATCGACCCGGACGCGGACATGTGCCGATGATGCGCCACGGGAACGGTGACGCGGCCGAGTTCGACCGGAAGGTCGGCGTCGTCGATGTAGCCGGTGACACGCACGGTGGTGCCGTGTGCCGCCGCGGACTCGATCAGCTCGTCGACCAGATGATCGTGTCCCGGCGACGGCGTTCCCAGTGCCAGCAGGTGCGCGCCCGGGGGCAGCGCGTCCAGCACCTCGGCGTGTCCCTTGCCCGGGTACAGGAACCCGAGGACGCCGACGGTCACCTCGCCGCTGTCCGTGCGGATGCCGGCCCCCGTCGCCACGGGAAGCGGGATCACGACGGACGGGGTACCGATACCGGCCTCGCGCACCAGGTCTCGTTCGTGCTCGCTGCTGACGATCACGGTGTCCGCGCACGCGACCACCCGTCGGTAGCACTCGACGCGCGCGGACGCGGATCGGCCGTCGGACGGCTGCGGCAGATCGTGCAGCGTCACCACGAACGCGGAACCCGATGCGTGGATGCGCCGCGCCAGGTCCTCGACCACCCCGGCCGCAGCCGTCGCCGGTGACCCGAACAACCGGTCCGTCACGTGCAGGTGCACGACGTCGACGTCCGGAATCGACGTGACGTCACTCGCGGACTCGTGACGCAGGAGCGTCGACTCGAGACCGGCGTCGATGATGCCGTCGCGGATGCGCAGCGCGAACTGCACCACCCCGTGTCGCTCGGGACCGATGACGAGATGCGCGACCGACGTCACGAGTCGACCTCAGGTAGCAGCAGCGAGAGCGTGTCCGCGTGTCGGGTGAGCGCGGCGTCCACGAACGCGGGATGCTCGGCGTACCACTGCAGTTGGCGACGGTGAATGTCCTCGGCATCGACGACGGAGCCGCCGATCACCCAGTCCGGCCGGGGCGCGGCGCCGAGGTCGAGCGCGTCGACGACAGCGGACTCCAGCGGCGTGTGCACCGAATCGAGCAGTACGCGGCCCGGATCCGCCGCCGCAGCGTCGACACCGGCTGCCGACAGGATGCGCGTGGCCAGCTCGAGCAGCACCGGATTGCCGGGGTGGTTGATCGTGTGTGCGGCGTCCGCTCCGAGGGCGGTCAGGACGTCCGAGATCGCGACGTCGCAGTCCCGGCGCTCGCGTCGTGCGAGTTCGGCGATGCTCGCCTCGGCGTTCGCGCGCAGCGCGTCAGGGGCGACGGGAGCGGCGCGCCACTCCTCGGATGCCACCCTGCCTGCGGCCACGAGCACCGTGCGCAGATCGTGGTACGGAGCGCCGGCGGGAGACGCCGACGGGTCGCTCGGGTGCCGCACGATCACCTGGAACGGGTACAGCCCGCTATACCGGAAGACCGGCCACCGTACGACCCGGGCGTGCTCCGGCAGCATCGACGCCACCTGGTTCGTCCCGATCGGCAGGTCGCGGTAGTCGTCGCGAACCGGCTGCGCCAGCAACACCGAGGCCCGGCCGGCCAGCTCGGCGAGGTGCCGCACGTCGGCCGAGTCGAGTTCGTGCACCGGCGGCATGCGCACGGTCCGGAACGGCGCGTCCGGCACCTCGTCGAGCATCACTCGCACGGCCTCGGCCTGGCAGTTCCCGAGCACGATCCACAGCGGTGGATCGTCGGGCACCGGGTCGAGACCGTAGAACTCGCCGTAGTGACGCGTCCGGCCGTCCGGCTCGGTCGACGCAGAGTGAGGCATGACGTCGGGTTACCCGGACAGCGCGCAGGCGAAGCGGTGAGAGACCTGCACGACACCGCGTTTGTGGACGAGCCCCCCGGGGCATTCCTCTTTTGTCGTGGTCCAGAAGGCGGCCCGATCCCTGTTCGTACACCCGTGCCGCCCTGCCCACCCCTCGGGCGCGCGCGTCTGCCCCCGAGAGGATGACCCGAGCCGTGATCGCCGTCGCATCCATCCCTGCTGCGCACCCGTACGTCGCCGCTGTCGTCGCCACGGGCGACGACATTCTTCTGCTCGACGATCCCCGGCCCCTCGAGGCGACCACGCCCGGGCAGTGGTGGCCGCCGCGCCTGCTCGAGCCCGACTATCTCCGCGCGCACATCGACGACATCGACGTGGTGCACCTGCACTTCGGCTTCGACGCCGCCACACCGGACCGTCTCGCCGACGTCGTCTCCGTGCTGCGCGAGTCGTCGACCCCCCTGGTTCTCACGGTGCACGACCTGCACAATCCACACTTCGCCGAGCTCGACATGCACCGGTCCCAGCTCGACGTCCTCGTCCCCGCCGCGGCCGCCGTCATCACGCTGACCGACCGCGCCGCTCGGGAGATCGAACGTCTCTGGGGCCGCTCGGCAATGGTGATCCCGCATCCGCACGTCGCACCGCTCGACGTCATCACCGCACGCGACACCACGGCGCACGAGCGCGCAGTCGTCGCCGTGCACGCCAAGTCGTTGCGCGCGAACCTCGATCCCGAGGCGGTCATGGCGACCGTCGTGGCGGCCGCGTCGGCACGCGACGCCGTGGTGCGTCTCGACATCGACGACGACGTGTTCGACCACACGAGCCACTGGTACGCACCGGAGCGCAGCGAGCGATTGCTGGCCTTCCGTGATCACCCGGACGTCGACGTGCGGGTGCATCGTCGGTTCACCGACGCGGAGCTGTGGCAGTACCTGTCCGAGATCGACGTGTCCGTGCTTCCGTACCGCTTCGGTACGCACTCTGGCTGGATGGAGGCGTGCCGCGACCTCGGCGTCGTCCCCGTCGTCCCGGACATCGGCCACTTCGCCGATCAGTTCCCTTGCCCCACCTTCGTGTTCGGACCCGGCCTCTTCGATCCCGCGTCGCTCGATGCCGCGGTGGGCGAGGCGCTGCGCACCGAGCCGACCGGCCCGGACTTCGCCGACTACCGACGCCATCAGCAGAGCGCGATCGCCGCCGAGCACGCCGCGCTCTACCGTGCCCTGTCCGCTCCCGTCGCCTCGGGCCGCGCGGACGGAGCCGTGCTCGTATGACGGTCGCCGCCGCCGCCGCACGTCCACTGCGCATCGCCCTTCTCGGATCGTCGCGCTTCCCCATCGCGCAACCGTTCGCGGGTGGCCTCGAGGCACACGTGTGGCATCTCGCCCATGCCCTCACCGAGCGCGGCCATCGCGTCACGCTCTTCGGTGCCGAAGGCACGTCGACCGACGTCGCGCACGACGTCATCGACGTCCACACGTTCCAGATGAGTCCGCACGCGCGGACCGAACACATGGGACCGTCGTGGGTGGTGCACGAGCATCACGCCTATCTGTCGGTCATGCTCGAACTGGCCGGGCCCCTGGCACAGTCGTTCGACGTGATCCACAATCACAGCCTCCACTACCTGCCCATCGCGATGTCCTCGATGGTGCCGGTCCCCATGCTCACGACGCTGCACACGCCACCGCTCGCCTGGCTGGAGTCGGCGGCCGCGGTGCCGCTCAATCCGAACACCGGGTACGCCGCGGTGAGCGAGTACACGGCGCAGCAGTGGCTACCCGTCGCGGGTCCGATCCCCGTGGTTCCCAACGGGATCCCGCTCGACCGGTGGCCGTTCGGCCAGGGCACCGGCGATCGCGGCGGGGCGGGCGAGTACGCGGTGTGGACGGGCCGGTTGGTTCCCGAGAAGGGGGTCGATCTCGCCATCGACGCCGCCCGGCGCGCCGGCTACCACCTGCGCATCGCCGGACCGGCAGCCGACGACGACTACTTCCGGACGGCGGTGGAGCCCCGCCTCGGCGACGGCGTCACCTACGAGGGCCACCTGATGCAGAAGGAACTCGCCGATCTGGTCGGCGGAGCCGCCGTCGCACTGGTGACGCCGCAGTGGGACGAGCCGTACGGGCTCGTGGTCGCCGAAGCACTCGCGTGCGGCACACCGGTGGCGGCCTTCCGTCGCGGCGGCATCCCGGAGATCCTCGACGACACGTGTGGCCGGATGGTGCCCGCCGACGACATCGACGCTCTCGCCGGGGCCATCGGAGATGCTGCGCGCCTCCCCCGTGCGCACGCCCGCGCTCGCGCGGAGCGCATCTGTTCGGACGCGACGATGGTGGACAGCTATCTCGACCTCTACCGCGAGTTGCTGACGACGTCGGGCCGAACCGCCGCCGTCCCTGCATGATCGGGTACTACGTCCACCACCACGGCGTGGGGCATCTGACCCGCGCCCGGTCCGTCGCACGGGCGCTCGCCGAGCCGGTGACGGTGCTGTCCTCGCGGCCCCGGCCGTCGGACATCGACCCGTTCGCGGGCTGGATCACACTTCCTCTCGACACACCCGACGGCTCCGCCGATCCCGCTCCGGACACACCCGACGGCGGTGACGATCCGGACGACCCCACCGCTCACGGGGTCGTCCACTGGGCGCCCACCTCGGTCCCCGGGATGACCGACCGCATGGCCGCCCTCGCGCGGTTCGTGGACGAGGATCGCCCCCGATGCGTCGTCGTGGACGTGTCCGTCGAGGTCGCCCTGTTCGTGCGACTCATGGGTGTTCGGGTGGTCGTGTTCGCGATGCCGGGCGAGCGCACCGATGCGCCCCATCAGCTGGCCTATCGCGTCGCCGACCGCATCGTCGCTCCGTGGTCGGCCTCGGTGTACCGGCCGGAGTGGTTGCGCGAGTTCGAGGACAGGACCGTGTACGTCGGCTCGATCAGTGCCCACGCCGATCGTGCCCGCGCCGGAACCGACCGCGACCCGACGTCCGTCGTCGTGCTCGCGGGCGCAGGGGGCTCAGCTCTCACCCCGGACCACCTCGCCCGAGCGGGTGCTGCCACGCCGACCCGCACCTGGCGCGGTGTCGGCGTGCCCGGCACCCCCTGGGTGGACGACGTGTGGCCGCTGCTGACCGGTGCCGGCGTGGTGGTCACGCACGGCGGGCAGAACGCGGTGGCCGACGTGGCCGCATCGGGTGCCCCCGCGGTGGTCGTGGCCGAGAGTCGCCCGCACGGGGAGCAACTCGCGACCACTCGCGCGCTGGGGGCCGCGGGGCTGGCGATCTCGCTCGAGTCGTGGCCCGATCCGGACCGGTGGCCCGAGATCCTGAACCGTGCCGGTGCGCTGACCGGCGACATCCGGGCACGGACTGAGGTGGACGGCGCAGCGCGTCGTGCGGCAGCAGCGATCGAGGACGTGTGGGCGTGACGTCGGTGGCCGTGGTGACGATCGTGTCGGGTCGCGCGGGGCACCTCGCTGCGCAACGCCGCGGTCTCGCGCGCTCGACACGGCGAGCCGATCTGCACGTCGTGGTGTCGATGGGAGACCCGACGGTCGTGGACGCCACCGCCGTCGTTCCCCGCGTCGGCGACGCGCTCCCCCTGGCTCGGGCGCGCAACGAGGGTGCCCGCCTCGCCCTCGAGGCCGGTGCCGATCTGCTGATCTTCCTGGACGTCGACTGCATCCCGAGCCGCGAGATGATCGACCGGTACGTCCGTCACGCGCGCGACGGAGCCGTGCTGTGCGGGCCGGTCACCTACCTGCCCGAGGTCTCCGATGGGTACCCGGACGACCTGGACGGATGGACGAATCCCCATGCGGCACGCCCGAATCCGGCGCCCGGGCACGTCGAGATCGGAACGAACTGGGATCTGTTCTGGTCGCTGTCGTTCGCGGTCACGTCGGCGACGTGGCACACGCTCGGGGGGTTCTGCGAGGACTACACGGGCTACGGCGGCGAGGACACCGACGTCGGCCGCGTCGCGGAACGATCGGGTCTGGATCTGCTGTGGGTCGGCGGAGCGCACGCGCACCATCAGTGGCACCCCGTGTCCTCGCCGCCGATCGAGCATCTCGACGACATCGTGACCAACGCCGCCATCTTCCACGGTCGATGGGGACACTGGCCGATGATCGGGTGGCTGAACGCTTTTCGCGAGCGCGGCGAGATCGACTGGACACCCGAGGGCAGCAGCATCGCTCGCCGCCCGGTCGGGCACTAGCATCGAGCGATGTCCGACACCCGCACCCTGATCCTGATGCGCCACGGCAAGTCCTCGTACCCGGACGGGGTGGACGACCACGACCGGCCGCTCGACGAGCGGGGCCGTCGCCAGGCCGCCGCAGCCGGCGACTGGATCCGGGCGAACGTCGGCGCCGTGGACGCGGTGATCTGCTCGACGGCGACGCGTACTCGCCAGACTCTCGAGCGCACGGCCGTCGACGCGCCGGTGCGCTTCGAAAGCACCGTCTACGGGGGCTCCCCCGACGACATCGTCCGCGAGATCACCGCGACCGACGACTCGGCGGCCAGCGTGTTGGTGGTTGGCCACGCACCCGGAATCCCCTTCACGGCACTGGAACTCGCCGACGATCAGGAGTCGGACGCGGCGGTGTGGATCCGACGGGGCTACCCCACCTCCGCGCTGGCGGTGCTGGAGTTCACCGGCGACTGGTCGGATCTCGGGCCGGGGCGCGCCCGCCTGACTCACGCGCTCCGCGTCGACTGACCCTCCACCACAGCGCGATTGCGCGCGCTCTCCGAGCGACCCAGCGCCTTCACCTCGGCGTCCATCTTCGGCAGGATGCGCGGCACGTGGCGCAACGTCGTGGCCTCACCGAGCCGAGTGGTGAGCACGGAGCGCACCCAGCCGATGCCGCCCACGATGCCGGGAACGTAGACCCGGCGTGACCGCCGCTCCACCGCGCGGACGAAGGCGTCGACACACGCCTCGACAGGCAGGGTGCGACCGAGCGGCCAGGGCAGCACGGACAGCAGATCCTGGAACGCGGTGAGGTCGGACTTGGCGTCCTGCACCAGTGGAGTGTCGATCCACGCCATGTGGGCGGAGCCGACGTCCACACCCTGGTACTTCACCTCGAGGCGCAGGGCGTTGGCGAAGTGTTCGGCTCCCGCCTTGCTCGCGTTGTACGACGCGAGGCCGGGGCACGCGGTGAAGGCCGCGAGCGACGAGACGACCAGCACGTAGCCCTTGCGCTCGATCAGCGAGGGCAGCGCCGCGCGGACGGTGTGGAAGACGCCCGTGGTGTTGATGTCGATCACGCGCTTGAACGTCTCCGGATCGACGTTGAGCACCGACCCGTAGCTCGAGATGCCGGCGTTCGCGAGGACCACGTCGATACCTCCGAATCGCGCGATGCCCGCGTCCACGGCGGCCTGCATGTCAGCGAGATCCCGCACGTCGGCGCGCACCCCCACGGCGACGTCGCCCAGGTCGGCCACGAGTGCCGTCAGAGGCGCCTCGTCCACGTCGGTCAGCACCAGCTTCGCGCCCTTGGCCGCGAGAGCCCGCGCCGTCGCCTCGCCGATACCGCGGCCCGCGCCGGTGATGAGCACGACCTTGTTGCGCACGCTGACCATGTGAGTCCTCCTGACGACGAATGTCCGGTCACAGTACCTGTGACCGGAGATGACACCTACTGTTCCTCGGAATCGGCGGCGCACTGCGGACAGTGTTTGTCCTCGATCACGAGCAGGATCTCGGTCATCATCCGATACGAGGAGAGGCCGACCATGACCGCCACGCACCCGCTCACCATGGAGATCCAGCTCGTCATGCTGCCCGTCACCGACGTCGACCGTGCGAAGGAGTTCTACACGCGCATCGGCTTCCACGCCGATCACGACGCCACTCCCTTCCCGGACGTGCGCTACGTCCAGCTCACCCCACCCGGTTCCGCGTGCTCGATCGCGATCGGGAAGAACATCACCTCCGCCGCACCCGGATCCGTCGAGGGCATGCTCGTCGTCGTGCAGGACGCGCAGGCCGCGTACGAGATGCTGCTGTCCGCCGGCGTCGAGGCCACCCCGGTGAAGGACGAGGGCTGGGGGTTGTTCACGTACTTCGCCGACCCGGACGGCAACAGGTGGGCGGTGCAGCAGCTGCCGGTGGGCTGACGCCCCCGTGCGCCTTTTGCGCATCCAGGGATACGCACAAGGCGCACGGGGGTGACGGAGCAAGGGTCCGGGCGGGCCCGATGGTGGGTCCGCCCAAGCTTCTCCCGACGACGGTACCCGGGCGTTTCGCCGGAATAGGCTGCGCCCGAATCGGCAGGCGCGCCGGTCGGACGGGGGCGGCAGTGACGGAGACCGAGAATCGGACCGAGCGGGGTGCGGCGGCGACGCGGGCACCGCGGTGGCGCACGATCGGGGCGCGGCGCGACTCCCTCACCCTCCCGTACGGGTGGGGACCCGCGATCGTGCTGGTGCTGGTCTCCCTCGTAGACCGCATCGAGTTCAGCCTGGTCGCCGCCGTGCTGCCGCAGCTGCAGGCGGAGTTCGGGTTCGGCGACACGGCGGCCGGTTCCATCCCCACCGCGGCCGCCGTCGCCGCGGGCCTCCTCGCGATGCCGGCCGCGTACCTCGCCGATCGGCACGACCGCGGCCGCATCATCACCGTCGTCGTGTTCCTGTGGGCCCTCGCGACGGTCGGTTCCGCGCTCGCTCCCACCTTCGCCGTCTTCTACCTGGTGCGCATGGGCCTGGCCGCCGCCGAGGCCATCGACAACCCGGCCAGCGCCAGCATGCTCGCCGACTTCCACCCACCCGCGACCCGCCCGACGGCCTTCGGGTGGTGGCGGACCGCGGCCTACCTCGGCGGCGCCGGCATCGTGCTGGGCGGAGTGCTCGCCGAGTGGCTGGGGTGGCGCGGCGCCTTCCTCGTCATGGCGATTCCCGGTGTGGTGGTCGCCGTCCTGATGTCACGCGTGCGCGAGCCCGAACGGGGGTACGCCGACAGACTGGCCGCGGGCAGCGCGGACACGCCTGCGCCGGAGGCCACCACCGACCCGATGCCGGTCCAACTCCGCCGCGTCGCACCGATCCGGACGCTGTGGTTCACCGGCGGCGCGCTCACCGTCATGAGCCTCGCGGTCGGTGGCCTGACGTTCTGGGTGCCCAGCCTGTTGCAACGCCGATTCGGCCTCGGCGAAGCGGCCGCCGCGTCCGCGGGCGGTGGTCTGACACTGATCGGCATCGTCGGCGGCACGCTCGTCGGATCCCTGCTCACCCGGCGAACCCTGTTCTCGACGCCGTCGCAGTGGCGCGTCCTGGTGGGCGGCACCGGAATCCTGCTGGGCACCGCGGCCATGGCCGGGGCGTTGGCCTCCGAGAGCTGGCTGCCCTTCACCGTGCTGCTCACCGTGTTCGGCTTCTTCACCGCCTGGGCGATCCCCACGCTCACCTCGTGCGTCGCCGACGTGCTCGCCCCGCGCGACCGCGGACTGGGTTACGGACTGCTGCAGATCGCCGCGACCGTGGGCGGCGCCGTCGGACCGCTCCTCGTCGGCGCGGTGTCCGACGCGTACGGCTCCCTCACCACCGGCATGGTCCCGCTGCTGCCCCTGCTGCTGATCGGGGGCGTGCTCGCCCTCTGCGCCTACCCGTACGTGTCGCCGGACGCGCAGCGGGTGCTGGACGGCGTGGCCTGACACGCCCCTGCCCGCCCTCTCGTGTTCGCCCGTCTGTCAGGGCGGCGCGATAGCGTCCCGCACCATGCGACTCACCCGCGTGCTTCTCGCCGCGTCCGTCCTCGCCGCGTCCGTCCACACCCTGACCGCCTGCAGCGCGCCTGCCGCCGACGAGCCGCCGGGTGACCCACGCACCGTCCGCGTCGCGACGTACAACGCCAGCATGAACCGCCCCGCCGCCGGCGATCTGGTCGCCGCTCTGCGGTCCGGAACGGATCCGCAGATCCGGTCGGTGGCCGACGTGGTCCAGCGCAACGCCCCGGACATGCTGCTGCTCAACGAGTTCGACTACTCCGACGGCGCCGTCGACCTCTTCCGCGACAACTACCTCGCCGTCGGCGACGCACCGATCGACTACCCGTTCGCGTACACGGCGCCCGTCAACACCGGCGAGCCGTCCGGGCTCGACCTCGACGGGGACGGGCGGTCCGACGGACCGAACGATGCCTGGGGCTTCGGGCAGTTCCCCGGCCAGTACGGCATGGTCGTCCTCTCGAAGTTCCCCCTCGACGCCGCCGCGGTCCGCACGTTCCAGACCTTCCGCTGGGCCGACATGCCCGACAACCTGCTGCCGCGCGAGTACTACGGCGCGAACTCGGACGCCCTGCGCCTGTCGAGCAAATCGCACTGGGACGTGCCCGTGGACATCGACGGGCGGGTGATCCACCTGGTCGTCTCGCACCCCACGCCGCCCTCCTTCGACGGGCCCGAGGACCGCAACGGCCGACGCAATCACGACGAGATCCGGCTCACCGCGGACTACATCGCCGGCGCCGACTACCTCGTCGACGACACCGGACTCGCCGGCGGCCTGCCGAACGGCTCCTCGTTCGTGGTGTTGGGGGACCAGAACAGCGATCCGGTCGACGGGGACTCCTATCCGGGCGCCATCGCGCAACTGCTCGACAGCCCGGCGCTGCAGGACCCGGAGCCCACCTCGCCGACCGCCGGCACCGACACTGCGGACTTCGCCGATCCGGTGCCGGGTGATCTGCGGGTGGACTACGTCCTGCCGAGCACCGATCTGACGGTCACCGGGTCGGGGGTCTTCTGGCCCGCGCCCGGCGATCCGGGCGCCGAGTTGCTGTCGGCCAGCGATCACAGACTGGTGTGGGTGGACCTGCAGGTCTGACCCGTCAGCGCAGCAGTGCGGCCAACGCCTCGTCGGACGCACGCAGAGCGTCACGGTAGAAGGTCGATGCCGAGGACAGGATCTCGTCGGCACCGGTGCGGTCGACGAGGTCCTCGAGCCTGCGGCGCACCGTCGCCGGACTGCCGTGCACGCTGCCGTCGAGGGAGCGCTGGGCCGACTCCCGAGCTCGGGGAGTGAGTCCGTCGGGCATCTCGGTGACCGCCCGCAACGGTGGGAACTCCCCGGTCCGGCGGGAGTCCGCCATGGCCACGGCCTCCGCCATGGCGAGACGGCGGGCCTCGGCGTCGGTGTCGGCGACCAGGACGTCGAGCGACACCGTCACGGACGGCTGCGCCGCGAAGGCAGACGGAACGAAATCGCGTCGATACGCCTCCAGTGGAGACAGGTCACCCGTGAGCATCGGACCGCCCACCACGACGGGAAGCCCGCGCTGCGCGGCGATCGCGAGCCCGTGACCCGTCGCGAGAACGTGGATCGGGATCAGTCGCTCGGGCGCGGGCTGCACGGTCACCGGACCGGTGCCGAGCAGGAAGTCCTGCAGATCCGCGAGGTCGTCGGCGAAGCGCTCGGCGTCCTCGGTGTCCGCCCGCAGCACCTTGCGTATCGGCGGAGTGAACCCCAGCGACCGGCCGACACCGAGGTCGACCCGGCCGGGACACAGTGCGTCGAGCATCGCGAACTGCTCGGCGACGACGATGGGCGAGTGGTTCGGCAGCATGACGCCGCCCGACCCCAGCCGAATCCGCGACGTCGCCGCGCCGATCGCGGCGAGCAGCACCGCGGGTGAGCCGCTCGCGATGCCGGGGACGGCGTGATGCTCGGCCACCCAGAACCGCTCGTAACCCGCCGCCTCGGCCCACCGCGCACGCTCGATCGTGTCCGACACCGCGGCGGCGGCGGACCGATCGGTGCGGGTACGGGAGCGATCGAGAAGGGACAGACGCATACTCTGAACAACCCTCGCGGGAGTCGCCCTGTTCCGCCCCGACCCGCCCGATAAACCGGCACAGAGATTGGTAACAGTCATACAATCCGGTCGAGTGGTTCCATCACCTGCACCATTCACGGGAGACTGACCATTCGACTGTTCTCGATCGATGGTGGGTGTGCACGTGAAGCGCAGGCAACTGCTGCAACTGGCCGCAGCAGGAATGGTGGGCCTCGCGGTCCCGCCCGCGATCACCCGGTCGACGGCGTCCGCACTCCCGCTCGGCGTCCCCTCGATCCGGAACCTCCTGCCCGAACTGTTCGCCGACCCTCCGCGTCCACCGGACCACTCACCCGCCCTCGTCATCGGATCGGGCTTCGGAGCCAGCGCAGCGGCGTTGCGGCTCGCGCAGGCCGGTACGTCGGTCACCGTGCTCGAACGAGGACTCCGCTGGCCGCGCGATCCGTTCCGCGACATCTTCACCGCCGACATGACGGCCGACGGGCGCGGCCTGTGGCATCAGCGCTCGTTCACCAACCTCACCGGCATGCCTGTCGGGCCCGTCGACTGGTTCAACGGCGTCCTCGACACCACGCGATACGAGAACCTGTCGGTGTGGCGTGCAGCCGCGGTGGGCGGCGGCTCCGTCGTCTACACCGGCGTCAGCATCGCCCCGGACAAGCGCTTCTTCGATCTCTCGTTCGGTGGCCGCGTGGACTACGACGAGATGGCGTCGCAGTGGTACCCCAAGGCTCGCTCGGTGCTCCGGCCGTCGACCATGCCCGACGACATCTACGCCTCCCCCGGGTTCGCCCACTCCAGGACGTGGGACGACCACGCCCGCCGCGCCGGTTTCGACCCGCAGCGCGTCGACGGAGGCTGGAACTGGAACGTGCTGCGTGACGAGATGTCGGGTCGGTCCCGGCCGTCCGCCACCGTCGGCTGCAGCACGTTCGGCAACTCCAACGGCGCGAAGCACGACCTGACGCAGAACTACATCCCGCAGGCCGAGTCCACGGGCAACGCCGTGGTGTGTCACAGCCACGAGGTCGTCGCCATCGGTACCGAGAGCGGTGGCCGCTACCGCGTGGAGGTGCGGCGCCTCGATCCCGAGGGCAACGCACTCGAGACGCGCACGCTGACCTGCGACTCGCTGATCCTCGGCGCCGGCTCCATCGGCACCACCGAACTGCTGGTCCGCGCACAGGCCACCGGCGCGCTTCCCGAGCTCAACGAGTTCGTCGGACGCGGATGGGGCACCAACGGCGACGCCTTCATGACCCGCTCGCTCGGCCCCATCGGCGGCGGCCCGCAGGGGGCGCCGTGCGCCTCGCGCATCGTCGACGACACGGGCCTGCCTCTCAGCGTCGAGAACTGGTACGTCCCCGGTGTTCCCACCGAGATGGGGTTCCTCGGATCGCTCGGTATGACCATCGACCCACTGCGGGCCGATTTCCGCTACGACCGTGCAACGGACGGGATGAGCTTGACCTGGCCCAAGGGCGGCAGCCGCGACACCGTCGAGGCACTGCGCGCGGTGCAGAACCGGATGGCACAGGCCGGCCGCACCGTCGTCTCCGCCGAGCCGTTCACTCGCGACGTCGACGACACCTTCACCGCGCACCCCCTCGGCGGTGCGGTCCTGGGCGACGTCACCGATGCGCACGGACGAGTGAAGGGGCACCCCGGCCTGTACGTCATGGACGGAGCTCTCGTTCCCGGCAGCACAGGTGCGGCCAACCCGTCTCTCACCATCACCGCGCTCGCCGAGCGCAACATCGCAGCCGTCATCGCTGCGGGCGGCTAGGCGTACCCGGCCGTCCGCTAGGCCAGGCCGATCTCCGGCCGACCCTCCGGCACCGTCACGGTCGCTGCCGTGCGGACCGGCGCGCCGGGAACCGAGATCGCGTCCAGGACCCGGACTTCGGACCGCCACTCCGTCGGCGTCAGCGTCGCACGCAGGTAACCGCGTCGGGCATTGCCGAACTTGACGTGCGGTGACGCCGCCGCGATGTCCGCACCGGCCGTGTCGACGTCCGCACCGTCCTTGCCCGACGCGATGGAGGTCGACGCGATCTCGACTCCGACCACCGGGGCGGAGTCGTCCTGATAGTCGCGGCGCAGTTCCGACACGATGGTGCGGTGGATGTCGCCCACGATGGACGCGAGGGTGATCCCCCGGTCGCGGGCGCCGTCGAGGATGCGGTGCCGTGACGCCTCGTACCCACTCCACGGGTCCATCCCGACCTTCCGCTCGCCGTCGCTGATGCGGGCCAGGTCGGAGATCACCGTCTGGTGTGCGAGGAACTTCCACGTGGCACCGGACCCGAAACCGTCGAGGATCCACTTCTCCTGTGCCGCTCCGGTGATGGTGCGACTCGGGTCCGCGGTCTCCGCGTTCTGCGCGTGTTCGCCGTCCCCGTTGGCCTGATCGCTGCGGTACTGCCGGGTGTCGAGCACCGAGAAGTCCACCAGGTCACCGAAACTGAAGCGGCGGTACGCCGTCAGATCCGGCCCCGTCGGTCGCTGGGCCATCCGCACGGGAGTGTTCTCCCACCACGCCTTGAACGCATCGGCGCGGCGCAGGAGGAACACCCGCGGATCACCCGCAGGATCGCCGGGAGCGGCGGTGCCGGCATCCTGGCTGATCGCCCCGGCCCAGTTGTTGTCCACCTCGTGATCGTCGAAGGTGGTGATCCACGGCGCCGCTGCGTGCGCCGACGCCAGGTCGGGATCCGACTTGTACAGCGCATACCGATCGCGATAGTCGTTCAGTGCCAGCGTCTCTCGTCCCGCGGACTCGGGCCGTGGCTGCGACGCGCGGGCGCCTGTACCTTCGATCGCGTACTCGTAGATGTAGTCGCCGAGGAAGAACACGACGTCCGGGTCACTCGCCGCGAGATCGGCATAGGCGCCGTAGAACCCGTCCTCCCACTTCTGGCACGACGCCCACGCGAACGACAGTGACGCAAGGGGTGATCCCGGTGCGGGCGCCGTCCTCGTCCGTCCGACGGTGCTCACGTGCGGACCGACCATGAAGCGGTAGAAGTACTCTCGCGCCGGAGCCAGACCCCGCACGTCCACGTGCACCGACCAGCCGTCCGCATCGGATGCCAGTTCGATGCCCTGGCTCACCGTCCGCCCGAACCGTTCGTCCTCGGCGATCTCCCACCGCACCGGCACCACACCCGGCCGCATACCGCCGACCGGAGCGAGTGGGTCGACCGCGAGACGAGTCCACAGCACCACCGATTCCGGCAGCGGATCGCCCGACGCGACGCCGAGGCGGAACGGGTAGTCGGCCGGGGTGCCGCGTTGCGGCTGCGCGTGCGCCGTCGCGCTCGACAGTTCCGGTGTCATCGCGAGCGCACCGACCAGTGCGGTCCACGTGAGGAACGAACGACGCGTGGTGCCGGCACGCAGAGAACGATCGGCACCGATGACGAGATCACGACGGCTCATGGACCGAACGGTGCCCCTCGAAAGGAAACTCCGTGTGGATCGGAGACGACGCGCGCGAGGACTCGCGCTGAAGCCACCCGAATCGGGTACGCAGTCGACATGGACGACAAGCGAGAGATGGGCAGACGCGACGTCGAGAAGCGGTGGCGCGATCCGCGCGCGATCCGGCACGCGGCCACGTACGACGGGGCAGTGATCGGCATCGCTGCCGTCGCGGTGGCCGTGTTCCTCGCAGCGGGCGCGTCCAGCGTCGCGATCGCTGCGCTCGTACCCGGTGTCTGTCTGCTCGGTGGGATCGGCGCACTGTGGATCGGCTACCGCTCCTACCGCCACGGCGGGACGTGGCCCGTCTGGCAGGGCGCCGCCTGGCTGCTGTTCGCGCTGATGCTGGTGAGCTTGTCCCTCCCGACCCTCGCTCTGCGCTGAGCCGGGAGGGACCGGATCACGCCTGCACGACGGTGATGACGTTGCCGTCGGGATCCTTCAGCATGAACATCGGCGGCACGTTCGGATCGTCGTCGCCGCCGCCGAGCGGTTCCATCTCGAACCCGTCGAAGGCACTCAGGCGAGCGTGCTCCGCGCGGACGTCCGACGTCTCCACCCCGATGGACGAGCCGCCCGGCGTGTCGTACATCGGCGGGTTCAGCGCGAGGCGCGCCGTGGACCCCGGCGGCGCCACCTCGAGCCAGCGGTACTCCTCGTTCGGCCCGAAGCGGGTGTCACCGCGCACCTCGAACCCGAGCACGCGGGTGTAGAAGTCGAGGGCCTTGTCCTGATCGGCAACGGTGAACATGGCCACGCCGATGTTCGTGATGGTGCTGGGAGTCTCGGTCATACAGGTGCCGACTCCGCGGTGGCCCGGAACTCATCGCGGCTGCTGCACCGGGACCGCCGCGCGCTGCGCCCGGCCGTCAGCGCACTCTGCAACCTGCGCACACCACCGTGCGCAGCGCGCGGCGCAACCCAGCCGAGCGGCTCGAACTGGCTCGGAAACGACACGAGCCCCACCCCGCCGAAGCGGGATGGGGCTCGTGCGTTGCTCGTCTCTAGCGGTAGTCGCCGGAGAAACCGTAGTCGTCGAGCGGCACTGCAGCACCGGTGTTCTGGCCGAAGCCGTCCGCGCTGTAGTACTGATCGTCGTACGACGGCACCGCGTAGGCCGCGGCACGTGCTTCCTCGGTGGGCTGAACCGTGATGTTCCGGTACCGGTTGATGCCGGTGCCGGCGGGGATCAGCTTTCCGATGATCACGTTCTCCTTGAGACCGATGAGCTTGTCCGAGCGGCAGTTGATCGCCGCGTCGGTCAGCACTCGGGTGGTCTCCTGGAACGACGCCGCGGACAGCCACGAGTCGGTCGCCAGCGATGCCTTGGTGATACCCATCAGCACCGGACGTCCGGCCGCGGGCTCGCCACCCTCGGACACGACGCGACGGTTGCTCGACTCGAACTCACTGCGCTCGGTCAGCGATCCGGGCAGGAACTCCGTGGAGCCCGAATCGATGATGGTCACGCGGCGGAGCATCTGACGAACGATCGTCTCGATGTGCTTGTCGTGGATGGACACACCCTGGCTGCGGTACACCTCCTGGACCTCGTTGACGAGGTGGATCTGCACCTGGCGCGGGCCCATGACTCGCAGGACCTCGTGGGGATCGGCAGCACCTTCCATGAGCTGCTGACCGACCTCGACGTGGTCACCGTCCGACAACAGACGCTCCGTGCCGTCGTCGTGCTTGAAGACACGCAGACGCTGACGCTTGGAGAGCTTGTCGTAGACGACCTCTTCGCCGCCGTCGTCCGGGACGATGGTGATCTTGTAGAAACGGTCACCGTCCTCGAGCTGGATGCGACCCGAGACGTCCGCGATGGGCGCCTTGCCCTTGGGCACACGAGCCTCGAAGAGCTCCTGCACTCGGGGCAGACCACCGGTGATGTCGTCGCCGGCCACACCACCCTGGTGGAAGGTACGCATCGTGAGCTGCGTGCCGGGCTCACCGATCGACTGTGCCGCGACGATACCGACGGCCTCGCCGATGTCGACGAGCTTGCCGGTGGCCATGGAACGGCCGTAGCAGGTGGCGCAGACGCCGGTCCCGGTGGTGCAGGTGAGCACCGAACGGACCTTGACCGACGTGATGCCCGCTGCGAGCAGCGCGTCGATGGCCGGGTCGCCCAGGTCGTGTCCACGCTCGACGATGACGTTGCCGTCGGCGTCGACCGCGTCGGCGGCCAGGGTGCGGGCGTACGTCGAGGTCTCGACGTGCGCGTCGCGGATCATCGAGCCGTCGGCCAGCTTCTCCGCGATCACCGTGGTGATGCCGCGCTCGGTGCCACAGTCGGTCTCCCGAACGATGACGTCCTGCGAGACGTCGACCAGACGACGCGTCAGGTAGCCCGAGTCGGCGGTACGAAGCGCCGTGTCGGCCAGACCCTTACGAGCACCGTGCGTGTTGATGAAGTACTCCAGGACCGTCAGGCCCTCCTTGAAGGAGGACTTGATCGGGCGCGGGATGAACTCACCCTTCGGGTTGGTCACCAGACCCTTCATGCCGGCGAGCGACCGCACCTGCGTCATGTTTCCGGCTGCGCCGGACTTCACGATCATCGGGATCGGGTTCTCGTCGGGGAAGTGGGCCTCCATGGCCTTACCGACCTGCTCGGTGGCTTCCTGCCAGATCTTGACCAGGGCCGAGTTGCGCTCGGTCCGGTCGAGAGCGCCACGCTGGTACTGCTTCTCCAGGCGGTCGGCCTGAGCCTCGAACTCCTCGAGGATCTGCGGCTTCTCCGGCGGCACGAGGACGTCGGAGATGGAGATCGTGACACCCGAACGCGTGGCCCAGTAGAAGCCGGCGTCCTTGAGCTTGTCGACGGTCTGCGCGACCACGATCATCGGGTACCGCTCGGCGAGATCGTTGATGATCGTCGCCTGGCGCTTCTTCGGCATCTGCTCGTTGACGAACGGGTAGTTCGTCGGGAGCAGCTCGTTGAAGAGCACGCGGCCCAGCGTCGTCTCGGCGGTCCAGGCATCGCCCGGGGTCCAGCCGTCGGGGAACAGCTCCGCCTCGATCTCGCGCGACGGACGCTGCTGCGTCAGACGCACCTTGATCTGCGACTGCACGGTCAGGACGCCGCGATCGACGGCCATCTGTGCCTCGGCCGGGCTGGCGTAGATGCCCAGCTCCGCCGAGTCGGACGTCGAGGCCTGGAACTCGCCCAGAGCCTTGTCGTCGAGACGCGTCAGGTGGAACAGACCCGTCACCATGTCCAGACGCGGCATGGCGAGCGGTCGGCCCGATGCCGGCGACAGGATGTTGTTCGACGACAGCATGAGGATGCGCGCCTCGGCCTGCGCCTCGGCGGACAGCGGCAGGTGGACTGCCATCTGGTCACCGTCGAAGTCGGCGTTGAACGCCTCGCACACGAGGGGGTGCAGCTGGATGGCCTTGCCCTCGACCAGCTGCGGCTCGAATGCCTGGATGCCCAGACGGTGCAGCGTCGGTGCGCGGTTCAGCAGCACGGGGTGCTCGGCGATGACCTCTTCGAGGACGTCCCACACCTGTGCGCGCTGACGCTCGACCATGCGCTTGGCCGACTTGATGTTCTGCGCGTGGTTGAGATCCACCAGACGCTTCATCACGAACGGCTTGAACAGCTCGAGTGCCATGAGCTTCGGCAGACCGCACTGGTGCAGCTTGAGCTGCGGTCCGACGACGATGACCGAACGGCCCGAGTAGTCGACGCGCTTGCCGAGCAGGTTCTGACGGAAACGACCCTGCTTGCCCTTGAGCAGATCGGACAGCGACTTGAGCGGGCGGTTGCCCGGTCCGGTGACCGGACGGCCACGACGACCGTTGTCGAACAGGGCGTCGACCGACTCCTGCAGCATCCGCTTCTCGTTGTTGACGATGATCTCGGGAGCACCGAGGTCGATCAGTCGCTTGAGGCGGTTGTTGCGGTTGATGACGCGGCGGTACAGATCGTTGAGGTCGGACGTCGCGAAACGTCCACCGTCGAGCTGCACCATCGGACGCAGCTCCGGCGGGATCACCGGCACGGCGTCGAGCACCATGCCCATGGGCGAGTTGCCCGTGGACTGGAACGCGGCGACGACCTTGAGACGCTTCAGCGCACGGAGCTTCTTCTGGCCCTTGCCACTGCGGATGGTCTCGCGCAGGCTCTCGGCCTCGGCCTCGATGTCGAAGGTCTCCATGAGCTTCTGGATGGACTCCGCGCCCATCGCACCCGTGAAGTACTCGCCGTAGCGGTCGATCAGCTCGCGGTAGATGAGCTCGTCGACGATGAGCTGCTTCTTGGCCAGCTTGGTGAAGGTGGTCCAGATCTCCTCGAGACGATCCAGCTCACGCTGCGCGCGGTCACGGAGCTGACGCATCTCGCGCTCGCCACCGTCCTTGACCTTGCGACGGACGTCGGACTTGGCGCCCTCCGCCTCGAGCTCGGCGATGTCGGCCTCGAGCTTCTGCGCACGGGCCTCGAGGTCGGCGTCACGCTGATCGGCGACAGCCTTCTTCTCGACCTCCATCTCGGCCTCGAGAGTGGAGAGCTCGTTGTGGCGCAGCTCGTCGTCGACCGAAGTGATGACGTAGGCGGCGAAGTAGATGATCTTCTCGAGATCCTTCGGCGCCAGGTCCAGCAGGTAGCCCAGGCGCGACGGAACACCCTTGAAGTACCAGATGTGCGTGACCGGTGCGGCCAGCTCGATGTGTCCCATGCGCTCACGACGCACCTTGGCGCGAGTCACCTCGACGCCACAGCGCTCACAGATGATGCCCTTGAAGCGCACGCGCTTGTACTTGCCGCAGTAGCACTCCCAGTCGCGAGTAGGTCCGAAGATCTTCTCGCAGAACAGGCCGTCCTTCTCGGGCTTGAGCGTGCGGTAGTTGATGGTCTCCGGCTTCTTGACCTCGCCGTAGGACCAATTGCGGATGTCGTCCGCGGTCGCGAGACCGATGCGGAGTTCATCGAAGAAGTTGACGTCCAGCACGTCGTACTTCCTTTCCCCTTCTCAGGGATAGTTTTCTGCTGCTACGAGTGATCGGGGGTGGGCCGGCGCGAGTCCCCTCGCGCCGGCCTGTCACCGATTACTGCGCGAGATCGTCGACGGTCGCGGACTCGTTGCGGGAGAGATTGATTCCCAGGTTGGCCGCGGCACGCTCGAGATCCTCGTCGTCGCCGTCCGCCATCGTGATGGCCGCGCCGTCCGAGGACAGCACCTCCACGTTGAGGCACAGCGACTGGAGCTCCTTGAGGAGCACCTTGAAGGACTCGGGGATACCGGGCTCCGGGATGTTCTCGCCCTTGACGATGGCCTCGTAGACCTTCACGCGGCCGACCACGTCGTCGGACTTGATGGTGAGGAGCTCCTGCAGCGTGTACGCAGCGCCGTAGGCCTGCATGGCCCAGCACTCCATCTCGCCGAAGCGCTGTCCACCGAACTGCGCCTTACCACCGAGGGGCTGCTGCGTGATCATCGAGTACGGACCGGTCGAACGAGCGTGGATCTTGTCGTCGACGAGGTGGTGCAGCTTGATGATGTACATGTAGCCCACGGAGACCGGGTACGGGAACGGCTCGCCGGAACGGCCGTCGAACAGGGTGGCCTTTCCGTCCGCGCCGACCATGCGCTCGCCGTCGCGGTTCGGGATCGTGCTCGCCAGCAGGCCGGTGAGCTCGTCCTCCTTCGCACCGTCGAACACCGGGGTGGCGATGTTGGTGTCCGCCTCGGCGGCCAGCATCTCCTCGGGCAGCGTCGCGGCCCAGTCGGGTCGGACTCCGTCCGCGGCCACCTGAATGTTCCATCCGGTCTTGCCGATCCAGCCGAGGTGAGTCTCGAGGATCTGACCGATGTTCATACGACGTGGGACGCCGTGCGTGTTCAGGATGATGTCGACAGGGGTGCCGTCGGACAGGAACGGCATGTCCTCCTGGGGGAGAATCTTGCCGATGACGCCCTTGTTGCCGTGGCGGCCGGCGAGCTTGTCGCCGTCCTGGATCTTGCGCTTCTGGGCCACGTAGACGCGGACCAGCTCGTTCACGCCGGGAGGCAGATCGTCGTCGTCCTCGCGCGAGAACACGCGAATGCCGATGACCTTTCCGTTCTCGCCGTGCGGAACCTTCAGAGACGTGTCGCGGACCTCGCGGGCCTTCTCGCCGAAGATGGCGCGCAGCAGGCGCTCCTCCGGGGTCAGCTCGGTCTCGCCCTTCGGCGTGACCTTTCCGACCAGGACGTCGCCGTCACGAACCTCGGCACCGATACGGATGATGCCGCGCTCGTCGAGATCGGCGAGGACCTCGTCCGAGACGTTCGGGATGTCACGAGTGATCTCCTCGGCACCGAGCTTGGTGTCGCGGGCATCGATCTCGTGCTCCTCGATGTGGATCGAGGTCAGGACGTCCTCTTCCACGAGGCGCTGCGACAGGATGATCGCGTCCTCGTAGTTGTGGCCCTCCCACGGCATGATCGCGACGAGCAGGTTCTTGCCCAGCGCCATCTCACCGTTCTCGGTGCAGGGACCGTCGGCCAGGACCTGGCCGGCCTCGACCCGTGCGCCCTCGTCCACGATCGGACGCTGGTTGGCACAGGTGCCCTGGTTCGAGCGCGCGAACTTGCGCATCCGGTAGGTGTTGCGAGTGCCGTCGTCCGCCATCACGGTGACGTAGTCGGCGGACACCTCCTCGATGACACCGGACTTCTCGTTGACGATGACGTCGCCGGCATCGACAGCGGCACGCAGCTCCATGCCGGTTCCGACGAGCGGAGCCTCGCTGCGCACCAGCGGCACGGCCTGACGCTGCATGTTCGCGCCCATCAGTGCGCGGTTGGCGTCGTCGTGCTCGAGGAACGGGATCATCGCCGTGGCGACCGAGACCATCTGCCGAGGCGAGACGTCCATGTAGTCGACGTCCATCGACGAGACGAACTCGACCTCTCCACCCTTACGGCGGACAAGGATCTTCTCGTCGACGAAACGACCCGAGGTGTCGATCGACGAGTTGGCCTGCGCCACGACGTGGCGGTCCTCCTCGTCGGCGGTCAGGTAGTCGACGTCGTCGGTGACCTGTCCCTCGACGACCTTGCGGTACGGCGTCTCGATGAAACCGAACGGGTTCACACGGGCGTACACCGAGAGCGATCCGATCAGGCCGATGTTCGGGCCTTCCGGGGTCTCGATGGGGCACATGCGGCCGTAGTGCGACGGGTGGACGTCGCGGACCTCGAGGCCGGCGCGCTCACGCGACAGACCGCCGGGGCCCAGCGCCGACAGGCGGCGCTTGTGCGTCAGACCCGACAGCGGGTTGTTCTGGTCCATGAACTGCGACAGCTGCGAGGTTCCGAAGAACTCCTTGATGGCAGCGACCACGGGACGGATGTTGATCAGGGTCTGCGGCGTGATGGCCTCGACGTCCTGGGTGGTCATCCGCTCGCGGACCACACGCTCCATGCGGGACAGGCCCACGCGGATCTGGTTCTGGATCAGCTCGCCGACCGTGCGGAGACGACGGTTGCCGAAGTGGTCGATGTCGTCGACCTCCACGGGAACCTCGACGCCGTCGGGTGCCGTCATCGACTTCTCGCCCGCGTGCAGACGCACGAGGTACTCGATGGTGGCGACGATGTCCTCTTCGGTCAGCGTCGACGCCTCGATGGGCAGACCCGAGTTCAGGCCCAGCTTCTTGTTGATCTTGTAGCGACCCACGCGTGCGAGGTCGTAGCGCTTCTCCTTGAAGAACAGGTTCTCCAGCAGGGTCTGCGCGCTCTCCTTCGTGGGCGGCTCGCCCGGGCGGAGCTTGCGGTAGATGTCGAGCAGCGCCTCGTCGGTGCCGGCCGTGTTGTCCTTCTCCAGCGTGGCCATGAGGATCTCCGAGAAGCCGAAGCGCTCGGTGATCTGCTCGGTGGTCCAGCCGAGTGCCTTGAGGAGCACGGTGACGGGCTGACGACGCTTGCGGTCGATGCGGACACCGACGGTGTCGCGCTTGTCGACGTCGAACTCGAGCCAGGCGCCGCGGCCGGGGATGACCTTGACGCTGTGCAGATCCTTCTCGGTGGTCTTGTCGACGGCGTGGTCGAAGTAGACACCCGGGGAACGCACGAGCTGCGAGACGACGACGCGCTCGGTGCCGTTGATGATGAACGTGCCCTTGTCGGTCATCATCGGGAAGTCACCCATGAAGACCGTCTGGCTCTTGATCTCACCGGTGTTGTTGTTGATGAACTCCGCGGTGACGAACAACGGCGCCGCGTAGGTCATGTCCTTGTCCTTGCACTCGTCGATCGAGGCCTTGACCTCGTCGAAGCGCGGATCGGAGAAGGAGAGGGACATCGAGCCGGAGAAGTCCTCGATCGGAGAGAGCTCCGTCAGGATGTCCTCGAGACCGCCGCTGCGAGAGCTGTCGCCACGTGCTTCCGCACGTGCGCGCCACTCCGGCGTGCCGACGAGCCACTCGAACGAATCGGTCTGAAGATCGAGCAACCCCGGTACTTCGAGGGGTTCGCGAATCTTCGCGAACGACACCCTCTTCGGGGCTCCGGGAGTTCCGGCGTTTTCCTTGGACTGGGTGGAGACTGCCAAGATGCGTCCTTCCAGCACCTCACGCGGGCCGCTTCGTGCACTGCGCGACCGTCGCTAATCTGCTTCTTTGTGTGGGAACTTCGCTGGTCACTACCCGTACGAAGTCCTCGCTCAGCAGAGATCGACACACGTGTCGATTCAGGCAAAGTCTGGAAGTGGACAGGAGGCACCCAGCGCAACGTCCAAAAGTACCCCAATGCGGCGGATATGGCAACCGCGTCCGCGCAGGGAGCGCGCTCGGCCCGGAGACTGCACGGGCCGTGATCCACGAACTGCCGTACGCCCCTGCCGGTCGATCCCGGCGCCCGGTGCCTCCATTTGCTCCGGCGTCGTTCTCGATCATGGCAGCGGGGTCGCACCCGCGTTCGATGAATCCGGTAATCAGAGTGGACTCCCGAAGCCCTCGCGTCAAGAGCGAGAGCGGCGTTTCGTCCCCCGAATCCGCTCGACGCGGGCGATCAGCGGTTGTCGATGGTCGCGAGCAGCCACTTTCCGTCGACACGTTCCATGGTCACCGAGACCGGCGTCTGCACCGTTCCCTGGTCGACCGTGTCCTGCGTCGCGGCGATGTCCATGCTGGCCAGCAGCTCGGCCCGGTCACCGTCGAGCAGTGACACCCCGATGTCGGTGACCGTGGCCGTCGTGGTGGTCTGCGTCTGGATGACGCCCTGCTTGGTCTGCTCCGCGGTGGAGTCGTACTCCCCGCGTCGCTCGTCGTTCAGCACCGCGCGAGCGGCCGCCTGATCCTGGTCGATGGTGTCGAACTTGTAGCTGAACACCGTCTGCAGGGCGTCGCGCCCGGCCGACGTGACCTCGAGTGTGGCCGGAGTGTCGACCCATGCCTGGTTGCTCACCTCGGACGTACCGGGGCGCACCACGGCGAGGAGCGCGATCACGGCGAACACCACGGCGAGTGCGGCGAGCAGCATCGTGCGGGGAGTCCACCAGGCCGTGCGGCCGGCGGGGGCGCCGTCGTCCGCCTCGGTCGTCTCGTCCACGACCGAGTCCGTGGCAACGCTGTCGACCGCGGCGGTGTCGGCCGACGACTTCGACAGGTCGACGGTCGAGGCCGCGCCGGTGGACGTGCTCGTGGTCTCGTCCTCGATCGCGTCGCCGCCCGCGGGGGGCGCCGTGGAGCGTCCGGCGACCTTGGGTCGACGAACGCTGCCGGCGGGGACACGAGGAGCGCCTGTGGGGGGTCTACGGCGTGCGGGGGGCATAGAGAGAACTCCTGGCTGGTGCGAGGCGAGCGGGACGGACGGCGTCGTGACAACGAGGTGTCACTGACCGCCGTCGGTCGGTGCGGGAGCGGGATCGACGGGCGCGGCGGGGTCGACCGGGGCTGAGGGGTCGACCGGAGCTGCGGGATCGGTGGCGGCGGGATCGGTGGGTGCAGCGGGATCGCCCGTCGCAGCGGGTGCGCCCGGGACCTCGAGGGGGATGCGCTGCCCGATGGGCTGGATACGCGTGGCCTTCCACGTGCCGTCCACGTCCTGCAGTTCGAGACGCAGGGTGCTCTGGTACCGCTCGTTGCCGTCCGGCTTGGTGGTGTCGGTGGTGAGGACCACGAGCGACTGCGCGGTGCCGTCGTCGGAACTGAACCCGACGAGCGACGCGTGCTGCACCGCCGCGGTGGTGACCACACCGGTCTCCGCGAACTGCTGGCGGAACTGATCCTTGGTGTCGTTCAGACCGTTGGTGAGTTCGTCACCGGTGATGGAGGACTCGATGTCGGCGAACGTCTTGTCCAGATCGTTCGAGTCGACGGAGTTCAGGTTGATCGCCGCCTGCCGGGCGCCGGCGAGGGCGTCGTCCCGCAGGGAGGCGTCCGAGGACTCCTGGTACGCGAGGAACCAGAAGATGCTCAGCACGACGGCCGCGATCAACGTGATCGCGGCGGCCGCGGCAGTCACCGCCGTGGCGACCGGAGACGTGCGCGGCGCCGGTGCGGGCGTGGACTCGGACGTGCCGTCACCGGTGTCGGTGCCGTCGAGGTCCGGGTCGGAAGGAGAGGTGGTTGGCGTCACAGCAGACACCCTACTTGAGGGTAACTTCTCGCTGCCATCACCGCGCACCTCTCCTCACCCGACTCGACGGTCAGGGGCGGACCGTCACACCGAGCAGTGCGGCCAGCTGCGTCGCGATCGGGTTCAGATCCAGGGGGTCCGGCGCGACCTTGGGCTTGTCGTCCCACGGCTGCACCGTCTGCGGATCGGCGAAGCGCACGCTGTTGGCGCCGCGCACACCCGTCAGGGATCCCTGCGGCACAGTGCAGTTCGCGTCGAGGTTCAACGGGAAGTCTTGCTGCGTCGGATCGAAGTCGGGATTCTTGGCGTACTCCGCGTCGAGGATCGCCTGCGTGCCCTCGTAACCCTGGGTGCACGACGGCGGGTTGTTCACCTCGAGCGCGATGCCGAAGTGAATGGTGCCGTCACCCGGACTCGCCGAGTTCGCTCCCTGCGCCAGGGCCGGGAGGAATTGGAGCAGCGGACGCAGTGCGAACGTGCGCGGGCTCAGTGCACTGGTCACACCCGCGAGGTTCGTCAGGTTGGTCGTCAGACCCGGGCCGGCCTGGTCGACGAGCGCGCCGACCTGGTCGCTGGCGGGAAGCCCGTTGTCGATCAGTCGTCGGATGTCCGGATCGCTCGACCGCAACTGCGCGGTGACCAGATCCAGATCCGAGCTGAACTGCTGAATGGACGACGACTGCTCCGACTGGGTGTCCAGCACGACGCGGCTGTCGCGGATCAGCGTGAGGGTCTGCGGCAGGTTGGCGAGACCGTCCTCGGAGAAGCTGTCGAGCGAGGTGACGAGCTGCTGCAGTGAGTCACCCGTGCCGGCGAAGCCGGTACCGAGCTCGGTCACCACGGTGTGCAGATCGTCGACCGGCACGGAGTCCGCGAGCGTCTTGACGTTCTTGAGCAGGCTCTCCACCGGCGTCGGGATGGACGTGTCGTCCTGCAGGATGACGTCGCCGTCCTGCAGGAACGGGCCCTGATCGGTGCGCGGCTGCAGATCGACGTACTGCTCACCGATGGCGGAGCGGTTGGCCACCACGGCGATGGTGTCGGCCGGGACGTCGGGAGCGCTCTTCTCGAGCTTCAGTTCGACGTCGACGCCCTGCTCGGTCAGCTTCAGCTCACCGACGCGCCCCACGGGAATGCCGCGGTACGTCACCTCGGCGTTGCTGAAGATGCCGCCGGAATCAGCGAACTGACCGGTGACCGTGTACTGGCCGAAACCGAACAGCTGGTCGACGCGCACGTACTTGGCACCGACGTACACCAGGCCGAGCACGGCGATGACGACGAAGAGGATCAGCTGTGTGCTGACCAGCTTGGATCTCACTGTCCACCTTCGTTCTGAGGAACGATCCCGAACTGCTGCAGGATGCCGTCCAACGGGTTCGCCGACGGTGCGGCGGCGGGTACACCCGGCGCCGGGGTCGGCGACGGGATGATGGGCGGCAGAGGCAGCAGCGAGATGGTCGGGAAGGAGTTACGCGGGCCGTTGCCGTTGTAGTACGGGTTCGACGGATCGACCCGAGGCTTGGGATCGCCGTTGCGGGGCGCGCTGTAGATCGGGTTGCCCTGGCCGACGCCCAGCGCGGTGAGCTGATTCCCGATCTGCAGATCGACGCTGAGGAACAGGTTCACCGCGTTGCCCTGGGTGATCTTCTCGACACCGTCGGGGAACGGGAACGTGGGCACGAACGCGAGGTCCGTGATCAGCTCGTCGCCGTAGGTCGAGAGCTCCTGCAGGGTCGGGCGCAGTGCGCGCAGGTCGGCGATCAGATCGTCCTTCGACCGCTCGATGACGTCGGTTCCCACCTGCCCCAGGCGATCGAGCTGACCGAGAAGCTGTGTCAGCTGCGGACGCTGCTGTTCGAGCACCTCGGTGGCGACCGGCAGATCGACGAGGATCCGGTCGATCTTCTCGGTCTGCTGGTTGAGCGTGCCGGTGAGGACGTCGAGACCGTCGATGGCTCGCGTGATGTCGGCCTTCTGATCCTCGAGGCCGCCGATGAGCGAGTTGGCCTCCTCGAGCAGGTTCCGCACCCGGTCCTCGCGGCCGCCGAGCGCGGTGTTCAGCTCCTTGACGATCGGAGCGAGCTGCGCGACGCCGCCGCCGTTGAGCAACATCGACAGCGCGCCGAGCACCTGCTCGATGTCGGTGGCGTGGCGGGTCCGCTCGACGGGGATGGTGTCGCCCGAGGCGAGGCGCGCGGACGCCGCGTCGTCGGCCGGAACGCTGAGCTGGACGAACTTCTCGCCGAGCAGGTTGGTCTGCTGGACGGACGCCATGGCGTTGGCCGGCAGGTCCACGGACGAGTCGACCTCGACCTCGACGTCGGCGATCCACGAGTCGTTCGGCACGGAGACCGAGGTGACCCGACCGACCTGGACACCGTCGACCTTGACGGTCGACTGCGGAACCAGGTCCAGCACGTCGTCGAACTGCAACGTCAACCGGATCGGATCCGACCCGACGTCGGCACCGCCGGGCAGCGGGATCCCGTAGATACCGCTGGATCCGCAGGCACTGAGCGTCACGGCGACGACGCAGGCACCGGAGGCGGCCATCAGGCCACGCGAGCGCACTCTCATCGTCACTCCCCTTCCGCAGGAATGTTCAGGCCCGGAAGCTGCAGGTCGTCGACCCGCGGCGATTCGACACCGGGCACGGTGCCGGGCTCGACGTTGCGCTGGATGTTGTCCGCGCTGAGCAACCCGAACGGCAGGACCAGCGTCGGCGTCTTCACACCGGCGACGGCCTGGTCGATGATCGCGCCGCAGTTGTCGACGATCGGCTGCATCTGACGGCCGAGCGCCTCGAACTGCGGATCGCCCGGGCGCAGTTTCTGCAGATCGATGAGACTGCAGAAGAACGTCTTCGGATCCTGGAACTCCTGGAAGATCAGGCGCGCGTCCAAGGATCCGGACTCGGCGTTGTAGGAGTTCGCGACGTTCGCGACGGCCAGCGGCAGCAGCGTCAACGTGTCCGCCAGGTTCTGGCGGTTGTCGGCGAGCAACTGCGTGGTCGGAGCGAGGTCGTCGAGATCGTTGGACAGCTGGTCCCGGTTGTCCCGCACGAAGGTGGCGACGTCACCGAGCGTGACCGAGAGCTGGTTCAGCGCGAGGCCGAGGTTCTCCCGCTCCCCCGCCAGGAAGCTCGTCAGCGAGGACAGCTGATTGTTGAAGGCACGCACCTGCTGGTCGTTCGCCGACAGTGCACTGACGAACGTCTGCAGATTCTGGATCGTGCCGAACAGATCGCCGCGGTACGAGTCGAGCGTCTCGACTGCACCGGAGAGCTGGGTCAGCGAATCGTTCAGCGCCTCACCGTTTCCGGCCAGGTTCTGCGCGCCGGTGGTCACGAGGTCGGAGACGGCGCCGTTCTGGTTGGCGCCGTTCGGTCCGAGCGCGGCCGACAGCTCGTCGATGCTCTTGTACAGCTCGTCGACCTCGACGGGAGTGGCCGTGCGCTCGCGTGGGATCACGGCACCGGACTCCATCTTCTCGCCGCCGGTGTACGCCGGCGCGAGCTGGACGTAGCGGTCGGCGACGACGGACGGCGCGAGCTGGACGGCGCGGGCATCGGCGGGGATGTCGACGCCGCGGTCGACGCGCATGTCGACCTGCACCTGATCGCCCAGGCCCTCGACCTTGGTGACGGTGCCGACCTTGACGCCGAGGACGCGAACCTCGGTGCCCTCGTACACGCCGACCGTCTTGTCGAAGTACGACGTGATGGTGGTGGTGCCGAGGCGGGTGAAGGCCCACCACAGCGCGAACACGACCAGCACCACGACAGCGACGACGGCAGCGATGATTCCCAGGTTGCGCTTGCTGAAGAAGCCGCCGTTCGACGGGGCTTCCTGGTCGGTGGATGCGGTCACTGGCCTGCTCCCGGACTACGGACGGGATCCACACCAAGGGTGCGAATCGGCTCACGGTATCCCGGAATGTCCGGGAGACCGGGCGGGAAGGTGTTGACGATGACCTGATCGAACCAGCGGCCGTTACCGACGATGTTGGTGTACAGCCGGACGAACGGCGAGTACAGCTTGATCGCCTCGGCGATGTTCTGGTTGTTGGTCTTCAGGGTGTCGATGACCTGACCCAGCGACTGGAGTGCGGGCCCGATCTGTGCCTCGTTGTCGCGGATCAGACCGGTCAGCTGAGTGGACACCCGCTGCGTGCCGATGAGCAGCTGCGAGATGGACTGCTGCCGATTGTTCAACTCCTGCAACAGGACCGAGGCGTCACCGATCAGCTTGGTGAACTCCTGGTTGCGGTCGGCGAGGACCTGCGTCGTCTTGTCGGTAGCGGCGAAGAGCTTGCTCAGCTCGTCGTCACGGGAGGAGATGGTCTCGGACAACCGCGTGACACCGTCGAGCGACGCGCGGATGTTCTCCGGCGTCTCGGAGAACGCCTGCGACAGCGTCTCCATGCTCGTCGCGAGCTGCGTCGTGTCGATGTCGCCGGTGGTGCGGGCGGCGTCGGAGAACGCGTCGATGACGTCGTAGGGGGCCGTCGTGCGGTCGATCGGGATCGCGTCGCGCGGGTTCAGCCGCTCCTCGCCCTTGGGCTCGAGCGAGAGGAACTTCTGTCCGAGCAACGTCTTGATCTGGATGGACGCCGACGTCTTGTCGCCGACCCACGCGTCACTGACCGTGAACTCGACCTTCACCTTGTCGCCGTCGAGGGCGACGTCGGTGACCTTGCCGACCTTCACGCCGGCGATCCGCACCTCGTTGCTGGCGCGCAGACCGGCCGCTTCGGAGAAGTTCGCGGTGTACTTCGATCCGGCACCGATGATCGGCAGCGAGTCGAGGAAGAACGCGGACAGCGTCGCCATCAGGATGATGAAGATGCCGAGGGCACCCAGCACCGCGGGCTTGCGTTTCGTCACGAGATACCTCCTGCGGCGCAACGCTTCGCGGAGTTGGTGTACAGCGGCTGATTGATGGTGGGCAGTCCTGTCGGGAGGTTGAGCTGCGGCGCGTAGCCCGGCCCGGCGACGATGTCGATGCCGCACAGGTAGAACTGGAACCACGAGCCGTAGCTGGCGACGCGGATCAGCTTCTCGAGCTTGACCGGGAAGTTCGACAGGATGTTGTCGAAGTCCTGCTGCCGGTTGTTGATCTTGGTCGACAGTCCGTCGATCGACGAGATGGCCGACTGGATGGACGGACGGGTCGGCTCGAGCAGATCCGCTGTCGCGTCGGTCAGACCGGCCAGCGAGGTGACCGCCGAGCCGACGGTGTCACGATCCGCCGACAGCCCCGACACCAGCGCCTGGGTGTTCACGATCAACTGGTCGAGTTCCTTGTCGTGCTGGTTCACCGTGTCGAGGACCCCGTTGAGGTTGTCGATGACCGCCCCGATGACCTGATCCTTGTCCGCGACCGTGTTGGTCAGGCTCGCGGTGTCGCGCACCAGATCGCCGATGGTGCCCGACTCACCCTGGAAGACCTGGATGATCTCGTACGACAGCTTGTTCACGTCGTCGGCCGTCAGCGTCTGGAACAGCGGACGGAAGCCGTTGAACAGCGTCGTCAGGTTCACCGCGGGGGACGTCCGATCGAGCGGGATGGTGGCTCCGCTGGTGATCTTCTCGCCCTGGTCGCCCGTGCCCTGCTCGAGCGCGATGTAGCGCTGCCCGATCAGGTTCCGGTAGCGGATGGTCGCGGTGGTGGAGGCCGGCAGCCATTCACGCTCGGTCAGCGCGAAGTCCACCTGAGCCAGGTCACGCTCGTGGATCTCGATCTTCTCCACCTGGCCGACGCGCACACCGGCGATGCGCACCTCGTCGCCCTCGTTGAGCGAGGAGACGTCGGTGAAGATGGCCGAGAACTTGGTCTTGCCGGACCCGGCGCCGTTGGCGATGGTCAACGCCAGGGCTGCCGTCGCCAGAATGGTCACCACCGCGAAGATGATCAGCTTGATCAGCGGTGCCGCTAGGCCTCTCATCGCACACTCACTTCCGTGCCGCGGAGCGCCGGAGCGCCCACCAGGGTGGTCCACGCGGGGACCTGGTCCGGCGAGATGCCGGAGCCTCCGCCGTAGACCACGGCCAGCGTGTCCCGTTCGATGTCCGATCCGGCGTAGGCCGCCGGGACGGGCGACTGCAGCGGGTTGGGCAGCGCGCCGGGGTCGACCGCGGGACCGGGGTTGCGCGACGGCACCTGGTAGGAGCCGTCGTTGACGCCGCTGCCCGGGTACTGCGGGAAGAACTTGCCGGGTGTGGTCACGTTCTCGAAGCACGACGGGCCACGGGTGTCGAACAGTCGCGGCTCGTCCTGGTTGGGGATGTAGCGCCCCTTGGGGTTGACGAAGTTGATCGACGCACGGACGCCGGGGTACGCGTCGTCGACCGAGAGGATCTTCTTCGCCTCGTCGGCGACACGGACGAACTCGGTGAACGTGCAGCCGAACGACGGGGAGAACTCGGCGAGCAGTTCGAGCGCCTCGCGGGAGTCCGCCGCGATGGACACGATGGACTCGGCGTTGGTCTGCACCAGGTCGGCCAGCGAGCCCGACGACGCGGTGGCGCTCGCCAGGAGCGTGGTGACGTCGTTCTGCTTCTCCACCACCGTGTTCCCGGTGACGCGCAGGTTGTCGAGCGCGTCGATCAGATCCGGAGCCGCGGTCGAGTACGTCTCCGACAGGTCGGCGATGCCGACGAGATCCTGCTGGATGTTCGGCAGCTCGTCGTTCAGACCCGAGAAGATCTCCTCGAGCCGGTCGAGAGTCAGACCGAGCCGCTCGCCGTTGCCCTCGAGAGCCTGCGACAGCGCACCGAGCGTGTTGGCGAGATCCTGCGGCGGGATGGCGTCGAGGAGCGGGAGCAGCGAGTCGAGCAGCTGCCCGACCTCGACCGCGTTGCCGCTGGTGTCCTGACGGATCACCGCGCCCTCGGCGAGAGGGCTGGCGCCGGCGGAGTTCTCGGGGATCTGGAGCGCGACGTAGCGCTCGCCGAAGAGCGTCTTCGGCAGCAACCGGGCGGTGACGTTGGAGGGGATGGTGCCCACGAGACCGGGATCGAGTGCCAGCTCGGAGGTGACCTCACCGTTCTCGGTGGTGGCGGACCGCACCTCGCCGACGATCATGCCGCGCGCCTTCACGTCCGCGTTGGCGGGCAGCGCGTTGCCGACGGTGTCGGTGATCAGGTCGACCATGACGACGTCCTTGAACGTCTTGTTGAAGGTCGTGATGCTCCAGGCGACGAAGAGAACGACGACGAGCAGGAATCCGATTCCGAGGAGGCGACGACGCGTCGCCGACGGAGCGTGGTTCATCCGGCGACCCTCACCGTCGTCGTGGTGCCCCAGATGGCGAGGCTCAGGAAGAAGTTCAGCACCGCGACCGTGACCAGTGCGGCACGCACGGCACGACCGACGGCCACGCCGACGCCGGCGGGTCCGCCCGACGCGGTGTAGCCGTAGTAGCAGTGGATCATGATGAGCACGAAGGCGAAGACCAGCACCTTGGCGAAGGAGTAGAGCACGTCCTCCGGGGGCAGGAAGAGCGTGAAGTAATGGTCGTACGAGCCCGGTGACTGACCGTTGAAGACGGTGCTCACCAAGCGGGACGCGAGATAGGCGGACAGCAGGCCGACGATGTACAGCGGAATGACGGCGATGAATCCGGCGATCATGCGCGTCGACACCAGGAACGGCACGGACGGAACGGCCATGACCTCGAGTGCGTCGATCTCCTCGGAGATGCGCATGGCGCCGAGTTGGGCGGTGAAGCCGCAGCCGACGGTCGCGGACAGCGCGAGGGACGCCACGATGGGCGCGATCTCACGGGTGTTCACGTACGCCGACAGGAAGCCCGTCAGCACCTGGCTGCCGAGCTGTTCGAGCGCCGCGAAGCCCTGCAGACCGACGACGACACCGGTGAACCCGGACATCATCAGGATGACGCCGATGGTGCCGCCGATGACGGCGAGAGCGCCGGAACCGAACGTCACCTCCGCGAGCAGGCGGAGGGTCTCCTTCTTGTAGTGCACGGCCGTCTTCGGGATCCACCCGATCGCGCGTCCGTAGAACGACATCTGTTCACCGGCACGGTCCAGCACACCGAGCGGAGCCGAGGCCGCGCTACGGAGCCGGAGCAGGGTGCGGTCTCCACGACCACGAGCGATGGTCATCGCTCACCCTCCCTTCGCAGGGACGACCTGCAGGTAGACCAACGTCATGATCAGGTTGGCGAAGAACAGGATCAGGAACGTGATGACGACGGTCTGGTTCACCGCTTCACCCACGCCCTTCGGACCGGGATTGGGATGCAGCCCCTTGTAGGACGCGATGACGCCGGCGATGAGACCGAACACGACGGCCTTGAGCTCACCGACCCACAGGTCGGGCAGCTGCGCCAACGTGGAGAACGACGCCAGGTACGCGCCGGGCGTTCCGTCCTGCAGGATCACGTTGAAGAAGTAACCGCCGGCGATGCCGATGACGGACACCAGGCCGTTGAGCAGCAGCGCGACGAGAATCATCGCGAGCACGCGGGGAACGACCAGGCGCTGCACCGGATCGATGCCGAGCACCCGCATGGCGTCGATCTCCTCGCGGATGGTGCGTGAACCGAGGTCGGCCGTCACGGCCGATCCCGCCGCACCCGCGATGAGCAACGCCACCACGATGGGACTGCCCTGCTGGACCACCGCCAGCACGCTGGCGGCACCGGTGAAGGACTCGGCGCCGAGCTGCTTGATCAGCGACCCGGTCTGCAGGGAGACCACCGCACCGAACGGAATGGCGACCAGCGCGGTCGGAAGAATGGTGACGCTGGCGATGAACCAGGCCTGTTCGATGAATTCGCGGAATTGGAAGGGGCGCCGGAAGGTGTTGCGCGCGACATCGACGAGAAGTTCGACGATGTTTCCTGCCTGGGCCAGCGCTGCAGTGCCCGACTTGAGAATCGGGTTCTTCGTTTTAGCCATTGTTTTCGGTCAGCCCCGCGAGCCACTGGAAGGAAAACCGTCGTTCCGGTCCTGGCCGGGCTCACTCCACCCCTGGTTGCTGTAGCCCTGATTCTGGTCGTACGTCTGACCCTGGTCGTAGCTCTGGCCCTGGTCGTAGCTCTGGTTGCCGTAGGCCGGCTGCTGGTCGTGGCCCGACTGCTGACCGTACGACTCCTGGTAGCCCTGCTGAGCACCCGCGTACGCCGGCTCCGCCTGACGGCCGTCCTGGCCGTCCGCCTCGTCGAGGCTCTGCTGGATGGCGTGCTGTGCGTGCTCGGGCAGCGTGTGCATGATGCTGCGCACCCGGTCGCGACGACGATCCACGGCCTGACGACGCGGCATGCCGGGCGTGGGATCCATCTGCGGCATGATGCCCTCCACGTCCTCGACACCGCCGAGGTTGTGGCCGGCATCGGAGAGGGCCTGCTCCTGGCGCATCTGCGCCTCGTCCTTCTCCTCGCTCATGCCGATCGGCCCGATCATCGTGCCGTTCAGGAACTGCTTCACGGCGGGCTCGTCGGAGGTGAGCAGCACCTCGCGCGGACCGAACATGACGAGGTTCTTGCGGAACAGCATGCCGATGTTGTCCGGCACCGTGCGCGCGAGATTGATGTTGTGCGTGACGATCAGCATCGTCGCGTCGATCTGGGCGTTGATGTTGAGCAGCAGCTGGCTGATGTAGGTGGTGCGCACCGGGTCGAGGCCCGAGTCGGGCTCGTCCACCAGGATGATCTCGGGGTCGAGGACGAGCGCACGCGCCAGACCGGCACGCTTGCGCATACCGCCCGAGATCTCGCCGGGGAGCTTGTTCTCGGCACCGGTCAGACCGACCAGCTCGAGCTTCTCCATGACGATGCTGCGGATCTCGTCCTCCTTCTTCTTCGTGTGCTCACGAAGCGGGAAGGCGGTGTTGTCGTACAGGTTCATGGAGCCGAAGAGGGCGCCGTCCTGGAAGAGCACGCCGAACAACTTGCGGATCTCGTAAAGCTCCTTGGACGAGCACTCCATGATGTCCGTGCCGTCGACGACGATCGAACCCTCCTCCGGTCGGAGAAGGCCGATGAGCGACTTGAGGAAGACGGACTTACCGGTACCGGACGGCCCCAGGAGAGCACTGACCTCACCCTTCGGGAGCGTCAACGTGACGTCCTGCCAGATCTTCTGCACACCGAACGACTTGGTCAATCCCTCGACCGAAACCTCGACACCCATGTGGATCCCTCCCACTGCTCGTCGCACACGACGCGAACGCGTCGACACCTGTGTGCGTCGCGTCACTCTAACCCAGCCGAGTGGTCGCAACGACCACGGACCTTACCGCCCAGTAACACGTCCCCCGACCTGGCCGCAGTCTCCGGATAGAAGTGTGACCCATGAACGCCCGATTCACGAGGGAACGGAGCCGACACGGCCGAAATTGGTGGCGGCGGTGCACGCGCGGGTGGTCCGGGCTCACGCCGCGTGGCGCGGGACGGGCGCTCCCACCTGCAGCGTCGTACGGCGTCACCGGCTCGCTGACGCAACTCTGTGACGTCACACCGACTTCTCCCGCGCTCCCGCCGTTAGCGTCGACAGTGCCGTCGTGACACCTAGCGTTGCGCTCGCGCACGACACTCGCCGCGCTGCATCCGCGGGCGGGGTCCGGGGGGAATACGGGGGATCACGCCATGGGCAGCAGCTCGAGGGACGACACGGGCACGCCCGGGTCGAGGGGGCACTCGACGTTCGGTGTCCGCACCGAGATCGGTCGGCGTCGCCAACTCGCGGCCTTCGGCGTCATCTGCATCGCCGAACTCCTCATCGTCCTCGACATGACCATCATCAACGTGGCGCTGCCGTCCATCGGCATCGAGTTGGCGACGGGCATCTCGGGCCTGCAGTGGGTCGTCGACGCGTACACCCTCACCTTCTCCGGCCTGCTCCTGGCGTTCGGCAACCTCGGTGACCGGTACGGGCGCAAGCTGTTCCTCGTCGTCGGCCTCACGGGCCTGGGCACCGCGTCGGTGATCGGTGCGCTCGGCGACTCCCTCGCCCACGTCCTGACCTCACGCTCGGTCATGGGCGTCTTCGCCGCGATGGTCCTGCCCGCCACCCTGGCCGTCATCACCAACCTGTTCCCGAAGCCGCAGGAGCGTGCTCTCGCCATCGGCGTGTGGTCGTCCATCGCCGGCGTGGCCGTCGCGATCGGACCGGTGTCGGGCGGCTGGCTGCTCGAACACTTCTCCTGGCACTCGGTGTTCTGGATGAACGTCCCCGTCGCCCTCGTCGCCGTCGTGCTCGTGGTGCTGATCGTCCCCGAGTCGAAGGCCTCGGCGGTGGGCCCGCTCGACGTGCCCGGCGTGATCCTGTCGATCGCCGGCGTCACCCTGCTGGTGTTCGTGGTCATCGAGGCACCGAACTTCGGCTGGACGTCGTGGCGGACGATCGGCGGTCTCGTGCTCGCCGCGGTGTTCCTCGTGCTGTTCGTCCAGCGGGAGCGACGCATCTCGTCCCCCGTGCTCGACGTGTCGCTCTTCCGCATCCGTCCGTTCGCGTGGCCGGCCGTGTCGATCGCGGTGGGATTCTTCAGTCTCTTCGGCTTCCTGTTCCTCATCACCCAGTACTTCCAGGGAGTGCGCGAGTACTCACCTCTCGCATTCGGCATCGCGACACTGCCCTTCGCCGCCGCGCTGGCCGTCAGCTCCCCGGTGTCGACGATCGTCGCGCAGAAGATCGGCACGATGCCGGTTCTCGTGACCGGGCTCGTCCTCATCGGCGCGGGACTGCTCGTCGCGGGCCGCGTCGAGATCGACAGCTCCTACCTGACGCTCGTCCTGCCCGCGATGCTGTTGCTCGCGGTGGGCATCGCGATCATCCAGGGCCCCGCGACGGAATCCATCATGTCCTCGCTCCCCCTCGACGAGGCCGGAGCCGGTGCCGCAGTGAACGACACCACCCGCGAGATCGGCGGCACTCTCGGTGTCGCGGTGCTCGGGTCGATCGTCGCCTCCTACTACGTGTCGACGGTGCGGCCGCTCGTCGAACGGATCCCCACCGCCATCATGAGCGAGACCGAGAAGGGCTACGCGCAGTCCAGCGTGCTCAGTGTCATCGAGATCCAGAAGCGAGACCTGCCCGCGATGTTCGAACCGCAACGCGCACAGTTGATCCTGGAGATGAAGGAAGCCGCTCTGCGCGGATCGTCCATCGCCGCGTACGTGGCGGCCGGAGCCGTGTTCGTCTGTGCCGCACTGGTCTTCTGCTTCTTCCCCGCCTCGTACCGCACCACGGGCATGCTGGCACCGCAGACCTCGGACGAGCGCGCGGTGGACCGTCTCGCCGCAACGAAGGACGTCGGCTCCGCACCGGGCGGCGGCCCGGACTCGCCGTCATGACCGGCCGACACGCCGCGCCGCCGCCGCGGTCGTCGTCCCACCTCCTCTCGTCACCGCGGCGGATGATCGCCTTCCTCGTCATCTGTCTCGTCGAGCTGCTGGTCGTGCTCGACAACACCGTCGTCAACGTCGCTCTGCCCGACATCTCCACCGACCTCCGCGCCGGCTTCACGGGGCTGCAGTGGATCGTCGACGCGTACATCCTCACGTTCTGCGGTCTGCTGCTGGCGTTCGGCAACATCACCGACCGCATCGGGCGGCGCCGCATGCTGCTGATCGGCGTCGTGGGTCTCGCCGCGATGTCGGTGGTGGGCGCGGTGGCCGACGACCTGCCGCAACTGATCGCCTCGCGCGCACTGATGGGGGTCTTCGCCGCCGCCGCGCTGCCCGCGACCCTGGCGGTGATCATCGACCTGTTCCGTACTCCCGCGGACCGCGCCGTGGCCATCGGGGTGTGGGCCTCGATCGCCGGTGTCGCCATCGCGATCGGGCCGGTCTCGGGTGGGTGGCTCATCGAACACTTCACCTGGCACTCCGTGTTCTGGCTGAACGTGCCGGTCGCCGTCGTCGCGGTGATCGGCATCGTCGCCGTGGTGCCCGAATCACGTGCTGCGGCCACCGGTCCGCTCGATCTGCCGGGTGTCGCCCTGTCCTTCTCGGGGGTCTCGCTCCTGGTGTACGCACTCATCGAAGCGCCGGGTCACGGTTGGGTGACCGTGCCCACGCTCGGCGGGATCGCGGTGTCCCTGGTTCTGTTGTCCGCCTTCGTCGTACGCCAGTCGCGCGTGTCCAGCCCGATCCTCGACGTGCGCCTGTTCCAGTTGCGACCCTTCGCGATGCCGGCACTCGCGATCTCGGTCGCCTACTTCTCGCTCTTCGGGTACGTCTTCCTCATCACCCAGTACTTCCAGGGCGTCCGCGGCTACTCGCCGCTCGAGTTCGGTGTCGCCACACTGCCGTTCGCGGTGGCCCTCGCGGTGAGCGCACCGACCGCGACCTCGCTGGCACAGCGGATCGGCACCATGCCGGTGATCGTCGCGGGCCTGCTGTTGGTGGGCATCGGCATGATCATGGCGGGTCAGGTCGGCATCGACAGCTCGTACCTCGGGCTGTTACTGCCCACGATGATCGTGCTCGCAGTCGGCATCGCCGTGATCCAGGGTCCCGCGACCGAGTCCATCATGTCCTCCGTGCCCATCGACGAGGCCGGCGCCGGCTCGGCCGTGAACGACACGACGCGGGAACTCGGCGGCACTCTCGGTGTCGCGGTGCTCGGATCCGTGACCGCGTCGTACTACAACACCACCGTCGGCCCACTCGTCGCGACCATTCCGTCGGAGATCCTCTCGGACCGCGACCGGGAGTACGTGAACGGCAGCTTCCTCAGCGTGCAGCAGATCCAGCAGTACCCGCTCCCCGAGATGTTCTCCGCGGTGCGCGACAACCTCGTCCTGTCCATGAAGGAAGCCGCGATGGCCGGGTCCGAGGTGGCGTCCTACCTCGCCGCCGCGGCCGTCTTCGCCTGCGCCGTCGTCGTCGCGGTCCTGCTTCCCCGCCACCACCGCACCACAGGAGTCGTCATGACGGACCCACAGGACACCACCCGACAGTTCAGCTCGGACGAACGGTGAGCGGCCTGACCGTCGCCGTCACCGGTGCGACGAGCGATTTCGGTGCTGTCATTCTCCCTGTGCTGCTGGACGATCCGGAGATCGACCGGGTCATCGGGCTGGGTCGCCGGGCACCGCGCGTGCGGCACCCGAAACTCCGCTCGATCGCGATGGACATCCGCTCCCCCGAACTCGAGACTGCCTTCGCAGGCTGTGACGTGGTGATCCACCTGGCTTTCGTCGTGGAGGAGCAGCGCGACAAGGCCGCGATCCACGAGACCAATCTGGAGGGCTCGCGCAATGCCGTCGAGTGCGCGCACCGGGCCGGTGTGCGGTCGATGGTCATCGCCTCGAGTGTCAGCGCTTACGGACGCGAGGACCTTCCGGTGCCCGTCACCGAGGAGGAGTTCCCGACGTCGGATCCGTTGCGCTACTACTTCTTCGACAAGGCAGAGGTGGAACACTTCGTCGAGTGGTGGCTGCGCCGGCACGAGGGCGGCATGACCATCTCGATGCTGCGCCCCACCTACATCGTGGGCACCCACTTCTCGAACGACGGCATCGACACCCTCACGCAGTCCGTGGTGGCCTTCCCCGATCCGGCGCAGTCCCGCTACCAGTTCCTGCACGAGGACGACCTGGCCGACGCCTTCCACCGGGCCGTCCGGACACCCGTGAACGGCCCCTTCAACCTGGGTCCGCGCGACTGGCTCGGGGTGCGCGAACTCGGTGCGATGCAGGGCCAGTTGGTGCTGCCGATCCCGCTTCGAGTCCTACGCACCGTGGTCGATCTCGCGTACGCGCTCCGCATCCTGCCGTTCTCCAGCCACTGGATCTCCTCGGGCGAGGCGGCCGTCGACTCGACGGCCTTCGAACGCGCCACCGGGTGGACCCCGACGATGTCGTCCGCCGAGGCCGCGGCCGTCATGGTGTTGCTCAACGGGCGCCCCATCCTGTCGACCCGCCACGCGCCGGTCCGTCATCACGTGTGCGAGGCGGCCCTGGACGGCGCCACACGCCGCGTGCGGACGTGGGGCGACGTGGACCCGGACATGAAGCCCTTCAGCGCCGAGCTCGATCGCGCGGTCACCTCGTGCGAGCACCGCCAGATCCGCACGTCGACGGGTTCGGTGCACGCCGAGATCCACGAGGGGACCGACACCTCGGCCCCGACGGTCGTTCTCGCGCTGCCCCGCGGCTCCCATGCGCGGTACGCCACCGGTCTGGCACGGACACTGGCCGATCACGGCCCGCGGGTGGTGCTGCTCGACGCCCCCGGCCACGGTCTCGGTACCGGCATCCGCGGGCGCGCCGGACGCCGGGCACGAGCCGAGGCGATCGACGCTGCGGCCGGTGAGTTCGCGGGGACCGACGTTCTCCTCGTGCGGGTTCCGCGCACCAGGACCCGACGGACGGTCGCGGCCCTCCGCCGGGGAGACGACACGCTGACGGCGGTACCGGGCACGGACGGTCTGCTCGCCGCATGGAACGGACCGCGCCTGACCCGACGTCTGCGAGGAGTCGAACATCAGGCAGCGCAGCCGGTCTCGGGTTCCTACCGGACCGTGTCGGTGCCGCGCGGAACCACCGTCACGTCCGGCCGTGGTCAGCGCCAGGTGCTGGAGGCGATCCTGCGCGCACTCCCGCGCCGCAGATGAGAGGGCTCAGGTCCGGAGGGCGAGCCACGACTGGGTGAACTCGCGCTCGGCGGAGAAACTCTTGTCGATCTCGCCGACCATGATCTTCTCGACCACCGGACCCATCACCGGGATCGACGCGTCGACCGTACCGACGAAGTGGAGCACGCACTGCTGCGCTCCGGTCGCGAGAAGTTCGAGTTCCCCGTCGATCACCACGGGCATCCGGGCGACCCGCAGGGTGTAGTGGCCCTGCGCGGACCCGTCCTCGCGCACCGACTGCCACGACTCGGTGCACCGTGCCGACATCGACGCTCCGGCGAAGCGCTGCAACGCCTTCGGTAGTGCCGCGGCCTCGAGGTCCTGGTCGACCACCGAGGTGGTCAGGCCCTCCTCGACGCGATGCTCCACCACTCGACTGCCGCCACCGATCTCGGCGATCCGGTCCTGCCAGTATCTCTCGTCGGTGAGGGTCGCGTGCAGCACCGCGGCGGCACAGTCGTACGTCGTGCGCTGGTCGACCTGTGTCACCACCGGGTCAGACCGATGCCGGCGCCGGCGCGGCGAGCGCTGCCCCCACCTCGGCCGACGCCACCTCGGACGTGGACGAGTTCTCGCCGAGGAACAGGCCCATCTGCTCCACCACGTAGTCGAGCTGGGTGGTGGTGTGATCGGGCTGGACGCACAGACGCAGGAGTGCACCGTCGCGGGCCACCGCCGGGAACATGGCGGCGGATGCGAAGATGCCCGCGTCCCACAGCTTCCGCCACGTGTTGACGGTGCGCAGGTCGTCACGGACGTTCACGGGGACGATGGGCGAGACCATGTCCGTACCGTCCGGGAGAGGGCTCGGCGCGTGCACGTCGACACCGGCCGCCACGAGCCCGTCGTGCAGGTAGCGCGCGTTCGCGAGTGTGCGGGTGGCGCGCTCGGCGCCCTCCTCGGTCTGCATGAGCTGCACGGAGGCGAGCGCCGCGCCGAGGGCAGCAGGCACGCCCGCGGTGGTGAACAGGAACGTGCGCGCATGCACGCGCATGGCGTCCACGATGTCCTTCGAGCCGGCCACGAAACCGCCCGAGGACCCGAGTCCCTTGGAGAGGCAGCCCATCCGGGCGTCGATGTCGTCCTCGATACCGAACAGCTCGGCGGCACCGGTGCGCTTCGCGCCCATGACCGCGACGCTGTGCGCCTCGTCGACGAACAGTGCCGCGTCGTACTTCTCGCAGACCGCGGCGATCTCGTCGAGCGGGGCCAGGTCGCCGTGCATCGAGTAGAGGCCGTCCACCACCACCATGACGACGCCGGTGGAGCGGGAGAGCTTCTCCTCCAACAGGTCCACCCGGTTGTGACGGAAGGCGCGGATGGTGGCACGTGAGAGGCGGCAGGCATCGTAGATGGACGCGTGCGCGGCCGAGTCGACGATGATGGTGTCACCGACACCGCACAGCGCGCTGATACCGCCCAGGTTCGCCTGGTAGCCGGTCGTGAAGACCAGCGCCTGCTCGGTCCCGTGCCAGTCGGCGAGTGCTTCCTCGAGTTCCGTGTGCAGCGAGATGGTGCCGTTGAGCAACCGGCTGCCCGTGACCGTTGCGCCGTATTTGTCCAGTGCCGCAGCGGCTCCCGCGCGCACCAGCGGGTGGTCGGCGAGGCCGAGGTAATTGTTGGAACCGAGCATGATGACGCTGCGGTCCTCCACGTCGACGACCGGCGCGTTGACCGATTTCATGACGCGGAAGAACGGGTTCTGGTCGTGCTTCGTCAGCACACGATGGGCCCAGATCCTCTTGTCGTGGCGGATTCGGTCGAGCATTCTCTGCGAGCTCATGTTCGCTCCAAGATTGGGGGATCGGTACGTGACGCGAGTGCGCTCGCCGGTCCGGGAGACCCGTGCGACGGGAGACGTCTGTGATTCGAGCCTACGGTCAGCACAGGCGGCCCGAGGGTGCCGCGACCTGTGAGTAGTTGCCAACGAACACGACTGCACTTGTGTCATGCAACAGCAGTTGAGACGGGCGCCATCGAGGCCGTCGCCGACCCCGAATACTGCGGTATCGAGTGACGTGCTGGCACGTGTCCCACACCCGTCCCCGCCACGGTCACCCTTCTTCGACGAAAGGCCGGTACGTGTCCGTTCTCGCTGACAGAGCAGCTCTCGCGTCCGACGGGACCGCGCAGCCGTCGCGGCTCATGTCCACCGAACGCGCCACGCTCCGTCGCTTGCTGCCCGCCCTCGCCACCTACCTCGAGGCCACGCCGCTGTCCGTGCTCGAGGCGCCCGGCAGCGACGCCATCGCGACGTTCCGCGACGCGGGCGGGTGCGGACTCATCGCACCCACCTCGCTCGGCGGACTCGGCGCGACCGCCGTCGAGGCACTGCGCGTCCACCGGGCCATCGGCGCGGCCTCCCCGTCGCTCGCCGCCGCCGTCACGATGCACCACCTGTCGATCGCCACGATCATCGAGATCGCCATGGCGGGTCCCGAGGAGGAGCTGCCGCTCGTCGCCGGCCTCATCGAACAGAAGTCGATCATCGCGTCCGGCTTCGCGGAGGGCGTGGGCAGCACGCTGGTGCCGTCCGTGGACGCCTACTACGACGACGGCGACTACGTCGTCAACGGCAGCAAGAAGCCGTGCAGTCTGTCGGCCTCGATGGACTTCCTCGCCGCCAGCGTCGCGACACGCGAGAAGAAGGGCGGCAAGACACGCAAGGCGGTCGCCCTCATCCCCGCGTCGATGCCCGGTGTCTCGGTGCGTCCGTTCTGGACGACGCCCGTTCTCGCGGGTGCGGAGAGCGAGGAGGTCGTCCTCGAGGACGTGCGCGTGCCGGTGTCGCTGACCATGGTCGGCGCGCTGGACGATCCGGAGGGCATGCACGAGCTCACCGGGTTCCTGTGGTTCGGCATCCTCGCCTCCGCCGGGTACATCGGCGCGGCCACCGCGCTCGTGGAGCGTCTCGTGGGACACCCGAAGGTCAGCGACAGCGTCTACACCTCGGCGGCCGCCGAACTCGAAGCGGCGATCGCGGGCCTCGAGGCCGTCGCCGCAGCGATGGACTCGGGTGAGCGCGGCGCCGACATCTCGGCTCGACTGTTGTTCTGCCGCATCGCGCTTCGAGGCGCACTGCGGCGCGCGGTCGACGCCGCCGTGACAGCGCTGGGCGGCATCGCGTTCATCACCGACCCGGACATCGCGTACCTGCAGTCCGTCGTGTCGGCGTTCGCGTTCCACCCGCCGTCGATCCGCGAGACCGAGTCGTCCCTCGCGGCCTACCACCGCGGCGAGAACTTCTCCCTCGCCTGAGGTGTCGCATCACCCCACGCGGGTGCCGAAGACGACGAGGTTGTTCTCGTAGGACCCCGCGTCGTCGTCGAACACTCCGGCACACGTGATCAGTCGGATCTCGTCACGCGGGACGGCACCGAACACGCGTGCCGTCGGGAACTCGGATTTCGCGTAGTCGCCGATGTCCGTCACCCGGTACCTGGCCTCGATGCCCTCTGTCGTGGTGACCGTGACGTCGTCTCCCACCACGAGGTCGCGGAGTCGGAAGAACACGGAGGGACCCGTGGTCGAGTCGACGTGACCGGCCAGCACCGTGGGTCCGACCTGATCGGCCGCGCCGGGACGCCCGGGCCGCCCGCCGCCGGTGAACCAGCCGACGTCGTCGTGGTCCTCGGGAACCGCCATGGTGTTGTCCGGGTTCAGACCCAGCTCGATCAACGGTTCGTCCAGACCCATCTCGGGTGCCGACACCCGCGCCGGGACGAGAGGTCCCGTCTCGGACACGGTCGCGGCAGCGGGAGACGTGACGGACACCGCCGTCGCGGTGGGCGGTACGGCCGGTGGTCGCGCGCAGGCGACCACCAGCCCCACCAGGAGGAACGCACTCGCGCGCGTCGACCATCTCATCCGCGTCGGTCGATCAGGAGTTCCGCCGACGGGCGACGCCCAGCCCGACGAGGGCCGCCACGCCCAGAACGGCGGCACCGGCACCCGCGACGGTCGCGGTCGAACTGTCGGTGACGGATCCACCGGCGCCCGTCTCCACACCGCCGACGGGAATCGGGGTCAGCTGTCCGCGCACCGCGCCGGCGGCGAAGGCGGTGGTGTGACTGTCCGCGGCGAACCCGGCGGCGTTCGCCTCGATGGCCGCGAGGTCGAAGTTCGTTCCGGTGTCGGCACCGTTCGCCATCACGCCGGTCGTGAACGGCCCCTGCAGGCAGCCGCTGCTGGTGCGAGGTCCGTCGCCGACCGGGGACGGGTTCGGGAACGCGATGCGCGGCGGGCCCGCGGCACCCACTGCTGCCTGATGAATGTGCGTCGCCGTCTTCGCCGGCGACATGTAGTCGCCGGTGACGCCCTCGAGGGTGATGTCGTAGCAGATGATGTTCTCGTCCGAGTTGATGCGGAACGTGAACGTTCCGGTCGCGCCGGGCTCACCCGGCGTCGCGACGCCGTCCGCGTTCAGGACCTGGTCCGGAGTCGCCATGGCCGTGAAGGCACTGGTGAACGACGACGGTTCGCCGACCGGCGTCTCTGCTGCCGCGGGAGCAGCGGTGAGCGCGAGGAACGCCGCGGCGCCTCCCGCAACGATGATCGTTCCTCGTGCAGTGCGTGTCGTCATGGTGGTCGTACCTTCCGATCGGGATGCGCGGACGTCCTTCGAGAGGGGATACGTCCGGAATGACCGAAACGTTCACCACGGTCGAACGTCGTCGCACTTCTCGACGTACACCCACCATGGAGGTCGGAGCGGCGTCGACGGTGAGTAGGGTTCGTCCTGCACGGGCACCGGCGGGGTACACCCCTCCCCCGACATCGAGGGGGCAGACGCTGGCGATCTTCCGGTCGCGCGAGAGCGGGACGTTCGATCTCACGGCCGCCTACGACGCCCACGCGTCGTCGCTGCTGGGTTTCGCCGTGAATGTGTTGCACGATCGTGTCGCCGCCGAGGACTGCGTGCAGGAGACCTTCGTACGTGCGTGGCGAGCGCGGGACAGGTTCGACGAGTCCCGGGGTGGAACTCGGACCTGGCTCTTCGCCATCGCACGCAACGTCGTCGCGGATGCTCAGCGGTCGCGAGGCCGTACTCCGCTGGTCGCGTCCTCCCCCGTCGCGGAAGGCGACGCCGTGGAACCCGATCGAAGCGATCACGTCCTGACCCGGATGCGGGTGGTGGAGGGTCTGGCCACCCTGTCCCCCGAACATCGACAGGTGGTGGTGGCCATCCACCTGACCGGCCTGTCCTACGCGGAGCTGTCGGCCGGCACCGGCGTCGCGATCGGCACCCTGCGCACCCGCGCGTACTACGCACTGCGCGCCCTGCGCGTTCACTTCGACGGTCAGGAGACCTGATGACTCCGGGACATCCGCGACGAGAGGAGTTGATCGCGGCTGCCGTGGCCGGCGACCTGACCGACGCCGAGCGGCGCGAGCTTCGCATTCTGGAGGCCGAGGACACCTCGGTCGCCGACGAGATCCGTGAGATGCGCGAGACGGTCGCGTCGCTGGGGTCGGCAGCGGGACTGACCTGGGTCGATGCGGAACCCGGTGACCTGCTTCGACGACGCATCGTCAGACCGTCCGCACGCGGTCGCCTCGTCCCGGCCGCTGCAGCTGTCGCCGGAATCGCGGTGGGCGTCGCGGCGGTGCTCGGTGTGCAGACGGTCGGCACCGGGGGTGGCGAGACGCCCGCCGACAGCACGATCGCGGCCCCCGTGGTCGAGGGACCACCGGGCGAGCTGGGCGCCTTCGAGACGGTCGACTTCACCGCGTCGAGTCCCGGCGTCACTGTCGACGGCGGCCTGGTTGCTCACACGTGGGGCACCGAGACGGTCCTGGACATGCAGGGTGTCCCGGTCGACGAAGCGTTCGAGGTGGTTCTGGTGGACCGCACCGGAGCGGATCGTTCCTCGGGCAGCTTCCTCGGCAGCTCCGTGACCATCGACTGCCGCATGAACGCCGCGGTGCTGCGTCCCGACGTCGCGGAGATCGAGATCCGGGCCGCGAGCGGAGACCTTCTCGCCCGCGCCGCACTGCCCACCGTGGGCTGATCTGGCGCACCGTCCCGAGAAACGAAAAAAGCGGCCGCACCCCGAGGGGTACGGCCGCTTCTCGCGCTGTGGGGCTAGATCACTTGATGGAGATCTTCGCGCCGGCAGCTTCGAGCTTCTCCTTGGCGGCGTCGGCCGAAGCTTTGTCCACCTTCTCCAGGATGGCCTTCGGAGCACTCTCGACGAGGTCCTTGGCTTCCTTCAGGCCCAGGCCGGAGACGACCTCACGGACGACCTTGATGACCTGGATCTTCTTGTCGCCGGCGCCCTCGAGGACGACGTCGAACTCGTCCTGCTCCTCAGCGGCCTCGGCGGGAGCAGCTGCTCCGCCTGCGGCAGCAACGGCGACGGGGGCAGCTGCGGTGACCTCGAAGGTCTCCTCGAATGCCTTCACGAACTCGGAGAGCTCGAGGAGGGTGAGCTCCTTGAACTGGTCGAGCAATTCTTCGGTGCTGAGCTTCGCCATGGTGGCGGTCCTCTCTGTAAGTCCTTGTCGCCGATCCGGGGACAGGAGATTGCGTGCAGGCCGGAGGCCGGCCGCACGGGGTGGTGTGCAGTCCTTGCGGATCAGCTAGTCGGCAGCTGCGGCTTCCGGCGCCGAAGCGCCCTCTTCTGCAGCCTTCTTCTCCTGCAGCGCAGCCGCGAGACGCGCGACCTGCGAAGCGGGAGCGTTGAACAGGCCTGCGGCCTTTGCCAGGTTGCCCTTCATCGCGCCGGCGAGCTTGGCCAGCAGGACCTCGCGGGATTCGAGATCCGCGATCCTGTTGACCTCGTCCACGGACAGCGCGCGGCCGTCCATGTAGCCGCCCTTGATGACGAGCGCCTTGTTGTCCTTGGCGAACTGCTTGATCGCCTTGGCAGCGTCGACCGGCTCACCATCGATGAATGCGATGGCGGTCGGACCGACGAACAAGTCGTCGAGGCCTTCGATGCCCGCATCAGCTGCGGCACGCTTGACCAGGGTGTTCTTGGCGACGGAGTACGTAGCTCCGGTACCGAGGGCCCGACGGAGCTCCGTCAGACGGGTGACCGACAAGCCACGGTATTCCGTGACGACGGCCGCCGTGGCGCCCTTGAACTGCTCGGAGATCTCCGCGACCGCGGATACCTTCTCAGCCTTTGCCATACTTCGCCTCCTCTCGTTGCGTCGAGTCGGCCCGGCCCGAACAAGCAGAAACGCCCCGGTGCAGGGCACACGGGGCGTCGGAATGCGGGCGGCGCGACTCGGAGAGAGTCAGCAACACGTATCCCTGGTCCTCGTCCTCCTGCGTGGGTCGCCGGCTCGGCCGGACCTTCAATCGCCATCTCCGACGAGGCGAACCTCTTCGGAGACCACGATGACCAACGGTCTTGGGTGGAACAGATCAGGTGAACGTCGCACGATCGCAGATCACGACCGCACGGTGTCCGAAGAGAAGAGTACCCCGGGGCCGCCGGAGACACCAAAAGGGCTCCGCCCCTGTGCGCCTTGTGCGCATCCCCGGGTACGCAAAAGGCGCACGGGGGCGGAGCCCCCTCGGTTTGAGAGGTGCTCTCCCGAGGGAACACGGTGCTCATGGCCAATTATCGCGTACTCGACCCCACCGGATCCGTCGTCGCCACCAAGGAGATCCCCAACTCCACCGACGCCCACACCTGGTTCAAGGAGAGCAAGTCCGACGACGCCGAACTCGGCTGGCGCCTCGAAGTGGAGCACGACGGCGAGTGGGCCTTCTTCAGCGACAGCGAGGGAACCCCCGAGGGCGGCAAGTAGCAGCGCACTCACCTGGTGACATCGAACGACGACGTGCCCTCGTCGTTGTCGAAGGGCCGGGAATGGCGTGTTGTGTACCGCGTGTCACAGCAATGAGGTTGACTCGACGTTCATGACGACGACATCGGCCCATGCACTGGTGCAACCCGAGCACGTCGTCTCGCCCTTCCACCGTGATCCCACCGGCGGCGCCGACGGCCGAGCATGGGCAGAACTCGTGGAGTCCGCTCCCGAGTTCCCCCGTGTGCACATCGACCGCGGCGCCGCCGTCACGATGACGGACGGAGCCGTTCTCCGCGCCATCGTCGTGTCCCCTGCTGACGCGAGTGGACGATCCGTCTCCTCTCGCTTCCCCGTCGTCCTGAACATCACCCCGTACAACTCGGTCCTGCTCGACTCGATCGACGCACTCCTCGCAGCACCCGTGCTCGGGCCGGCGCTGCGTCGCGTGTCCCGCTCCGTCGACCTCTCGGGAACCCCGTTCGACGGCATCTCCGAGATCACCCGCGTCGTCGCGGGCGGTGCGGCGGATCTGCTCACTGTGAACCGCCATCTCGTCCGTAGCGGCTACGTGCAGGTCATCATCGACGCGCGCGGCACCGGTTCCTCGTCCGGCGTGTGGGACACCCTCGGCCCGCGTGAACAACTCGACACCCTGGAGATCCTCGAGTGGATCCGGGCGTCGCCGTGGTGCGACGGGCGCGTCGGCATGGCCGGTATCTCCTACTCCGCCATCAACTCCCTGCAGGCCGCCGCCGCGGGCAGCGCGGGACCGGACGCCGTGTTCGCCGTCGAGGGATCCGAGGACATCGTCCGCGAGATCTTCGCCACCGGCGGCGCACCGTCGCTCTTCATCCCCCTGTGGCTCACCGCCGTGAACACCCTCAAATGGGTTCCGGCAGTACAGATCCTGCGGCGCGGCGGAGTCGGCTGGCTCTCGGATCGCATACGGTCCCCCGCCACGAACATCAGCAATCTGGTGAACGGGTTCCTCACCGGTTCGGACCCGCGCATCTACGACGACCCGTCCTTCGACACCATCGATCCCACCATCGAGGACATCGCGGTCCCCACGTTCCTCTACGGCTGCTGGCACGACATCTTCGGCGGCGCGGCACCCGACATGTACAACCGACTCACCGTCGAACGCGGGCGCAAGCAACTTCTGGTGGGCGACGGGTACCACGGCAACCCCGGGATCGGCTTCGGTGAACCCGGGTTCCCGCCGCGACTCGACGTGCTCGAACGCGCCTGGTTCGACAAGTGGCTGCGCGGCATCGACAACGGTATCGACCGCTACGGACCGGTCACGCTGCGTCAGCAGGGCGGCGGGTGGGAAGCGCACGGCCGATTCCCCGCGCCCGCCGCCGTGGCTCGGCGCCTCTACCTGAGCGCCGACTCGTCCGGTACCGCGTCGCACAGTCGGCACGACGGGTCCCTGCACTTCGAGGCGCCGACCGACTCGGCCCGTCTGACGGTGAAGCCCGGGTTCCGCACCGTCGTCTCCCGCGACACCACGCAGGTGCTGGCCGGTGTTCCGGCCGCTCTCGGCGGCGGCTTCACCTACGACAACCGCTTCGCGGAGGGTGACGCGCTCACGTTCACGACGCCTCCCGTCATGACCACCGTCGTCTACTCGGGCCCCGCCAACGTCCACGTCCGCACCGTCGCGCGCGCCCGCGAGTCGATGTGGGCCGTGATGCTGTGCGACGTCGCTCCAGACGGCACTCCCACCGTGCTCACCAACGGTGCGCTGCTGGCGTCGCGCCGCGCGATCGACGACGAGGAGAGCATCCGCACCGAGTCGGGTGACTACCTGGTGGCCCACCACCCGCTCACGCGCGAGTCACTGCTCCCCGTGGTCCCCGGCGAACCGATCGTCCTCGACATCGAACTACTCTCGACCGAGGCGGTCCTGCACCCCGGACACCGCCTGCGACTCGACATCTTCGCGGCCGACGCGCCTCGATTCGTGCCGATCCTGCCCGATCGCCTCCGCACCCGATGGCGAGCGCAGGACGTCGACCTCGACCCGACGGACCCCAGTTTCATCACGTTGCCGCTGCTCGGTGAGCCCGGCTGGTAAGGAGATCCACGTATGACAGGCACACCCGAGACCGGCCGTTCCGAGACCGAGGTCGAGGTCGAGGTCCGTACCGGCACCGCCTCGGTCGGCGCGGTCGAGATCGCCTACGAGGACATGGGCGACATCGAGAACCCGCCGATCCTGCTCGTCATGGGACTGGGCTGCCAGCTGCTCACGTGGTCGATGCCGTTCTGCCGCAAGCTGATCAACGCCGGCTACCGCGTGATCCGCTTCGACAACCGAGACATCGGACTCTCGGGCAAGCTCGACGGGCAGCGCGTCACGGGGAACATCCTGCTGCGACTGGTCCGCCACGAACTCGGGCAGGCGAGCTCGGTTCCGTACACGGTGGTGGACATGGCCGAGGACACCGTCGGCCTGCTCGACCACCTGGGGATCGAGTCGGCCCACATCGTCGGCGCCTCGATGGGCGGCATGATCACGCAGGTGGTCGCGGGGTCGCACCCGGAGCGCATCCGCTCGGTCTCCATCCTCTTCTCCAGCACCAACGAGGCGTTCCTGCCGCCGCCGGACGTCCGCGCGCTCGCGCCGCTGCTCAAGCCGCCGCCCAAGAACGCGACGCGCGAGCAGATCATCGAACACCAGGCGACGACGTTCCAGACGATCGGCAGCAAGCAGTTCCCCACCACGCGGGACGAACGTGTCGCCGACGCGACCGAGGCGTACGACCGCGGCTACTACCCGGCCGGCATCGTCCGTCAGCTCGCGGCGATCACCGGAACCGGGAGCCTCGCGAAGTACACGAAGCGGATCACGGCGCCGACGGTCGTCATCCACGGCACGGCGGATCCCCTCGTGCGTCCCGCCGGCGGGAAGGCCATCGCGCGCCACGTGGTCGGATCCGAGCTGGTGCTCGTCGACGGCATGGCGCACGACATCCCGAACGCCCTGGTGGACCGCGTGGTCGACACGATTCTCACGAACGTCGCCAAGGCCTGAGAACGCGACGAAGGCCGGCACCCTCACGGGGTGCCGGCCTTCTTCGGTGCTGCGAGTGACTCAGGCGGTCGCGTCGTCCTCGAGGAGGTTCCGAGTACGGTTCGGGTCCACCGGGATGCCCGGTCCGGTGGTGGTCGAGACCGTGATCTTCTTGACGTAACGGCCCTTGGCCGACGACGGCTTCGCACGCAGGATCTCGTCCAGGGCTGCGCCGTAGTTCTCCACCAGCTTGGCGTCGTCGAACGACGCCTTGCCGATGACGAAGTGCAGGTTGGCCTGCTTGTCGACGCGGAAGTTGATCTTGCCGCCCTTGATGTCGCCGACGGCCTTGGTCACGTCGTTGGTGACCGTGCCCGTCTTCGGGTTCGGCATCAGGCCACGCGGTCCGAGAACGCGGGCGATGCGGCCGACCTTGGCCATCTGGTCAGGGGTGGCGATCGCTGCGTCGAACTCCAGCCATCCGCCCTGGATCCGCTCGATCAGGTCCTCTGCGCCGACCTCGTCCGCACCGGCGGCGACGGCCTCGTCGGCCTTCGCGCCTGCGGCGAAGACGATGACGCGGGCGGTCTTACCGGTGCCGTGGGGCAGGTTGACGGTGCCGCGCACCATCTGGTCCGCCTTGCGGGGATCGACGCCGAGGCGCATCGCGACCTCGACGGTCGGATCGAACTTGCTCGACGCGGTGTCCTTGGCCAGCTTCGCCGCCGAGAGCGGCGAGTAGAGCTGGTCCTGATCGATCTTCGCTGCTGCGGCCTCGTAGGCCTTGCTGCGCTTTGCCATGATGATGTCCGTTCGTTGTTCGGAGCGTGGTTGACGAGCCTGGCCGGCTCTCCCACGTGATGCTGTGGAGCTGGTGAGCCGGTGGCTCAGCCTTCGACCGTGATACCCATCGAGCGAGCAGTGCCGGCGATGATCTTCGCGGCCTGGTCGATGTCGTTGGCGTTCAGATCCTCGGCCTTGGTCTTGGCGATCTCGCGCACCTGGTCCATGGTCACCGTGGCGACCTTGGTCTTGTGCGGCTCGCCCGAACCCTTGGCGACGCCGGCTGCCTTGAGCAGCAGCTTGGCGGCAGGCGGGGTCTTCAGCTTGAAGTCGAAGGTCCGGTCCTCGTAGACCGAGATCTCCACCGGCACGACGTTGCCACGCTGCGACTCGGTCGCGGCGTTGTACGCCTTGCAGAACTCCATGATGTTGACGCCGTGCTGACCGAGGGCGGGGCCCACGGGCGGTGCCGGGTTGGCCTGACCGGCCTGGATCTGAAGCTTGATGATCCCGGCTAGCTTCTTCTTCTTGGGGGGCATCTGTGATTCCTAGGTTGTTGCGTGGTTCTCGGATGTCTTGCGGTACTGCCTGCAAGTTGTGGGGGGGTTCTGAGCGCCCTAGATCTTCGCGACCTGGGTGAAGCCCAGCTCGACCGGAGTCTCGCGGCCGAAGATGGACACCAGCACCTTGAGCTTCTGCTGCTCGGCGTTGACCTCGCTGATGCTGGCGGGAAGCGTGGCGAAGGGGCCGTCCATGACGGTGACGGACTCGCCGACCTCGAAGTCGACCTCGATGGTCGGCTTCGACGACGTCTCGCCCGCACCCTCGGCACCGGTGGTGGCGCCCGCGGTGGCCTTCTTCTTGTCCTCCTGCGGCATGAGAAACTTGACGACCTCGTTGATGGTCAACGGGGACGGGCGCGACGTGGCGCCGACGAAGCCGGTGACACCGGGAGTGTTGCGGACAGCACCCCAGGACTCGTCGTTCAGTTCCATGCGCACCAGGATGTAGCCCGGCAGCACCTTGCGGTTGACCTGCTTGCGCTGGCCGTTCTTGATCTCGGTGACCTCCTCGGTGGGAACTTCCACCTGGAAGATGTAGTCACCGACGTCGAGGTTCTGGACGCGGGTCTCGAGGTTGGTCTTCACCTTGTTCTCGTATCCGGCGTACGAGTGGATGACGTACCAGTCGCCGGGGGCGCGCCGCAGCGCAGCCTTCATCTCGGCGACGGGATCGACCGGCTCCGCGTCGATGGGAGCGTCGTCGGCGACGACGGCGTCCGCATCGGCGTCGACGGTCTCCGACTCGTCGGTGTCACCGGTGGCGGCAGCGACGTCGGCCGCGATGGCCTCGTCGGTCTCGCGGTCCTGTGCGGCCTGCTCCGCTTCGAGGCCCTGCTTGGTCGCCTCGACCTGAGCGTCGTAGGCGGCCACTTCGGTGGCGTCGTTATGGGGCGTGCTCACGAAAGGCACTCGCTTCCTGTAATCGTTCCGGTCGTACTCGGGGTGGTCGTGCGGACCTGTGTGTCCGGCGTCAGCCGAACAGCCACTGCACTCCCCTGATGAACGCCAGGTCCAGCCCACTGATGTAGGCCACCATGAACGTCACGAACACCAACACCACAGCGGTGTAGGTGACCATCTGCTTGCGGTTGGGCCAGATGACCTTGCGCAGCTCGGCGACGACCTCGCGCAGAAACTTGCGGAGCCGCTTGAAGATGTTCATCTTCGGCGTCGCTTCGGCGCGGGTGCGGCCCTCGACACGAGAGGCGGTGGCGACGGACTTGCCGGCGGTGGTCTTGGCACCATCCTTGATCAGCGACGGAGCATCGTCCGCGGACCGGGTCCGGCGGGCTGCGCGCTTGCCGGAGGGCCGGCTCGACCCGGCGGCATCGTGGGCGGCAGCAGCATCGTCGGCGACGACAGCATCGTCCGCACCGAGATCCTCGGAACCGTCGGAGCTGCTGTCGCGCGCGCCGCGCTGATCGCTCACGTCGTTCCTCTCGGTCGTTGGCAGGGTGTCTGCACTGGAATGCTCTGCATGACCACTGTCCGAAGCACCGCTTTCGAACGTGGCAGGGGCGACAGGACTTGAACCTGCAACCTACGGTTTTGGAGACCGTTGCTCTACCAATTGAGCTACGCCCCTTCGGCCGGATCGAAATCCGGTCGTACCGGCGACGGACAGCGCACAGCGCTGTACGACCCCGGAGATCTCAGTGTACTGCACTCACGGACGCCCCCGAAATCGCTGACTCGAGTCGGCGATCGGAGAGCCGGATCACGCGAGCTGGACGGTCGCGACGGCGCGACCGAAGATCTTCTTGCCCTCGTACTTCGCGGTGATGGCGACGACGGCCTTGCGGGTGTCCGCGTCGACCGACTTGATGCGACCCGTGAAATCGACCTTGGCCGGCTCGGTCTCCTTGACCAGCACGGGGCTGGTGAAGCGCACGTTGTACTCGGTGATGGCGCCCGGATCACCCGACCAGTCGGTGACGAAACCGGCGCCGAGTCCCATGGTGAGCATGCCGTGGGCGACGACGTCCGAGAGTCCGGCGAGCGTGCGCGCGACCGGATCACTCCAGTGGATCGGGTTCGGGTCGCCGGAGACGCCCGAGTAGTTCACGAGGTCACCGCGGGTGAGCTCGTAGGTGCGCTCGGGAAGGTCGTCGCCGACGGTGACCTGGTCGAACTGCTTACGAGTCATGTTTCATGACACCTTTCGCCATCTCCAGCGCGTCCTGATCGGAACCGCCGCCGGTCTTCGCCACGAGTGTCGTCCAGGACGTCATGACGTCCTCGCCGGCCTCGTCCGTGACCATGTTCTTCGTGATGATGATGTCGCTTCCACCCATCTGGCGGAAGGACTCCAGGCTCACGTCGACGGTCAGGCGGTCCCCCGCCACGATCGGACGGTGGAACTCGAGACGCTGATCCGCCTGCATGATCTGCGACAGGTCGTACCCGGTGATGACCTCGTCGAACATGGCCTTCTGCGCGATGATGCCGACGACCGAGATGAAGGTGGCCGGTGCGACGAGATGCTCGTACCCGAGCTCGGCCGCGGCGTCCTCCGAGGAGTGCGCGGGATGATCGTTCTGCACGGCCCGCGAGTACTCGCGCACCTTCTCGCGCCCGATCTCGTAGAAGTCGGGCATGCGGTAGTGGTGCCCGACCATGCTGGCGGTGTGCACCGCCGGGTCGACGGCAGGCGTGTCGCCCCGGTCGGTTGCGGTTGCGGTGACTGTCACGTCGTCGACTCCCCCGAGAATGATGTGGAACTCACCACGGGACACCCGAGCGTGGGACGAGAGACAGTCCGGACGGCTCTGTCGGGCGAGTTCGAGACGGACGGCGCCGAGCCGACTGGGTCACCGGCACCTGGACACACGTCAGCGCTGCCACGGCGACTGTGCCGGGGCAGCGCTGCTGTGCGAATGATCAGCGAGATTCGCGGTGCGCGCGATGAGTTCCGCAGTTCGGGCAGAACTTCTTGATCTCGAGGCGATCGGGATCGTTGCGGCGATTCTTCTTGGTGATGTAGTTACGGTGCTTGCACACCTCGCACGCCAAGGTGATCTTGGGCCGAACGTCAGTGGAGGAGGCCACGTCGATGCCTGCTTTCGGGTAGAGCGCGATACGGGTGCTGCGTCGGTCATGAATACCGGACCCCACTGCGCGCAGCAGCGGCGGAGTCCTCTGTCGAGTAGCGATGGCCGGACTTGAACCGGCGACACAACGATTATGAGTCGTTTGCTCTACCGACTGAGCTACACCGCCTCGGTGCCGGACGCCGGCCGGCGCTCGGTCCCGCGAGCCCCCTAACGGAATCGAACCGTTGACCTTTTCCTTACCATGGAAACGCTCTACCGACTGAGCTAAGGGGGCAGGATCGGCGCACACGAGGTGCACGTCGAAGCCTTCGAAGACATTACACAGGGGTCAGACCGCTCGCCAAATTGCCTGGTGAACGAGTTGCACGCGGCGTTTCGCGTGCCGCCTGACCCCACCCCGACGACGAGACCCCGGCGAGGATTCTCGCCGGGGTCTCGTCGGGTGTGGCAGATGTAGGATTCGAACCTACGTAGGCATAAGCCGACGGATTTACAGTCCGCTCCCATTGGCCGCTCGGGCAATCTGCCGGGATGCTCCATGGCGCCGGACACTCGTCGAGTGACCGCTCCAGGTGCGATACGCAGAATACAACGACCGCACCCCTCGATGGCAAACCGGCTGGACACGCTACCGTCGGCACCGTACCGATCACGCACGAAGGAGTGTTGTCAGTGGCTGATTCGTCGTTCGACGTCGTGAGCAAGGTGGACCGCCAGGAGGTCGACAACGCTCTGAACCAGGCCGGCAAGGAGCTGTCGACCCGCTTCGACTTCCGCGGCACCGGCGCGAGCATCGAGTGGTCCGGAGACGAGGCCATCGTCATCACCGCCGAGGCCGAGGAACGCGCGAAGGCCGCCCTGGACGTCTTCAAGGAGAAGCTCATCCGACGCGACATCTCGCTCAAGGCCTTCGACGCCGGCGATCCCGTGCAGTCGGGCAAGACCTACAAGATCACCGGCACGCTGGTGCAGGGCATCACCACCGAGAACGCCAAGAAGATCTCGAAGAAGATCCGCGACGAGGGCCCCAAGGGCGTCAAGGCGCAGATCCAGGGCGAGGAACTGCGGGTGAGCAGCAAGAAGCGTGACGACCTCCAGGCCGTTCAGCAGCTGCTCAAGGGCGAGGACTTCGGCATCGCCCTGCAGTTCGTCAACTACCGCTGACTCAGCGGTAAGGCCCCGCCATGCGCTCGAGGCGGGCGATGCGCTCCTCCATCGGCGGGTGCGTCGAGAACAGCTTGCTCGCCCGGTCACCCGCCCGGAACGGGTTGGCGATCATCAGGTGCGACTGAGCCGTGAGGCGCGGCTCGGGGGGCAGCGGGGCGGCCTGGGTGCCGCTCTGCAGCTTGCGGAGCGCGGAGGCCAGCGCCAGGGGGTCGCCGGTGAGCTCGGCACCCGACTGGTCCGCCTGGTACTCCCGCGAGCGCGACACGGCCAGCTTCACCAGTGACGCCGCGATCGGTCCGAGCATCGACACCAGCAGCAGGGCCAGCGGGTTGGCGCCCTGCCCGTTCCCGCGCCCGCCGAAGACGTTCGCGAAGAACGCGAAGTTCGCGAGTCCGGACACCACGGCCGCCATGGCGCCCGCCACGGACGAGATGAGGATGTCGCGGTTGTAGACGTGCGAGAGCTCGTGGCCGAGGACCGCGCGCAGCTCACGCTCGTTCAGCAGCGCCAGGATGCCGCTGGTGCAACACACCGCGGCGTTGCGCGGGTTGCGTCCCGTGGCGAACGCGTTGGGGGCGTTGGTGGGGCTGATGTAGAGCCGCGGCATGGGCTGATGCGCCGCGGTGGCCAGCTCGCGGACGATCGCGAAGATGCGCGGGTACTCGACCTCGGTGATCGGCTGGGCGTGCATCGACTTCAGCGCCAGCTTGTCGCTGTTGAAGTAGGCGTACCCGTTCATGCCGACGGCCAGGACGACCGCGACCACCAGGATGGTCGAGTTCTGGAACAGAGCGCCGATGAAGACGATCAGAGCCGACATCCCGACCATCAGGCCGAACGTCTTCATGCCGTTCGCGAACTTCATCGTGTGTCGCCGATCCTCTCGCCGCAGTGCTTACTGCACGAACAACGACCGAGGTGACGCGGGTAGTTCCCGTCAGCTGATGCGGGCGACCGTGTACTCGACCAGCTTGCGCAGCGCGTCGTTGGCCGGGCCCTGCGGCAGAGCGTCCAGCTCGGTGCGCGCCCGCTGGGCGTAGGTGTCGAGCGTCTCGCGTGCCTTGGCCATGCCCGGCGAACGACCCAGCAGAGTCAACGCCTCGGCCACGTCCGCGTCGTCGGTGACGGGGCCGCGCAGCAGGTGGCGGAGCCGGTCGCCGTCCGCACCCTCGTCGCGCAGCGCGAACAGCACGGGCAGCGTGTGGACGCCCTCGCGCAGGTCGGTGCCCGGCGTCTTGCCGGAGTCCGACGCGGCGGACGAGATGTCGATGATGTCGTCGGAGATCTGGAACGCGGTGCCCACCGCGTCGCCGAGACGCTCGAGCCGCTCGATGTGCTCGTCGTCGCCCCCGGAGAACGTGCCGCCGAAGCGACCGCTCGTCGCGATCAGCGAACCTGTCTTCTCCCACACCGTGGTGAGGTAGTGATCGACCGGATCCTGATCGGGCTTGCTGCCGATCGTCTCGCGCATCTGGCCCGTGACCAGCGCGGCGAACGTCTCGGCGATCGTACGGACGGCGGAGGGGCCCAGCGTCGAGACCAGGCGCGACGCGTGTGCGAAGAGGTAGTCGCCCGCGAGGATGGCGACGCTGTTGCCCCAGCGCGCATTGGCGGACTCCACGCCGCGGCGCATGGCGGCCTCGTCCATGACGTCGTCGTGATACAGCGTCGCGAGGTGCACCATCTCGAGCACGGTGGCCGCGGTGACGATGTCCGGGCTGGACGCCTTGGGGCCGAGCTGACCGGTGAGAATGGTGAACAGCGGGCGGAACCGCTTGCCGCCGGCCTTGGCGAGGTGCAGCGCCGCCTCGGTGAGGAAGTCCTCACCGTCGGACAGCTCGGTCACGAGCAGGCTCTCGACCTCGGCCATCGCCGCGCGCACGATCTCTGCGAACTCCGCGTTCCCGAGATCCACGCCCGCCACCACGGTGGCCCCACTCGCACTCGTCTCGGTCACCGCGCTCGCACCCATTTCTCGTCGTCGAACACCTCGCGCGGCTCCGGGCCTCGGCGCCGCGTCTGCCTCCAACCTATCGTGCCTGCAAGATGGAACGATGACGGATGGACGCGCACAGGGTGTGACACCGGGAACTCGACGCGTGACCGACGTTCTCGTCGTCGGAGCGGGACCCGCGGGCAGCGCCGCCGCGGCCTGGTCCGTACGAGCTGGTCACGACACGATTCTCGCGGACGCCGCCACGTTCCCGCGCGACAAGACCTGCGGTGACGGACTCACGCCGCGTGCCGTGGCCGAGCTCGACGAGCTGGGACTCGGTGACTGGGTGCGCTCGCGGGCGATCAATCGTGGCCTACGCCTCACCGGATTCGGTCAGGAACTCACGCTGCCGTGGCCGGGTGGCTCCCTCCCCGACATCGGTTCCGCGGTACCGCGTACCGAGTTGGACGACCGGATCCGCCGGGTGGCCGTCGACGACGGCGCGGTGATGATGGAGAACGCCAAGGCCGTCGATGCGGTGCTGGTGAGCGGGCGGGTCACCGAGGTGATGTTCGACACCGCCGACGGCCCTGTCGCCGTGGCCTGTCGCACGCTGATCGTGGCGGACGGGGTGCGCTCGCCGCTCGGCAAGATCCTCGGCCGTACGTGGCACCGCGACACCGCTTTCGGGGTCGCGGCACGGGCATACGTCACGAGTGACCGCAGTGAGGACGAGTGGATCACCTCGCACCTCGAGCTCCGCGACGAGGAGGGCACCCTGCAGGCCGGCTACGGGTGGGTGTTCCCGCTGGGCGTGAACGACGAGGGCACCGGCGAGGTGAACGTGGGGGTGGGGACGCTCGCCACCTCGAAGCGCCCGGCTGCCGGCGCGCTGCGACCTCTCCTGAATCTCTATGCGTCACAACGGGAGTCCGAGTGGGGTCTGAGCGGCGGCGTGCGCCGCGTGCAGTCCGCCCTGCTGCCGATGGGCGGCGCGGTCTCGGACGTGGCGGGCCCCAACTGGGCGCTCGTCGGCGATGCGGCGGCCTGCGTGAATCCGCTCAACGGTGAGGGCATCGACTACGGACTCGAGGGTGGTCGACTGATCGCCGAACACCTGGACGGCGCAGACCTGACGCAGGTGTGGCCGGCGGTGCTCCGCGAGCACTACGGGCAGAGCTTCTCAGTCGCTCGTCGCCTCGCGGGACTGCTGACGGTGCCGCGGTTCCTGCCCGCCACGGGGCCGATCGGCATGCGGTCGCGCGCGATCATGACCGTCGCCGTGCGGGTGATGGGCAACCTCATCACCGACGAGGATCGCGACGTGGTCGCTCGCGCCTGGCGGGCCGCGGGATCGACGTCACTGAAGGTGGACGACCGGCCACCGTTCTCCTGAGAGCGCCCGGCTGCCTCAGGAGCCGGGCCCGGTCAGCGCCCCGGTCGGAAGGCGTACACGGTGGTGCCGTCCGGCAGGAGTATCCCGTCGCGATCGCGGAAGCCGCACTCGAGAGACGCCACGACGCGTTGCAGCACGGGGAGCCGTGCCTGCTCGTCGAGTCCGGCGTGGACGGCGAGGGACAGTTCGGCCCCGTACAGCGCCAGGATGGCCTCGACCGCGCCGGCGAGCGCCGGGTCCTTGGCCTGGTAGAACGCGAAACGGTCCGCTTCCATCGTGTAGTCGCGCTCGTTGCCGCCCGCCAGTACCCGCACCCCGAACTCGGCCAGGTACTCCACCATGCGGCGCTCGGTGGCGCCGAAGCCGATCGACCGGCGGTCCGGCGAGAGGGTGTCGACGACGCGCTTGGTGTCCATGATCAACAGGCCCAGGTCGTTGGCGTCGAGCAGACCGAGGTCGGCGCGCATGGCGTCGCGCAGCAGACGCTGGATCTCGATCAGGAACCCGTGCTCACGGTTGAGCCGCTCGACGGCCGGACCCGGCATCGTGCCCGTCGTGGAGTAGGGCACCAGCACCCGGAGATCGAGCGACATGAGCATCTCGAGCAGCGGCGCGACGCGCTGGCGGGCCACGACGACGGTGATCGTCGAGATGCGCAGCAGTTCCTGATAGGCGGCGTCGACGTCGGCCTGCAGGTCGTCGGCACCCGGCGGCAGTGCGGTCGCGTCGGGGGCGGTCCGGCGACGTACGGCGTCGATCCAGACCCGCTGGAAGGTGGTCAGCGCGACCGACAACTCCTGGTAGCGCTCGGTGACCTGGTCGCGTACCAGCGACGTCTCGACGGCCTGGCGACCGGAATCGTGGGTCAGCTCGGCGCGGATGGTGCGCAGCTCGCGCGCGCGGCGCGTCTCCCTGGTGAGGTGCATGCGCGTGGTGCTGACGGCCCAACCGGCCCCGCCGGCGGCGACGGCCGAGGCAGCGAGGGTGGCATAGGGCAGCCAATCCGGTACGGGCATGCGCAGATCATGCCGTATCCGGACACGGTACGAACACCGATAGGTGCGTTCTCCGTATCTTTCAGTACACCGGTTTCACGGCGCTGTGCAAGGTGACGATGCCGCCCGTGAGATTGCGCCACTGCACGCGGCCCCATCCCGCGGACTGCATGCGCCGCGCGAGCTCCGCCTGGTCCGGCCAGGCGCGAATGGATTCCGCCAGGTAGACGTAGGCGTCGGGATTGCTGCTGACGGTGCGGGCCACGGCCGGGAGCGCCTTCATCAGGTACTCCATGTAGACGGTGCGGAACGCCGGGAAGACCGGTGTGGAGAACTCGCACACCACCAACCGTCCGCCGGGCCGGACCACCCGCAGGATCTCGGCGAGGCCGGCGTTGTGATCGGCCACATTGCGGAGACCGAACGAGATGGTCGCGGCGTCGAACACGTCGTCGCCGTACGGCAGGTGCATCGCGTCGCCCGCGATCATCGGGACGCCGCGCGAGAGGCCCGCGCGGAGCATGCCCTTGGAGAAGTCGGTGGCGACGCACCAGGCGCCGGACCGGCCGAGTTCCTCCGTGGACACTCCGGTCCCGGCCGCGAGATCGAGCACCGCTTCCCCGGGCTTCAGCGCGAGCGCGTCGCGCGTCGCGCGCCGCCAGCCGCGGTCCTGCCCGAAGGACAGGACGGTGTTGGTCAGGTCGTACCGCTTCGCGACTCCGTCGAACATGGACGCGACGTCGTGCGGTTGCTTGTCCAGTTGCGCTCTGGAGCCGTGTGCTGCCACACCTGAACAGTACGTGGGCCGCGCACTCACCTAGGCCGCCGTCGTCCGCCGTCCGACGTCCGAGGTGCCGATGACCGCCTCGTAGTGGCCGATCAACTGGCTGCACAGCGCGGGCCAGGTGCGATGCAGGACGGACTTGCGCGCGGACGTGGCGAACCTCGCACGCGTGGTGGGGTCGGCGAGGGCCTGCACGGCGCTCGGCAGCAACTCCTCGTACCGATCCACGGGCAGCAGGTACCCGTTGCGGCAGTGGCTCACCAGATCGCGGGGACCGCCGGCGTCGGGTCCGATCACGGGGACACCGCTCGCGAGCGCCTCCTGGACGGTCTGGCAGAACGTCTCGTGCTCACCGGGGTGCGCGAACACGTCGAAGGACGCGTAGGCCTCCGACAGGGCCTGCCCGCCCAGCTGACCGGTGAACACCGCGGACGGCATGAGCGCCTCGAGCCGCGCGCGCTCCGGACCGTCACCGACGATCACCACACGCACGCCCGGTGTCCGCTCGAGTACCGCGAGGCGTTCCACGTGCTTCTCCGGTGCCAACCGGCCGACGAAGCCCACCACCAGCACGTCGCCCGCGTCCCACTGCGCACGACGCTCCGCGTTCCGCGACGACGGCGCGAAGCGCACGGTGTCCACTCCCCGACCCCAGCGATGCACGCGGGGGATGCCGTGCGCGGCGAGTGCGTCCATCGCCGACGTCGACGGTGCGAGGGTGCGGGCACTGCCCTTGTGGATCCGGCGGGTCCACGCCCAGCAGGCACGCGAGGTCAACCCGAGACCGTAACTCTCGGCGAACCCGGCGACATCGGTCTGATAGACGGCGACGGCCGGGACGTCCAGCCTCCGCGCGGCCGCGAGGCCACCGGCACCGAGCGAGAACGGCGATGCCAGGTGCACCACGTCGGGCGCGAACGAGCGCAGCGCGGCGGTCATACCGGGGCTCGGCACGCCGACGGGCAGCGAACTCACCTTGGGGACCATCACCGACGGCACTCGCAGAACCGGGAACGAGCCGTGCGAGGTCGGTGCCGCGGGCACCCCGGCCGGCGTGTCCGGCGCGACGATCATGGCGTCGTGACCTGCGGACTCCGCATGCTCGAGCACACGGAGAATCGAGTTGGTGACACCGTTGACGTGAGGCAGGAACGATTCGGCGACCACGGCTATGCGCACACCGTGGACTGTTCCGCGCCGCGACGACCGCGATGCGAGGGCGACGTGACCAGCGGGCGAACCCCGGGCGAACCCTCCGGTACCGGGTCAGACGCGCGCGTCGCGGCGCCGCAGGTAGAGGATCGACGGGCCGGCGATCAGCCACGTGACGACGATGACGGAGAGCGCGGGCACGACGGCCACCGAGGCGTCGCGGCCGGCGACCCGCACCAGGTCGGGATCGCTGCGGGAGTACTCGACGTCGATGCGCTGACCGGCGACGAGGTTGGTCGGGTACAGCACTCCGAGCTTGGGATTGTGCATCTCGCCGTCGGGAGTCACGAAGCTCACCGCCGAGCGCAGACGTCCGGCCGACAGCACCTCGGCCGTGGCGACGCCCTCGTCCGAGGAGATGGTGTGGTCGTTGCGCCACGCCGCGAGGACCAACAGGACCGCGAGCACCGAGACGACGGTGGCGATCACCAGGAGAACGGTGGGAACGCGCGAGCGGCGCCGCACCTGGGCCCCGTCAGCCTCGGAGTTCTCGACAGCAGGCGTGTCGCCACCGGACATCTCGGCACCGGCCGGACTCGGGACGACGGGGTTCACCAGGACAGGCTAGCGACCGCACCACGCAGGACGTCGGCAGCGGTACGCCGAGTAACGTCTCCCGCCATGGGGCGGAAATTCAGTTACACCGAGGACTTCGACGTGACACCGGCGCAGGCGCACTCCGCCTTGACGGACGAAGCGTTGTGGGACAAGCGAACCAAGGAGGTCTCCGACCGGGCCAGCGTGGAGTACTCGCACCGGCCCGACGGCGGCTTCGACGTGGTGATCTCCGAGGGGGTCGGCGCGTCCGTGCTGCCGGGGTTCGTCCGGAAGGTGATTCGCGGCGACCTGGTGATCACGCGCAAGGACAGCTGGGGACCGCTCGAAGGCGACCGTGCGAACGGCACGCTCGAAGGCGGATCGACGGGCTTGACCTCGAAGGTGCGCGGAACGTTCGAACTGGTGCCTCACGGCACCGGATCGCGCCTGACCCTGAAGGGGACGGCCGAGGTGAAGGTCCCGTTCGTCGGCGGCAAGATCGAGGGCATGGTCACCGAGATGATCGGCAAGATGGTGCACTCCGAGAGCAAGCAGGCACGGGAGTACCTCGCCGACAGGGCCTAGAGGGCAGCGCGGATCGAGGCGTGCAGATCGCGTAGGCCGGACCGATCGGTGGTCACCTCGAGCACCCGGGTGCCCTCGGCGTGACCCGTGAGCAGCTTCGCGAGCTCGTCGGGATCGACCCGCCGGTGCGGGATCCGGTAGGCGGCACACAGCGCCGCGAGGTCCATGCCGTGCGGAGTGCCGAACACGCGCTCGAAGACGCCCGCGTACTGGGGATCACCCTGCTCGAGCAGTTCGAAGATGCCGCCACCGTCGTCGTTCGCGACGACGATGGTGAGGTCCCGCGGTCGGGGCTCCCCGGTGCCGATGAGCAGTCCGGACGCGTCGTGCAGGAACGTCAGGTCCCCCATCAACGCGATGGTGCGGCCGTCGTGTGCCAGCGCAGCGCCCACCGCGGTGGAGACGGTGCCGTCGATGCCCGCCACACCGCGATTGGACAGCACCCGGACGTCCTCCGCCGGGTAGCCGACCAGTGCCATGTCGCGCACCGGGTTGGAGGCGCCGAGCACGAGCAGGTCACCCGGCCGACGTGCCGACGACACGGCGGCGGCGACGTGCAGACCCGTTGGAATCGAGAGCGAGTCGAGCTGCCCGCGGACCGCGGCATCGGCCGACTCCGAGGCGTCGGCACAGCGACGCAGCCACTCGGGTGACGGTGTCCCGGTGACCAGCGCGCGCGTTCCGGTCGCCACGACGTTGCCCGAGACGTCGGGCCAGCGGGGTCCGGTGGTGAGAGCGATGACGGAGACGGCCGGATCGGCCAGCACCTTCGAGACCTGACGATGCAGCGTGGGGCGCCCGGTGATGATGGCCTGGCGCGGCGACAGCGCACCGAGCGCGAGCGGGTTGAGCGGGTGGCCGTGCAGGGGCGCGGTCGGCTCGGCGACCGTCGGCAGCCCGGCGAGTTCCGGCCGATAGGCGGCGCCGTGTCCGGAGATGACGACGGTGTCCACCGAGAGGTCCAGGTCCACCGGAACGTCGAGCGTCGCGTACTGCGTGGTGGTCCACGGGGAGCCGTCGGGACGTCCCTCCGGGGCGGGGCGGGAGTCGGCCAGGTCGGGCGTGAGGGGCTCGCGCAGCGGCATGTCGAAGTGGACCGGGCCGGCGTTGCCCGAGCGCGTACCGCGTGCGGCAGCCAGGACGCGGCACACGGCCGACCGCCACTGGCTGTTGACCTGGTCGGACTCCTCGGCGAGACCGAGGCTGATGGTCGCGCGCACCTGACCCGCGAACAGGCCGAGTTGCTCGACCGTCTGGTTGGCGCCGGTGCCGAGCATCTCGTAGGGGCGGTTGGCGCTGAGCACGACCAGCGGAATGCGGGCGTAGTTGGCCTCGAGCACGGCGGGTCCGAGATTGGCGACGGCGGTGCCGGACGTCATCACGACAGGAACGGGTCGGCGGCCGGACACGGCCAGTCCGATGGCGAGGAAGCCGGCGGTGCGCTCGTCGATGCGCATGTGCAAGCGGACGCGACCGGCGCGGTCGGCGGCCTCGAGCGCGAACGCGAGCGGCGCGTTACGCGATCCGGGGCACAGCACGACGTCCTGGACGCCGCCGCGGATCATCTCGTCGACGACGACGGCGGCTTGAGAGGTGGACGGATTCACCATTTCAGAGTGTCACAGATGCCGGACCTGCCTGAATGATCGGCCGGCCTCCAGGGCGCGCGTGGCCCTGGCACGATGAACCGGTGCGCACACACTTCGATCCGCAGACCATGGACGCCGGCGACTACTACAAGCTTCTCACCACGTCAGTGGTGCCCAGACCCATCGCGTGGGTGTCGACGGTCTCCGCGGACGGCGTACCGAACCTGGCGCCGTACAGCTTCTTCTCCGTCTCCTCCAGCGCACCCGCCGTGGTGCAGTTCACGTCGGTCGGCCGCAAGGACAGCCTGCGGAACATCGAGGAGACGGGCGAGTTCGTCGTCAACCTCGCCACCGAGTCGTTGTTCGAGCAGATCAATCAGACGTCCGCGAACTACGACGCCTCGGTGAGCGAGTACACCGCGGTCGACCTCGAGAGCGAGCCCAGTGAGACCGTCCGCCCGCCGCGCGTCGTCGCGTCCCCGCTCTCGATCGAGGCGACGCTCCATCAGGTGGTCGAGGTGGGCAACTCGTTCGTCGTCATGGGCGCGGTCACGATGATCACCGTGCGTCCGGAGTTCCTCGCGGAGGACGGGTTGCCCGACTTCGGCGCCCTCGCACCGCTGAGCCGGCTCGGCCGCGACGAGTGGGGCATGCCCCCGGCCGTGCGACGAATCCAGCGCCCCGACAGGCCTTGAGTCCGGCCGTCGACCGGTCCCGCGCTGCCCGCTGGGTGGCACTGGCGCTGGTCACGGCCGTCGTGGCCGTGCTGGCGGATCGCGTCGGGGTGCCGTCGGCGGCACTGTTCGTCGCGCTCGCCGTCGCGACGGTGTTCGCGTTGTGCAACAGAGGTCCCGGCAAGGTTCCCCGGCCGATGTCGATGGGCGCGCAGGCCGTGCTCGGCGTCGAGATCGGCACCCTGCTCGATCGGGACACGATGTCCTCGCTGGGGTCCGACTGGATCTGGGTGGTGGTCGTCTCGCTCGGCACCCTGGTGCTGTCCATCGCGGCCGGCGCTCTCCTCGGACTGCATCGTGACCTCGACGCCACCACCGGCGCCCTCGCACTCGTGGCCGGGGGTGCGTCCGGCATGGTCGCGATCGCCCGTGATCTGGGCGGCGACGAGCGGGTGGTCGCCGTGGTGCAGTACGTCCGGGTGCTGCTGGTCACCGCGTCGCTACCGTTCGTCGCCACGGTGGTCTTCTCGGCGGACACCGGACAGGGCGGATCACTCGACACCGCCTCCGCCCCGCTCTGGACGGACGCGCTCTTCATCGCGGTGTGCCTGCTGGTGGGCATCCCGCTGGGCCGACTGATCCGCCTGCCCGCACCCGCCCTGCTCGGACCGCTGCTGATCTCCGGTGCCGCGGACCTGCTGGGGTGGACGGGCGACGCCGGCGTGCCGATCCTGGCGCTCCAGCTCGTCTACATCGTCATCGGGTGGCAGGCAGGCCTGCAGTTCACCCTCGACAGCCTGAAGTCCATCGGCCGCATCATCCCGTGGGCAGTACTGCTGATCATCGCCATCGCGGTGGGCTGCGCGCTGCTCGGCCTGATCCTGGTGGGCACCACCGGTATCACCCCGTACGAGGCCTACCTCGCCACGACGCCGGGCGGTATCTACGCGGTGCTCGCGCTGGCGGCGGCGAGCAGCGTGAACGTGACCTTCGTCGTGGCGGCCCAGGTGCTCCGGGTGTTCATGATGCTGCTGGTGGTCCCGCTGTTCACCCGGGCACGCGGGCGCGGTTAGCCGTTCGCGTCCTGCACGAGCCGCGCGACGACATCGGGTGTCAGGGTTCCGTCGCCGAAGGCCACCATGCGGGCGAGCGGGACGCTCGACAGGAAGACTGCCGTCTCCGGATTGCCCATCATCGCCTGTGCCACCGACGGTCCGTCGCCGTCCTCGATGGCCGCCCGCAGCAGGTCACCGCCGCGCGGATCGTCCAGCCACTCGGTGACGGTCGACTCGGCCGTCAACGGCAGGCGGACGTCGTCGCCCGTCACGGAGACGATCGCGACGCTCCGGAGATCGCGCGACGATGCCGCCGCGGCCACGACGTACTCGCCCGGCGCCACGATCCAGGACGACACCCGGGTGTCCCAGTACGCCAGGTCGGCACGCCGGACGGTGAGAGTCACGGTCTCGGTCGCACCCGCGGCGATCTCGACCGACTCGAACGCCGCGAGCTCACGCGGAACACGGTGCGCGTCCTCGTCGGGCGCGGACACGTAGATCTGCACGACCTCCCGGCCGTCCCGGTCCCCGGTGTTGGTCACCGGCACCGTGACGTCGATGCCGTGCTCCCCCACCGTCGCGGTCACGTCGCCGTACTCGAACGTCGTGTACGACAGGCCCCACCCGAAGGGGTACGACACGTCGGTCTCGCGCGCATCGAAGCCGCGGTAGCCCACGTGGATGCCCTCGCCGTAGCGGACGACCCCGTGCTCACCGGGGAAGTCCAGGTAGGACGGGTGGTCCTCGAGCCGGAGCGGAACGGTCTCGGCGAGCCGTCCCGACGGGTTCACGACGCCGAACAGCACGTCGGCGATAGCTCCGCCGCCGGCCTGTCCCAGCAGCCACGTCTCGAGGATCGCGGGGACCTCGGTGTCCCACGGAGACGTCAGGACCACGCCGCCGTTCGACAGCACCACCACGGTGTTCTCGTTCACCGCGCGCACTCGCTCGACCAGGGCCAGATGGCCTTCCGGCAGCGCCAGCGTGGTGCGGTCCATGCCCTCGGTCTCGGGGTCGTTGCCGACGAAGACGAGGGCGATGTCGTGCGTGCGAGCGAGCTCGACGGCCTCGTTCAGCAGTCCGTCGTCGGCGTCGGTCTCCTCGGTCGACGCGTGGTCGGCGTCGTACCCGGGCGCGAACGCCACCTCGCCCTGCGCGGCAGCGGTGATCGCCGACAGCGCGTCGTCCAACCGGGTCGGGGTGATCTGCGAACTACCGCCGCCCTGGTAGCGCGGGGTGCGGGCAATCTCGCCGAGCACGGCGATCGATCCGGAACCCGGCTCGAGCGGCAGCAGACCGTCGTTCTTCAGCAGGACGATCGCCCGACTCGCGATCTCTCGGGCCAGCGCATGGTGGGCATCGTGATCGACGTCCACGGAACCGCTCGCGTCCTGCGCGCGCTCGACCAGTGCGCGTACGCGCGCCGCCGCCGTCTCGAGAGCGCCCGGATCGAGCGCACCGGACTCCGCCGCGTCGGCGACCCGCTGGTCACCGGCAGCGTCGGGTCCGGGCATCGTCAGGTCGAGGCCCGCGGCGATCGAGTCGACCCGGTCCACGACGGCGCCCCAGTCGGACACGACGGCGCCCTCGAAACCCCACTCGCCGCGCAGCACGTCCGTCAGGAGCCACCGGTTCCGCGAGGCGTGGACGCCGTTGATGCGGTTGTAGGAGCACATGACGGTCCACGGCTGCGCCTGCTCCACCACACGCTGGAACGCCCGGAGGTAGATCTCGCGCAGGGTGCGTTCGTCCACCTCGGCGCTCACGCGCATGCGGTCGGTCTCCTGGCTGTTGACCGCGAAGTGCTTGAGCGAGGTGCCGACGCCCCGGCTCTGCACGCCCTGCACGTAGGCGGCGGCGAGCGTGCCCGTGAGCAACGGGTCCTCCGAGAAGTACTCGAAGTTGCGGCCGCCGAGCGGGCTGCGCTTGATGTTGATGCCGGGGCCCAGCAGGACGGACACGTCCATCGACCGGGCCTCGGTGGCCAGCGCCTCTCCCATCCGCCGCAGCAGGTCGGGATCCCAGGTACTCGCGGTGGCGGTGGCCGGCGGGAAGCACGTCGCGGGTCGTCCGGAGAACATGTCGCTGTCGCTCGCCTGCATCCGCACGCCGTGCGGGCCGTCGGTCAGCGTGATCGCCGGGAGCCCGTCCTGCTGCTCGGTGCTCCAGAAGTTGCGTCCACTGGTGAGGGCTGCGAGATCGTTGCGTGGAGTCATGGCTCCATGATCGACGATCCGGCCGTCCGTGCGCCTTTCGCGCATCCGGGGATACGCGAAAGGCGCACAGGGGTCAGGCTGCGTACTTCTGCACCAGGGCGCCGACGCGCGGGAGAGCCTCGGTGACGTTCTTCTTCGCCGAGGGGCGGAGCGAGGAGTACGCCTTCTTGATGGTCGACTTGCTGGTCTCGTCGATGCGCGCGTCGGTGACGGACAGCAGCGCGTCGGACGCCTCGTCACCGTTCGCGGCGAGGAACTCACCGAACGTGCCGGTCGGCGCGGCCTGGTACCGCTGCCAGAACGGGTCGAGCTTCTCGACGAAGCTCGGCCACAGCTTGGCGACCGCGTCGTCGACGACGCTGGGGCTCACCTTCTTCACGGCGCCGTATCCGCCCTTGACCGCCAGGCCGGAGGCGCCCTTCTTGTCGGAGACCTCGGCGTCGATCAGCGCGCGGACGTCCGCGCGCACGGCCGGTGCGGTGTTCTCGTCGAGGAGGGTGGTCTGCAGTGATGCCACGGAAAACAATCCTGTCGTTTGGAGTCGGGCGCAAACGCCGTTCTCGGAGAAGGTTTCTGGTCGGCGCGACCCTACAACAGAGCGAGGGGATGGCACCGGGCGAGACGCTCCAGCCACCACGCCCGCCGATCGTCCGGGGCGGCGAGCTCGCGGAGTCGATCCGCATCGGGGACGACGGTGTCGACCCGCAGCCGACCGTCGACGAGTGCTCGCGGCTCGGCGACGTCGGTGACGAACAGTGCGCCGGTGCCCAGGCCGCACGCGGCACTCGACGGCAGGGCCGCCGCCGCAGCGAGTCCCGCCGACATGCCGATCGCCGAGTCGAGGGCGCTCGACACGACCACGGGGACGCCGTACTGCGCCAACTCCTCGGCGAGCCGCAGCACCGCCCGCACCCCGCCCAGCGGCGGCACCTTGACGACGGCCACGTCGGCGGCCCCGGCCCGCACCACGCGCAGCGGATCCTCGGCTCGCCGGATGCTCTCGTCGGCGGCGATCGACACTCCGCGCACGCGTCTGCGCACCTCGGCGAGTTCCTCGACCGTCGCGCAGGGCTGCTCCGCGTACTCGAGGTCACCGTTCTCGGTGAGGGCGCGCAGGGCCGTCTCGGCCTCGTCGACCGTCCAGCCCCCGTTGGCGTCGACACGCACGGTGGGGACGAGCGCCCGGACCGCCTCGACTCGTGCGACGTCGTCGTCGAGGGTCTGGCCCTTCTCGGCGACCTTGACCTTCGCCGTGCGCGCGCCGGGATAGCGCGCGAGCACGGCGGGCACCTCGGCGGCGGGCACCGCGGGCACGGTGGCGTTGACCTCGACGTGGTCCCGCACCGGATCGGGCGCGCCCTGCCAGGCCATCTCGATGCCGGCACGCAGCCACGCCGACGCCTCGGCGTCGTCGTACTCGGGGAAGGCGCCGAACTCGCCCCATCCGGCGGGTCCGGAGAACACCAGTACCTCCCGCGTCGTGATGCCGCGGAACCGGGTGCGCATGGGCAGCGACAGCACGTGGGCCGACGCGACGATCTCGTCGAGCCCGGGAGCGGGTGCCGCCGTCACTGCTGGCCGGGGAGCAACTGCACCATGAGGGCGTTGCTCTCGGCGACGAGCGTGCCGTCCTGCTTGGTCAACCGGGCCTCGATGAACGTCTTGCGACCCTCGACCTTCGTCACGTGCCCCTCGGCGACGAGCTGCTCGTTCAACGGGGTCACGGCGCGGTAGTCGATGTGCAGGAAAGCGGTGCGGCTGATCGGGCGACCGTACGCGTGCTGGATCAGCCCGAAGAGGTCGTCGAACAGCAACGGCAGCGTGCCGCCGTGGGCTGCGCCGTTGCCGCCGAGATGGAACCGGCGGAACACACCGGTGGACCGCACGCCCTCGGCGCCGTACTTCTCGATGGTCCACGGCAGCATCAGCAGACTGCCGCGGCCCGGGAGCTCCAGCGCGCGGCCCGCCGGTGACAGACCCTCCGGCACCACGTACGGCGCCATGGTCGCGGCGAGTTTCTCCGCCTGGTCGGCGGCCAGGGCGAGCTGGTCGTCCGGCAGGTCCGTGGACACCGCGAGGTCCTGGACGGTGCGCAACGCCTCGATCAACCGGCCGTAGTCCGGCGGCGGCGTGGCCCTGGTGAACTTCGGGAATCCGCCGTGGGGGGAATCGTCGGTCATCGGACGACGGTAACGCGGAGTCCGATTCGGTCCGTCGTTAGGCTGTCGAGGGTGACCGATCAGACCTCGCCGTTCCAGCCCGAGCAGTGGACCGCGGTCCCCGGCTTCGAGGACCTGGTGGACATCACGTACCACCGCCACGTCACCGACGGCACCGTGCGCATCGCGTTCGATCGCCCCGAGGTACGCAACGCCTTCCGCCCCGGCACCGTCGACGAGCTGTACCGCACGCTCGACCACGCCCGGATGACCTCCGACGTCGGCGCCGTCCTCCTCACGGGCAACGGGCCCAGCGAGAAGGACGGCGGGTGGGCCTTCTGTTCCGGCGGCGACCAGCGCATCCGGGGGCGGTCCGGCTACCAGTACGCCAGCGGCGACACGGCCGAGACCGTGGACCGGGCGCGCGCGGGACGCCTGCACATCCTCGAGGTGCAGCGCCTGATCCGCACGATGCCCAAGGTCGTGATCTGCCTCGTCAACGGGTGGGCCGCGGGCGGCGGACACAGCCTGCACGTGGTCTGCGACCTGACTCTGGCGAGCCGGGAACACGCTCGCTTCAAGCAGACCGACGCCGACGTGGGCAGCTTCGACGGCGGATACGGCAGCGCGTACCTGGCGAAGATGGTGGGGCAGAAGTTCGCTCGCGAGATCTTCTTCCTCGGTGACACCTACACCGCCGAGGACATGCACCGGATGGGTGCTGTGAACAAGGTGGTCGATCACGCCGACCTCGAGACCGTCGCCATCGAGTGGGGGCGCACGATCAACGGCAAGTCCCCGCAGGCGCAGCGAATGCTCAAGTACGCGTTCAATCTTCAGGACGACGGGCTGGTGGGGCAGCAGCTGTTCGCGGGCGAGGCGACGCGGTTGGCCTACATGACCGACGAGGCCGTGGAGGGTCGCGACTCGTTCCTCGAGAAGCGTGAGCCGGACTGGTCTCCCTACCCCTGGTACTTCTGAGAGGCGACCGACGATGGAGGTGCTGGCGAGCCGGATCATTCTGCGGCCGAAATACGTCGACGAGACCCTGAGCTTCTATCGGGACCGGTTGCGGCTCGGCATCTTCCGCGAGTATCCCGGTGGCGTGGTGTTCTTCGCGGGGCAGTCGCTGATCGAGGTGGCGGGTCACGGCGAGCCGCAACCGGTCCCGATAGAAGCTCAGGGTCTCGTCGACGTATTTCGGCCGCAGAATGATC